>DHSB01000039.1:49141-68210 GCA_002408385.1 Myxococcales bacterium UBA5297
AGGCCCCGCCGCTCCTTTGAGCAGGCGGGCCTCGGTCTCAAGCTGCCGTCGATGGCACGGCGTCTACTCTGCGTAGAGCCCCAGGCGCCAGATGGGCTTGCCGTCCTTGGCGGTCGTCTCCTCCTCCTTCACCGCGTACCGGGCGCGCAGCCCGCAGGCGTACTGGCGCGACTCGTCGTCCAGGCGCTGTTCGGAGGCGAGCTCGGCGGGAACGAGGATGGCCCCCAGGCGCTTGGAGCGGGGTGCTTCCGGGACGACGTAGACCTTGCAAGACTCCGACTTGGACGAACGCAGCTTCTCCTGCTCGCCATACACGGTCGCGCGGTGCTCGAACTGGCGACTGTCGGCCAGGGCCACGCAACCCGAAAGCCAGGCGATGGTGGCCAAGGCAAGAACGTGTCGGTGCATCGCGTCCTCCAGGACCATCGAGCCTGGCCCATGGTCGACAGGTCACCGGCAGGCTGTGCGCGGCAGCCGGCGAGCCCCAGGTTTCACTTCAAGCCGTCGGCTTCCCGCTCGGCATCGGCGATCTTTTGCACGCGCTTCAGGTGGCGGCCCCCCTCGAACTGCGTGCCGACGAAGGCCTCGGCGATGGCGCGCCCGAGGCCCGGCCCGACAACCCGCTCGCCCATGCAGAGTACGTTGGCGTCGTTGTGCTGACGGGCCATGCGCGCCTCGAACTCGGTCGTGCACAGCGCGGCGCGAACGCCGCGGTATTTGTTGGCGACGATGGACATCCCGATGCCGGTGCCGCAGACGAGCACGCCTGCGTCGACCTGCCCGTCGCGCACCGCCTTCGCCACGCGGGTCGCGAAGTCCGGATAGTCGACCGAGCTGTTGTCATGCGTGCCGAAGTCCTCGACGCGGTGGCCGAGCTTCGCCAGCCCTTCGGCGATCTCCTTCTTCAACTCGAGGCCCGCGTGGTCGTTGGCTATCGCGATGCGCATGGGAACCCTCTTGCTCTTGCTGCTGCGGATCGACCGAGCGGGGCCGGACCGCGCTGTCGAAGCCGCCTGAACTGGCCGACTCGCCGAAGCCCCGGGGGCCGGCCCGCGTTTCGGTCGTCCTCTGAGCGCCAGCGGCCGGCCCGCCCGTGGCCCGTTTCTATCCGCGGTAGCGCTTCAAGACGAGCACCGCGTTCGTCCCGCCGAAACCGAAGGAGTTGGACATCGCCGCCTCGACCCGCAGCTCGCGCGCCCGATTCGGCACGTAGTCGAGGTCGCACTCGGGATCCGGGGTCTCGTAGTTGATGGTCGGCGGCAGCACGCCGCGCTGCAGGGCGAGCGCCGAGAAGACCGTCTCGATGCCCCCGGCGGCCCCGAGCGGATGCCCGGTCATCGACTTGGTCGAGCTGACCGCGAGCCTGCGGGCGTGCTCGCCAAAGACCCGCTTGATAGCCAGCGTCTCGTTGGCGTCGTTGAGCGGGGTCGAGGTGCCGTGGGCGTTGATGTAGCCGATCTCCTCCGGACGCATCTCCGCGTCCTGCAGGGCCCGCCTCATGCAGCGCACCGCCCCTTCGCCGCCCGGCGCCGGCGCGGTGATGTGGTGGGCATCGGAGTTGGCGCCGTAGCCGACGAGCTCGGCGACGATCTTCGCTCCGCGCCGCCGGGCGTGCTCGAGCTCCTCGACCACGAGCACGCCGGCGCCCTCGGCCGGGACGAAGCCGTTGCGGCTCGCGTCGAAGGGACGCGAGGCTCGCGCGGGCGAGTCGTTGCGGTCGCTGCACATCGCCTTCATCGCGTTGAAGCCCGCCACGCAGGTCGGGGTGAGCGGCGCCTCGGCCCCGCCGGCGAGCACCGCGTCGCACTCGCCGTAGCGGATGAGCCGGGCGGCCTCGCCTATCGAGTGCGCGCCGGTCGCGCAGGCCGACACCGGGACCCAGTTCGGGCCTTTGACCCCGAGCCGGATGCCGAGCGCCCCGGCGCCCAGGTTGGCGATGATCTGAGTGATCAGGAAGGCGCTGACCCGTCCCGGGCCCTTGTCGAGCAGCTTGCCGTGAGCCTCCTCGACCGAGCCAATGCCGCCGACCCCGGAGCCGACGAGGCAGCCGATGCGATCCTCGTTCTCGGCGCTGACCTTCAGGCCCGAGTCCTCCCAGGCCATCACCCCGGCGGCGAGGGCAAACTGCTCGAAAAGATCGAGCCGGCGCGCCTCCTTCTTCTCCATCCAGAGCTCGGGCTGGAAGTCGGGCACCTCACCGGCGACGCGCGTGTCGAAGCCGGTCGCGTCGAAGCGGGTGATCGGACGGACTCCGCTGCGGCCCTCGACCAGGGCGAGCCAGGCCTTCTCCACGCCTGTTCCCAGCGGGGTCACCAGACCCAGCCCGGTGATGACGACGCGACGGTTCATGTCTGCCTACTTCTTGTGGGCGTTGATGAAGTCGACCGCGTCCTTGACGGTTTTGATGCTCTCGGCCTGGTCGTCGGGGATCTCGACGTCGAACTCGTCCTCCATCGCCATCACCAGCTCGACGATATCCAGGCTGTCGGCGCCCAGGTCGTCGGTGAACGAGCTCTCGCTCTTGACCTCGTCCTCTCCGACACCAAGCTGATCGGCAATGATGGACCTGACCTTCACCTCGACGTTCGTCGTGCTCATGTGCCACTGCCTCCAAGTCGGCCCGTCCCCGGGCTCTTGTCGCCGCCAACTTCGAGCGGGCGAGACTCCTCGCCCGCTGAAAATGCTGGCCGTTATAACCAAGTCGCGACCTTCTGTGAACTACCGGCCAGTGCGGGTTTGGCCGCACGCGCGCCCAGCTACCCGCCCTGCGCGACGAGGCGCGCCTTCGCCGCTCCGCTGTGCAAATCAGCGCGGCCGCCGCTAGCCGCCGGTCCCCAGCAGCTTTTCGAGCCCCTCCGGATCGTCACAGGCCACGGCCTCGATGGACTTGTCGGTCTGGCGCACCAGCCCGCTGAGGACCTTGCCCGGGCCGACCTCGATCACGCGCGAGACCCCGAGTTCCACCATCCGCTGGACGGTCTCGACCCAGCGCACCGGCGCGGTCACCTGCGCGACGAGCAGCTCGACGATGCGCCCCGGGTCGCTGTTGGGCGCGGCCTCGACGTTGGTGATCACCGGCACCCGCGGCGCCTGGAAGGAGAAGCCCTCGAGCACCTCGCGCAGCCGGGGCTGGACCGGCGCCATCAGGCTGCAATGGAACGGCGCGCTGACCGGCAGCGGCAGCACGCGGCGCGCGCCGGCTGCCTTGAGGAGCTCGCCGGCGCGCTCGACCGCGGCGGCATGGCCGGCGATGACCGTCTGCTCCGGGCTGTTGAAGTTCGCCGGCGCGCAGACCTCGCCCTGCGCCGCCTGCTCGCAGACCTCGCAGACCTCGCGGACCTTCTCGGGAGCAAGCCGGGTGACCGCGGCCATCGCCCCGACCCCCGGAGGCACCGCCTCCTGCATGAAGGCGCCGCGGGCGCGCACCGCCCGGACCGCGTCCTCGAAGCGCAGCGCGCCAGAGGCGACGAGCGCCGAGTACTCGCCGAGCGAGTGACCGGCGACCAAGTCGGCCTTCAGCCCGGCGGCCGCGAGCACCTCGTAGTAGGCGATGGAGACGGTGAGGATGGCCGGCTGGGTATTGGCCGTGAGCCTCAGCTCGCTCTCGGGCCCCTCGAGGATGAGCCTGGAGAGCGGCTCGCCGAGCGCATCGTCGGCGCGCTCGAAGACGGCCCGGGCGGCGGCGTGGCCCGCCATCAGCTCGCGGCCCATGCCCACCTGCTGCGAGCCCTGGCCCGGAAAGACGAAAGCGACCTTGCTCATGCGACTCCTCCCTGTTTCCCTGGTCCCGCTGCTGCCTGCCTACCAGCGCAACAGCACGCTGCCCCACGCCATCCCGGCGCCCGCGGCGAGCAGCAGGACGTAGTCGCCCGGCTGCAGCCGGCCCGCGCGCGAGGCCTCGTCGAGAAGCAGCGGCAGCGAGGCGGCCGAGGTGTTGCCGTATTTGTGTAGGTTGAGCCAGCAGCGCTCCATGGGCACGCCGACCCGCTCCATGACCGCCTCGATGATTCGCAAGTTCGCCTGGTGGCCCATCACGTGCGCGATCTGGTCGACGGAGATGCCGTTGGCATCGAGCGCCTCCTGGGCGGCGGCAGCCAGGGTGCGCACCGCGACCTTGAAGACCTCGCGCCCGTTCATCTTCAACTTGTCGAGCTTCTCGGCGATCAGCCTCTCGGAGACCGGCGCGGCCGTGCCGGGTCCGGGGATCCAGAGAATCTCGGCGAGCGAGCCGTCGCTGTGAAGGTGCGAGGAGAGCACCCCGCGCCCCGGCTCCGAGGTCGCCTCGACGACCAACGCGCCCGCGCCGTCGCCGAAGAGGATGCAGGTGTTGCGATCGTCCCAGTCGACCGAGCGGCTGAGCAGCTCGACCCCGACGACGAGCACGCGCTTGACGGTCCCGGCCCGGATGAAGGTGTCGGCGACGGCGAGCGCATAGACCGCCCCGACACAGGCGGCCGAGAGGTCGAAGGCAAAGGCCCGCTGGGCGCCGAGCTTGGCCTGGACGAAGGCCGCGGTCGCCGGGGTGGGCACATCGCCGGTGACCGTGGCGACGATGATCGCGTCCAGGTCGCGCGGCTGCAGGCCCGCCGACTCGAGCGCCCGCCTTGCCGCGGCGACCGCCATGTCCGAGCTCGCCTCGCCCTCGGCGGCGAGGCGCCGCTCGCGGATTCCGGTGCGCGCGACGATCCACTCCGGGCTCGCGTCGATTCGCGCCCCGAGCTCCTCGTTGGTCAGGATCCGCTCGGGGACATAGCCTCCGGTGCCGATGATGCGCGCGCGCATGGGAACGCTACCTTTTGGCCGCTTGTCGTGCGGCCGTCGAACCGATCAACTCTCGGGCAGCCAGAGCGGCCCGGGCGAGGTCGTCGGAAAACGCGGTGGAGCAGGCCTGCGAAGCGGTGGCGAGCGCGTTCTTGAAGGCGCGCGCCGTCGAGCGGCCGTGAGCGACGATGCACACGCCGTCGACGCCAACCAGCGGCGCTCCGCCGTACTCGGCCCAGTCGACGATCTTCTTGAAGCCTGCAAACGCGGGCGCCATCAGCAGGTTGCCGAGCCGGGCCGTCGAGCGTGCCTCGATCTCGCGCTTGAGCATCGCGCCGAGGGCGGCCGCCGCGCCTTCGGTGGTCTTGAGCACCACGTTCCCGGTGAAGCCGTCGGTGACGATGACATCGACCTCGCCGGTGAAGAGGTCCTTGCCCTCGACGTAGCCGACGAACTCGAGGCTGCTCGCGCGCAGCAGGCCCGAGGCCGCGCGCGTCAGGTCCGTGCCCTTGGTCGGCTCCTCGCCATTGGCGAGCACGGCGACCTTCGGGCGCGCGAGCCCCATGACGCGGCGAGCCCACGCGGCGCCGAGGTGGGCGAACTGGACGAGGTGGGCGGGCCGGCAGGTGACGTTGGCGCCCGAGTCGAGCAGCAGCGCGCAGCCCCCGCGCAGCGTCGGCAGAGGGGTGACGATCGCCGGGCGTTCGACCCCCTCGAGCCGTCCGAGCAGGTGGAGCGCGGCAGCCATGAGCGCGCCGGAGTTGCCGGCCGAGACGACCGCGTCGGCCTCGCCGCGGCACACCAGGTCAAAGCACGCGTGGATCGACGAGCGCCGGTTCGGGCGCGCCGCGCGGCTTGGCTTCACGTCCCGGCCGAGCGCCTCCGGGGCGTCGTGAACGCAAAACGAGCCGGCCGCCTTGCGGCGCGCCAGCTCGTCTTCGATGCGCTTCGCGTCGCCGACGAGGGTGACCGAGTCCGACCCGCGGCGGCGCAAGAACTGAATCGCGCCCGCCACCGCGGCAGCGGGCGCCAAGTCACCACCCATGGCATCGAGGGCGATGCGCATCCGTCGAATCAGGCCTGCCTCGAATCCCCCGCGTAACGCGGGGGCTCGCGAGGGCTACTCCTCGGCCGTCGCGAGGATCGCGCGCTTCTTGTAGGTGCCGCAGTTGCTGCAGACCGTGTGCGGCAGGATGGGCTCGCGGCACTTCTGGCAGCTCACGACGTTGGCGGCCTCGTAGCGCGAGTTGGCGGCGCGACGCTGGTCCCGCTTCTGGCTCGAGGTTCTCTTCTTGGGGACTCCCACGGTCGACTCCTTTACGTCGAAATGAAACGGGGCGCAGATTTCGTGTTTTTGAACAAGAAAGTCAAGCGCTCTGACGGCCGCCCGGCTCGAGGGCATTAGCTCAGCTTGATGTCCTTGAGGGCAGCCCAGCGCGGATCGGCCGGCTTCCGGTCGCAGCCGCATTCGCGCTTGTTCAGGTCGCAGCCGCAGACCGTGCACAAGCCCTTGCACTCCTCGTCGCACAGCAGGCTCATCGGCAGAGCCAGCAGGAGCTGCTCGCGGAGGATGGGCGCAAGGTCGATCTGCCGGCCGTCGAAGTACTCCTCCTCGGCAGCCTCGAGCGCAAAGGAGGCCGCGGTGCCCTCCTCGTCCTTGAACGCCCTCGGCTCGGACTCGCCCGGCCCCACTTCGACGATCGAAGGCCTCTGCACCAGGCTCAAGGTGAACCCGACCGGCACCTCGACCTTCACCTCGGCCACGCAGCGCTTGCAGGCTCCGACGATCGGAAAGCGCGCGCTGCCGTGCAGCAGCACCTTGCCCGAGACCTTCTGCAGCCGGGCCTCGAAGCTGCCCTTGCCGGCTGGCCGCAGGCCGGTCGCGGGCCCCTCGCCCGAGAGCACGCCCTGGAGAAAGCTCTCACTCAGCTCCTCGCGGAGCACGCTCTCCTCGCTGCCAATTTCGTCAATCAATACAAGCATTTCAACTACTCCGCCGGCGAAAAAGGACGGGGATTATAGGCAAGCACCCCGCCCAGTCAAGCCAGCCGCGCTCTCGATGGATCCGGCGCGCGCCTCCTGATGTCCGGCGCGCGCACCCTCAGGGAAACCGCCGCCAGCCGCACACTCCTTCCCGGCGCAAGCTGCCGGAGCGCGGACCGCGTTTTTGCCATCGCCCGGGGCCGATGCTAGCGTCGGCGCGTGAGTGCGCACACTAAGTTGGGGGCCAGCCGTGCCCTCGTCGTAATCCTGGTTCTCGGGCTGCTCGCCGCAGCGCCCGCCTTCGCCGCCCGTCGCGCGGTCCACTCTCGGGAGATCGATAAGGTTCGCCAGCTTATCGCCGAGGCCGAATTCGACCGGGCGTTGGCCGAGATTGGCCGCGCGCTCGCCCAGCAGCACAACACCGACCTGATGCTGGGCACGCTCTACGAACAGCAAGGCACCGCCTACCTGTACCTCGGGAACGAGGACAAAGCGCGCGAGTCTTTCGAGCGGCTCTTCCAGGCCGTGCCCGACTTCGACCTGGCCCCGGGCACAAGCCCGAAGCTGCGCTCGCTGTTCGAGCAGGTGAAGTCCGACGTGGCTCGTCGCATGCTGCAGCCGGTGACGGTCGCGCACCAACCTCCGCCGCGGGCCGAGCCGGGCAGCGGGCTCGACCTCGAGGCCCAGATCGGCTCGATGCCCGAGGCCGCCCGCGCCCGGCTCTACTACCGGCGCGCAGGCACCGAGAGCTACAGCTCGACCTTCTTCGCCGAGCTCGAGGGCGGTCGCCAAAGGGCGCAGATTCCGGCCTTCGAGTTGCCCGAGCAGGCTTCGGAGTACGCGCTCGAGTACTACATCGAGGTCGCCGACGGCGCGGGCCGACGGCTCGCGGGGGCCGGCAACGCGCTCGAGCCGCTGCTCGTCAAGGTCGCTGCCGCGCGGGGTCAAGCGCCCGACCCGAGCTCGGTGTCCGAGGAGCGCTGGTATCAGAGGTGGTGGGTCTGGGCGATCGCCGGGGGCGTCGCCGCGGGCGCCGGAGCCGCCATCGCCGTCCCCATGCTCCTCGACCAGCAGGCGACCCTGCCCGTTACCGTCAGGGTGCAGCAATGAAGCGACTCACCCTGCTGCTCGTCGCGCTGTCGGCCTGCGGCCCTGAGCTCTCCGCAAGCGCCCGCCTGCCCGCGGGCGTCGAGATCCGAGGCCTGCTGCCCGAGCAGATTGGCGCGGTGCAGATCACCGTGCTCTCCAACGCGAACGCCCGCTTTTGCGGCGACCTGGTCAAGACCTGCCTGAACCAGAAGATCACGGTCGGCGAGGACACGGTCCCGGTGCGCGGCGCCGACGGCAAGGACCACAACGCCATCCGCGAGTCGGGCTTCACCCCCGAGAGCCTGACCGGCCAGGGGGTCACCTTCGACATCAGCGTCCCGGCTGGCACCAACTACATGGTCGTCGCCGAGATCCTCTCGGGCGACGCCAAGCTGCTCGCGAGCGGCTGCGAAGTGCGCGACGAGGTGGCCGAGGGCAACGGTAATTCCCCTCTCGTCATCCGGGCCCAACCGCTCGATCCGGTTCCCGCCTGCGATCCGCGAATCGACTGACCCGGGCGCGAGCGCGCGGTGGTGCGGCCCCGCCCACACGGGCCGCCGGCACTCGGATGCCCTCGAAGCGCCGAGGCCCCCCGGGCGCGCGCGTGAGGCGCTTGGTCTAGCCCGGGTTCGGCGTGAGCTGGTCGAGGAGCCGCTCGATGGAGTCGCGATCGGCGACCGAGAGGTCGACGAACCTCACGCCCATCGCAAACTCCTGCGACGAGACGATCTCGCCCTGGCAGCGGATCTCGTTGGAGGTGCCGGGGAGCGTAAAGCGCATCTGCACCCTCTTGCCCGCCGGCTCGGGGATGGTCTTGTCGAAGTAGGCCCCGCCTGCCGACAGGTTGGCGGCGCGGTGGAAGTAGAGCTCGTCGCCCGCCTCCGCCTCAATCCAGAGCTCGACGGGGACGCGCCGATCCCTGCGCCGCTCGCTGCCTCGGTCGCTCATAGTGCGCGAGGTTTTGCCACAGGCGGCGCGGCCGTGGCAAGCACGGCCACCCCTTGGCGTCAAGCGATGGAAACGACGTTGGCGGCGGCCTGTTCGCTCGTGGCCTGAGGCTCGGCGGCCTGCCGCGCCTCACCGGCTTTGCGCTCCTCACGGGCGCGCTGGGCCTTCTCCTGCTCCCATCCGTCGTAGGCGCGGACGATTTCCTGGACGAGCGGATGGCGCACGACGTCGACCTCGGTGAACTGGCACATGCGGATCCCTTCGATACGCCCGAGGATGCGCCGTGCCTCGACCAGGCCCGAGGGCCTGCCGGTCGGCAGGTCGACCTGGGTCACATCGCCGGTGATCACCGCCTTCGAGCCGAAGCCGAGCCGCGTCAGGAACATCTTCATCTGCTCGGGCGTGGTGTTCTGCGCCTCGTCGAGGATGACGAAGGAGTCGTTGAGCGTGCGCCCGCGCATGAAGGCCAGCGGCGCGACCTCGATGGTGCCGCGCTCGATGAGGTCGGTCACCTTCTCGAGCTCCATCATGTCGTGCAGCGCGTCGTAGAGCGGTCGTAGGTACGGGTTGACCTTCTCGGCGATGTCGCCGGGCAGGAAGCCGAGCTTCTCGCCCGCCTCGACCGCCGGCCGGGTGAGGATGAGGCGCTTGACCTTGCGCTCGACCAGCGAGGCCGCGGCCATCGCCATCGCGAGATAGGTCTTGCCGGTGCCCGCCGGCCCGATGCCGAAGACGATGTCATGGGCGCGGATCGCCTCGACGTAGCGCTTCTGGGCCAGGCCCTTGGGCGCGACCGCGCGCTTGCGGCTCGAGACGAAGACCGTGTCGAGGAAGATCTCCTGGAGGTTGGCCGCGCCGTCGCTCGACAGCACCTTGATCGCCTGCTCGATGTCTTCGGGGTAGAGCCGGTAGCCGGAGCAGAGCAGCCCGTACAACTCGCGCAGCAGCCGGTCGGCGAACCCCACCGCGCTCGGCTCGCCCGCCACGAGCAGGTTCGAGCCTCGCTGCCCGACCGACACGCCGAGGCGCCGCTCGATGAGCCGCAGGTTCTCGTTGTGGCCTCCGCACAGGGTGCGCACGAGGTCGTTGTTGTCGAACTCGACTCGAGCCGGGTGCTCCATCCGTCCCACCGCTCCTTCGGGCCTCGGGCCCTGAGCCCTTGCCGAACCCCCCTGGCTGCGCAAGGCGACCTTGCGGCCGCGTCACTCGACCGGGGGCAGCAGGACGTAGGCGTCGTCGCTCGTCCTGCGGTAGTGATACTGCTCGCGCCAGGGGTAACGCAGATCGCCCTCTGAAAGAATCCCGAATTCGACGAGCTTCTCGAGCGACTCGGGGCACAAGCCCTTCTCGAGCCGGTAGACCGCGATGGCCGCCTCGATGCGCGAGAGCTGGGCTCGGCCGACCAGGCGCCGTGCCGCGGGATCGGCGTATCTGCGCTCGCCGCCCGCCGCCGCCATCGACCCCAGGCGCGTGAAGACCAGCGCCCCGAGCCCGAGGATGAGCAACCCCGTTGCGGCCCGGCCCGCGAGCCTCACCGCCCGCGCGGCCCAGCGCCGACGCCTGCCGAGGGAGTCGTCGACCCGGCCCGCCCCGCTGATGGTCTTGAGGTAGCCGAGGTTGACGAGGTTGAGCAGCGCCTTGCAAACCTCGAACTCCCCGATGCGCGAGCGGTCGATGATGAACTGCACGTCGCGTCCAGGCTCGGCCAGCTTGTAGACGAGCCGCTCGTTGGCGCCGAGGTTCTTGAACTCGCCCTCGCTCTTGTCGGGCTCGTCGTCCTTCTTCTCCTCGAACTCGCCGAAGGCCGCGTCGAGGTCGTCGTCGAGGTCGTCGCCGCCGGCCGGCTTGTCCACAAGCTCCTTGAGCCGCTCGAAGGTCATCGAGGAGCCGCTGATCTTCTTGCGGATCATCGGCCACTCGTCCACCCGCCGGAAGCCCTCCATCAGCACGCTCTCGGAGCGGATGGGGGTGATCGACTCGGGATCGAAGTCGACCTCGGTCACCTCGAACTCGTAGGTGCCGCTCTTCCAGGCGAACAGCCGGTAGAGCGTCTCGGTGGTCTGCAGCTGCGCCATCTCGCGCAGCGATTCGCGCGCCAGCGCGCGCGAGGAGACCAAGATGTCGCCGAGCCGCTTGAGCGTACGCTTCTGCTCCTCGAGCGCCTCGTCGAGCTGGCGCTGGGAGATCAGGCCCGCGCGCACGAGCATGTCGCCGAGCAGCTCCTTGCGCTTGCGCCCGGCGCAGTCGGCCTTGACGACGTTGCCGTCCTTGAAGTGGACGTGCACCTGCTCGTCGCCGTCGGCCAGGTGCAGGATGCCGGTCTTTCCCTGCTGGCCGATGAGCTGGAAGATGTCGGCGATCCCGAAATCCTTCAGCGTTCCCTTAAGCGCCATCGCCGCTCTCTCCGCACGCGGCCTGGAGGGCCAGCGGTCCGTTCGACCTGGTCGGGTTCTCAGGGCTCAACTTTTTTCGACCTCGACTTCTCTGTCGCCGCCTTCGGAACCTTCTTCTTGCGCCCGCTCGAGCTCCCAAGCGCGCGCCTAGCTCTTGGGCGCCGCGGGTGCGCCCTTGGGGGCGGCCGGGCCCTTGAAGGCCCTGAAGGTGCGCCGGGCGCCAAGCGCCCACAGCAGCGCGATGGCCAGCCCCGCGGCAACGAACTTCAAGGCGGCCGGGGCCCGGCCGAGCGGGACCTCGACAACGCCGGCCGAAAAGGCGATTGGGAAGACCATCAACGCGACCAGCAGGATGATGAGCGCGCCGCGCGCGGTGCGTCCAAGCAGCACCTGCCCTGCCCCGGCCAACAGCACGCTCGCGACCTTGACCCCCCTCACCTTGCGCCTCTGATAGCGCTGGATGCCCATCTCCTTCTCGGCCCGCGCGGTCGGGTCGACCACGCCGCGCTGGTTGAAGACGTAGACGCACTGGCCGCACAGCCCCGGTCCGACCACCTCCTTGTCGCAGCGCCGGCAGACCGGGCGGCCGCACTTGGCGCAGGGCGTGCTGAAGCGAAGCGCGCCCCCGAAGACGCCGAACAGGCCGAGCAGGCCCACCGAGACGAAGGCGACCACCGGGATGAGCGCGATGGGCAGGCGCCCGAAGATCGCCACGGCGACCTCGTGCTCGATCTCGGCCGGTCGCGCCTCGGCCTCCGCCAGCTCGAGGAGCGACTCCATCGCGAGCGGCATCGGCGCCAGATAGCGGTTGGCGCGGTAGTCGAGCTCGCCCGAAGCGGCCATGCCGAGCTTGGGGTCGATAGAGATGGTCTTGCGCACGAACTCCTGGGCCTTGGTCAGCTCGGCGCTCGCGTCCTCGCGGGCGACCATCTGGCCGCGCCGTCCATAGAGGCGGGCGAGGTTGAAGTAGGCCTGAGCCTGGCCGGGCGCCCGTTCGCCTGCCCGTTCGTAGGTCTCGCGCGCGCCGTCGAGGTCGCCGAAGAGAAACAGCGCATTGCCCAGCTCGAGCAGCGCCTCTGCCGAGCGCGGCCGCTGCTCGGCGGCGCGGCGCAAGCGCTCGATGGCAAGCTGCACCTCGCCGCGTCGGCGCGCCTGTCGCCCGAGGGCGAAGGTCACCTGGAACGGCGCGCTGCCGTGCTCGCCGATGGAGGCAAGCTTCGCCTCGATCGCCTTGCTCTCGAAGCCACCGCGCTCGACGAGGTAGACCGTCTCGGCGCGCGTGCCCATGAAAGTCGCCAGCCGCGCTGCCTCGTGCGCGACGGACGGGATCATGCCGAGCAAGGCAACGAACAGGCCGGTGACTATCCGCTCGCTGCGCGTCATGTACGTCCAGGCGCACAGGGCGATCGCGAGCAAGACGCCGAAGAGGCCCAACCCGAGCGCGCAGGGCAGCAGCACCACCAGCGCGGCGAGCAGCGCGCTCTGCAGCGGGCTTGCGCCGAGCGGCAGCAGGTGGCGAAAGTCGTGCAGAAAGTAGCGGGCGTGCCGGGCGAAGATGAGCAGCAGCACCAAGCCGGAGGCGACGAGCAGCGCGAAGATCAGCGCGACCGCCGCGTCGGCGACCAGCGCGGCGCGCCAGCGCGGCTCGGAGAAGGTCGTCTCGATGGCCCGGGCTGTCGCGCCGAGGTAGTGGCCGAAGTTGAGGAGGTCCTCCCTCCACGCGGTGCGGGCGACCATCCAGTGCGCGTACGGCAGGTCGGGAGCGAGCGAGGCGGCGAGCAGCGCCCGGCGCTTGGCCTCGATGGGGTCGACCTCCATCAGGGTCTGCGCCTCGAAGGCGATGGCGCTGCTGACGGTGAAGAGGTTCTCCAGCCCGAGCTCCTCGCGCAGCCTCGCGAGCCGGGCCTCCTGCTCCTCGGCGGTGCGAAAGGAGCGCGACCCGAGCGCCTTGAGGCGCGCCTTCCAGGCCTTGAGCATCCGCTTTCGCGAGTCGCTCGGAGGCAACTGGATGGGCTTGGCGTTGCCATCGAGCGCCCCCGCAAGGCGCACCCCTGCCTCCTCGCCGCTCGCGGGGTCCATGAGCGCGCCGGCATCGGGCGACTCGCCGCCTGCGTCGGCGGTGGCCGACTCGTCGACTCCGGCATCGGGCGAGGCCACCACGCTCGCATCGAGCGCGCCCTGCCCGGGCAGACGCGAGGGAGTCGCTCGCCACGGCATCCCGGAATCGGGCGCGCCCAGCCCGGGATAGCCGGAGGGAAGCGCGCGTGCAGCAAGCCCCGCATCCGGCGCCGCGACCGGCGGCCGGGCCGCGGGCAGGTTGCCTATCGCCGACAGCGGCGGGAGGTCGTCATCGACCGGGTCCTCGGCGACAGGCTCGCGCTTTGGCTCGATCGGCTCCTCGCGCTTGGGCTCGGGCAGCTCGAAGTCCAGCCGTGGCGAGGTGAACTGCGCCCAGCCCTCGGACGGCGTGACCGCCGGCGACAGGAGGATGAGCAACGCTGCGAGAAGGCGGATTCGGTTCATGCGGGACCGACCACCGGGCCTCACGCCCAGGCGGCAAAAAGCAAGCGTGATTCTAGCCTTGCGCAAGATCGGCCGGCAAGGCGAAGCGGTTGGCTACCTGACGCTACTGGCGCAGCGACTTTTGGCCCGACGCGGGCTAACGTGCCGCGCGCCCAACTGTTGGAGGGGTCGTGAGGGACGAGATGAGCAGAGCCGCGACCGAGATAGACCGCCTGGTCGGCATCATGAAGAAGCTGCGCTCCGAGGCCGGCTGCCCTTGGGACAAGCAGCAGGACATCCGCTCGCTGCGGCCGTACCTGATCGAGGAGGCTTACGAGGTTCTCGAGCAGATGGACGCGGTCGCCGCCGGCGGCTCGTTCATGCCCCTGCGCGACGAGCTGGGCGATCTCCTCTTCCAAATCGTCTTCCACGCGCAGCTCGCCTCCGAGGCCGGCGAGTTCGAGCTCGCCGACATCATCCAGGCGATAGCCGACAAGATCGAGTTTCGCCACCCCCACGTATTCGGCGACCAGAAGGCCGCCGATGCGACCGAGGTCGCCGGCCGCTGGGTCAGGCTCAAGGCCGAGGAGCGCCGGCGCAAGACCGGGCGCCCCGGGTCGGTCATCGACGGAGTCCCCAAGGAGGCCCCCGCGCTCATGCGTGCCGAGCGGCTGACCGAGAAGGCAAGCCGCGTCGGCTTCGACTGGAAGCGGCTCGAGGAGGTGCGCGCCAAGCTCGACGAGGAGCTCGCTGAGCTCGACGAGGCGATCGCCGGCGGCGAGAGCAGGCGGGTCGAGGAGGAGCTGGGCGATGTGCTCTTCGCGCTCGCCAACCTCGGCCGCTTCGTCGAGGTGCACCCCGAGGACGCGCTGCGCGGCACCATCGACCGGTTCATCGCGCGCTTCCACTTCATCGAGGAGCGACTTCGCGAGCGGGGCCTCGAACCGGCCGACGTCACGCTCGAGGAGATGGACGGGCTCTGGGACGAGGGCAAGACGCGGGCAAAGCAGGCCTGAACGTTTCGTTCAACCTTGGAGGCGCAGCGCTCGAACATTTTGTCCACAGGTTCTGTGGAGAAGCTGTGGCGAACTCTGTGGAGAGCCCCGCAACTCCCCTGAGAGCACGGCGGTTTGATCGGTTTGCTGTATCCAACAGCAAATGGACAAGTCCTTGAAATCAGGCCGTCTTTTTTCCGCCGCTCGGCCCAAGCCCGCTACCGGGGCGAGCCAGGGTGGTTAGCCACACCCGGCCCGGGCGTAACGTATCGATCAATCGGGAACATGCGCCTTGACAGCATGTATTCAAGCTGTTACGAAGCGCGCCCCGCGTCGCTCCAGGGCGAGCGGCTTTCGTTTTAGTGGAGGAAGCAGTGGCCAACATCAAGTCCGCCGAGAAGCGCCATGCCCAGAGCCTGAAGCGCCGGGCAAAGAACACCTACTGGCGCTCGAGCGCCAAGACCGCAATCAAGAAGGCCCGCGCTGCGATCGAGTCGAAGGATCCCGCGAAGGTTTCGGAGATGCTCCGGACGGCCGAGAAGGTCCTGAAGAAGGCGACGACCAAGGGCGTTATCCCCAAGCGCAACGTCAGCCGCCATGTGGCTCGCCTCGCCAGGGCGGCCGCTGCGATCAAGTAGTTCCCTCTACTGGATTGCCAACGCCAAAACGCCGACTGCCCGGCAGATGGATGCCGGGTAGCGCGGTGGTTTTGTGTCCTCTGCTCGGACTACGGCGGCAGATGCTCGCGGCTTCGGCGCGCCGCGAGCGCGCCGCGCGGATTCTCGCGCTCGGCGCCTCGCAGCCGCGAAACCCTCTTCGCCTCTCCCGAGGGCTCCGGGTCTGTGTGCTGGGTTTCGGGGCCGGCGCGCTTCAGAACCCGGACGACAAGCGCTCCAGCGCCTGCCGCATCAGCGCGTCCGCCAGACGCCGCAGCGCCATGCGTCGGCTCGCCTCGTCGTGCAGGACGGGCACCTCGCCGCCGGGCCGATAGTCCTCGTTCCCGACTACCGCGACCTGGGCGATCGTCTTGCCACCCCTCTCCAGGCGCACGCTCGCCTTGGCCCGAACCCGCATGCTCGCGGGCTCGGGTAACGGCGGCGGGCCCTCGCCCGGGACGGCGGGACTGTTGGCGTAGATCGGGCTTCCCTCGGTGATCTCCTCCACGGTCCCGTAGGCGATGGCATCCGAGCCCTCGCCGCCCTCTCGGCCCGCGCGCGCCAGCTCCCGCCGGAACGCGCTGGTGAAGTACCCCTCGACCCCCGGCTCGGCCGTCAGGTTGCGGAAGACCGGCACATAGAGCGTGCGCACACCCTCCGGCAGCTCTCCGCCCTGGGGCGTGAACCGGTAGCCGCAGCCTGCCGCGAGCGAAGCGGCGAGCGCCGCCGGCACGAGCCGGCGACGCCACCATCTGAGTCGATCCGGTCGAGTCACTAGCTCACCACGAAGTTGACCAGCCGCTTGGGGACGAAGACGACCTTGCGCACGGTCTTGCCCTCCAGGTGCGCGCTCACCTTCTCGTCCTTCGCGGCGAGCGCCTTCACCTCTTCCTCGGGCATGTCGACCGGAACCTGCACCTGGCCGCGAAGCTTCCCGTTGACCTGCACCGCGTAGGTGACTGCGTCCTCGGCCGCCAGCGCCGGGTCGAAGGCCGGCCAGCCCTGCTCCTGCAGGGTCGCGGTGGCGCCGTAGTCCTCGGAGATCTGGTCGGCGAGGTGCGGGGCGACCGGCGAGAGCATCACCGCGACCAGGCGCACCGCCTCGGCCATCGCCGCGCGCTCGGCCGGATCGGCCGAGGGCGGGAAGGGCGTCAGGAAGTTGACCAGCTCCATCACCCGGGCGATGGCGGTGTTGAACCCGAGCCGCTCGATGTCCTCGGTGACGCGCTTGAGCGCCTTGTGGGCGGCCTTGCGGATGGCGAGCGCCTGCCCGGTCTCGCCGCCCAGCGCCCGCTTCTCGTTCGCCGTCTCGTGGTGCGAGTAGGCGAGGCGCCAGACGCGCGCGAGGAAGCGGCTCGCCCCCTCGACCTGCTCGTCCGACCAGTCGATGTCCTTCTCCGGCGGGCCGGCGAAGAGCACGAAGGCGCGGGCGGCGTCGGCGCCGTACTTGCCGACGATGTCGCGCGGCGAGACGACGTTGCCCCAGCGCTTGGACATCTTGCGGCCGTCGGGCCCGTTGACGATGCCCTGCGTCACCAGCCTCTTCACCGGCTCGTCGACCGGGACCAGGCCAAGCTCCTTCATCACCATGGTCCAGAAGCGGAAGTAGAGCAGGTGCATCACCGCGTGCTCGGGGCCGCCGACGTAGATGTCGACCGGCAGCATCCGCTTGGCGACCTCGGGGTCGACCGGGAGCTGCTCGTTGTGCGGGGACAGGTAGCGCGCGTAGTACCAGGTCGAGTCGACGAAGGTGTCCATCGTCTCGACCTCGCGACGCGCCGGGCCGCCGCACTTCGGGCAGGTGGTGTTCACGAACTCCGGCACCTTGGCGAGCGGCGGCTCGCCGCGGCCAGTGAGCACCTTGGCGACGTCGATGACCGGCAGCTCGATCGGAAGCTGGTCATAGGGCACCGAGATGCCCTCGTGGTCCGGATCGCACTTCTCGCAGTAGACGACGGGGATGGGCGTGCCCCAGTAGCGCTGGCGCGAGAAGCCCCAGTCGCGCTGGCGGTAAGTGACCGCGGGCCCGCCCAGGCCCTTGGCCTTCAGCGCCTCGGCGACCTTCTTGCGACCCTCCTCCGAGTCCAGACCGCTGAAGTCGGCCGAGTCGTGCATCACCCCGTCGTCGCCGAACGCCGCGGTCAGCTCCTCGGCCTCGAGGGGCGAGCCGTCCTTCGGCCCGATCACCGTCTTGATGGGCAGGCCGTACTTTCGGGCGAACTCGAAGTCGCGCTGGTCGTGCGCGGGGACGCTCATCACCGCTCCGGTGCCGTAGTCGGAGACGACGAAGTTGGCGGCCCAGACCGGCACCTTCTGGCCGGTGAGCGGGTGGAGGGCATAGGCGCCGGTGAAGACGCCTTCTTTCTCCGGCTCCTCGTCCTTCTTCTGCTGGGCGGCCTTGCGCTCTTGGTCGGCGGCGAAGGCCTTCACCTTCTCGTCGGTCTCGGCGTCGACGAGCTTGGGCATCAGCGGGTGGTCGGGGGCGACGACGACGTAGGTGACGCCAAAGAGCGTGTCGGCGCGGGTAGTAAAGACCTTCAGCTCCGCGTCCGAGCCGTCGACCTTGAAGACGATCTCGGCGCCCTCGGACTTGCCTATCCAGTTGCGCTGCATCGAGGTGACGCGCTCGGGCCATTCGGTCAGCGTGTCGAGCCCCTGCAGCAGGCGCTCCGAATAGCGGCTGATGCGAAAGGCCCACTGCGGCATCTTGCGGACGACCACCGGATCGCCCGAGCGCTCGCACAGCCCGTCCTTGACCTGCTCGTTGGCGATGACCGTCGCGCAGCCCGGGCACCAGTTGACCCGGCTCCAGCGCCGGTAGACCAGGCCCATCTCGCGCATCTTGAGGAAGAACCACTGATTCCAGCGGTAGTACTCGGGGTCGCTGGTGGCGAGCTCGCGCTCCCACTCGTACGAGTAGCCGACCGACTTCATCTCGGCCCTGAAGTGGGCGACGTTCTCGCGGGTTCGCTCGGCCGGATGGCGCCCGTCCTGGATAGCCGCGTTCTCGGCCGGCAGCCCCAGCGCGTCCCAGCCCATCGGGTGCAGCACGTCGAACCCGCGGGCGCGGTAATAGCGGGCGAGCACGTCGCCGATCAGATAGTTGCGCACGTGCCCCATGTGCATCTTGCCCGAGGGGTACGGGAACATCTCGAGGATGTAGCGCTTCTCTCCCCTGCCCTGCAGCTTGAAGAGCCCCTGCTCCTCCCAGCGCTGCTGCCACTTGGGCTCGATGCTCTTTGGCTCATAGCGTTCTTGCACGTGCGTCTCCTTAAGACGGTGTCTTGGGGCCCGATGAGTCGGCCGCCGAACAAGAGGCAGGAGGATATATGCAGTTGGGAGTCGAGTCAGTCGTGAGTTGTGAGTCGTGAGTCGTGAGCCGACGGTCGACGCCCGCGACCACGCGGTCGACCAAGCACCCCGGCGCGCGCCATCTCGGTCTATGCCCACGAAACCCTCGTCGCCCTGCTTTACGGCGGTCCGTGGCAGGCGCGGGCTTGGTGAAGAGACGAGGCCGGCCGGGCGCGTTGCCGTACGCTCCTACCGGTTTGCACCCGGTCGGCCTTTCCAGCGCTCACCAGGTGAACCCGGGCTTCCACTCCCAACTCACAACTCAGAACTCACAACTCCGTCGGGCACCTCGCCGTACGCCCCTACCGCTTCGCACCCGGTCGGCCTCTCCAGCGCTCACCAAAGGAACCGGGGCTTCCACTCCCAACTCAAAACTCAGAACTCACAACTC
>DHSB01000039.1:68339-69020 GCA_002408385.1 Myxococcales bacterium UBA5297
CAAAACTCAGAACTCACAACTCCTCCGTTGCCTCCGAACTGTCCACTGTCGACCTTTTCCTCAGGGGGTCATCTCGGCATGCTCTGCGAGAACTGCGGGGTGCGGCCCGCTACGCTCTTCGTCCAGCAACGCGACGGCGCGCGGGAGAGAACCGTCGCGCTCTGCAACCGCTGCGCGAGCACCTCGGGGGACGCCCTGCGAGCGGGCGCCTCTGCCAGCCTCGACTCGCTGGTGGAGGGCATGCTCGGCACCCGGCCCAAGGCGCGCGAAAACCTGATGGCGAGCTTGAGCCCGCGCGCCCGGCAAGTGCTCCAAAAGGCCGCCCGGCTCACCCTGGCCTGGGGCCAGGAGAAAGTGCAGAACGAGCTGCTGCTGCTCGCGCTGCTCGACGAGGTCCCGGAGATAGGCCAGGCGCTGCAGGAGCTCGGGCTGCGCGGCGCCGACTTCGAGCGCCAACTCCACAAGGCCATCGGCAAAGCCCTGCCCCGGCGCGCCGAAGGCATCGGGCTGGCGCCCGGCGTCAAGCGCGTGCTGCAGCTCGCGAAGCTGCAGGCCGTGCAGATGGGCGCGGGCCAGGTCGGCCCCGAGCACCTGCTGCTCGCGATCATGCTCGACGGCGAGGGCCTGGCGGCCGGGTTCCTCTCCAGCGTCGATCCCAACGAGCTGCGCGCCCGCCTCGCC
>DHSB01000039.1:69144-69368 GCA_002408385.1 Myxococcales bacterium UBA5297
CCCGCCTCGCCGGCGGCGCGCCCGGGGTCTCGCCCGCCGGCCGAGTCAAGCACCAGCTCCCGCAGAACCTGAGCCGCTACGGGCGCGACCTCACCACCCTCGCCCAGGGCGGCGGCCTCGACCCCATCGTCGGCCGCGAGGGCGAGATCGAGCGCGTCATCCGCATCCTCAGCCGCAAGACGAAGAACAACCCGGTGCTCGTCGGCGAGCCGGGCGTGGGCAAG
>DHSB01000039.1:69696-73999 GCA_002408385.1 Myxococcales bacterium UBA5297
GACGAGCTGCACACCATCGTCGGCGCCGGCGCGGCCGAGGGCGCCATCGACGCCTCGAGCATGCTCAAGCCCGCCCTGGCCCGCGGCGAGCTGCAGTGCCTGGGCGCCACCACGCTCGACGAGTACCGCAGGTACGTCGAGAAGGACGCGGCCCTCGAGCGGCGCTTCCAGCCGGTGATGGTCGCCGAGCCGACCGACGAACAGTCCCTCGCCATCCTGCGCGGGCTGCGCCCGGCCTACGAGGCGCACCACGGGGTGAAGATCAGCGACCGCGCCATCGACGCCGCCGTCGAGCTCTCCGACCGCTACGTCAACGACCGCTTCCTGCCCGACAAGGCCATCGACGTGCTCGACGAGGCCGCGGCGATGGTGCGCCTCGGCGCGCACTCCGAGCCGAGCCGCCTCGAGGAGCTCGAACAGCGGCTCGCGCAAATGGAGCGGGAGAAGCAGGCCAGCGTCGCCGAGGAGCGCTACACCGAGGCCGCCAGCCTCAAGAGCAGCCTCGACACCCTGCGCACCGAGCTCGAGGCGCTGCGCAAGGTGGCCGCCGAGAACCAGCGCGGCACCGCGCCGACGGTGCTGCCCGAACACATCGCCACCGTGGTCAGCGAGTGGACCGGCATCCCCGCCCACCGGCTGCAGAAGGAGGAGGCCGAGCGGCTCATCGAGATGGAGCGCACGCTCGCGCGGCGCGTCGTCGGCCAGGAGGACGCCATCCGCGCGGTCGCCGAGGCGGTGCGCCGCGCGCGCGCCGGGCTCAAAGACCCGAAGCGGCCCATCGGCTCGTTCATCTTCCTCGGGCCCACCGGCGTCGGTAAGACCGAGACCGCCCGGGCGCTGGCCGAGTACCTCTTCAACGACGAGGAGGCGATGATCCGCCTCGACATGTCCGAGTTCATGGAGCGCCACACCGTCAGCCGGCTCGTCGGCGCGCCCCCGGGCTACGTCGGCTACGAGGAGGCCGGCAAGCTGACCGAGGCGGTGAGGCGACGGCCCTACTCGGTGCTGCTCTTCGACGAGATAGAGAAGGCGCACCCCGACGTCTTCAACCTCCTGCTGCAGATCCTCGACGACGGGCGGCTGACCGATGCCAAGGGGCGCAGGGTCAACTTCAAGAACACCATCGTGATCATGACCTCCAACGTCGGCGCCGAGAGCATCGCCTGGCGCGGCGCGCTCGGCTTCCAGGCCGTGGCGGGCGACGGCGCCGAGCAGAAGGCCCGGCAGGTCGTGCTCGACGCGATGCGCGAGCAGTTCCGGCCCGAGTTCCTCAACCGCATCGACGAGATAGTGGTCTTCCACCCGCTCAGCCGCGAGCAGATCCGGCGCATCGTCGAGAACATGCTCGAGACCACGCGGCGCAAGCTGAGGGGCCAGGCTCTGCGGCTCGCCGTCACCGACGCCGCGCTCGACGCGCTGGCCGAGAAAGGCTTCGAGCCGCGCTACGGCGCCCGGCCGTTGCGCCGAGCGATCCAGCGCGAGATCGAGACAGTCGTCAGCCAGATGATGCTCGACGGCACAGCGCGCGAAGGCGACGAGATCCACGTCGACTTCGTCGACGCGCGCTTCGACTTCGTCGTGCAGTCCAGGAACGCGACCGCGGCTGGAGGGCCCGCCTTCGCGCCGGCCGAACACAACCCGCCCTAGCCCGACCTCTGCTCACAGTATCGACCCGGAGGGCCCGCCTTCGCGCCGGCCGGCCGCAGTCCGCGACCAGACGCCCGACCGATAGCCGACCGGAGGGCCAGCCTTCGTGTCGGCCGACCGCCCCGGGCCCGCTTTGCAGAGCGGCGCGGGAGGCTGCGCCCACCCGCAAACTTCACAGGCCTTCGCCAACCGTGCAAAATCACCCGGCGACAAGTGGTTGGCGGGAGGGCTCCTCTCTTCTGCGAGGAGAGCCAGGCGCGAACGGTGCTTTGCATGAACCCGGTGGACAGGCAGGCAGGACCCCAGGGCGTTTCGCCGTGCCCGAGCCAGCCCGACCGCGTCCGGGGCCGGAGCCACCTTCGCCTCGCCCCAACCCGCAGCCACCGATTGACGGCCCCGAGGCCCCTGGAGGAGCGATGAGGCGCTGCCCGCTCTGCAACAACAAGCTCGTCAACAACACCTGCCCCGCCTGCAGCTCGCTGGCCGGCGCAGGGCTCGGCGACCAGAGCCCGGGCTTCGAGGAGCGGACCATTCGCGACCAGAAGGCGCGGCCCCGACCTTCGGCGAAGCCCTCGAAACAGCTCTCGCCGCAGGACGAGAAAGCCGAGTGGTACGCCGCGGCGGGCATGGCGATGCCCGAGCCGATGATCCCCGACCGCAAGCCGCCCGGGCCCGAAGAGCCCCTGCCCGAGCTGTCGAAGGCCGACGAAGAGGACCGCGGCTTCGGCAACGCCGGCGTCGTGCTCGTCGCGATGGGCCTTGCCCAGCTCTCGGTCGTCCTCTTCGGCCGCTTCCCCGGCGTCTTCAACATCGCCTTCAGCGTCGCCTGCCTGGTCATCGCGGGCATGCTCTGGCGCAGCACGTCGGTCGCCCGCTGGTTCGCCCTCGCGCTGTGCCTCGTCCCCATCGCCCAGCGCGCGATGGCCTTCCTCGCCTTCACCTCCGCCTGGCAGCTCGTGGCCATCGTCGCGCCGCTGACCGTGGCGGCGAACCTGTTCCTGCTGCGCTCGGCACGTCAGCGGCTCCTCGTCACCCTCATCGGCTCGCTGTCCGCCTTTGCCTGGCTCGTCCCCGGGTTCCAGTCACCGCCGGAGGCCGACGACGTGCTCGCGAAGCTCGCCATCCCCGACGGCCGCTTCGAAGACCCCAAGCTCAACCTCGCGGTCGAGGCGCCCGAGGGCGTCTACCTCTTCGACGGAGTCAAGCTCGCCGAGGAGATGAGGAAGCGAAATCGTCAAAACTTCTTGAGCACGCTGATCGGCGACGGCCCGCCCGCGGACTTCTCGCGCGACACCCTGGCGTTCGTAAACACCGCCGGCAACGTCGAGGGCGGAATCATCGCCCGCGAGTTCCCTCCCCACCTGACCATCGACACCATCCTCCCCTCGCTCGACCTCATCGGAAAGCAGTCGGTGCGCCTGGACACCATCGTGCCCGACAGCATCAAGTACCTCGACGGCGTCGCCACCCAGGGCTGGCGGACGACCTCGCGAGCCGGCAGCCAGGACGTCGTCGTCGTGCGCACCGAGGACGGTCGGATGTACGTCGCCCACTGCTTCTACAGCGTCCCGGGCGCCGACTCGGTCTGCCGCGAGGTCTTCCGCAGCATGACGATCACGCCGTAGGCCCGGGGCTGATTGCATGCCCGTTTCGATGGGCAAGCTAGCGCGCGAGCAACTGCGAGTCCCCTCATCGAACGGGGCTTGATGGGCATGCCGCGATGGAGCCACCACCGCGCGCGAGCAAGTGTCCCCTTCCCGCGCTTGCGCGGGAAGAGAGGATTTGGAGACCTGCTCGCGAGAGTTTGACCAGGCTGGCAAAAATTGGCCGGCTCGCTCACCCTGGGGTCTGTGGTCCATGGACTGAAGCCAGCCGGCCAGCACAAACGCTCGGTCCCTCTTGGTTCCGGCTTGGCCGGCTTAGGGGAGAGGAAAGGCCGACCACCGGCCGTCCTCTGACCGACTCGACGCTCGGGTCAGCCTCGAGGAACGCCGCGGGCCGTCGGTTGCAAGCGACGCTGCAAAGTGACTCTTCGGTTGCCGTCCTCGCGGATTGGCTCCCTCGGGCGCTGCGACCGCTATTCCGAAGCCGGCGCAAGAGGCTTGGCGCCTTTGGAGCGCTTGCGCCGGGCGACCGGTCGCTGCACCCGCTCGACGGGGGCGAAGAGCGCCTTCAGCGTCGCGGGCTCATCCTCGAAGGCGACCTCGGCGCGCCGCCGCAGCCGGCCGTAGGACCTCTCCCAGTCCTTGGCCGCCCGATCGCGCGCCGCGCGCTTCAGATCGAAGGTCGTCTGCGGCCCGGAGAGCGCACGGACCGACTGCTCAATGGCCGTCGCCCGCTGCAGACACCCGCCCAGCGCGCGCGCGACCTCCGCTGGCGGCGAGGCGGCAGCGACCGCCTCGGCCAGGGCGCGGACCGCCGAGACCTCGCGGAGGTAGCCGATCGAGGTGAGCCCCGCCGGCGTGAGCTTCGAGAACCTGGCGAAGGGGTTCTTGCGCGGGCCGAGCTCGGCGGCGACGAGCTTGTTCGCGAGCCGCTCGACCTCCTGATGAAGAAGCCCATCGGCCGCGCGGATTCCCGCGAGCGCCGCGTCTCGGGCCCGGCGCGCCTCGGCCGCCCCGACCGCGGCGACTTCGACCCGACTTTGACACGGCTA
>DHSB01000255.1:0-1474 GCA_002408385.1 Myxococcales bacterium UBA5297
GGGGGGGGGGGGGGGGGGGGGGCCCCCCCCCCCCCCCGGGGGGGGGCGCCCCCCCCCCCCCCCCCCCCCCCCCCCCCCCCCCGCGGGGGGGGGGGGGCCCCCCCCCGGCCCCCCCCGGGGGGGGGGGGTGGGCGCGCCCGTCGCCGGCCGTTCGCCCGGTCCATAGGTTCTTCCGAGGGCAGGTCGACAGGGAGCCGACGGATGGCGAGTGGCGGGTGGCGGGGGCGGGCCCTGTGTTTCGGGCCGGCAGCGATGGCGTTGGGGCTTCTGTTGGGCGCGTGCCAGAAATACGAGGTGGTGCCCATCGAGCCGCGGGCGATGGTGGTGACCAAGAACGCGAAGGTGGTCACCGGCAAGCCGCTGCCCTCGAACGTGATGCTGGTGGTCGACAAGTCGGGCTCGATGACCCAGTCGGTGACCGGGTCGGGCCTCGCTTGCACGGTCGATGGTCAGGCGGCCTCGCGCTACGACCCGACCTCGACCAATCCGTGCAAGTGGAACGACCTCAAGGACGCCTTCACCGACCCGGTCGACGGCTTTCTCGCCCAGAACGAAGGGGTCGCGCGCTTCGGCCTGCTCGCCTTCCCGGGCGACGACGCGGGCTGCTCGCCCGGGCGGATTGTCGTGCCCATCGGCGCCGGAATCGCCCCCATCCGCAACGCGCTGCTCTCCGACCTGCTGCCCGACGGCGGCACGCCGACCACCGCGGCGCTGCTCGAGGCGGCCAAGGACCCGGGCCTCGCGAGCACCGAGCCCAACCGCAAGCGCTTCGTGATGCTGCTGACCGACGGGCTGCCCAACTGCAACGACTCGAACGCCGGCCTCTGCGCCGGGTGCCGCTCCAACACGGCGAGCTGCGGCTCGCAGTCCGGCTGCCGGCCGACCGAGCCGCCCTACGACCTGTGCGAGCCGAGGCCTTTCGACGGCGCGCCCTGCCTCGACGAGGAGAACCTGGTCGGCGCGATCGAGGAGCTGCGCGCCAAGGGGATCCTGACCCTGGTCATCGGCTTCGGGCGCGCGACCGCCTCGGGCAACGCGAGCCGGGTGCTCAACCGCGCGGCCGTCGAAGGCGGTCACCCGCGCCAGGGGGCGACCGAGTCGTACTACCAGGCCAACACGGTCGAGGAGCTCAAGGGCTTCCTCGAGGAGCTTCTTCGAGAGTTCCCCTGCGAGCTGGCGCTCGCGCCGAAGCCGACCGCGGCCAACCTGGTCACGGTCAACGTGCGCGACTCGAAGGCGGGCGCCGGCGGCGACAACATCCTCAAGCTCGGCCGGGACTGGGAGTTCACCGGAGAAGACCTCGGCGGCATCCGGCTGCTCGGCGGCTGGTGCAACCTGGTGCAGAACGCCGAGTTCGGCCGCTACGAGCTGCAGGTGATCTACGCGGATCCGCTCTGAAGAGGTGTTGGGGAGTCTCGAACCGCCGGGTTCCGCTCGCCCTGAGCGCAGCTCCCGACGCGCGAGCGGCGGGAGC
>DHSB01000255.1:1622-7135 GCA_002408385.1 Myxococcales bacterium UBA5297
GGCGGGAGCGAAGTCGAAGGGCCTGCTCGACTTCGCCTACCTCGAGACGGCGGGCCGCCAGCACGACCGGCTGGTGCTTCGGGGTGAATCCGGGCTCGAAGATCCGCCGCAGGGTCATGCGGGCTGCACTCTTCTTCATCCGCGCACGCAGGCCGCCGGGACGGCGGCCCTCCCCACCTCGCACGACAGGCCGCAGATGCTCTTGCCAGGCCCGGCCGAGCCTCGTATCGGCCGGAGGAGCGTCGCGGCCTCTGAAGGGCGGCCGGTCCGCTCGACCGGCTCGGCGTGACCCCGGGGGGGCCGGCTACCGGGTGAACTCCTCGGAGCGCAGCCGCGGCGCGAGCCGCGCGGGCACTTCCGAGGCCACCGGCAGATAGAGCGCGAGCTGCGCGCCGCGGTCGGGGAGGTTGCGCACCTCGATTCGCCCGCCGCCCGCCTTGGCGATCCGCTCGGCTATCGCCAGGCCGAAGCCCGAGCCCTGGGCTTTGGTCGTGAATCCGGGCTCGAAGAGCCGCCGCAGAGTCGCGGCCTGGATGCCCGGCCCCTCGTCGCTCACCCGCAGGCAGACCCAGCGGCCCGAGGGCTCGCTCTCGGTCGCGATCGCCACCCGGCCGCGCGGGCAGGCCTCGCGGGCGTTGCGGGCCAGGTTGAGGACCGCCTCGCGCAGCGCGGTCCGGTCGCCCGTGGCGAGCACGGGCGAGGCGGCGGGTACGAGCGCCGGCCGGTCGGGCTCGGCGAAGCTCTGCGCGACCTCGAGCGCGACCTCGTTCAGATCGCAGGTCTCGCGGCGCAGCGCGCTCGCGCGGGCCAGCTTGAGGAACGCGGCCCAGTCCCCATAGAGCCGGGCGAGGCTCTCGGCCAGCTCGCCGGCCTGCTCGTCGTCGGTGCGTCGGGCGAGCGCTCGAGCCTTGCTGCCGGCCAGTCCGAGCAGGTTCTTGAGCGCGTGGCCGCTGCCGTAGAGGCTGTCGAGCGCCTGCTGCCGGCCCGCCTCGGCCGCGGCCCGCATCAGGCGACCGGGAGCCTGCCCGCTGGCATCTCTTGCGGCGATGCGCGCGGCCAGCTCGGCGAGCGCGTCCTCGGGCAGGTGCTCGAGGGCGAGCTGCGCGAGGTTCTGGCAGGCGAGCCCGTAGGCCGGATCGGAGACGACGACCTCAACGAGCTCGTCGGCCGCCTCGCGCGCGCGGTCGGCCGCCATCAGCGCGATGGCCAGGTTGTTGCGCGCGGCGCTGTTGCCAGGCTCCTCCTCGAGGCCGGCGCGGTAGAGCGCGATAGCCCGGGCCATGCCTTCCGGGTGGTCGTCGTGCAGGCTCGCGAGCAGAAAGCGCGACCGTGCCCCGCCCTTGCCTTCGGCGAGCAGCCCCTCGAGCAGCTCGACCGCTCGCTGGCGGTTGCCCGGAAGCTCGCGACGGGTCGCCAGCCGCAATGCCTCTTCGAAACGTGCCTCGCCCATCGTCTCGCCTGCTCTCCTTGGTCCGCCCCTGCCGGTGGGGGCGCTGTGTGTGGGCCGGCCAGGGGCTCGTGGTTTCGAGCCCTCGAGATCCAGGCACCGCAGCTTCTCGGGCCAGGTCCGTCGACGTCGGCGCGCCCGCGCGCCAAGGTGCGATTCCTTATCAACGTCCGGTTCCTGTCGTTGACCGCCAGCCGAGCCCCGTTTAGCATCCGCCCCTTATCCACACGAGGAAAACCGCATGCTTCAAGTCCGCGCCTATGGCCTGACCGATGTCGGTCGCAAGCGAACCGGGAACGAGGACGCCTTCATCGTCGACGAAAAGCACGGCATCTGCATCGTCGCCGATGGCATGGGGGGCCACAACGCGGGCGAGGTCGCCTCGGCGCAGGCGATCGAGACCGTCACCCGCATCGTCACCGAGAAGCTGTCGGTGCTCGCGGATCTCGCCGAGAACCCGACCCCGGAGAACGGCCAGGCCGCCCAGCGGCTCATCGAGCACGCGATCCAGAAGGCCTGCTCCGAGATCTTCCGGATGGCGCAGGCCGATGCCGCCAAGCGCGGCATGGGCACCACCTTCGTCGGCCTGTTCTGCGCCGGCCAGAAGGCGGTCATCGGGCACGTCGGCGACAGCCGCGCCTACCTCTTGCGCCAGGGCCAGGCCCATCGGCTGACCGAGGACCACACCCTCATCGCCGCGCAGCTCAAGGCGGGCACCATCACCAAAGAGGAGGCCCTCAAGAGCCCCTATCGCAACGTGATCACCCGCGCGGTCGGCATCCAGGAGTCGGTCCAGGTCGACACGCTGCTCGTCGACCTCTTGCCGGGCGACCTGTTCATGCTCTGCTCGGACGGCATGCACGGCTATCTGCAGGACGATGAGACCGCGATGCTGCTGGGCGCCGCGCCCTGGGACGTGTTGCCCAAGAAGCTCATCGACCTGGCCAACGCCCGCGGCGGCAAGGACAACATCACCGCCATCTGCGTGGGCATCGGCGGCGAGCCGAGCGCCGAGGTCACCTCCGAGGCCGCGGCGAAGATGGACGCGCTGCGCAAGATCCCGCTGTTCCGGCACCTGACCTACAAGGAGCAGACCGCGGTCCTCGCCATCGCCGCGACGCGCACCTACCCGGGCGGCCGGGAGATCGTCGTCGAGGGGCAGCCGGGCGACGATCTCTACATCGTCGTGCGCGGCAGGGTGGCCATCGAGAAGGCCGGCGTGGAGATAGCCGAGCTGAGGGCTGGGGGCCACTTCGGCGAGATGGGGCTCATCGACAACGCGCCGCGCTCGGCGACCGTGCGGGCGGTCGAGCCGACCCGGGTCATGATCGTCACCCGCGCCGAGCTGATGAACCTGATGCGCAAGGAGGCGGTGCTCGCGGTCAAGCTGCTCTGGAGCTTCGTGCAGGTGATCTCCGACCGCCTGCGGGCGACCAACGCCGAGCTGTCGCAGACCCGCCAGGAGCTGGCGATAGCGCAGGCGGTCCAGCCGTTCATGGAAGAGGAGTAGCGCGCAGATGGTGCGGCTGCTCGTGCTGGCGACGCTGTTGGCGGCCCCGGCGGCCGCGCCCAGCGACGCCCCGCGGGCGGTCGAGAAGCTGCTGCGCGAGCCGCCGGCGCCGCTCGCGAGCCTAGCCGCCTCGGTGACCGGGGGCGAGAAGCTCAAGATCGCGCCCGGCGGCCGGCTGCAGGTCGAGGCCGTGCGCCGTCGGCTCGGGCTCGCCGAGGCGATGCGCGGCTCGTCGCGCGCTCTGCTACACGAGGGTGACCTCGCCTCGCGGCTGGGGGCGAGGCTGCTGCTCGGGTATGCGCACGCCCGGCTCTCCGACGAGCTCGCCGCGGCTCCCGATCCCGAGGCGGCGGTGGGCGAGGTCGCCCGGCCCTGGCGCGTTCAGGTCGAGCTGACCGTCTCCCGGCTGCGCTGGACGGCGGCAGCCTACCTGCGCTCCTGCGCTGGCCTGTCGAAGGCGGCGGGCGCGCATCCTGAGCTGAGCGAGGGGTGCGCGGAGCTCCTCTCGAAGCTCGAGGGCGTCGCGCCGCTGCCCGCGGGTGGGGGCGAGGAGGCGATTGCCCGCGTGGCCGCGGCCCGCGCGCCCGAGCTTTCGGTCTGCCTCGAGGAGTGGGCAGGCGAGCGCGAGGCCGAAGCGCCGATAGAGGCCAAGGCGAGCCTGCGCCTCGATGCCCTGGGCAGCGTCGCCGAGGCGAGCGTCTCCGGCTCGGAGAAGAACGGGCCGCTCTACGACTGTCTCTGCGAGAAGCTCAAGCTGTGGGTTTTTTCCGGTGTGGCCGCCGCCGAGCTCGAGCTGCCCATCCGCCTGCAGACCCGGGTGTGGTGAGCGGGGGGATGAGGATGCACGCGCGCGCAAAGAGCCGGTGGTCCTTGGCCCTCCTGCTGGCGCTCGGCGCCTGTCGCTGCGGCGATGGGACGGCGCTCACCACCTTCTTTACCGACCTCAGCTACACGCCGGACGGGCGCGCGCTGGTGCTCGAGGCGACCGATGGCCTCTACGTCGCCTCGCCGCCGACCGACGACCCGCGCCGGCTCACCACCGAGCACTGCACAGGCTCGACGACCTACGCGCTCGACTGCGTGCGCATGGCGCCCGACGGCGGCCGGCTCGCCGCGTTGTTGCGCCCCGAGCCGCAGGGCGAGGTGGACCTCTTCGAGCTGCATCAGTGGAGGTTCGACGAGCTCGGCGAGGAGCGCGCGGGCAAGGTCGCCTACGGGGTGATCGACGCGGCCTACACGCCCGATGGTCGCGAGCTCGTCTACGTCCGGCCCAAGGCGGACCAGACCGGCGTCGCCGTCTACCGGCTCGGCCCCGGCGAGGTCGAGGAGGCGCTCATCCCGGCCATCACCCTGGGCGCGGGCGACCCGGGCGAAGCCATCGGGACGGTGGTCCTCACCTCGTTCGGCGTCGCCTATCCGCGCGTGGTCGACGGGCAGGTCGAGCTGTGGTTGCGCACCTTCGACGGCGAGCTGCTCGACATCGGGCGCCTGCCGGCCGAATGTGCCGGAGTCTCGCTGGCGGGGTGCGTCTACCCCAGCCCCGACGGCACCTCGCTCGTCTGGCAGGAGGCGAAGAGCGGGGTGATCCACGTCTACCGCGCCAACCGCGGGCTCGATCTGCCGCTGGGCCAGGGCTACGGCTTTGCCTTCAGTCGCAGCGGGGCCTTCGCCCTGCGCATGGGCTTTTCGCCCGAGGCGGCCTACGTCCAGCGCATGGACACCGCCGCGCTCGTCCGCGGCGCCCAGGCGATCTCGGCCGAGCTCTCCTTCGACGGCGAGACGCTCGCGCGGCTGGTCGTCGAGTCGAAGGCGCTCGGCACGGCGCGGCTGTTCATCGGGCCCTCGCGCCAGGACGAGCGCGACAACGACTACGGCGTCTTCGCGGTCCCGCCGGTGCGCCCGCTGTTCGGCACCAGCGTCGGGCTCGCCGAGATCGACCACGGGTTCACCGGCGACGGCCGCTATGTCGTCGTCGCCGAGAAGGGCGAAGGGGAGGGGATGGCCTCGCTCGTGGCGGTCAACGCCTTTACCAGCGAGCGCCAGGCGCTCGGCGAGCTCAGGTGCTCGGGCTGCTGCATCGTCGCGCCCGCCGGCGCGCTGGTCGTCTGCACCGGCGAGCCCTCGGATGCGCAGAGCGTGGGGCGCCCCATCGATCTTTTCGATCCGGTGACCGGCAAGAGGACCCGCACCACCGAGCGGGCGATCGACATGCAACCGCTCAACGACGGCAGCGGGGTGGCGGTGATGCAGTACCTCGGCGAGATCCCCGAGCTGCTGGTGGTGACCAAGGACGGGCGCTCCGCCTCGCTCGGTGATTCGGTGCGCTGTGCGGTCTCGCCGACCGGGCCGCAGATCGCGCGGATCACCTCGCTCGGGTCGCTCGAGGTGAGCGCGCTGCCCTGAGGAGGTGGCGAAGAGCGCTTCGAGCGATAACCGGGCAGCCCGAGCTCGTTACCGATCCCTTGGCCGGCTGTGACCTTTAGTTTGGAGAGCAGGCCGAGGCCGTGCTGTCGAAGGCGAGCCCATTGCCCCCGCCTCCCGCGTTCCTCGGGAGGC
>DHSB01000255.1:7277-7930 GCA_002408385.1 Myxococcales bacterium UBA5297
GCCTCCCGCGTTCCTCGGGAGGCGGCGCTCGGGTATGGCTTGGCGCAGGCCGACACCGGGGAGGTTCCGAAAGATCTCGTAGGCTTGCCGAGCGTGGTCTTGTTGCCACTGCCAGCTTCCGCTAGTTTCGACCGCTTACATGCGAGGCCGACAACGATGCGCACTCCTGCTTCCAAGAATCGTCTCATCAAGTCGGCGCGCTGCCTGACCGCCGCCGTCGGGCTGCTCGTCCTCTTCGGTTCCTCCGAGGCGCTTGCGCGCCCCGTCGTCACCGTCGCCGACTTCACCGAGGTCGGTCGTCGGGGCCACGCGGCGAAGGCCCGCAACCGACTGGTGCGCGCGCTTCAGGACGACGGCCAGGTCGACTTGCTGCCCTTCGCCCAGGTCGAGAGGCTCGGCAAGTCCCGGCGCGTGGGCGGCCGCGCGCTGCTCAAGTCTTCGGTGCTCGGCAAGCTTGCCAAGGACGCCGGGGCCACCGTCGCGGTGACCGGCTCGGTGCGCCGCGCCGGCCGGATCTACTGGCTGGTGGTGACCATCGTCGGCGGCTCCGGGCGCGAGCTTTGGTCGAAGGAGGTCGAGCTCGAGGGCGGCAGCTTGTCGCGCGACCTCGCCTCGCGGTTCGCCGCGGCCATCGCCGCGGCCGCCGGCGGGCG
>DHSB01000255.1:8095-19304 GCA_002408385.1 Myxococcales bacterium UBA5297
AGCCCGAGCCCGAGCCCGAGCCCGACAGAGGCTATCGCGAGGTCGAGGCGCGCAGCGAGCCTGAGCAGCCCAAGCCTGTCGGCCTGGGCCTGGACGTGAGCGACGAGCCCAGCCGCCGCCGCAGCAGCGAGGTCGAGGTGGTGCCGTTTCCGGACGACGAGCCGCGCTACGGCGAGCCCGAGCCTCGCGCGCGGGAGCGCTCGGGCCCGGCGGTCGGCCCGCCTATCGTCGACTTTTCGCTCAGCTTCACGCTCACCTGGCGCAAGTACCGCTGGTGCCCGGAGGTCGATGACTGCGAGCAGGCCTCGCCGCCGACCGCGGGCAGCGCGCCGCTGCGCTACACGACCGATGCGCCTTACGGTGGTGTCCTGCTCAAGGTCGACCTCTTCCCGCTGGCGCGCAATTCGACCGCGGGGGTGCGGGGCCTCGGCCTGGGCGGCGGCGCCAACTTCAGCCCCTCCATCGCCACCGCCTACCCGGACCCGTCAACCGGCGAGCCGGTCGATGCCGCCTCCAGCCAGAACCGCTACTGGTTCGAGGCGATCTATCGCTACTACTTCGGCCTCGGCGAGGTCGGCAGCGGCTGGATTGGGCTGCGCGCCGGGTACACCGCCTACAAGTTCTCCATCGACGAGAACCCGATAGTCCCCGAGAGCGACCGTGGCGGCTTCTTCGCGACCCTCGACGCCGCCTTGCCGGTGCAGCGCTTCTTGAGGATCGAGGCGCGAGGCTCGCTCGTCCCGGTCGCCTCGCCGGGTGAGAAGGAGATCGCCCGCTACGGCGCCAACGCTTCGGGCGGCGGCTTCTCGGGCGCGGTCGGCCTCACCTCCGATCTCGGGCATCCCGAGTGGCACCTGGGGCTCGGCGCGTTCTTCGAGTTCGCGCATTTTGGCGACCGCTACGTCAATTACGAGGGCGAGCATCCGGAGTTCGGACGCAGTCTCGAGGACTACATGGGCGTCTCGCTGGGCCTGAAGGCGATGTATTAGCGGGGCTGCGCCTCTGACGAGTGGTCTGCCCCGCTCTTGCCCGAGCGAAGCCGAGGCGCCGTCGGCGGTCCGCGCCCCTGCGGAAAGCAGGCTCGAAGCCGGGGAGTCGAATCGGCCAACCCCCAAGGCCCGGGTCCGGCCTGTCCGGTTCGGACGCTGCTCGTCCGTGGGCGGGCTTGCTCCCGTGGTAGGTCGCTGTGCTACCATCCGCGGCCGTCTTACCTCGGGCTCTGGCCGGAGGGCGAAGCTTTCAACCACAAAAAGGAAGACGAAATGAAACACCTCTTGCGGATTGGCTTGGCGCTGAGCTTGGCACTCTCAGTTTACGGGTGCGGCGGGGGCGAGGAAGAGACCACCGACGCGGGGACCAAGGTCGACGCCGGAAAGAAGGACGCGGGCACGACCTGCGAGGGCGAGATGTGCAATGGGCAGTGCTGCCCGGCCGACACCCACTGCGACGGCCTGCAGTGCGTGCCCAATGTGTGTACGCCGAACTGTGCGAACCGCTACTGCGGCGACAGCGACGGCTGCGGCGGCAAGTGCACTGCTTGTCCGAGCGGTCAGACCTGCGACTCGACGAGCTGGCAGTGCAAGTCCACTACCTGCACCCCGGACTGCGCGGGCAAGGCCTGCGGCGACGCCAACGGCTGCGGCGGCAAGTGCAGCGGGACCTGCCCGTCGGGCCAGTTCTGCAACGCGAGCTTCACCTGCCAGACCGGCACCTGCACGCCGAGCTGCTCGGGCAAGGCCTGCGGCGACTCCGACGGCTGCACCGGCACCTGCTACGGCACCTGCCCGTCAGGCCAGTCCTGCAACACCACGACGCACGTCTGCGAGGCCTCCGGCGCCTGTGATCCGAGCACCTGCGCGCAGGGCCAGGGCTGCTACAACCCGGTGACCGGCTCGAGCAGCGGCGCCACCGTCTGCACCTGCCTGCCCGCCACGCAGTCGAGGCCCGACACCTGCGCCGCCTACGGCTTGGCCTGCGACATGGACCTCGACAATCCGGCCCCGGCCTCCTGCCGGATGCCCGAGGCGTGGGAGGACTGCGACCCCGAGGGCGCCGGTTGTGCGACCGACTTCATCTGCGTGCCGCTCCAGGGCGGTGGCGGCGTCTGCGCCGCGGAGTGCTCGGACCCGAGTAGCTGCGACGATCCGATGACGACCTGCTTCCCGGCCCAGGGCATCGGCAACTTCTGCTGGTACAACTTCTGCGCGGAGAACTCCCAGGGTATTCCGATCCCCTCGGAGTACTACCAGGCGTGCGACTCCAGCGCCGCTGGTGACGGCACCTGCGTGCCCTTCGGCGATGGCGCCGGTGGGGTCGTCGGCGTCTGCGTCCAGGCGTCCGGCACGGCGGCCGGGGCCCTGGCCGGATGCGATCCCGATGCGACCCGCTCCAACGCCAGCGAGCTGTGCCCGGTGGGCGAGCTGTGCCTCGGTTGGTTCCCCAACCCGACCAACCCCGCCGCCTCCCAGGGCACCTGCTTGCCGCTGTGCAACAGCTCGACGAACCCCAACCCCGTCAAGAACTGCGCGGGTGGCTTCACTTGCCTCGACGTCACGCAGGCCAACCCGAGCGCGGACCTCGGCGTCTGCTTCCGCGACTGCGACGTGCTCGCGACCAACACCTGCCCCACCAACGGCCTCGGCCAGCCCGAGGGCTGCTCCCCGGCCTCGGAGACGACCACCGACGGGCTGTGCTGGCCGCACGCCTCGCCGGGAAGCGCGGTCGGGGCGACCTGCCCTCTCGACCCGGATGACATGCGCGAGAGCTGCGTGCCGGGCGCGACCTGCCTCGGACAGCAGGGGGCGACGCAGGGGCAGTGCTACGCCTTCTGCGACCCGAACGGCAGCGTCGGGCCTGCCTGCGCCGGGGGCACCACCTGCGGCGCCAACCCGGGCGATCCGATCGGCGTCTGCCAGTAGGCTTTGCGCCCGCTTGGTCGTTGTTTGAAACGCCCGCTCGGCCTCAGGCCGAGCGGGCGTTTCTCGCTTCGAGCCTGCCAGTTTTTCGGCGCTCCGATTCCTAACGCCGGGGCGAAGCTATCGGCCCGCTGGCGGCGGGTCCGGCTGCAACCCCGCGACAAAGGATGAAAAAGCCCGGGCTGTACGCCGCTTGCATTCGCCGGGTCCGGTCGGCCCATTCGCTGCGCGGCCGGGCCGTTGACAGGCGAGTCGGCAGACGTCTAGCATGCGTTGATTTCGGGAAACGGACACCGTGCTGCCGGGAGCACGGGAGCCTGACAAACCGTAGCAAACATGTAACGAGGGAGTCCCACACATGATTCGAAGCAAGCTGGCGATGGCCGCCTTCGCCGCGCTCACCTTGGCGCTGACGGGCTGTCCGGACGACAACGACGACGGCAAGAACGATCCGAAGGTCTGCGAGCCCGCGTGCAACGCGAACCAGACCTGCGACACCGCGCAGGATCCTCCTGTTTGCGTGAACAAGGCGGCTCCGGAGTGCGACCCGGCCTGCGGCGAGGGTTTCACCTGCAACAAGAACGTCAACCCGCCGCGCTGCAAGCAGGTCGCCTGCGCGCCGGCCTGCACGGGCAATCAGACCTGCGACACGGCGAGCTGGACCTGCAAGGACCCGGTGCCCTGTCACCCGGGCTGCGCGCTCGGCACGGTCTGCGACGAGACGCAGAACCCGCCCGCGTGCGTGTGTGATCCTGCCTGCCCCGCCGGCCAGCGCTGCGACCTGACCCAGACCCCGGCTCTCTGCAAGGCCATCTGCAACCCGCCGGCCGGCTGCATGGACACCTGGGAGGCCTGCAACGAGGAGACCGCGCAGTGCGAGCCGCTCTCCTGCGGCAGCAACCAGTGCGAGTTCGGCCAGGGCTGCTTCAACCCCTCGACGATGAACCCGAACACCACCACCTGCACCTGTCTGCCCGCCCGCACCAAGAACGGCCAGGACTTGCCGGACACCTGCGAGGTTTACGGCAAGGTGTGCGATTACAACAAGGACCGTCCCGCGGCCTCGAAATGCAAGCTGCCGGGCGTCTACGACACCTGCCTGCCCAGCATCGGCTGTGAGGAAGGCCTCGACTGCATCGACGACGGCAGCGGCGGCTGGTGCATGGAGCCGTGCGAGACCACGGCCGACTGCAGCGACCTCACCGACCTCTGCTACCCGGACAACGGCGACCCGTACGCCAACCACTGCTACTTCAACCTCTGCGCCGCTCCTTGGGCCGAGGGCAACGCCGCGCGCGCCGCCTACTTCAAGCCCTGCCCGACCCTGATGCCCGGCGAGACCGCGGACCCGACCACCTGGACCGGCACCTGTGTCCCGCTGAGCACCTACGGTAGCGCCGGTCAGTTGATGGACGTCGGCCTGTGCTTCCAGGCGGGCACCGCCCCCTCGCACGGCGCATGCGATCCGGACGCCGGCCGCAGCAACCTCGGTGAGATGTGCCGGATCAACCAGCTCTGCTCGGGCGTGATGCCCTCGACCGTCGAAGGCAAGCAGGTCGGAGTCTGCTACGAGATGTGCAACGCGGGCCCCAACCCGAGCCCGGTGGCCGGCTGCGACGCGGCCCCCGACGGCAGCGACTTCTGCCTGGACGTCTCGGGCGTCAACAGCAAGAACCCGAGCTGGCAGCGCGAGGCCCGCATCGGCTTCTGCTTCGAGGGCTGCAACCCGTTTACCGACGAGCAGTGCTCGGAAGACGCGCTCGGCAACGACCAGGGTTGCTGGTTCGGCCCCAACCTCGACGAGCAGGGCTACTGCAACGCCATCATCCCGGACGCCCCGGGCGTGGGCGAGAGCTGCACGCCGACTCCGGCGGGCAGCCTCGACTACCGCAGCGAGTGCGCCGACCGCCTGATCTGCCTCGCGGTGAACGAGGCTGGCACCGACAACCGCTGCCTCGGCTGGTGCAACCACCTGCAGTGCAACTTCCTTGACGACTGCGCGGGCTGCGCCGGCGCCTCCTGCGTCGCCTGCACCCCGAACTGCAGCGCGGGCTGCGGCGGCGCCGACGGCTGCGGCGGGACCTGCGGCTGCGATGCGGGCGAGGTCTGCAACGCCGGCACCTGCTGCACCCCGTCCTGCGACGGCTGCGGCGTCGACGACGGCTGTGGCGGCACCTGTGGCTGCCCGGAAGGCCAGGCCTGCGAAGAGGGTAGCTGCGAGACCTGCACCCCGACCTGCACCGGCTGCGGCGGCGACGACGGCTGCGGCGGCACCTGCGGCTGCGATGCGGGCGAGGTCTGCAACGCCGGCACCTGCTGCACGCCGACCTGCGATGGCATCAACTGCATCGACTTCGAGGCCCTCGAAGGGGCCGACTCGATCGAGGACCTGTTCTATCCCGACGGCTGCGGCGGGTTCTGCGGCTGCCCGGAGGGCAAGGTCTGCGGCAACACCGGCACCTGCTCCACCTGCGTGCCCGACTGCCGCTTCAAGAGCTGCGGCGACGACGGCTGCGGCGGCTCCTGCGGTTCGTGCGGCGAGAATCAGCGCTGCGCGACCACCGCGACCGACCAGCAGTGCCTCTTCATCGACAGCGACGTGGATCCGGCGGTCTCTCCGCTCGGCGTCTGCTCGCCGGAGTAGTCGCAAGGTAGCAGCTCAGTAGCTCGGCCCCCGTCTGGCTCGCCAGGCGGGGGCCACTTACTTGCGGGCCTCCACTGCCGCGGCCGACCCCCGCCGCGCTAGTATTTCCGACCATGTTCACGACGCGATTCTCGAGTGCAGCGACGTTGGCCGTCGCCTTGGTATGGGCCTGCGGCGGCGGCGACAGGCCAGGCGGCCTCGGTGGTGGCGACGCGGGCGCAGCCTGTCCGCCGTGCGCGATCGATCAGACCTGCGACCACGGCTCGGGCGAGTGCGTACTCGCGCTCGTCGAGGGGGAGCTGTGTGGTGAGCTGCCGGGCGACGGCGGAATCGTCGAAGGGCTCTGCCGCGAAGGGCTCGAGTGCGGGGCCGTCGGCTCAGGGGGCGCGCGCTGCTCGCGCGGGTGCACGGCCAAGAACGTCGCGGTCTGCGGCGAGGAGCGGGAGTGCTTCGCGCGCCCCGGCAGCTCGGCTCAGGGGTTCTGTGGCAAGCGGGTCGCGGTCGGCGAGACCTGCGACATCGCCTCGCTCACCGTGTGCGGGTCGGGCCTCTCCTGCATCACCCCGTCCTCCGGCCAGACTGCAGGCCGCTGCTTCGCCAACTGCGGGGGCAGCGCCGGAGGCTGTCCCGCAGGGCAGTCGTGCGCCGATCCCTTCGCGGTCGCGGGCGTGGGCTTCTGCGTCGTGCCGGTCGAGCGATGCGACCACACGCGCCTCGAGTTCTGCGGACAGGGCGAGCTGTGCGTGCGGCTGCCCGACGTGACCTGGGGCTACTGCCACAAGCGTTGCGAGGAGAGCGTCGACTGCGGTGGAGAGACGTGCGTCTTCGTGACCGGGGGCATCGGCTTCTGTGCCGAGCCGGTCGGCAGTTGTGGTGAGGGCGAGCTCGCCTCGAGCTGCGAGGTCTGCGACCCGGCGCAGGACCTCCACTGCGGCAACGGCGACCTCTGCGTGGAGATCGCGGGAAGCACGGTGTGCAAGCCCGACTGCACGCTCGAAGGCAGCCAGTGCCCGGGCGATACCGTGTGCACGCCGCTCGAGGGGACAGGGCTGCGGGTCTGTCTCTGAGCCGGTCGAGACCGGAGCGCACCGCGCCTGAAGAGCGGTCGAAGAATCCTTCTTCGACCCCGTCCGGTTCCGCTCTCCCCGAACTACCAACCTTGAGATTCGTCGCGCGGGAGCACGACTTTCGGTGGGCCGGCCTTCGTGCCGGCCGGCTGGGAGCTTCGAGTCGGCCGCGCTTCTGCCCAATTCCTCGACGAAGCGCATTGCGATGCGCCCCTACCACTCTGCGACCGGTTCGCTTGGGCTCCGGGCGAAGCCCGGGCTGTGAGGCGCGGGAGAGGGCACTTCCACTTGCTTGCGCGTGCTTTCAGCGTCCAGTCCGCTGTTCGTTCAGCCAGATGCAGCCGGGCGCTCGGAGCCTTGGTCGACGTGGTACGACCCTCGTGTTTGACTCGCTCATTCCGTCCGGCCGCTCGGCCCTCCTGCTGCCAATACAGGAGCGCGAGCTTGCGAATGCCTCCGGCCTTTTCCGCTACTTGACAGGCCTGGGATGAGAAGGCGAGGTTTGAGCCGCTTGCTCATCCTTCTTGTCTGGGGTTGGAGAAACCATGGATCGCTTCGAGATCGACCTTGACTCCGAGTGCATTTGGCTGGACGACGCCTGGCTCAACCGCGACGACCTCGTCGCCAAGATCAAGGCGATGATGGACTCGGGCGACTACCAGATCGCCCGGCCGAGCAGCGCCCTCGAGGCGCTGACGAAGGCGCTCGCTCAGGCGCGCCTGCTCGCCCTGCGCATCTCGCCCGAGATGTCCGAGGCCCTCAACGCCGCCGCGACGCAGACCGGCAGGCCGGTCGGCGGCATTGCGCGCGAGGCCATCGGGGCGTGGCTCGCGACGGCTGCAGGCTCTCAAGAGGCTGTGCAGCCGCAGGCCCAGCCATCGCAGGAGCCGGCAGAGACGCAGCCTGCCGGCGAGAAGGTCGCCGAGCCGAGCCCCGCGCAGGCCGTTGCCCTGGCGGCCGACGCGGGCGATTCGACGCAGGCCCTCGTCAACGAGCCGGTCAGCGCCGAGGAGGCCGCGGGCGCGGTCGCCTTGACGCCCAAGCGCAGCGAGGAGGCCGAGGAGGTCGAGAAGCGCTGGTTCGACAAGTAGCCGTTCGGCGCACGCACGCCGCGTCCAAACGAGGAAAGCCCGCGGTGCCGCGGGCTGTTTTCTCAAGGTGCGCCACCTCATTTCATCTGCCCGAGGGGGGCCAAGGGCGCTCGCTGGAGAGTCATGGCTGATCTGACCGAAAGAATCGAGACGTTGAACGAGAGGCTCTCCGTCCTCCGGGGGCATCTTTGACATCGCCGGCAGGAAGGCCCGCCTGTCGGAGATCGAGTCGATAGTCCAGGTTCCCGACTTCTGGGACGACAACCAGAAGGCCCAGGCCATCCTCAAGGAGAAGGCGGGCGCCGAGGCGCGCGTCGCCGAGTTCGAGCGCGCCGCCAAGGGGCTCGAGGACGCCGAGGTGTTGCGCGAGCTCGCCGAGGAGGCGGGCGACGAGTCCGAGCTCGCCTCGGTCGCCGCGGCGCTCGACGAGGTCGAGAAGAGCGTCGAGGCGATGGAGTTCGCCCGCATGCTCTCGGGCGAGAACGACCGCGCCTCGGCCTTCCTCGACATCAACGCGGGCGCGGGCGGCACCGAGTCGATGGACTGGGCCGCGATGCTGCTGCGCATGTACACCCGCTACTGCGAGCAGAGGGGCTGGAAGGTCGAGATCAACGACTACGTCCCCGGCGAGGAAGCGGGCGTCAAGAACGTCTCCATCCAGATCGAGGGCGAGTTCGCCTACGGCTATCTGAAGGCCGAGAACGGCGTGCACCGCCTGGTGCGTATCAGCCCCTTCGACGCCAACGCGCGCAGGCAGACGAGCTTCGCCTCGGTCTACGTCTACCCGCAGATCGACGACAGCATCGAGATCGACATCCCGGAGAAGGACGTCGAGATGAAGGCCATCCGCGGGTCGGGCGCCGGCGGCCAGAAGGTGAACAAGACCTCCAGCACCATCCAGCTACGCCACCTGCCGACCAACATCATCGTCACCGTGCAGACCGAGCGCAGCCAGAGCCGCAACCGCGACGTCGCCTTCAAGATCCTGCGCTCGCGCCTCTACGAGATGGAGGCGAAGAAGCGCGAGGCCGAGCGCGACAGGCTCGAGTCGCAGAAGATGGACATCGCCTTCGGCTCGCAGATCCGATCCTATGTCCTTGCGCCCTACCGTCTGGTCAAGGACCACCGCACCGGCGTGGAGAAGGGCCAGGTCGACGCGGTGCTCGACGGCGAGCTCGACGATTTCATCAGCGCCTGGCTGCTAGGCGTACGCAACCCGAACCGGCCGGAGTAACCGATGACACGGATTGTGGCCTTGTTCGCCCTCGTCCTCGGCGGCTGTCTCGCGCCGGCGGCGCTGGTCCCCATGCCGCACAACCAGGACGGCGGCCGCAGGCCCGCGCGCGTCGGGCCCATCTCCAACCGCTGCCCGAGGCTCGTCGAGCCCAACCGCGAGAAGGAGTGCGAGCAGATCCGCTTCGACGCCATCAACTTCGTGCGCCGGCTCGCCGTCGACGACCAGCTCTGCCTGCAGGGCAATCCCCTGAGCGACGGGGTGACCGGCCGGTGCAAGGTGAGGGCGTTCGTCGAGGACGTGGGCCCGAAGAGCATCAAGCTGGAGATCCGCCACGCCGATCCGGGGACCGGATTTCAGCCGATGGCCGACCACTGGTACCACGAGGACGCGCTGGTCGACCTGTACCTGGACTCCTGGGGCTTCGAGGCGCGCCCGCCAGAGCCTGCAGCCGCCAAGTAGGCGTCAGCGGTTCTGCTCCAGCGGTGTCCCGAAATCGCCTGCGCGTGTCGCGCGAGGCGGGGCGCGCCGCCGTCTCGGCGGCCTGCGTGCGCGCATGAAGAAGAGGAGCAGAAGCGAGGTTGAGAAGGTCCAGTCCGCTGTTCGTTTACGAGACGCAGCCGGGCGAGCTCCCGGTGCGATGCTCAGGGTGAGCGGAAACCGAACCGCATCAAGGAAGGACCTGCGAGGCCTCTTCAGCACTTGGCTGCGCCCGGAAGAAGAGATCGTGCCCGATTTCTGGCCGGGCGCACCGCTGTGCGCCCCTACCGAACGGCGAAACCAAGCCGGGCGCATCGCCATCCGCCTCCACGCCCGGTCAGCCTCTGAGTCCCAACTCCCAACTCACGACTCACAACGGCTCCCAACTCCCTCAAAACTTTTCTGCCGCTCACGCGGTCAATAGGAACCAACTGCGCGAGGGAGGAGATGGCCGAGGCATTCGAAGAGGTCGCGGGCGCCGCTTGCTCCAGCCTGTCCGCACCGCTCGACAGGAAGGATTCCGACGCGCCGCCCGCGTCGGCACCCGAGTCGGCCGAGCTGTGGCGCGAGAGGCAGCTCCTTCGCCGGTTACGGCGCGGCGATGAGCGGGCCTTCGTCGAGCTTGTCCGCGAGCACCAGGACCGGGTCTACGACCTGCTCGTGCGGATGCTCGGCGATCGCGAAGAGGCGCTCGATCTTTCGCAGGAGGTCTTCGCCTCCATCCACGCCTCGGTCGCGCGCTTCCGCGGGGAGAGCCGGCTGTCGACCTGGATCTTCCGGGTCGCCAAGAACCACTGTCTCAACCGGCTCAAGTACCTCCAGCGGCGCCACCGCCACCGCTCGACCGAGATCTCGAACGTCCCGGAGGGTGTGCTCGAGGCCTGCGCGCCCAGCCGGCGCCCCGACGAGAACCTCGCCGAGCGCGAGCTGCGCGCCCTCGTCCGCCGGGGGATCGCCCTGCTCGACGAGGAGCACCGTCTGCTGCTCGTGTTGCGGGACATCGAGGGGCTCTCCTACCATGAGATTGCCGACATCACCGAGCAGCCCGAGGGCACGGTGAAGAGCCGACTGCACCGGGCGCGCGCCTCGCTGGCACGCCTCGTGGCGCAGCTCGAAAAGGAGTGAGCGGTGAACTTTGCGGCCCCCAGCCTCGACCATGACCGGGCCCAGGCGCTCTTCGGCCAGCTCGTCGACGAGCAGCTCGCGCCGGCCGAGGAACAGGCCCTCCGCAGCCACCTCGACGCGTGCGCCGACTGCCAGCACGAGCTCGAGCGCTACGCCAGGACGGTGACTCTGGTGCGCTCGCTCGAGCGAGAGAGGGCCCCTGCCGAGCTCGCCGCGCAGGTGATGAAGCGGGTGCGCAGGCGCCGCCGGCACCTCTTCGGCCTGCAGGGCGGGCGCTTCTTCGAGCACGTCAGCATGCCGGCCGAGGTCGCGGTTCCGGTCGTCCTGGTCGCCATTGCCGCCGCCGCGCTGATCGTCCTCTTGCTGCAGTGAGGGGCTGAGGGCTCGCGACGAAGCCCGGTGCCCGGTCCCCCTGTCTGCCCGCGCGCGGCCGGTGAAAGACGCCTCCCGGCCGGCCTACCGGTTGGCGTTGCGCCCGAGGTGAAAGCCCCCTCCCTGTCGGCGCGCTGAGGGGATCGCGGCGAGCAACCAAGCCGAATGCGCGCCGAAAGGGAGGGGGTTTGGGGGGGGTTGGGGACCTACTCGGCAGAGTTTGACCAGATTGGCAAGAATCTGCGGTCTGAAGTCTGACGACTGGGGCCTGCCGGCCGCCC
>DHSB01000255.1:19495-33215 GCA_002408385.1 Myxococcales bacterium UBA5297
CTTGGGGGTAGGTCGCGTTGGGGGAGGCACTCAACCTCGAGGAAAGCCCGGGCCGCGCTGAGCAACGATCCAGGCGCAGATCTTCCCCAAGGCGAGCGCCCGTCTCCTGCTCGACCTCGTCCGCGCGGAGTACCAGCAGTCCGACTTCGAGTTGAACTCGCGCCCCCTGTCCCCAAACCCCCTCCCCGCCGGCACGCCTGCGATCCGAGGGCTTGCCGCGGAGATCTCCGCGCCGACGGGGAGGGGGCTTTCACAGCCCGGCGCGCCGAGAAGGAACGAAGGCCGGCCGAAGAACCGAGCGGTGGTGGACGCCAAAAAAGGACGGGGCTTTCACATCGGGCTCGCCGAGGAGCAACGAAGGCCGGCCGAAGAACCGAGCGGTGGTGGACGCCGTTGGGACGGGGCTTTCACATCGGTGCGCTGCTCGTGGGACCCGGGGCTGAAGCTCCAGCCTGCGCTTTCGCGAGCGGCAGCGTGAAGAAGAAGGTGCTGCCCGCGCCGCGGACCGAGCGGAAGCCGAGGGTGCCCCCGTGCAGCTCGACCAGGTTGCGGGCGACGAACAGGCCCATCCCGAGCCCCGGCTGCCGCGAGCGACCCGATTCGCCGACCAGCACGCCGCTGAAGAGCCGGTTGCGCAAATCCTCGCGGATCCCCGGACCGGCGTCGGTCACGCTCACTCTCGCCCCGTCGTCCTCGAGCTCGAGCTTCACCTCGACCGGCGAGCCGGGAGGCGAGTACCTCAAGGCGTTGTCGACGAGGTTGGAGAGGACCTGCTCGATGCGGGTCGGATCGGCCAGGACCATCGCGGGTTCGCCAGGCGCTTCGAGACGCAGCGGCCGATCCGGCGCCACGGCACGAAAGTCCTCGACCACCTCGGCGACGAGCTCCCGGAGATCGACCCTTCGCCTGTCGAGGGTGAGCAGCCCGCGGGTGAGCCGCGAGACGTCGAGCAGCCCGGTGACGAGCTCGACGAGGCGGGCGATGTGGCGCTCCATCTTCGCCAGGGTCAAGTCGGTGACCGGCACGCCTCTCGCGAGCTTGCGCCGGCCCTGCTGCACGAGCAGCCGCAGCGGCGTCAGCGGGGTCCGAAGCTCGTGCGAGGCGATGGAGAGAAACTCGGTCTTGGCCCGGTCGGCGGCCTCGGCGCCTTCCTTGGCGCGCAGCAGGGCGGCCTCCATGCGCTTTTTCTCGGTGACGTCCTCGTACATCACCGCGATCCGCTCGACCCGCCCTTCGGAGTCGAAGACGGGGAAGGTGATGGTGTGGACGAAGACCGGCTTGTCGGGCGCGCGCGGGTCGGCCCAGCGCGGGTTGTACCACCAGGCCGGCCTGTCGACCGTCTCGCCCCGCAGCACTCGCCGAAGGTCCTCGACCGCGCCCGCCCGCTCGAGCACCGGGTCTGAGAACGCGCTGTAGTCCGACGGCGGCTCCCCGGCGAACAGCTTCGCGAAGGCCTGGTTCCACCGCAAAAAATGGCCCTCCACGTCGAAGATGGCGATGGCAAAGGGGTTGAGGCCGATGACGTTGTCGAGACGCCGCTGCTGCAGACGCAGCTCGTCCATGGCCTTCTTGCCGGCGGTCACGTCCGTGAACGAGATGACGACCCCGCCCACCGGCGGCGGCAGCGGCGCCGCATTCAGCAGCAGGATTCGCCGCTCGCCGTCACTTCGGGCGATCGACAGCCCGAGGCCATGGAGGGGCCTGCCCGTCTTGCGCACGGCGGCAAACGGGCGCTCCTCGGGCGCCAGCGCGCCTCCGTCGGGCAGCGCGAGTCCCCAGCGCGGGTCGTCGAGGCGCCAGCCGATGAACTCGTCGCGGCTTCGCCCAAGCACCTCTTCGGCCGCTCGGTTTGCGAGAGTGACGGTCCCTTGCTCGTCGAGCAGCAGCAGCGCCGAGGGGATGGTCTCGAGGATGATGCCAAGCCGCCTCTCCGACGCGGCGCGCTCCTCCTCGAGCCGGCGCCGCTCGGTCACGTCGAAGGCGACGACGTCGACCACGGTGCCGTCGGAGGAGAGGCGGGCGACGCCGTGGACCCAAAGGACGCGGCCGTCGACCCGCCGCAGGGGAATCTCGAACTCGACCGGCAGGCCCCGGTTCTGCGTCAACTCGCCGAGCATGCGCTCCCGATCCCCGGGGCGGGCGTAGAAGGAGGTCGTCTTGAGGCCTACCAAGCCGGCCTTGCCGGTGACGCCCATCAGCTCGGCGGCGCGCCGGTTCGCCTCGAGCAGCTCGCTGGTCTCGGCGTGAATCCGGAAGATGGCGACCAGGGCGTTGTCGAAGAGGTCGAAGTAGCGCCGCTGGCTCTCGGCCAGCCTCGCCCGGAGGTCCGTGCTGCTGCTGATGTCGGCGATGGCCACCGACAGCAGCCGCACCGTGCCGTCGGCCCGGCGCACCGCGCTCACCGTGACGTGGCCCCAAAACACGTGCCCGTCCTCGTGTAGGAAGCGCTTTTCCGTCCGGTAGGCGTCGCGCTCCCCGGCGAGGATTTCGCGGACCTGCTCTTCGTCGACGGCTGCATCGTCCGGGAGGACCACGGCCCGGAGCCCGAGCCGCCGAAGCTCCTCCGCAGAGCGGCCGAGCAACTCCTGGAGCGCCGGGTTGGTCTCGAGGACCTCTCCATCCGGCGAGATGAGCGCGAGGCCGGTCGCGGAGCACTCGAAGATCTCGCGGTAGTCTGCGCCGCTCACGAGGCGGTCACCGCTCGAGCACACGCTCGCCACTCCCCGGATGTCGATGTTTGCTCACCCGTGCCCGTCGCCGCGCGGCTGCGCTCCTCCGTATGACTTTGGGCACTCCGGAGGGCCGCTTCCATCCCAAGAGCAGAGACCGACGTGGCCAAGGCAGGAGGGCTGCCATCCGTGCTCTCGACCTCTGGGGCGGCCTCGCGACGGCTCTCAAACACTCTGGCGCGCATGCCCGCCCGCCCGCCACACCGGACGATCAGCCGTGAGGACGCGTCCTGCGACTGGAGGAGACGTCGATCAGCCGAAGGAACGCGTCCCGCGACTGCAGCGAGGCGTCGATCAGCCGTGAGAACGCGACCTGCAAGTTGCAGGAGGCGTTGATCAGCGGTGAGAAGGTGACCTGCAAGTTACAGGAGGCGTTGATCAGCGGTGAGAAGGCGACCTGCAATTGCAAGAGGCGTCGATCAGCCGTGAGAACGCGGCCCTTTGCCTGTAAGAGGCGTCGATCAGCCGCAAGAACGCGTCTCGCGCCTGCAAGAGGCGAGGAGCAGCGGTGAGAACGCGGCGCTTTGCCTGTAAGAGGCGTCGATCAGCCGCAAGAACGCGTCCTGCGATTGGATGAGGCGAGGATCAGCGGTGAGAACGCGGCCTCGCGCGTGTAAGAGGCGTCGATCAGCCGTCAGAACGCGTCCTGCGATTGGAAAAGGCGAGGATCAGCGGTGAGAACGCGGCCTCGCGCGTGTAAGAGGCGTCGATCAGCCGTCAGAACGCGTCCTGCAACTGCAGGAGGCACGGATCAGCAATAGGAAATCGTACTGACGCTCCTCTGGCGAGCGGATCCGCCGGAGGAACGCGTCCTCCAACTGGAGGAGGCACGGATCAGCAGTAGGAGCGACGAAGAGCGCGGCGCCCCTTCGACTTCGGCCTCGCAAGCTCGGCCTACGCTCTGGGTGACCGGGGCCCGGGCGCCCGCCGACCCGGCCCAAGTCCGCGGATTCCCTTCTGTCCGTCGCGCGTTGTTCGCGCGCCCGGCCGTTTCCGGGTTGAACTTCGGCCCCTGGGCTGTTGAGACGGGAGCGAAGGGCAAGCCCCCGCTCACTCAGGGTTTTTTGGTGTGCCTGTCGGCTCGGTGACCTTCCTTGACGCTCCAGCGGTCGGTCGGTAGCTTACCGCGGCCTTTCGAACAGACCTTTCGCAAATCCGAAGGATTCCACGAGCCTTATGTCCGCGCCTACCGAACCGACCGTCACGACCACCGAAGAGCTCTCCAAGGAGCAGGAGATCTTCAACGCCCGCCTCAAGAAGGCCGAGGAGCTGCGCAGCCGGGGCGTCAACCCCTACGGCAACGGCTACGAGGTCCCGCACACCACCGGCGAGGTGACCTCCGCGCTCGGCGCGCTGGCCACCAGCGAAGAGGTCGAGAAGGCCTCGGGCTCCTACACCCTGGCCGGCCGCGTGCTCGCCAACCGCACCTTCGGCAAGGCGGCCTTCCTCAAGCTGCGCGACCGCGACGGCGACCTGCAGGTCTGGGTGAAGAAGGACGTGCTCGGCGACCAGGCCTTCGAGCTCTACAAGCTCGCCGACCTCGGCGACATCATCCGCGTCCAGGGCACCTGCACCCGCACCAAGACCGGCGAGCTGACCCTCCTCGCCCGCGAGCTGCAGCTCCTCACCAAGTCGCTGCGCCCGCTGCCCGAGAAGTGGCACGGCCTCTCGGACATCGAGACCCGCTGCCGGCAGCGCTACCTGGATCTGATCGTCACCCCGGGCGTCAAGGAGACCTTCGTCAAGCGCTTCAAGATCGTCCGCGGCATCCAGCGCTTCCTCGACGAGCGCGGCTTCATCGAGGTCGAGACCCCGACGCTCCACAAGCCCGAGGAGGCCGGCGGCGCGGCGGCCCGGCCGTTCCAGACGCATCACAACGCGCTCGATCTCGAGCTGAAGCTGCGCATCGCCACCGAGCTGCACCTGAAGCGGCTCGTCGTCGGCGGCTTCGACCGGGTCTACGAGATCGGCCGCATCTGGCGCAACGAGGGCATCGACCGGCGCCACAACCCCGAGTTCACCACCATCGAGTTCTACTGGGCCTACGCGACCTACGAGGACCTGATGCGGCTGACCGAGGGGATGCTCGAGACGCTGGCGCGCGAGGTGACCGGCTCGACCACGGTCAGCTTCCAGGGCCAGGCCATCGACTTCACCGCGCCGTTCCCGCGCGTCTCGATGGTCGACCAGGTGGCCAAGCAGCTCGGCCTCTCGCGCGAGGAGACGCTCGCCGGCAAGGGGCTCAAGGAGGCCATCGCGAAGGCCGCGGCGGGCGAGACCGACCGCGAGCTGACCGCCATCCTCGAGCACGCGGCGACCAAGGCGACCGCGGGCGAGATGATCGCGCGGGCCTTCGAGGCGGTCGGCGAGCCGAAGCTGCCCAAGGACAGGCCCGCCTTCGTCACCGACTTTCCCATCGAGGTCTCGCCGCTGGCGCGCAAGCGCGACTGCGACCCGCGGGTGACCGACCGCTTCGAGCTCTTCTGCGCGGGCATGGAGCTGGCCAACGCCTTCTCCGAGCTCAACGACCCGCTCGACCAGCGCCAGCGCTTCGAGCGCCAGGTCGAGCTCGCGCGCGAGGGGGACGCGGAGGCGATGCCCTACGACGAGGACTTCGTGCGCGCCCTCGAGCACGGCATGCCACCGACCGCCGGCGAGGGGATCGGCATCGACCGCCTGGCGATGATCCTCACCGACTCGGCCTCCATCCGCGACGTAGTCCTCTTCCCGCTGCTGCGCCCGGTGCCCAAGGGGACCGCCGGCAAGCCGCCCGGGGGCGACCAGGCCGGGTAGCTTTCGCTGGGGCCGCGAGGGGTAGTCGAGGGCCGAAGGAAGGAACCATCCGTTGGACGCTCAGCCGAAGATCCAGACCACTCCGGAACCGCCCCGGCCCGCCCCCGCGGCCCTCGCCGCGCCGCAGGCCGCCGGCGCGCAGCGCAAGAGGCGCCGCTTCTCCTTCCTCGCCGCGCTCGCCGTGCTGGTCGGCCAGATCGTCGCCGGCGCGGTTGTCGGCGGGGGCACGGTGCTGCTCGCCTCGCGCCTGTCGCTGGCCCCGGAGCGCGCGCTCGTGGTCGCTGGCACGCTCGGGCTGCTCGTCGCGCTCTTCGCCGGGTTCGTCGCCGCGGCGAAGGCCCGCAAGATCTGCTTCTGGGAGACCGGCGCGACCGGCCTGCTCTTCGTCGTCGGCGCGAGCCTCATCGTCGGCCGCACCCTGATGTCGCCCTACGGGCTCTTCATGCGCCCGGGCCTGGCCGACATCGCCTACCTGGCCAACCTGCTCGGCAACCCCATCGGCGGGGTCGTCCTCGCGGCGATAGGGGTCTGGGCCGCCACCTTCATCGGCGGCTCGCTCGGCTACCTCTTCGCCGGCAGCGGGCGGCTCGACCTGCGCTTTGGCTACGAGGCCTTCGTCGCCCGAAGCCACCTGCGGCTGCGCAAGAAGTCCCCGACGATGATCATGACGGTCATCTCGGTGCTCGGGGTCGCGGTCGGCGTCGTCGCCCTGACCGTGGTGCTCTCGGTGATGAGCGGCTTTGAGCTCGACCTGAAGAACAAGATCGTCGGCACCAACGCCCACGCGGTGGTGCTCAAGTACGGCACCGACTTCTCCGAGTGGCCCACGACCGCCGAGCAGGTGCGCAAGGTCAAGGGGGTCACCGGCGTCACCCCGTTCATCCTCAACGAGGTGATGGTCAGCTCCGACCAGAACATGAGCGGCGCGCTGATCAAGGGCATCGAGCCCTCGACGGTCGACCAGGTGACCAACCTCCGGGCCAACCTGAAGGAGGGCGACCTCGGGTGGCTCGAGGCGCCGGAGAAGATCCCGACGACCACGCCCGGCAGCCGCTTTCGCATCTCCCCGACCCGCATCGGCGACCCCGCCTCGGGGGCCTTCGAGCCCTCGCAGCTTTCGGGCGAGAGGGACCAGGGGCAGGCCGAGGCGCCGGCGCTCGCCGAGGAGGACATCCTCAAGCCCAAGGCCCCGGCCAAGGGCGAGGAGAAGGGGCTGCCCGGCATCGTGCTCGGCAAGGAGCTGGCGCACTCGCTCAAGGTGATGGTCGGTGACCGCATCAACGTCATCAGCCCGCTCGGCGGCGAGCTCGGCCCCACCGGCCCGATGCCCAAGAGCCGGCCCTTCCGCGTCGCCGGCATCTTCTTCTCGGGGATGTACGAGTACGACGCGAAGTTCGCCTACACCTCGCTCACCGAGTCCCAGCGCTTCTTCGGCCTGGGGGGGTCGGTGACCGGGCTCGAGCTGAAGACCGGCGACATCGACAACACCCGCCAGATCACCCGGTCGGTCCTGCGCGACTTGGACGGCTATCCGTACCGCACCAAGGACTGGGGCGAGATGAACAAGAACCTCTTCTCGGCCCTGCGGCTCGAGAAGCTGGTGATGGCGGTGATCTTAGGGTTCATCGTGCTGGTGGCCTGCTTCAACATCGTCTCCACGCTGATCATGATGGTGCTCGAGAAGGGCAAGGACATCGCCATCCTCAAGTCGATGGGGGCCACCGACACCAGCGTGATGAAGGTCTTCGTGCTCGAGGGGCTCATCATCGGGGTCATCGGCACGCTGGTCGGCCTGGTGCTCGGGTACTTCACCTGCCTGTTCGTCGAGGTGTTCGGCATCCGGCTCGACGCCGAGGTCTATTACATCGACAAGCTGCCGGTGCAGATCGACCCGCTGCAGTTCGCCGCGGTGGCGGGGCTCGCGGTGCTCTTGTCGTACCTGGCGACCATCTACCCGGCCACCCGCGCCAGCCGCCTGCCGCCGGTCGACGGCCTGAGAAACGAGTAGGGGCCGCGGCCTGAACCGCCGCGGCGACCGAAACGGAGCCCAACCTTGGCCTTTTGCGAGATACGCGATCTCCACAAGTCCTACGACATGGACGGCAAGCGCATCGAGGTGCTGCGCGGGCTCGACCTGGTCATCCACGAGGGCGAGATGCTCTCGTTGACCGGGGCCTCGGGCACCGGCAAGAGCACCTTCCTGCACGTGCTCGGCACGCTCGACAACCCGACCGCGGGCACCATCCGCTTCCACGGGGTCGAGGTCAGCTCGATGGACGAGGCGCAGCTCGCCGAGTTTCGCAACCGCACCATCGGCTTCGTCTTCCAGTCCCACCACCTGCTGCCCGAGTTCTCGGCGCTCGAGAACGTGATGATGCCCGCGCTCATCCAGCGCCTGACCCGCGGCGAGTCGGCCCGGCGCGCCCGCGAGCTGCTCGAGGCGGTGGGCCTGGGCGAGCGGGCCGAGCACAAGCCGGGCGAGCTGTCGGGGGGCGAGCAGCAGCGTGTCGCGCTCGCCCGCGCGCTCGTGCTGCACCCGAAGCTGCTGCTGGCCGACGAGCCGACCGGCAACCTCGACCCGGAGACCGGCGAGGGGGTCCACCAGGTGCTCAAGGACCTCAACCGGCGGCTGGGCATCGCCGCGGTGGTGGTCACTCACAACGACCGGCTCGCGCAGGCGATGCCGCGCAAGCTGCAGATCGTCGACGGCCGGGTCGTCGAGCTCACCGGCGCGAAGAGCGCCCCGACGCCTGCTTCCTGAGCACCGCGTCCCCTGCCCGGGAAGAGAAACGACGCCCGGGCGTTAGCGACTCCTTCCGTAAGGTGGCTGGCCATGGCAGTTGGAGCGATTTTTGATTGTGGCTCAACAGACCATTTCATAATCTTCGCCGCCTCTCGAGCCGGTCCCAGGGCATGACCCGAATCCAAAGCGCCATCCTCGCCTGTCTCCTCGTTTTTCCGCTCACTCTGCGCGCGCAGGAGGGCGAGCGGCCGTCCGAGGAGCCAGCCGCCGGCGAGGCCGCCTCTGCCGACGAGGCCGCGTCGGCCGACGAGGCAACCCCTGCCGGCGAGGACGCCTCCGCCGACGAGGCTGCGCCGGTGGGCGAGGGCGCCGGGGGGCTCCAGGCGATCCGCGTCGAGGGCAACCGCCGGGTCGAGGCCGCGGCCATCCAGAACGCGCTGGTCACCAAGGTCGGCGAGAGCCTGAGCCCCTCGCGCGTGCAGGACGACCTGCGGCGGCTCTGGCAGCTCGGCTTCTTCTCCGACGTCCAGGTGCTCTCCGACGAGGACGAGCGCGTGCTCGTCGTGCGCGTCCAGGAGAAGCCCGCGGTGCGCGAGGTGAAGGTCCGCGGCAACAAGGAGCTGTCGGACGACGATCTGAAGGAGATCGTCGACATCAAGCCCTTCAGCATCCTCAACATGGCCGCGGTGCGCCGCAACGCCAAGAAGCTGCAGGACAAGTACGTCGAGAAGGGCTACTTCCTCGCCGAGGTCAAGCCGAAGCTCGAGGAGCTGCTCAACAACGAGGTCAACGTCTACTTCGACGCCAACGAGCACGCCAAGGTCGAGGTCAAGCGCATCGGCTTCATCGGCAACAAGAAGGTCTCCGCCGACGACCTCAAGGGCGTGATGCAGACGAGCGAGGGAGGCTTCCTCTCGTTTCTGACCAGCGCGGGCACCTTCCGCGAAGAGGTCTTCCAGCGCGACCTGGCGGCCCTGCAGGCGATCTATTACGACCGCGGCTTCATCCACGTGCGGGTCGGCCAGCCGAAGGTCTCGCTGTCGGCCGACCGGCGCTTCATCTACATCGACGTGCCCATCACCGAGGGTGAGCAGTACACCATCGGCAAGGTCGACTTCTCGGGCGACCTGCTGCGCGAGAAGGCCGAGCTGCGCAAGCGCATGAGCGTCGAGGCGGGCGAGCTGTTCAACCGCTCCAAGCTGCAGCAGGACATCATGGCGTTGACCGAGGTCTACTACGACGAGGGGTACGCCTACGCCAACATCTCGCCGCAGACCTCGGTGGACCCCGACAAGCGCATCGTCGACCTGACCTTCGACGTGCAGAAGGGCGAGCAGGTCTACATCGAGCGCATCGAGGTCTCGGGCAACCACAAGACGCGCGACAAGGTCATCCGCCGCGAGCTGCGCATCTACGAGGGCGAGCTGTTCAGCGGCTCGGGCCTGCGCCAGTCGCGCCAGCGGGTCACCGCGCTCGGCTTCTTCGAGAACGTCGACGTCACCTACAAGAAGGGCAGCGAGGAGAACACCCTCGTCGTCAACGTGGAGGTCAAGGAGAAGCCGACCGGCACCTTCCAGGTGGGCCTGGGCTTCAGCTCCTTCGAGAGCTTCCTTTTGACCGCGCAGGTCAGCCAGAACAACATCTTCGGCTGGGGCCAGACCGCCTCGCTGGCCGCGCAGATCAGCTCGCTGCGCAGCCTGCTGCAGGTCTCCTTCCTCGACCCGTACTTCTTCGATTCGAACTGGATCTTCTCCTTCAACTTCTTCCGCCAGGAGCTCGACTACTTCGGCTTCGTGCGCGGATCGACCGGCGGCGACATCACCTGGGGCTACCACCTGACCCCGGACCTGATGCTGCACCTGGGCTACGCGGCCGAGCAGGTCTCGGTCCAGGCGAGCGGCGGCACCTCGGGCATCCTGCTCGCCAACCGCTTCCGCGACGGCTTCAGCAGCGCCCTGCGCCTGACGCTCAACTACGACAAGCGCGACAACCGGCTCTTCCCATCCAAGGGCCACTACGAGAGCTTCACCGTCGAGCACTCGCCGTCGTGGCTGGGGGCGACCTTCCAATACACCCGCTACCTGGCCAACGCCCGCTTCTACCAGCCCATCTACGGCGGCCTGATCTTCAAGGCCCAGGGCACGATGGGCTACATCCAGGGCCAAGACATCCCGATCAGCGAGCTGTTCTTCCTGGGAGGCATCAACAGCGTGCGCGGCTACATGCTGCGCTCGGTCTCGCCGACGGTCAGCGTCGGCTCCGAGGCCTCGCCCGACGCGTCGACGACGCGGTTCGCGGTGGGCGGCAACAAGCAGGCCTACTTCAACTTCGAGCTCGAGTTCCCGATCTTCGACAAGGTCGGCATCCGCGGCGTGGCCTTCTACGACATGGGCAACGTCTACGCCGACAACGAGCGCTTCTTCTCGCCCCGCAGCGAGAAGCTGCCGCTGGGCATGCGGCACTCGGTGGGCGTCGGCTTCCGGTGGTTCTCGCCGATAGGGCCGCTGCGCTTCGAGTGGGGCATCCCGCTCAACCGGCGCCCCGGGGACGAGAGCATCCAGTTCGAGTTCACCATCGGCAACTTCTTCTAGGCGGTGGTCGACGATCGAGAGTCGACGGTCGCCAGCTCGGGCTTCGCCCAGGGGACGGCAGCGGCTTTCGTGCTTCGCGGCCTCTTGCCGGAGCTGAGCTTCGGACCGGAGTGCTCTCTCTGGTCGCCCCGGGCTTCTGCGCCGGGCCTTGGCCCGCGGCTCTGTGTCCAAGGACTGGACGACGCTGAGCCTCGGAGCCGACGAGGCGTGCGCTGCGTGATCAAGCGACCAACCCGAAGACCAGCACACGCGATCGCACCTCCCAAACCCGCGCAACCAAGTCCGCGGCGAGCACGCTGGTAATGCGGGCCGTTTGGAATGGGGAGGGGGCGGGCCAGCGGTGCGCGCGGCAACCCCAGCCCTCCTGACCTACCGCAGGATCTCCGTCGAAACGCCGGCGAGACGGGCGGCATCTTCGAGCCGACCCTCACCCGCCGTTCGCGCACACGACCTGGTCTTGCCCAGATCAGTTGGATGCTCGGTGGAGGGCGAGTCGATACGGCTGGTAGTAAGGGGCTTGTTGAAGGGCGCTCGCTGTTCGGCACGTCGGCCCTGCGGAACCGCCTACGTTCGATATCCTGCAGCTCTTCTTCGAGAGGAGCTCATGCGAGACACCCTGCGCAGCCGGCGGTTGTTCGTCGGCCTTCTCCTGATTGCCGTCCTTGCCCTGGGAGCTTGCCCCCAGGGAATCCGCGAGGCTGCGGACGCCGGCGAGCGAGACGCGGGGGACGAGGTCGATGGCGGAGAGCCGGACGCGGGTGGACGAGCGGACGCCGGCGACCATGAGGACGCGGGAGAGCCGGAGCCCGACGCGGGCGCCCGTTGCCCCGAGGTCTCCTGCACCGGATTCACCTGGTGCGAGCCGGTCTCCGGTTCCTGCCTGCCGGGCTGCGGCAACTCCTCCCAGTGCACTGGCGGGACGTGCGAGACCGATCACGCTTGCCGCTGTTCTGACGGCTTTCATCTTTGCGAGGGCCGTTGCGCCGACAGCTCGAGTCCGTTGACCTGCGGCGAGCGCTGCGAGCCCTGCCCGGCACCCGGCGGAATGACCGCCACCTGTATCGAGGGCGAGTGCGCCGCAGGCTGCGCCTTCCCCGCGTACCCCACGCCTTCGGGCTGCAGCTCGGGCCTGTGGCCAGGCCCGGGCGTGGAGAGCACCTGCGCGGCGGTCGGAGAAGGCGGGGTGCGCTGCTGGGGCGCGAACACCTACGGCGGCTTGGGAATCGGCACCCATGGGGCGGAGGCCGGCAGCCCGTCGCCGGTCGCGCTCGACGAGCTCGTCGGCCCGTTCGCGCGCGTCGAGGCGGGCTGGGACGGGCACGCCTGCGCGCTCAGCACCAGCGGACAGGTCTGGTGCTGGGGGGCCAATCCCTTCGGCGAGGTGGGCGACGGCACCCGCATCGACAAGTACGAGCCGGTCCAGGTCGACCTCTCCGGCGTCGTCGGCCTCGACGCCGGCGTCTTTCACACCTGCGCGGTCACCGCCGCGGGCGGCGTTGTGTGCTGGGGCAAGAACGACTTCGGGCAGCTTGGGGACGGCCGGAGCATCACCCCGAGCTACGTGCCGTCGACGGCTTTGCCCCCAGGCAGCGGGGCGATCCTGGTCTCGTGCGGCGAGCGCAACTGCTGTGCCTTGAAGGAGACGGGCGGGCTCGTGTGCTGGGGCACCAATCAGTCCGGGCAGCTCGGCGACGGCGGGTGGAATCAGAGCGACGTGCCCGTCGACGTCCCGTCGCTTACCGCCGGCGTCAGACACGTCGCCTTCGGTCAGCTTCACGTCTGCGCCGTGCTCGAAGCGGGCGGGGCGAAGTGCTGGGGCTATGACAACGAGTGCGGCCGCCTTGGCACCGGCTCTACCTCGTCCAAGCGGGTTCCGACCGACGTTTTGGGCCTGCCCGGGCCCGCCTTCTCGGTGGCGGCCGGCTACGATTTCACCTGCGCGCTGCTCGAGTCGGGGGCGGTCTATTGCTGGGGCTGCAACGACTACGGCCAGCTCGGCAACGGCACGACCGAAGCCTCGGGGGCCCCGCTCGTCGTGACTGGGCTCGACGCGGGCGTCGTGCACCTTGCCGCAGGTCACTCCCATGCCTGCGCGGTCACCGCCGACGGCCGCCTGCTGTGCTGGGGCGCCAACGACACCTGGCAGATGGCCGACGAGAGCGGGCAGAACGCCCTCGTTCCGGTCGAGGTGCAGGGGCTGTAGGCCTTCGGCCCACCCCGGCGGCTTACCCCCAGAGCCGAAACGGTGTAGAAAAGCCAATACCGACGGCCGGCTACTCTTCGCTGCGATGCTCAGATACCTCTCTCCCCGCTTGCAGAAGGCGCTGGCCGCTCTGGTGGCCGGTGTGTGCGTCGGGCTGGTGGCCGCCGCCCTAACCTGGCTGCGGCCCGAAGCGCTCGAGACGGCCGAGTTCTGGAGCTACGACGCGCGCGCGCGCTACGCGGCGGCGGGCGAGGCGGCCCCGAGCGACGTGGTGCTCGTCGACATCGGCGAGAGCGACCTCGAGAACGTCGCCAGGAACCTCGGCGAGAGCTGGCCCTGGCCGCGTGCGTTGTTCGGTCACCTCGTCTCCTACTTCTCCGAGGCGGGGGCGCGGGCGGTCATTCTCGACATCGTGTTCCAGGACGTGCGGCAGGCCGACGACCTGATGGAGCTCGCCGAGGCGCTGAAGGCGAGCGGGAAGGCGGTCTTTGGCGTAGCGATGCCCAGCAAGGTCGACAGCGCCCGGTTTGCGGAAGGTCGCTGGGGAGCCAGGTTGGGCGCCTACAGCGACCGCGACGACGGGGTCGAGGCTGCCATCGCGCTGATGGCGCACGGGTGGAAGGCCTACCTCGTGGCCGAACCGGCAGGCGGGGGGCGCCCA
>DHSB01000255.1:33342-37342 GCA_002408385.1 Myxococcales bacterium UBA5297
TGGCCGAACCGGCAGGCGGAGTGCGCCTGTGGTTGGGCGGCAAGCAGAGCGCCGAGGAGGTTCAGTCCGTCCTCGCGTATCTGGGCAGAGAGCCGGTTCTGCGCGGGGTCGATCTCGCCGCGGTGCACCCGGTCGAGCTCAGCGAGGCGCAATTGGCCGGGGAGGCGAGCCGCCTGATCCTGCGCGAGCGGCACTCGCTGGAGGTCGACTCGGCCGGATTCGAAGTGTCGCGGCGCGCGGTCATCTCTCCGGTGCCGGTCCTCGGCGCCCGCGCCGCGCGGCTGGGCAACATCCTCCAGGAGGCCGAGACCGACGGGATCTTCCGCAGGCACCAGCTCCTCGTCGAGCACGAGGGGCGGCTCTTCCCGTCCCTGCCGCTCGCCGGGTTCCTCGTCGGCAGTCCGGGACTGTCGCCGCGGCTCGAGCCGGGGGCGCTTGTCCTGGGCGACAGGCGCGTACCTATCGATTCCGAGGCCAACCTGACCGTGCGGTTCAACCGCCGCGACTTCGACCGCGTCAGCGCCTACGACGTGTTGCGCTCGGTCGCGCAGCTTGGCGAGGGCGAGGCGCCCCGCCTGCCTCCCGAGCGGTTCAAGGACAAATTCGTCCTGGTCGCGCCCGCGGCCTACGCGCTGCTCGATGTGCGCTCGACGCCGATCTCCGACATCCAGCCGGGCGCCGAGATCAACGCGACCGTGCTCGCAAACCTCGCCGCCGGGCGAGCCGTGCGGCGCGCCTCGCCCGAGGTCGACGCGGCTTTCGGCCTGCTGCTCGCCTTGCTCGCCTCGCTCTCCCTGGTCGGCCTGTGGGGCGTGACGCGCACGCTCTGGGGCGCGCTGCTGAGCACCATCGGCGCGCTCGCCGTGGCCCTGGCGGGCGCGGCCGCGCTGAGCACCTGGCTGCTCGCCGCGCACGACTACTGGCTCGCGCTCTCGGTCCCGGGCCTCGGCGCGCTCGCCGCCTCGCTCACTACCTTGCTCGCCGCCAGCAGCCTCGAGCAGCGCGACCGGCGCTTCGTCCAGGAGGCGCTGGGCCGCTACACCTCCCCGGTGCTGGTGCGCGAGCTGCTCTCGCACCCCGAGTACCTCTCGCTCGAGTGGGGCGAGGTGCGCCAGATCAGCGTCTATTTCTCCGACATCGCCGGGTTCACCAACTTCAGCGAGCAGCTCAAGCCCGAGCGGCTCGTCGCCCTGCTCAACGACTACCTGACCAACATGACCGACATCGTGCTCGAGCACGGCGGGGTGGTCGACAAGTACATCGGCGACGCCATCATGGCCTTCTGGGGCGCGCCGTTGCCCGAGCCCGAGCATGCCAAGAAAGCGGTCCTCGCGGCGCTGGCGATGCGCCGGCGCTGCTGCGAGCTGCAAAACAGGTGGCAGGCCGAGTTTGGGCCGCTGGTCCACGCGCGCGCGGGCATCAACAGCGGCCCGGCGGTCAGCGGCAACATGGGCTCGCGCCACAAGTTCAACTACACGGTGATGGGCGACACCGTGAACCTGGCCTCCCGGCTCGAGGGCGCCAACAAGCCGTACGGCACCGACCTGATGATCAGCGAGAGCTGCTACGCGCACGTGAAGGACTTCGTCGAGACGCGCGAGCTCGACCTGCTCGCGGTCAAGGGCAAGCAGAAGCCGGTCACGGTCTACGAGGTGCTCGCCGAGAAGGGCAGGGCAGAGCCCAAGGCGCTCGAGACCGCGCGCGCCTTCGAGAAGGGCCTGGCGCTCTACCGCGAAGCGCGGTTCGAGGAGGCGCTCCGCGCCTTCGAGGAGGCGCTGGTGCTCAGCCCGGACGACGGGCCCTCGAAGACTTTCGTCGAACGCTGTAGGCACTTTTTGGCGCAGCCCCCGCCGGCCGACTGGGACGGGGTTTGGAGGATGAAGGAGAAATGATGCGGCGAGCATTCATTGCGGTGGGCCTGGCCGTATTGCTGATGCCGGCGAGCGGCGCGGGCGAGAAGCAGGGCGACGAGCTGACGGTCAACGGCCTCAACGTGAAGCTCTTCTCGAAGCCGAGCTTCCTCTCCAAGTCCGTCGCGACGCTCGATCGCGGCGCGACCGTGCGTTACGAGGGGGACGAGAAGAAGGGCTTCTGGGAGGTGAGCGGCGCGAACGACGAGCGCGGCTGGGTCCAGGCGAAGTACCTGATGCCGGGGCGGGTCCGGCTCTCGAGCCTGGAGGGAGGCGAGAGCGAGTACGTCGCGCCCGAGGAGTACGCGCACGCGGCGCGCGGGTTCAACAAGGCCGTCGAAGAGAAGCTCGGCGCCGACGACCCCGCGCTGGCCAAGAAGCTCGAGGAGATGGACAAGATTCAGGCGGTCTCGCTCGAGCCCGAGGTAGCGCTCGAATTCGCAGCCGAGGGCAAGCTGCTCGCGCAGACAGGAGGGGACCAATGAGAAAGCGACTCGCTCTGATGGCCGTCGCCTGTGCCGCTGGTCTTGGTTGCGCCGAGGTGCTGCGTCACGCGGGCGACTCGGTGCTCACTTCGGTCGACGAGTTCAACAGCGACTACCTCGCGCCCTCTCCGCAGAACATCAAGCGTGGAATTCAGCTCGGCAAGGCGATCTACGACATCCGGAAGGACCTCACGCCGGAACAGGAGCACTTCCTAGGCCGGGCGGTATCCGCACGAATCCTCGTGCAGCACGAGGCCGGGTACCGAGACAAGGACGCAATCGAGAATGGGCGGCTCGAGGGCATCACGGCGTATGTCAGCAAGGTCGGCATGCTCGTGGCCGCAACCGCCATCGAACAGGCCGCCGAGCCGCGTATCCCCTACTCAGGCTGGCATTTCGTCGTCCTCGACGACCCGCAGATCGCCGCCTATGCGGCGCCCGCGGGCTTCGTCTTCGTGACGGTCGGCGCGGTCGAGGCCGCCAAGACAGAGGACGAGCTCGCGTGCTTGCTGGCCCACGAAGTTTCTCACGTTGTCCACGGGCACGGTGTTGAGGCGGTCAAAGACACGAGAACCAGCGGCGCGGTCGGCGACTTGTTGATGAAGGCGACTTCCAAGCTCACTCCTGCCGAGGTCGGGCAACTTGCGCAGGCTTTCCAGGGCGCCATCGAGGACGTGAGTGGAGCGTTTTCGAAGGGCTACGAGAAGGAGACCGAATTCGAGGCGGACCTGCTCGGCGCACAGGCTGCGGCGGCAGCGGGTTATGACCCTCACGCGATGGTCGAGTTCCTGCGCACCGCCCAGCGAGCTCCGCAGCTCAAGAGCCAGGGCCATCCCGAGTTCTCCGCTCGCGTCAAGCGACTGCAGAAGCAATATCGGTCCCCGGCCGTTGCCTCGAACGAGCGCGCCGCGCGCTTCACCTCTGCGAAGAACCTGCTCTGACTCCGCTCGACTCGGAGAGGCGCCCGCCGACACGAAGCGCGGCGGGCGCCGGTCGGCGGTCGCCGCGGCAAAAAACTGGCGCTGCTACAGGCCTGTGCGACCCTGTCGCGCATGACCCAGCGCACCGACTCGCGAAGCCCGAGAAACCTGACCGTCCTGCTCGCAGATCGCCTCCCCGCCCTCTGCGCCGATGTCGGCCCCGGCGGCCTGTGCATGCAGATGGCGGGCGTCTTCGTTCCGGGCGCCAAGGTCCACGGCAGTGTCGTGGTCGGCCGGAAGCGCATCCCTTTCTTTGGCGAGGTGGCCTGGGCGCGGCCCGGTGATCTGAAGAGGCGCAGCCTGAGCCGGGTAGGCATCCGCTTCGTCGAGCCGTCGCCAGAGTTGAGCTCGGTGCTCGCCGCGGGCCAGCCCCGACCGTCCGGCAAGGCCGAGCGGATCACGGTCCGCCGTCCCCGCCCAGCCTGATCGGCCTCTGCCGACAGAGAGAGAGAGAGGGTGGGCCGGTTCGCGCGCTGGGAGGTGTCTCGAGGCCGCGATCGCCCGCTCGCTTGGCACTCCTGTGAGCGCGGGTAGCGGCGAATGCTCGGCCGGTAGCGCTGCGCTTGCGCCCGGCGGCGCCCCAGAGCTCGTGCAAGGTCCAGGTCAGGAGTTGGCAACCACGCGA
>DHSB01000168.1:0-1082 GCA_002408385.1 Myxococcales bacterium UBA5297
TACGAGGTCCCCGCTGTAGATCTGGGTGGCCGCCGCGGCAGTCGCGCTCAGGCCGAGCGCGCAGGCCAGCACCAGGAAGGAGACCGACCGTTGTGGGAGCTTGGGCGGCCTCTCTCGTTCGACACCCGAGCTCTTTTTCTCCTGTCCCGTCGTCTTCGCGCGCATGTGGTCTCCCTAGAGTCGCCGCGCGCAAGTAGCTGCTGCGCGACGGGCAAAAGCGGCCTCCCGAGAGCGCGACCGTGTGAGCGGCCAGCGCTGAGCGAAGGGCCCGAACGCGCGGGCATCCGTGGCCTGCTTGGGATTGCCCCCGCAGTGTCGGGCAGTGCACGGTCTGCGCCATCAAGGCGAGCCCGCGGTTGCCGAGCGGCCGACGCGGGGCTCGCGCCCGCGGCGGTGGGGTCGGTGCTACCCTCTCGAGCGTCCAGCTTGAGACCCGCGAGGCGGGTCTCAGGCCAGGCCGTTGGGCTCGAGCACGCGGGAAACCGAGAGGATCTGCGCGAGTCGAACGCTCCGGACCGCTCGATGGGTCAGCTTTGCCCCGTGAGGCCTCGGTCACCCCACCATCGGGTCAGGACCAACCCCGAGGCGAGGTGCCGCTGGCTCCTCCGCATGGCTTGGGAGAGCGGGGGCAGGTCGGGGACGCACCCGCAGCCATCTTGGACGAGTGCCCGGGCACGCGGCGCGATGCCTCGCGGCCCTGTTGCCCCGATCGCCGCGGGCCGCGACGGCACACCGAGCCGCTGGGCAGAGCCCCATCGCCGCGCGCGAGCGGCACACAAACCCTGCCGGAGCGAAAACCGGGACCCCGGAACGTCCCATCCCCGTGCGCCAGCGACCAAGGGAGCGCCCGGGCTGACGATCCGCGCTGCCGGTGATGCGCTTGTCATTCCTGGTGCCAACGGCGGGTCCGCTCAAGAGGTGTCGGGAGACCTTCTTGAACTCGGCCCGCCTCCCGTTCGCCCCGAGCATCGCACCAGGCCCTTGGCCGGCTGCGTCGCATGAACGAACAGCCGATTGCCGTTGAACCACCGCGCGCGAGCAAGAGAAAGTCCCCCCTCCCGCGCTTGCGCGGGAAGAGGGGA
>DHSB01000168.1:1209-31423 GCA_002408385.1 Myxococcales bacterium UBA5297
GCTTGCGCGGGAAGAGGGGATTTAGGGAGTCGCAACCGGTCGATGAAGAGGCATCCCTTCGACTCGACCCTCGTGCCCAACCTCGAGGAACATCGCGGGCTGTTGGTCAGGAGCGTAAGCCGAACCTGCGAGGTCGAAGTCCGGCCCTTCGACTCGCGTTCGCGCGTCGGGAGCTACGCTCAAGGTGAGCGGAACCGGGAGAGAGTCGAAGAAGGATTTCTCGACGGATCCTTCAGTCGCAAATGCCGGACACACAGCGCCACGGCGCGGAAGCTGTTGCTGGAGCGGAACGCGCCCGAGGCCCGAGCGCTCGTTCAGACGTCCCCGCCGACGCCGAAGATGCACCAGCTCGGCTTGGGCGAGGTGACGACGAAAGCGACCTCGGCCTCGCTTCCGGCGTGCGCCGAGGTATCGAGCTCCTTGACCCGAAGGCCGCGCCCGGAGACCTCCTCCTCGAACACCACCTGGCCGTCGACGAGCACCTTGAAGCGCAGCGACGCGTCGGCCCGCGCCTTGTCGGCGAAGCCGTAGCGCACCTTCAGCGTGTCGCCGAGCGGCACCTTCGAGTACTCGAGCACGCGCTCCTGGCCGTTCGGGTGCGGGTGGAGGACGAGCAGCTTCTCCTCGCGCCCGTCGTACTCGAGCTTCTCGTGCAGCGCGCGGCCGGTCATGAACCAGTCGTTGTTGTCGAAGTGGCTGCACTCCCAGCGCTCGACCTGGTTGTTGAAGTAGTCGCAAGGCTTGTCGCCCAGGCGCACCGAGGCGAAGGGGAGGTTGCGGTAGAAGTAGTCGCCCTCGTCGACGATCGCGCGGCGGACAAGGCCCGCGGCGACCAGGATCACGGCGAGCAGGATGACGCTCAGCCGGCCCCAGCGCACGCGCTTGCGCTGGAACTCCTCCTCGAACGGCGCGCCGGTCGGCGAGAGGAGCACGGCCAGCGGCGCGACCGCCATCGCGAGCTGCGGGAGGTTGAACTCGAGCCGGTACCAGGTGTACGGCGCGTGGAAGGCGATGGGGAGGGCGATGCACCAGGCGAGGACGAGCGCCTCGCGCCAGCGCTTGACGGCGAGCAGGAGCAGGCCGGCGAGTCCGGCGAAGAAGAGCGGGAAGTGGCCGAGGAAACCCTCGCGGCCGAAGAGCACCGTCTTCAGCCCCGGCAGGATGCGCGAGAAGTGGAAGTCGGCCGAGTGCGAGTGCATGCCGAGCTTGCCGGCCTCGCGCACGAGGATGCGGTCGTAGCCAGTGTTGAACGGCGAGGCGTACATGTACCAGTTGAGCCCGAGGTAGAAGGCGGCCGGGACGGCGGCGGCGACGCAGAAGCGCAGGGCGCCGCGCCAGTCCTTGCGCAGCAGGAAGACGAGCAGCAAGGCCGGGCCGTAGAGGACGTTGGTCGCCTTGGCGAAGACGCCGATGCCGAGCAGCGCGCCGGCCAGCAACGCCTTGCGGAGGAGCGCCGCGTCGAGCGCGGCGAGGATGAGCACGGTGTAGAAGACGTCGTTGTTGAAGCCCCAGACCCGGTCGTGGACCCAAGGGGTGGCGAGGAAGGCGATGGTCGCCGCCAGCGCCGCGGGCCGGGGCGCGACGCGCGAGGCGATCCGCCAGGCGAGCAGTGCCATCAGCACGAAGCCGACGAACTGGAAGACGAGCGTTCCCATCGGACCGAAGGCCCAGACGAAGGGCGCGGCCACGATCGGCATCAGGATCGGGTGCTTGGGCCACCACTCGCCGTTGCGCCCGAGGGCGATGTTGCTCCAGGCCGCGTCGACGTTGCGGTTCCAGCCGAGGTCCTGGTCGTACCAGGAATGCGGATGCAGGCTCTCCTGGCGCAGCGAGCCGTCGTCGAGCAGGCCGCGCACCACGTTCATGTAGAAGGCGCCGTCGCCGAAGAGCCACTTGTTGGGCAGCCAGTGCGAGCGGATGGAGAGCGCGCCGAGGATCACCGCGACGAGCAAGACCGGGATCCAGAAGCGGCGCGTCGGCTCGCCGCCCGAGTCGGTCGAGGGGCGCGGCTCGGCGCGCGGTCCGCTGGCGCGGGCCATCATCTCCTCGAAGTCCGGGAGCTCCGAGCGGGCGGGCACGCTCATCGCCGGCCTTCGTCACGCGCGCCCCACAGCGGCGGCGAGGGCTGGCCCGGTCGCGGGAGGTAGCGCTGCTCGAGGAATTGGAAGGTGCCCTCGTCACGCCTCTGGCGCGCAGGGTTTTCCGGCCGCACCGAGGCGTGGCCTCCGGCGATCACCGCGACGACCGCGAGCGCGGCGAGCGCCGACCCCTTCCACCGCTCTGCCGGCAGGAGCATCGCCGCGGCGATCACGGCCGAGGCCACTATCGCGAGCACCGCCGGCAGGCCCGCCCAGGGATTGGGCACGCCGATGAGCGAGAGCAGGTTGTGCGGCAGGTAGCCCTTGCCGATGAACGGCAGCGCGACCTGGTAGAGCGCGTTGGTCAGCGAGTCGGGGATGTAGTTGAGGAAGGTCATCGCCGAGGTGGCGAGGATCGAGAGCGCGACGAGCCCGGCGCTCAGGCCGGCGAGCGCGACGCGAGCGCGCGCGGCCTGGATGAAGAGGCCGGCGGGCAGCAAGAGGAAGGGCACCAGGCTCGTCAGATGGCGCGGGCCGGTGGTCCAGCCCCACGAGTCGTAGGTGAAGCTGCTGGTGAAGTAGGTGTAGAGCGCGAGGACCGCGAGGCCCAGGGCGAGCTCGGGCCGATGCTCGCGGGTCCAGAAGCGCGGCGCGAAGCCGGGCAGCGCGAGCAGCAGGAAGGGCGAGAGGGCGAAGAGCCCGCGCAGCGGCGAGAAGAACGAGAGGGCGAAGGCGCGCGCGTCGGGCAGCTTGATGCCGAGGAAGCCGCCGACGTGCCAGCCCTGGTAGGCCGCGTCGTTGAGGTACTTGTAGCCGGTGGCCAAGGGGCTGCCGAAGGCCGCGTGGTGGTACCAGGCGAGCGCCAGGGCGAGCGGGAGGACGCCGGCGAGGCCGAGGGCGGCGGCGCGCAGGCGGCCGCGGGCGCCGCCCGGCGCGGTGAGGACCCCGTAGATCGCGAGCGGGACCAGGCCGAGCGCGCCGGTGTACTCGGCGGCGACGGTCAGCCCGGCGAAGAGCCCGGCGACCAGGTAGCCCCAGGCCGGCCACTCGCCGCGCCGGGCGCGCCAGAGCGCGTAGAAGCTCACGAAGACCATCACCGCGGTGGTCTGGTGGCTCATGAAGAGCTCGGAGTAGCTGAAGGCGAGGGTGCCGAGCGCGTAGGCGACGGTCACCGCGTCGGCGACCCGCGGCTCGAGCTTGGCGCGCAGGAAGCGGCGCACGAGCACGAGGAGCAGGACTCCGGGCAGGACCGTGCAGAAGAAGCGGGCGAAGAAGACGAGCGGCACCTCGGGGACCGGGCCGAAGAAGGCCTTGAGCGCCGCGTAGACCGGCACCGCCATGAAGGAGAGCAGGGGCGACTTGGACGGAAAGTAGTGCTGTTCGCCAAAGCGCTTTTGGCCGCGGACCGCGGGGCAGGCGCGGCGCTCCTCGATGTTGTCTTGGGCGTCGCGCGCCACCGCGACGCAGGACAGGTCGCCGACGTAGCCGTGCTCGCGAAGGACGCGGTTGATCTCAAGGGTGCCGTGGTCGACCAGCGCGCGGGTCTGGTGGAGCCGGCACAGCTCGTTCGGGCTTCGCAGCTCCGGCAGGTAGGGGAAGATGTAGAGGTAGGCGAACGCGGGGAGCAGCAGCGCCCAGTGCGCCCGGAGAAAGCTCAAGGATTTCGCGCGAAAGCGTCCGAAGCGTCCCAAGGTGGACAGCAAAATCGCCGACCCGCGTCCGGGTGTCAACGCGCCTTGAGCCCCAGCGGGTGAGCGCCCGGGGGCTGGGCAGGTCCAAGCAACTCGAGCCCCATCCGTTGCGCCGACGCGCGTTTCGAGGGCGGGTCGAAGGGCGCTATTGGCTGTAATTACAGGTGGTTACAAGTCAGTATCGGAGCCCCGGGAAGGGGTCTGCAGAGCGATAGGATGGCCCAGGAGAGGCTGTTCGGCTGCCCGCCCTATTAAAGCAAGCCTGGCGACCCCCAATCGCTCTACGGGCCAGCCAGGGGCCTTCTCGGGCCGATCCGGCCTCCCAAAGATGCCCGAACCGCCCCTCTCCCGGCGAAAGCAGAGCGCGCGGTCAGGAGGAGGCGCTGCTCTCTCCGCCGGGCTGCGCGGCGGCGCTCTCGGCCTCCGGGGGGGCCTCGAAGGGCTCGAGCAGCGCGCGGGTGACCGCCTCCTCGTCGCAGGCGTGGGCGAGGATGGTGATCTGGTCCCAGCCCTCGAGCCGGGTGTTGCCCTTGGGGCTGAGCACTTGGCGGCCGCGGCTGATCAGGGTGATCACCGCGCCGGCGGGCAGCTTCAGGTCGCGGATGAGCGGTCCCTTGGCCTCCCCGGGGTCAGGCAGGTCGACGACGAAGAGGTCGAGGTCGCTCTCGGCCATGGTGATGAGCTCGAGCGAGTGCGCCGGGCTCGGCCGCGAGGGCAGGGAGAGGCCGAGCAGGCGGGCGACCGGCCCGAGCGTCGAGCCCTGCACGGCGACCGAGAGCAGGACGACGAAGCAGACGAGGTTGAAGACCTCGCTTCCGCTGGCCAGGCCCGCGGCCGCCGGATAGGTGGCGAGGACGACGGGGACCGCGCCGCGCAGGCCCGCCCAGGCGATGAAGGTCCGGTCGCGCCAGGGCAGGTGCATCCCCAGGGTGCCCAGGAAGACCGCCAGGGGGCGGGAGACGAAGGTGAGCACCGCGAACAGCACCACGCCCTTCCACCACAGGTCGACCCATTGGTGCGGAAAGACGAGCAGGCCCATCATCACGAACATGCCGATGTTGGCGATGCTGGAGAGGGCGGCCGAGAAGCTGAACACGGCCTGCTTGTGGACGAAGGGCCGGTTGCCCATGACGTAGCCGGCGACGAAGACGGCGAGGATGCCGCTGGCCTCGACGAGCTCGGCGACGCTGAAGATGAACAGGACCACCCCGAGGAACAGCACGTAGTAGTGCTGCCGGTCCTGCGGGTTGAGGCGGCTGAAGAGGGCGGTGGTCGCGCGCCCGAGCAGGTAGCCGATGAGCGGGCCGACGATGAACTTCCAGGCGAACGAGGCCACGATCCCAATGCCGAGCTGGGCGCCGGAGGCGATCGCTTCGACCGCCAGGGCGGTCAGCAGGATGGCCATCGGGTCGTTGGCGGCGCTCTCGATCTCCACGGTGGAGGCGACCTGACGCTGCAGGGGCTTGCGGCGCAGGATCGAGAAGATGGCCGCGGCGTCGGTCGAGGAGACGATCACCGACAGCAGCAGCGCCAGCTCGAACGGCCAGTCGAGCAACAGGCGCAGGACGATGAAGCTGAAGAGCGCGGTGAGGATGACGCCCCAGGTGGCCAGGCCGCCTGCCGGGAGCGCCACCGCGCGAAAGTCGCCGCGCTTGGTGCTGAAGCCGCCGTGGAAAAGGATGAAGACCAGGGCGAGGTTGGCCACGCTGCTGGTCAGTTGGATGTTGCTGAAATCATAGAGGCCCAGCACGTCGCTGCCGAAGACGATGCCCAGCCCCAGCGCCACCAGAATCACCGGGACGCTCCAGCGCTCGAGGAACACGGCGGCGAGGACCACGGCGATAAGAAGGCTGGCGATGACGAGCAGCGTGGAGATCAACGGCTATTCCCTTGAATGGCAGGCGGGCGAACGCGCGTAAGAGCCCTTCTGATACGAGAAGAAGGGCGAGCCAAGCAAGCTTTCGCGGCCGCCTCGTGAAGAAAAGTCGGCGCTGGAGCCTGGCTCGGGTTGGAAGTGACGCTTTTCGAGTATTACCGAAACAACCGAGGGCGGGGCTCGTTCCTGGAGGCTTGCGGTTGCTCGCGCAGCTCCGAGGGTTCTCGGCACTGCCCGGCGCCCTTCGCGGCCGAGAACCCGCCGGTTGGTCGGGCTGGTTTCGCGGGCGGCAAGAGCGCGCTGCGCCGGTGAGCCTCGCTGCCGGGGGGCGGCGGGCGGGCGAGCATCGCCCTCTCTCGGGCTTTGGCCGGGCGAAGAGCCGCGTCGCGGGCGACGGACAGACCGGTGGCTCGCCCAAGGCGCAAAGCGCACGCGGCTCGTGTGGGCCGCGTGTGACGGGCCCTCGAAGCGCGGGAAAAGCGGTGGGGCGGGGCAAGCCGGCAAGGGCGTGGAGTAGCGTCCCAAGCTCCCGCGGGCCGCTTCGACCCGTCGCCGCTGCCGGAGCCCCGGCCGCCTCCGCGGCGCCGACGGGCCGGGCGAGCCAGACCCGAGGGCACGCCATGCCTTGCGGCCGCCCGGCGCGGGCTGTGCGTTCGTTCAGGCAAAGGTCCGCTCATGAGCCCACAGCCGCGCCAACTGGTGCTCCCGTTCGCAGCCCGGGCGCCCGCGCCGGGCCGGCCGGGAGGCGTGGCGCTCGAGCGCCGAGGCGGCGTCGAGCTCGTGGAGATGACCTGCCGGTCCATCCTGAACTGGGTCCAGGGCAGCCGCGCCTCCGACTTCTACTCCATCAACCCGTATCGCGGCTGCGAGCACGCCTGCGCCTACTGCTATGCCCGCTACACGCACGAATTCCTCGACCAGCCGGGCAGCGCCGACTTCGAGCGGCGGGTCTACGTCAAGGTCAACGTGCCCGAGGTCCTCGTCCACGACCTGAGGCACGCGAAGGTCTACGAGCACGGCATCAGCTTTGGCAGCGCGACCGATCCGTACCAGCCGGCCGAGCACCGCTTTCGGCTGACGCGCCGGCTGCTCGAGGGGCTGCTGCCCTTTCGCGGCTTCTCGCTCTCCATCGTCACCAAGAGCGCGCTCGTCGAGCGCGACGTCGAGCTGCTCGCCGAGCTGGCCTCGCGCCACGAGCTCGCCGTGCTCTTCTCCTGCATGACGACCGATCCGGTCCTGCAGCGCGCGCTCGAGCCGCGCGCCTCGGCGCCCGAGCGGCGCTTGCAGGCGATGGCCCGGCTGTCGGCGGCCGGGGTTCACACCGAGCTGCTCGTCGCCCCGCTCATGCCGGGGCTCAACGACGGAGAAGAGGCGCTCGGGCGCCTGTGCCGCCGCGCGCGCGAGGCCGGCGCGGTCTCGGTCTTCGGCCAGGCGCTCTTCCTGTTCGAGGCCTCGCGCCGGCGCTTCTTCTCATGGCTCGAGCAGCACCGCCCCGAGCTTACCGAGCCGTACCGGCGCGCCTTCGCCCGCTCGAGGGAGCTTGACCGCGAGGTGCGCGACGAGCTGAGCGACAGGCTCACTCGCGCCGCCGCCGCCGCGGGCCTTGGCGCGGGGCGGCGCACGGTCCGATAGACCGGCCTGCGGCGAGCAGACGCGCGCCCGGCGCCTGTAGCCGGGCTTTGGCCGATCCGGCCGGTGGTAGCATGGCCGCACCTTTTCCGAGCGCGCCTTCTGCCGGTGCGCAGCCAGGGGACTGTATGCAGCGCGCGCGTCGTCAGAGAGCAGTGTCGGTCGGACTGCTGGCCCTTCTCGCCTGTGGCGACGAGCGGGTGACCCGCTTGCCGCCGCAGATAGTCGTCGAGCAGGAGCAGGTCGACTTTGGCATGGTCCGCGTCGGCAAGCCCTCCGAGCTGCCGGTCAAGGTGCTCAGCAAGTCGCGCTCGAGCCTGGCCATCCTCGCGGTCAGGCTCGAGGACCTCCCGGGCGCGCCCGGCGGCGCCGACAGCTTCTCGGTCGCCGCCCAGCCCGACAGCGTCGAGGGCGGCAGCGAGGCGACGGTCCTCGTCCGCTTTACGCCCGCGGCCCGCGGCGAGTTCAAGGCGCTGCTCCTCATCGAGAGCGACGACCCCGACCCCGAGGACTCGCGCAAGCAGGTCACCCTCCTTGGCCGCGGGGGCAAGCCCAAGGTGCGCGTGCTGCCCGAATGCACCAACCCCTGCGCCTCCTTCGGCGTGATCCCCGATCCCCCGTCGATCGACTTCGGCCTGCGCGGGCCGCTGCGCCTGGACCCCCGCGGCCAGCTCGTCGACGAGCCGGTCTGGCCGACGGTGACGGTGCTCAGCGAGGGGGAGCTGCCACTCGAGCTGGTGCGCCTGGCCTTCGACGGCGACGACGCCTTTCGGGTCAAGCGGCCGCCGGAGGCCGGCCTCGTGGTCGAGGCGGGGCCGGGCGAGTCGTTCGAGCTGGTCTTCGACCCGCGCCAGCGACAGGACTCCTACCGCGCCGACCTGCTCGTCGTCACCGACGACATCGATCGCCCCGAGGTCCGCGTCCGCCTCACCGGGCGGCGCCCGCCGAACCTGGCGCCGACGGCCTGTGCAGCCATCGTCGAGGCGCGCCAGCCCGACGGCTCAGTCGACTACCCGCGCGACGAGCAGGGCGCCTACAGCTTCGGCGCGCCGGTCGCCGTGCGGCCGGGAGAGGGCGGTCTGGTGATGCTCTCGGCCTTCTCCGATCATTTCGCGCCGGGGCTGCATCCGGACGAGGTGGTGCGAGGCGACTTGTCGGCCTGTTCGACCGATCCCGAGGACGGGCGGCTTTTGCTGAGCTACGAGTGGAGCGTCGTCGAGAAGCCCGAGGGCTCAGCGGCGCAGTTGCTCGGCGGCCCGACGCCCGAGCCCTCCTTCCGCCCGGACCGGGCCGGCCACTACGCGCTGGAGCTTCGGGTCACCGACACCGAGGGCGCCAGCGCCACCGCACAGGTCGCCTTCGAGGCGCTGCCGCAACGCGACCTCGTGGTCGAGCTCTCGTGGGCCGGCCAGCCGGGCATCGACCTCGATCTCCACCTCGTCAAGCCGGGGCCCTGCGGCAACAAGCCCGACTGCCTGTTCGACAGGCGGGGCGACGTGAACGGCTTCTCCTGGACCAGGGCCGAGGGCGACTTCGACTGGGGCGAGCCGGGAGAGGGCTACGACGACCCACGGCTCGAGTTCGACGACCAGGGCGACGAGGGGCTCGTCGAGAGCGTGAGCCTCAACCGGCCTGAGAACGACCCGGCATGCGCGGCGCGAAGCTGCACCTACGACGTCTTCGTCCACTACTTCAAGGATTGGCGGGCCGAGTCGCCGTCGGCGCCCGAGTGCCCGGGCAGGCCCTGCCATCAGGCGGACGCCTGCGGCTGCGGGGCGACGAGCGCGGGCCCGGGGGCGGTCTGCGTCTCCGGCCGCTGCGTCCAGCCGGCGAGGCCAGAGGTGAAGGTCTTCGTCCGGCAGCTCCCCGACGCGCCCGAGGCGGCGCTCGTCGTCCCGCTGCCGCCCGACGAGCTGACCGTCGGCGGGCCGTGTTTCGTGTGGCACGCCGCGCGGATAGCGTGGCCGTCGCGCGAGGCCCTCCTCGCCGACCCTGCCGCGGCGGTGGAGGTCCAAGAAGTCGGAGCGCAGGGCGCTCGCTCGTACCTCTATTACGGCTCGCTCGCGCCGCGCTCGTTCTCGTGCGCGCCCAACACGCCGCAGGGCACGCCGGAGAGCGAGGTGACGTACGTGTCGGGCATCGTGCCGGTGTACGAGTAGCCGCGAACGGGCAGCCCCAGCGGCGCAGCGCGCGCGCGTTCGCCGCGAGATGCGGTATGTAGGCCTCTTCGTAGATTTCGCGAAGGAGAGGCCATGGCGCGCTGGGCGCTCATCACGGGCGAAAAGGGTCAACGCAAGGCGGAGCTTGCGCTCCAGGTCGCCGGAGGGCTCCGGTCGAAGGGCGTGCGCGTCGCCGGGGTCGTCCAGCTCGGCTCCAAGGACCCGGCCTCGGAGCAGAAGCGCTATGAGCTGCAGCGCGTCTCGAACGGGGAGCGCGTCTTCCTTGCTCTCGAAGGCGTAGTCCCCAAGGGGCCGACCGAGGAGCTCTTCTGCAGCCTCGCTTTTCGCAACGACGCCTTCGACCTCGCCTGCCGCTGGGTACGCGAGGACGCCTCGGAGGCCGAGGTCCTCGTCATCGGCGAGGTGAGCAAGCTCGAGATCGGCGACAAGGGGCACGCGGCCAGCCTGAAGTGGGCGCTGGGGCTCGACGACTCGAAGGTCGTGCTCATCACCGCTCGGGCGAGCCAGCTCTTCTACGTGATGGAGAAGTTCGGGCTGCAGGACGATCCGGTCGCCGCTCTCGAGATGCCCGGGACGGACGCGGACCGCGACGCGCTGGTCGAGGATCTCGTCGAGGCGGTCAAGAACCGGTAGGCCGCAGCGCAGACGGATCTGGCCACCGCTCGGGCTCGCGACGGCAAGGCCGCCCGGCGTCGGCCGTCGCGGCGGAGGGCTGCGGTTGGCAAGCGAGCCGGCTACGGGGCAGCAGCCGCCTGCGGAGCGGGCACAGGCTCGGCAGCCGGCACCGAGGCCACAGGCGTTGGCGCTGGCGCCTTGTCGGGCTCGAGCATCCGGTCGTAGCGCGCCCGGGTGGCCTCGAAGGCCGGCACCTGCGAGGCCTCGAGCCGCGCCCGGTAGGTCTGGTGGACCTCGTACGGATCGAGCACTTTGCCGGCCGCGTTCTCGAGTTGGTAGTGCAGGTGAGGCGCCGTCGAGTGGCCGGTGTTGCCCGAGCGCGCGACGAGTTGCCCTGCCCGATAGGTCTTGCCGACGGCGAGGTCCTTCGGCAATTCGTCGAGGTGCAGGAAGATGATCCGCCGGCTCTTCGAGTCGCGGAACTCCAGGCAATTGCCGTTGCCGCGGAAGCGCCAGTTCTTTCGGGTCAGGTGCGCGTCGAAGGGCATCTTCACCGGCGATCCCACCGGAGTCTTGAAGTCGACGCCCCGGTGCTTGCGCCCGTCGCGCAGGACGCTGGTGACCTGCTGATACTCGTCGATGGGGCCGTGCTCGAGCCGCTCCTCGAGCTCCTCGGCGGTCGGCTGGAAGTAGCGCGGCCATCGGGCGCCTTCCGGCTGGAAGAGGTAGGCGCGGTAGTCGCGCTCGTTCTTGTTGGAGTAGAAGCGCAGTGCGTGGATGAGCGGCTCTTCGCCCGGCGGCAGGTCGTAGATCACGTCGAGCTTGTCGCCCTTGCGCAGGTCGCGCCGGACGTCGACCCACCAGACGAGCAGGCGCGCGGTGACCTGCGAGAGCGGCGCCGCGACGTCGGAGTCGACCGCGTTGCGCATGCTCAGCTCGAGCGCTCCGTCGATGGTGAGCGAGAGGCGTTGCAGGCCCGCTTCCTCGAGGGGATCGGCGGGCGGAGGGGCAGGCGCGGGGGCGACGGCCGGCGCACCGGCGTCGAGGGGCTCGGCCTTGGAGCCGGAGCTGTTGCAGGACGCAGCGGCGACCACCGTCACAAGCAGCGCGAGCTTCTTCAAATGCTCTCTCCTGTTGATAGCTGAACGAACGGGCCCTATCCCCTCGCCGCTAACGCAGCTCGAGTCAAGCCGCTTCGAGCCTAGAGAGCGGGCGCGCGGGCGAACGGTCTTCCAGGGCTCTCGGGGGCAGGAAAGCTGCCATCGGAGGCAGTCGCAAGGCCGCGAGTGTTCGCTTCCAATAACCAGGGGCGGCCCCTAGCACGTGCCGACTTGCCCTCGAACATGCGCCGCCTTCTCGCCCTCGCTCTCGTCTGGTCCTTGCCGGCGTGCAGCCGCACGAAGGGCGAGGAGCGTCCCGAAGCGCCAAGCCCCCGCCCGCCGAGCGCGCAGGAGACGAGGCCGGTCGAGCCGGAGACAGGCGGCGCGCGTTGTCCGCCCGGGCCTGCGGCTCACGCCCTGCAGCGAGCAGTCGGCTTCTACGACGCCGGCGACTTCGAGGAGGCGTTCGCGTGCGCCTCGCTCGCCGCGACGCTCGGGCCGGGCGACCCGGCCGCGCAGTCGGAGCTCGGCGCGGCGCTCGCTGCCCTCGGGCGCTATGAGGCGGCGCGGCTCGCCTATGCGACGGCGCTCGCCTACGACCCCAACTTGCTCGACGCGCTGCTCGGCTCGGCCGAGCTCTATCTGATGAAGCTCGTGCCCACGCGCGGCTACGACGAGCTGGGGCTCGCCTATGCGGCCCGAGGCCGGGTCGAGGCGCGCCGCGCCGACGACAGGCAGCTCGCGGGCCGCTTCGCGCTGCTCGAGGCGGTGGCGCTCAACTCGCTTGGGCAGAGCACCTTGGCCCTGGAGCGCGCCGACGAGGCGCTCGCCGCCGCGGTCGAACCCATCCAGGCGCGAGCCGAGCGGGCCTTCGCGCTCTGGGAGCTGTGCCGGTTCGAGGAGGCAAAGGGCGAGCTCGAGGCGCTGCTCGCCTTCGACGAGTGGGAGGCGGTTGCCCACTTCCAGCTCGGGCAGCTCGCCGAGCGGCAGGGGGACCTGGCGCGCGCGGGGTCCGAGATGGCGCTCGCCCGCGTGCTCGATCCTGAGAGGTATCCGCCGGAGCTGGAGGTGTCGACGGCCGCCCTCGACACGCTCGTCCGTGAGCTCGTCGCCGGGCTGCCCGCCGACATGCGGCGCGATCTCGAGCAGGTCGACGTTGCGACCGAGGAGCTGCCGGACCTCGCCGACCTGACCGCGGCGCAGCCGCCACTCTCGCCCGCGATCGTGGGTCTGTTTCGCGGCCCCCCGCTCGGCGAGCCGTGTTCGCCGAAGGAGCTCGAGCCGGGACCCTGCCGCGCGATTCGCCTGTACCGCAAGAACCTGCTGCGCTCGGTCGGCTCGATGGAGGAGCTGCGGCGGCAGGTGCGCATCACGCTCGTCCACGAGATTGGCCACCTGCGCGGCGAGGACGACCTCGAGCTCGTCGCGCGCGGGCTCGAGTAGCTGGAGACTCTCCCCTTGCCGTCCGCACAGCCGACCGTCACCGCCACGCGGAAGGGCGCTCGACGTCTGCGCAGCGGCATCCCCTGGGTTTTTCCGCGGCGAGGTCGCCGAGGCCGAGGAGGCGCGGTCAAGCGCGATCGTGACGGTGACCGAATCAACGCGGCAACCACATCGGCCAGGCGTTCTGGGCGGCCCGCTCGCCCTGCGCCTGCTCACCCGCGGGCGCGAGCGGGTCGATACGGGTTCTTTTTCGCGAGCGGATCCGAGCCTCACTCGAGCGCCGGGGCGCGCTCTTCCCGAACGACGACGCCTACCGCGTCTTCCACGGGGAGGCGGATCTTTTGCCGGGGCTCTTCGTCGACCGCTACGCCGACGGGCTCACCGTTCAGCTCATCTCCGATGGGGATGGAGGCGCGGCGCTCCGAGATCGTGACCGTGCTCGACGAGCTCCTGAAGCCGCGGGTCATCGCCGTGCGCAACGACACCGCCGCGCGCGACTTTCGAGGGGCTCGACGCCGGCGGCGACGCTCGCCTACCGCGAGGGGCCGAACCTCTTCGAGATCGACCTGATGGAGGACCTGAAGACCGGCAGCTTCCTCGATCAGCGCGAAAACCACCTGCGCGTCGCCGAGAAAGCGCGGGGCAGGGCGCGACCTCTTCGGCTATCACGGCGGCTTCGCGCTCTCGCTGGCGCGCCGCTGCCAGAGCGTCGTCGCGGTCGAGCATTGCGAGCCGGCTGCCGAGAAGGCGCGGCGCAACGCCGAGCGCAACGGCCTGGCCAACGTCGAGGTTCGCGCGGCGAACGCCTTTGACGTGCTGCGCCAGCTCGAGGGCGAGGGGGAGCGCTTCGAGATCGTGGTCGTCGACCCGCCGGCGTTCGCCAAGCGCCGCCAGGGGCTGCCCCCGCTGCCGGCGGCCGAGCGCGCCTACAAGGACCTGAACCTGCGCGCGCTGCGGCTGCTCGCGCCGGACGGGGTGCTGGTGAGCTGCTCGTGCTCGGGAAAGCTGACGCTGGAGCGCTTCGGGCAGGTGCTGCAGTCGGCCATCGAAGACGCCAAGCGCCCGGTGCAGATCCTCGAGCGGCGCGGGGCAGGGCGCGACCACCCGGGGCTCGCGGGGCTGCCGGAGACCGAATACCTGAAGTGCTGGTTCTTGCGGGCGCTCTAGCTTGAAGGCGATTCGCCGGGGAAAACGACATGGCCGCATACCGCGTCGGGACTCGGCAGCTCTGCATTGCATCGCTGGACGCACCGCTTGAGGGCTTGGTCCAGACGCCTTTTGCGACGCTCCTGGTCGCCTACGACCTTCGCGAGCGGCAGCAAGCCGGAGGGTGCGACGAATCGTCTACTTGTGCTCGGGAGCGTCGAGCTGTGCGCAGTGGGGCCCGAGGCCGAACAGCTTCATGACGCGCTCGACGCAGTTCTCGAAGCGAGCGGCGCGCTCGAAGTCGTGACTACTTGGCACCAAAGCATTTCGGATGCGTGTGACTACTTCCTCTATGCGGCAGCGGCCGGACGAGCCAACCTGCTGGCCCTGATCGGCGAACACCCTGAGCTTCAGGCGATGCTCGTTGAGCGGGCCCGCGCCCTGTGACGCGGGTCCCGCCTGCGAAGTCGGGAGGCCGGAGATCAGAGCCCGAGCTCGCGCTTGAGCTTCTCGACGAGCTTGAAGTACTCGGTCCGCGAGAAGGGCTGGTTGAGGATGTGGAAGTCCTTCTTCGACAGCCCGACGCAGCCGAAGCAGTAGTTGCAGTCGGACATGTTTCGGCACAGCACCAGGTAGTTGCTGCCCGAGCTCAGCTCCGACTGGACACAGTACGCGCAGCCGTTGCAGGAGCGGCACTCGGAGCAATGGGTGCAGTGGTTACACTCGGTGCAGCCATGGCAGTGGGTGCAGCGATAGCAGGTGACGCACCCGTCGCAGAACATGCACCCGGTGCAGCGCTCGCAGTCAGCGCAGCCGTAGCTGCCGGGATTGCCGGGCTCGCTCGAGGCCTGACGGGCGAGCCGGTTGAACTCCTCGAGGAAGGCCCGCTTGGACATCGGGATGGAGAGCTCTTCGGGGCGCTTCTTGGCGGCTGCTTCCTTGCCCACCGGTCCTCCTGGATGATCGCCTCGGATGGTGCTTGGGCGGCGTGTGCGCCGGTCCGCTTTCGGACAGTGGCCGCGCCAGGATAGCAGAGCCGCCGGCCCCGTACGGTCAGGGCGCGGGCGCCTCGTCGCGCACGACGCGGGCCAGAGCGTGCAGGTCGAGAGCGGCGCAGAAGCGCTCGAGCGCCTCGGTGCCGTCGGCGTTCTCGGCGGCGACGGTGACGAGCAGGCGGTCGGCGACGACCAGGTCGACCTGGGCTCGCCCGGTCAGCTTCTCGAGTTCGACATAGCCGACCGCCGAGGAGGTCAACAGCGGCTTGCCCAGCTTCTCGCTGTTCTCGAACGCCTCGCCGAGCCGGGCCTTGGCCCCGCGGTTGATGTTGGTGTCGACGATACGAAGCTTCAGCTCCCGGGTGCCGTTGGAGTAGCTGCGCTCGATCTCGGAGACGGCGACCTCACCAAACCGGGAGGTAGAGGCCGCCGTCGCTCCGCCGCGATACCCGAGCAGGCTCTCCGGGGCGAACGGGACGAGCTTGCTGAAGTGGATAGTCAGCCCTCGAGAGGGCACGGACGCCGGGCCCTCCAGAGCCGCCGGCGGCTTGCCCGGCCGCTCGCATGCCGGGGAGACGGCCAGGCAGGCGAGGGCGACGGCCGAGAACGCTCCGAAGGCAGCGCGGCCCCTGAATTCTTGATAAACGGTGGCGCGCATGCTCGACCTCTCGAAGCTCAACCCACCTCAGCGCGAAGCGGTCTGTACGATCGAAGGGCCCCTGCTCGTGTTGGCCGGCGCGGGCAGCGGCAAGACCCGCGTCATCGTCCACCGCATCGCCTACATGATCCAGCAGGGCATCGCGCCCAACAACATTCTCGCGGTCACCTTCACCAACAAGGCGGCCGCCGAGATGCGCGAGCGGGTCGGCGAGCTGGTCGGCCGCGCCAACGCGAAGCTGCTCACCGTTTGCACCTTTCACGCCTTCGGGTGCGAGGTGTTGCGGCGCCATCTGTGGCGGCTCGGCTACCCGAAGCGCTTTGCCATCGCCGACGCCTCGGATCAGCTTTCGCTGGTCAAGCGGGCGATGCGCGAGACGAAGATCGACGACCGCAGCTTCGACGCGCGCCGGGTGCTGGCGTTGGTGAGCAAGGCGAAGTGCGCCGGCGTCGTCCCCGAGCCCAAGCCCGAGGGGATGGGCGATGAGTACGACCTGGTCACCGCGGCGGTCTTCCCGCGCTATCAGCTCGCGCTCAAGGCGCAGGGCGCGGTCGACTTCGACGACCTGATCCTGCTGCCCATCCGCCTGCTGCGCGAGCACCCGGAGGTGCGCGAGGAGCTCGTCGAGCGCTACCGCTACCTGCTCGTGGACGAGTATCAGGACACCAACCGCTCGCAGCTCGATCTGCTGGTGATGCTGGCGGGCGAGCGCAAGAACGTGTGCGCGGTGGGCGACGACGACCAGTCGATCTATAGCTGGCGCGGCGCCGAGGTGGACAACATCCTCTCCTTCGACCGGCACTTCCCGAAGGTCAAGGAGGTGCGCCTCGAGCAGAACTACCGCTCGAGCCAGGCCATCCTCGACGCGGCCAACGCGGTCATCGCGGTCAACGAGGCGCGCAAGCCGAAGCGCCTGTGGACCGCGCGCGGCCTGGGCGACCTGGTGCGCGTGGTCGTCTGCCCGAACGACGACGAGGAGGGCCGCTTCATCGCCCGCGAGATCCGCCGCCTGATCGACGAGGGCGCCCGGCCGAGCGCGGTCGCGGTGCTCTACCGGACCAACCTGCAGTCCAAGCCGGTCGAGGAGTCGTTGCGCGGCGAGGAGATTCCCTACGAGGTCGTCGGCGGACAGGAGTTCTTCGACCGCAAGGAGATCAAGGACCTCGTCGCCTACCTGAAGGCCTGCCACAACGCCCACGACGAGGTCTCGCTCCTGCGCATCGTCAACGTCCCGGCCCGGGGAATCGGCGACACGACGATGGAGCGGCTCACCGCCAAGGCGCGCGAGCTGAAGATCTCCATCCCCGAGGCGATGCGCCGCGCCGAGGTGTTCGCCGAGCTGCCCAAGGGCGCCGCGCGCAAGGTGGTCGAGTTCCTCTCGCTCATCGAGCGCTACCGCGCCCGCTTCGAGCAGCGGGAGCCGATCGACAAGGTCACCGCGGATTTGGTCGGCGAGGTCGGGCTGCGCGAGGCGGCCCGCCAGTCGGTGCAGAGCGCGGCGGCCGGGGCGCGCAAGGTGGCTGCGGTCGACGGCTTCCTCGACTCGATCGCGGCCTACGTGCAGCGCGAGAAGAACGCCTCGCTCGACGGGCTGCTCAAGCGCCTCGCCCTCGACGCGCGCGAGGACGACACCGCGCCCGACGGCAGCTACGTGAGCCTGATGAGCCTGCACGCGGCCAAGGGTCTCGAGTGGCCGTACGTGTTCCTCTGCGGCATGGAGGAGGAGCTGCTGCCGCACTCCGGGATGCAGGGCGAGCTGCCGAACCTGCCCGAGGAGCGCAGGCTCGCCTACGTAGGCATCACGCGCGCTCGCGAAAGGCTCTACCTGACGCGCGCGGCGCAGCGGGTCAGGCGCGGCAAGCCGATGCCCAAGGCGGCCTCGCGCTTTCTCGACGACATCCCCTCGGGGCTGCTCGAGGTGGTCGACCACACGGCGATTCCCGCCGGTCCGGCCGGCGAGGCGGAGCGCTCGTTCTTCTCCGCTCTGCGCTCGCGGCTCAAGGCGCGGCCCTGAAGAGGTGTCGAAGAGTCCTTTCGACCGATACCCGGTCGGCCCGAGCCCCTTCGGCAGGTTGAGGAGGCCGAGCTTGCGAAGGCCGAAGTCGAGCCCCTCGACTCCGCCTCCCTCGTTTTTCGGGAGGTTCGCCTCGGGCCTCTCGACTTCGCTCGAGGTGAGACCGGAGGTGGCGAGCCGAGGATAGAGTGGTTTTCCGACACCTCTTGAGCAGATCGAGTGCTACGGCTGGCGGTCAGGGGCTCGTCCTGCGACCGCCCCGCGGCCGTGAGCCCGGCTACTTGTACTTGACGAAGTCGGCGAGCACCTCGCGCACCAGCGTGCCGACCGGCATGCGGTTGCGCTCGGCGATCTCCTTGAGCGCCTCGTAGGTCTCTTCGCTGACGCTGACGGTGAGCACCTTGTCCGAGCCGTCGGTCGTGTGGTTGACCTCGGTGTGCTCGGGTTGGGCCTTGGGCCGCAGCGGAATCGGCGGATTGTCGGGGGCCGGCTCCTCGTATTCGACCACCAGCTCCTGGCCCGGCGGACGCGTGCCGGTCATCAGGCGCTTCTTCTCCTCCTCGAGCTCGTCGGAGAAGAGCTGCTTGAGGAAGTTCGACAAGTGGATGTTCGAGGGGGTGAACTCGTACTGGGACAAGAACTGGTCGACGTCGTACTGCATGTCCCAGGCGGTCTGGTAGCGCTTCTCGCGGTCCTTCTCGAGCGCCTTCATGAGAATGCGCTCGACGGCCTCGGGGATGTCCGCCTTGAAATAGCTGGGGGCGTAGATCTTCCCCTCGGTGATCGACTTGAGGATGGCGACCTCGCTGTCGCCGGTGAAGAGCTTGAAGCCGGTGACCCACTCGTAGAGGACCACGCCGAGCGAGAAGATGTCCGAGCGCGAGTCGAGCGGCTTGCCCATGCACTGCTCGGGCGACATGTAGGAGAGCTTGCCCTTGATCTCTCCGGCGCGCGTCTGCTCGATCTGGTTGGCCGCCTTGGCGATGCCGAAGTCGAGGATCTTCACCGTCCCGTCGAACGACACGAAGATGTTCTCGGGGGTCACGTCGCGGTGGACGATGTTCAGCGCGTTTCCGTAGAGGTCGCACTTCTGATGCGCATAGAAGAGCCCCTCGCAGACCGAGGAGGCGATCTTCAAGGCGTAGACCATCGGGAACGGGATCCCCATCGAGTCGGCCTTGGGGATGATGCGCCGCATGTCGCGCCCGAAGATGTACTCCATGGCGATGAAGTACGCGTCGGCGATCTTCCCGAGGTCGTAGATCTGGACGATGTTCGGGTGGTTGAGCTGTGCGGCGAGCTTGGCTTCGTTGAGGAACATGTTCACGAAGCTCTTCTGGTTCGACAGATGCGGCCGGATGCGCTTGATGACGATGGTCTTCTCGAAGCCCTCGAGCCCGGCCTGACGCGCGAGAAAGATTTCCGCCATTCCGCCGACCGCGATGCGGTCGACCAGGGTGTACTTGCCGAAGCGGCGCGACTCTTTGGCGCGTTCCTCGATGGGCATGGAGATTCTCTCGAGCGCGGGTGAAAAGGTCGGCCAGTATAGAGGAAGCGCTCGTCCGCGCGGTAGGGCCGGGGGCGGTGGGTACGAGTGGCGAGCGATTGGGATGGCGCACGCTCGCTCAGTCGAGCAGCGCGCCCGCGAAGGCGCCCTCGAGCCGCTCGAGCTTGCCTTCGATGCCCGTTGCCAGCTCCAGCACGAAGCGACCGCTGACCCCATCGCCCGGCTGATCGCTATTGGCCTCGAGCTCTAGGAAGCCGGAGACCGCGCGCACCAGGAAGCTGCCGTCGTCGAGGCGCGCCTCGGCCCCTGGCGGCTCGGGCCAGCCATCGAAGGCGGCGGTGCGCGACTCGACGAGCACTTCGGGGCCAGGCTGCGCGCCGACGAGGACGAGCTGGCGACCCTGCGGCCGCTGTGCGAGCGCGATGTGGATCGCCCGCAGCGGGCCCCGCTCGTTCGGCTCGTCGAGCGGGCGCTGCGAGTCGGCGATGAGCACTCGAAACGGGCCGGCCCCGTGGATGCGGGCCGCGCCGGTGAAGTCGAAGGGCGTCTCCCACGGCGCGGTCCGCCGAAACAGGTGGCCGCGCACGCATGCGGTCCCGTCGGTGGCCGAGCCGCAGCCCGCGAGGAGGGAGAGCGCCAGCAGCGCCGCCGCGGACGCGACCAGGGGCCGGCTCACCACGACAGCCCTCCGAACCCGGCCTCGAGCCAGGTTTGCAGCGCGACGGGCGAAGCGCCGATCGCCTGGGGCAGACTCGGCGTCCGCAGCAGCAGGTCGAGGCCAAGAAGCAGCGAGACCGGGCCCAGGCGCCAGTGGACGACCGGGCCGGCCATCCCCGCGTAGGACAAGCCGCCGGGGACGAACCCGCATTGCGGGGCGCCATCACGGCTTGCGCACCAGGCCCAGGAGCGGTCGTAGCCAGCCTGGGCCGCGATTTCGAACAGGACCCGAAAATCGCCCACAAAGGCGACCAGCCGGTAGGCCAGCTTCAAGTGAGAGCCGGCTATCCCCGTGGTGTGCGCGACCTCGTCCTGTGCCCGGAGGCCGATCTGCGAGGCGAGAGTCATCGCAAGCTCGTGCCCTCCCAACTCGAAGGCGCCCGAAAGTACACCTCCGACCGCGCCTCCGCCGGGGCTGCGCAGGGACAGGTCCTGGAATTGGACCCCGCCGGAGAGTCGCAGGCGCCGGGCATCGAAGGTGGGGACGCCCTGCCAGCGCAGCGTGCGCGCGGCCTGGACCTGCGGCACCTCAGGCGCCGAGGCGAGCGGGGGGCCCGCGCCGAGCGAGCCGAGCAGTCCGAGAAGCAGGCAGGACAGCATGCGACATCGAAGCTGGAGGGGAACCGGAGCCCGACGAGCCAGCACACCGCGAGGCGCGTCGGTACCATCGGGGGCAACGATCGCAGACTGCGCCGCCGCCCGGCAAGATGGCCCGCAAGAAAAAGGGCGGCGTCCGCAGACGCCGCCCCAAGAGCCGCAGTGGAGGTCGGCCTACTTGTAGCTGGTGTTGCCGAAGTTGTTGATCATGCGCTTGCGCACCGAGGTGGCCGTGCCGGCCGAACCGGCCTGGGTCACGCGGGCGTTGTTGTTGCCGCCGAGGACGTTCGCCGAGGTGGCGAACAGGGCGCGCAGGTTCTGGCCGAAGACGGAGATGATGCCGATCGCGGCGATGGCGATGAGGGCGACGATGATGATGTACTCGGTCATGCCCTGGCCTTCTTCGCTCCGAATCAGGGTCTTCATGCGGTTCATCATGGCTTCTCTCCTTGAGGCAGTGAGTGGGTGGGCTCTGCGTCTTGTTGCTGAAGCTTGGCTGCTTACGGTTGCAAGTCTGGCCTAGATGCCGGCGGCCGCATATCGGTCATCAGGCGGAGGGGGCCTGCTGCGGCATCCGATGTCGGGAGGATGCTGGGGCCGGGACTGGTTTGGCCGCTGGGCAGGCGCTCGGGCATAATCCGCCGCCTCAGGGAGGCGCCTCTACCTCGCTGAGTTTGGAGCGCTCGATATGTCGCAGGCGGTAGAGAAGGCAGTTGCGCCGCAGCCAGAGGGCGCACATTCGGAGAGGCTCTCAGCGCTGTTTGACGTCTTGCCCCCGGGCGCCGAGGTCTGCGGCCTCGTCTTCGACCCGCGGCTTCGCGTCGCCACGGCATCGAGCGGGTGTGAGGCCTTGTTCGGTCGCGACGTGCGCTCGGCTTCCGTGACCGAGCTCTTCCGCGATTTCCAGGCGCCGAAGGCGGAAGTGGCCACGCTCGATCTGCTCACGCGCTCGGTAGGCCGGCCCAAGCACGTTCGGGTCTTTTGGAAGCAAGCCGCACGGCAGGTCACGGCGCTCGTCATCGATCTCGAGGCGATGTCCAAGGGTGGGCACGCCGTCGCTGCAGCCACTGCCCGTCTGGCCTCCGAGGTGGTTCACGAAGGCCGCAACCCCTTGACCACCATCAAGTTGACGCTCCAGACCCTCGCCCGGTCGCGGCTCGAAGGGCGGCTGCCGAGGAAAGTGGCCCTGGCGATGCGTGAGGTGAGGACCTCGGAGCGCATCTTCAGTGCGCTCTCGGGTCTCGGGCGGGTGTCCGAACCAACCGAGGGGGTAGATCTCGCCGAGGCGCTCGAGGCAGCGGTGTCCGACATGCGCTGCGAACTCGACGAGCGCGGCCTTGGGCTTCGGTGCGAGCTGTCGCTCGGCGAGGTCTCGAGGAGAGTTGACGGAGGCCGGTTGCAGCTCGCGGTCGGTCAGCTCATCGGGTTAGTCGGCCATGGCCTCGAGGCGGGGCAAGTCCGGCTCGCGGCGACGCAGCTCCCCGGGGGCGTGGAAATCCTCGTCGAGGCCGAGCCGGCCCCCTCGCGGCGCCCCAGCGGTGCCGAGCTCTCCATCGAGCTTGTCCGAAAGATTGCCGCCGAGCACGGCGGCGAACTGATCGACTTCGCGCGGGGCTTCCGCTTGACCCTTGCCGCTTGACCGGAGGCCGCGGCCTCCGAGCCCTCCGTGAGCCGAAGCCGCGATCGGAGCAACCTCCCTGAATTCAAGGCGTTTGTCTGCCGCTCCGCCGGCCCCGAGGGCCGCGCGAGGCTGCTCTTCCCCGGTGGCCCCGAGCGAGTCCGGGAATATCACTGAGACGGCGTGCCTGGCTCGCCGCACCGGGGAGGGTGCGCCGCCCGATCGCCAAAGCACACTGCCGTGGCGGCTGGCGCTTCCGGTTCCGCACGCCCGGTGGTAAAGAGGCGGCCCTTCAGGAAGGGCCATGGAGAACCTGCTTCTCGTCGACGACGACCTCAGCCTGCGCGAAACGCTCCGGATGCACTTCGAGGAGATGCGAGAGGGCAGTGCGCAGCGCTACGCGGTGCATACCGCTGGCAGCCTGCGTGAGGCGCGCGCGCTCGCCGAGAAGATCGGCCCCGACCTGATCATCCTCGACATGCAGTTGCCCGACGGCTCCGCGCTCGATGTGCTCCCCGAGCTCAAGGCGGTGGCGGGCGACGCCCCGGTCCTCATCGTCACCGCGCACGCGAACATGGAGACGACGATCCGGGCGATGAAGATGGCGGCTTTTGATTTCTTGCGAAAGCCGTTCGACGACGTGGAGACGCTCGATCGCGCGGTGACGCGCGCCCTGGAGATGCGCCGCCTGTCGCGCCGTGCAGCCGCTCTGCGCGTCGAGGAGCCGCCGCAGCTTGGCGACATCGTCGGCAACAGCCCGCGGATGCAGCAGATCCTCAAGGAGATCGGCAAGGTCGCCGCGAGCCGCGCCTCCGTGCTGATCACCGGCGAGTCGGGCACCGGCAAGGAGCTGATTGCCCGGGTCATCCACAACTACAGCGACGAGAAGCCGCGACCCTTCGTGGGCATCAACTGTTCGGCCATCGTGGACACGCTTCTCGAGAGCGAGCTGTTCGGGCACGAGAAGGGCTCGTTCACCGGGGCCCAATCCGCCAAGCCGGGCAAGTTTGAGCTCGCCGAAAACGGGACCATCTTCCTCGACGAGATCGGCGACATGTCGCTCGCCCTGCAGGCCAAGCTGCTGCGGGTGCTCCAGGAGCGCGAGTTCGAGCGGGTCGGCGGCGTGCGGCGCCTGCGGCTGCGCGCCCGGGTGGTCGCGGCCACCAACCGCGACCTTCCGCAGGAGGTGACGGCGAACCGCTTCCGCGAGGACCTCTACCAAAGGCTCAAGGTGGTCACCATCGAGGTGCCTCCTCTGCGCGAGCGCCGCGAGGACATCCCCGCGCTCGTCCAGAGCCTGCTCGCCAAGATCAACGAGAAGGTCCACAAGCAGGTCAATAACGTCCCGGCCGAGGTGCTCGAGTATCTCTGCATGCTGCCCTGGCCGGGCAACGTGCGCGAGCTCGAGAACGTCTTGACCCGAGCCATCGTGCTCTCTCCCGGCGACGTCCTGCTGCGCGAGCACCTGCCCTCTATCGAGGGCAAGGCGTCGGTGGCCGCCCCTCCGACCGAGGAAGGCTTCCCGACGCTCGAAGAGGCCGAGAGGGTGCACGTTCTGAAGGCGCTCGAGATCACCCGTTGGCACAAGGGCCGAGCTTGCCAGCTCCTTGGCATCAGCCGCCCGACTCTCGAGCGCAAGCTGAAGAAGTACCGCGGAGAGAAGGCGGCCGAGGCGTAGCAGGAGCCGGCGCTCGCCTCTGTCCGCCCGGCTTTTCGCCCGACCCGGGTCGAGCTGCTTAGGGCTGCCGCGGGAGGAGCTGCTCCTCTTGTGCGCGCCGCTGGCGCCCTGGCGCCCGTCTTCGGGGTTCGCGCCGAGGGTCGCGCCGAAGGCAGCCGGATTCCACTTCAGCCGCCTGCTGAACCTCCGCGCCGACTGGTTCCGGCGAGGAAGCGCCGCGGCAGCGAATGCCTGGGCTATTGCGCCCCTCGGCCCGCCTTCTTGCGCAGCCGCAGCGCCGGGATCGAGCCGCCGGATTGGCCGCTGGCAAATGCCAGCTTTGGCGCGGCGCTCCCGGCGGGCGCGGGTGAGCGCGGGGCGGCAAGCGCTTCGCGGTCGTGAGCGGCCGCGCCACTGGCGATGTCGGCTCTCGCTCGGCGGCCAAGAGCGTCGCTCGGCTTTGGGGGCGCGCACGTTTCGTTCTCCAGCCAACGGTCGCCGCCGCGCTGCGGTCGGCTTTTGGACGCATCCTGCAGAAAGCGTTCAATCGAAATCGACGGCATCTGAACGAAACGTTCGGCTGTCAGGAAGCGGTCGGACCGCGGGCACGAAGGTCCGGCATCCGGAAGTGGCCAAGAACAATCAGGTCGCGGGAAAGCCCTCCTCCCGGTCGACCGGTGGCACGGGTTTTGGTGAATGCGCGCCGGTCAACTTTTCAGCGCCTCTGGCAACCAGGGGCATTCACGGGAGAGACAAGGATGAGGCTTCAGAAGACGGTAGGTGGATCGGTCACGACCCCGGCGGCCAAGCCCTTGGGCCCCAACCTGAGCAGCGCGGCGAACATCCTGTCGGCGCCGGCGCTGCCGATCGGCGCCGAGGTGGTCGACTTCCGGGGGTACTTCAAGGTCGAGGTCTTCCCGCACAACGCGGTGATCTACCGGCCCGGCGACTCGTCGGACCGCGTCTACCTGCTCAAGCGCGGGCGGGTGCGCCTGATCCGCACCGGCCGCAACGCGGCCCGCTCGGTGCTGGCCATCCTGCGCGGAGGCGACCTGTTCGGCGAGGTGTCGCTGGGCGAGTCGGGGGCCACCGAGGAGCTCGCCGTCGCCTCGGGCGAGACCGAGGTCTGGTCCATCGAGGGCAGCGAGTTCAAGGACCTGCTCGAGAGCCGCCCGAGCTTGTCGACCGACATCATCCGCGCCCAGAACGAGCGCATCCGCCACATGCGCCGCCGGCTGCTCGGCCTGACGTTCAAGGAGGTCCCGGCGCGCCTGGCCGAAACCCTGCTGACCCTGGGCGAGTCGCTCGGCGAGCGCTGTCCGCACGGGGGCGAGGTCGACCTGCGCGGCGTCACCCAGCAGGACCTCGCCGACCTGGTCGGCGCCTCGCGCTCGTTCGTCTCCACGCTCATCAACGAGATGAAGCGCGACGGCTACCTCGGCAACGTCGGCCGCATCCTCTGCATCCGCGACCAGAAGTCGCTGCGCAAGATCGCCAGCAAGGAGAAGTAGAGGGCTCGTCTCCCCCCTCTCTTCCGAATCGCCCCGCCCCGCGGCAGCAGCGCCGCTCGGCGGGGCGCTGCTTTTCTTGCCGATCGCGCCGGCGAGAGAGTCCCGAGGCGGGGCTCGCCAGCCGGCGGGGCATTCGTTAGCATGCGCACACTCTTTGCCTTCCGACGGCGAGGTGCCGCATGCGGGATCACCTGTACGACCACGTGGACTTCAGGCTGGCCGAGATCGAGCACCGGTACGGCCAGAACGTCCACATCACCGCCAACCCCTTCCTGCTGTCGCAGCTTGCGACCCTGTGTGCCAAGGAGACCGTCCAGCCGGCCATCAACCAACTGGTCGTCTCCATCTACTCCGACCTGGTGAAGACGGTGATCAACGCCGAGTTTCCGCGCAAGCAGGCCTCGGTGCCGACGCGGATGATCGCCACCAACCCTCGGGGCATCTTCCACGGGCAGGTGATCGACCCCCAGGTGCGCGCGGTGACCGTCAACATCGCGCGCGCGGGCACGCTGCCTTCGCAGGTCACCTACGATGTGCTCAACCTCATCCTCGACGCCCGGCTGGTGCGCCAGGACCACATCATCATGAGCCGGATGATCGACGATGCTCAGCACGTCGTGGGCAGCTCGATCGGCGGGGCGAAGATCGGGGGCGACGTCGACGACGCCTTCGTCCTCTTCCCGGACCCGATGGGGGCGACCGGTGGCTCGCTGTCGACCGCCATCAGCGCCTACAAGGAGAAGGTCGCCGGCAAGGCCCGCCGCTATATCTGCCTGCACCTCATCGTCACCCCCGAGTACCTCAAGCGCATGCACGATGAGCACCCCGACGCCGCGGTCTACGCGGTGCGCCTCGATCGCGGCCTGTCGCCTCCGGAGCTCTTCGACACCATCCCGGGCGAGCAGTGGGAGAGGGAGCGAGGGCTCGACGACAAGCAGTACATCGTCCCCGGTGGCGGCGGCTTCGGCGAAGTGCTCAACAACGCCTTCGTCTAGCCCCCGCAGGCGCGGCCGAGTGGTGAGCAGGCGCGCAAGGGCTCGGTCTGACGGGTTCGAGGGTTCGCGAGGGATGGCTTTTTTTGACGATCTCGAGGTGATGTACAGCTCGGCGCAGATCCAGTCGCGGATCGCCGAGCTCGGCGAGCAGATCACCCGCGACTACGCGGGCCTGGAGCTCGCCGTGGTCAGCGTGCTGAAGGGCTCGTACATCTTCTGCGCCGATCTGGTGCGCGCGATAAACCTGCCGCTGTCGGTCGACTTCCTCGGCGTCTCGAGCTACGGCGGCAAGACCGAGACGAGCGGCGTCGTGCGCATCACCTCCGACCTGTCCCGGCCGGTCGAGGGCAAGCACCTGCTCGTCGTCGAGGACATCGTCGACACCGGTCTGACGATGGCCTTTCTTCGCGAGAACCTGAGGACCCGCAGGCCTGCGAGCATCCGAGTCTGCACGCTGCTCGAGAAGCCGAGCCGGGCGCGGGCGCCGGTGGAGATCGACTACAAGGGCTTCGTTATCCCCGACGCCTTCGTCGTCGGGTACGGGCTCGACTATGATGAGCGCTATCGAAACGTGCCGTTCATCGGAGTGATGAAGCGGTAGCGCGCCCCGGACGCGAGGCGCCCGGCGGACGAGCGGGTGGACCGATGTCGGAGCTGCCAAAGGGCCAATACAAGCGGATTTTCTCGGTCCTCTTCCAGTTGACCAAGAAGGTCAACGAGTCGGCTCCCCTGCCCGAACTGCTGCGACTGGTCGCCCAGGCGGCCACCGACCTTACCGGGGCGAGCGCCTGCTCCATCATGCTGCTCGACGAAGCGCGCGCCGAGCTGCTCTCGAAAGCCTCCCACGGCCTGTCACCGGAAGAGGAGGCGAGCATCACCTTTCGCGTCGGCGAGGGGCTCGCCGGCTGGGTCGCGCAGCACGGGGCGCCGGCGCTGGTGCCCGAGGTGGCCGCCGACCCGCGCTTCAAGCTGGTCGACGGGCAGGTGACCTCCATCCGCTCGCTCCTCTCCGTGCCGCTGGTGACCAAGGAGGGCGTCATCGGGGTCATCAGCGCCAGCAGCGAGCGGCCTGCCGCCTTCTGCGAAGACCACGAGGACCTGCTGAGCTACCTGGGCGCCTCCATCGTCAAGGACATCGAGAACGCGCGGCTGTTTCGCCTCTCGATCACCGATACGCTCACCAAGGCCTTCAACCGCCAGTACCTCTACCAACGGCTCCCCGAGGAGATCGAGCGCTCGAAGCGCTACGGCGACCCGCTGAGCGTGGCGCTGTTCGACATCGACCTGTTCAAGACCTTCAACGACACCTTCGGCCATCCGGCCGGCGACTTCGTGCTCAAGGAGGTCGTGCGCCTGGCGCAGGGCCAGATCCGCGAGGTCGACGCGCTCGTGCGCTACGGAGGCGAGGAGTTCCTGCTGCTGTTGCCCTGCACGCCGCTTTCGGGCGGGATGGTCATCGCCGAGCGCTACCGCAAGGCGGTCGAGGCGGCGGCCTTCCCCTGGAGCGACAAGCGGCTGCGGGTCACCGTCTCCATCGGCGTCGCCGCGCTCGAGCCGGACTGCGACGACGACCTGCTGCTCAAGCGCGCCGACGAGGCGCTGTACAAGGCGAAGCAGTCCGGCCGCAACCGGGTCGAGCCCTACGCTCCGCAGTGACGGGCCCCGCGCAAGGCGGCTCCCTTTCCCATCGAGGTCCCCGACGTGAACGACCAGACGAGGCCCACGGGCCGGGTATCCAGGCTCTTCAAGGCGCTGCTGACGTGGACGCTCGTGCTCGGGCTGACCGCGGGGGTGCTCTACCTGCTCTCGGAGCGCAACTCGCGCACCTTCGCGCTCGAGCAGCGCGGGGGCGAGCTGTGGGTGATGCGCGGCCGCATGTTCCCGGTCGGGGTCATCGCCTACGAGCCGGACGACGCGCTGCTCGCCCAGGCCTACGCGCCGCTGCCGGTCGCCAACGACCCTATCGGCGGGCTCGACCTGGCGGTCACCTATTCCGATCGCGACCGGCTGGATCGGGCCCTCTTCTCGGTCCTCAAGGATCTCGTCGAGATCCGCGTCAACCTCGAGGACCCCGGGAAGCTGACCGAGGCGATGCGCCTGCTGCGGCGCGCCGAGCTGCTCGGCGGGGTCACCGAGGAGCAGCGCCGGCAGTTGCGCGACCTGCAGGCGCGCGTCGCCTTCTTCGAGGGACGCGCCCGGCTCGACGAGGCGGTGATCGCCGCGCGCGCCGCCGTCGAGAAGCTCAAGCTCGCCTCCGACAGCTTCAACAAGTACTCCGAGGCCGCCGGTGAGCTGCACGAGCGGGTCGCCGGGCTCGCCGATCAGCTCGCGCGCGCCTCACGCTTGCCGCTCGCCGCCAATCTGGCGCCCGCCACGCAGGAGCCGAAGGCCGCGCCGGTAGAGCTCAAGGCGCCCGCGGACAAGTCAGCCTCGGCGACGCCCGAGAGCGCCCCGCCACCGCCTCCTCCCGCTGCGGAGAAGGAGGCGGCGGCCGAAACTCCTTAGAACCGATAGCCGGCGCCGACGAGCGTGCGGAAGGCGAAGTCGACGTCAGCGTGGTCCTCGCCGATGACGATGTTCGGACCGAAGCGGCTGTCGAAGGTGAGGCTGAGCGCGTCGTTGACCCGGTACTCGGCGCCGAACCCGGGCAGCACCGGCATCAGGAAGGCGAAGCTCTCGGTGAGCTGGAAGCCGATGGGCATCGCGATGCCGGCGTGCACCGACAGGTTCGGCAGCACGAGGAAGCCCGCCACCAGCTCGACCGGCAACGAGAGGCCAAAGCGCGCTTCGACCTCGCGGCGGTTCCAGTAGTTGTAGACCTCGTCGAAGTAGACGAAGAAGCCCGGGCTGACCCGGACGCCGATGTTCAGCTTGGCCTCTTCGACCAGCTCGAGTCTGACGACGCCGTTGAGCTTGAGGCCGGGCATCGTGTGGTACTTGGGAATCCCCTCGAAGCCATAGTTGAAGCCCAGGCTCGCTCCCAGGTCGAGCGTCGAGGAGGCGCCGTGCAGGAAGGTAAAGTCGATGCCCGGCCAGCCGAGCTGCGCCTGCAGCGCGTTGCGCCCCGTGCCGATCGTCGCTCCGCTCAACAGCCAGCTCGCTCGACTCGCCGAGGGAGGGGCGGCACCCTCGGCTGCTGAGGCTGATATGGGGAAGGCGCTCAGGAGCGCCACGACGGCCAAGACTTCCGCGTATCTGCGCACGGTTAGACCTCCTCTGGAGTTGTCGGGAACTGGGCTCCGGGCGCGATGAGGATAGCCAAACCCCGCAAGGCCAGCAAAAAGCAGGAAGGGAGGCCTTCAGATGCCGCGCGATCGCGCGCCTGGCCTATAATCCGGCCCCCTCTCTCCCGGCCCGGCGGCGGCGCGAGCTCCGCCCTCTACGACCTTGGAAAACACCTTCTACAAGGCCCTCGGGGCCAGTGAGCTGTTGCCGAGATACGCCTACCTCGAACCGCTGATCGACGGCGCGCGGATCCTCGAGGTCGGGGCGGTCGCTTCGACCGGCGGACGGTCGGCCGCCTTCCTGCGCGAGCGCGGCGCGCGCCTCGTCCTCGCGGTCGACTCCGAGCCCGAGCTCGTCGAGCGGGCGCAGCGTGCCTGGGCCTCCGACCCCGAGCTGCGGTTTCGCGCCGCGGACCTCGAGGCGCTCGAGCCGGGCAGCTTCGACCTCGTGCTCGTCGCCGATGGCGGGCCCGTCCTCGAGGCCCCCGATGCGCTCGACAGGCTGCGCGCTGTCGCCGGCGAGCGGGGCCGGGTGGTCTTCGCCCTTCGCAACCCCGCCGGAGTCAGCCTCGCCCAGATGGCGGGCGAGCAGGAGGCCGTCGCGCCGGTCACCTACGGGCGCATGCTCGCGCTGCTGCGCGAGCGGTGGGCGTCGGTCGAGGTGCTCACGCAGAGCGCGCTCTTCGCCTATCAGCTCGCGCCAGTGGCGGCGGACGACGAGCTCGAGCTGTCGGTCGACGGCTCGCTCGCCGAAGCCGATGAGGCCGCCTGGCTCGTCGCCGTCTGCGGCCCGGAGAGCGGCGGGCTGGCCGGCGAGCAGAGCATCGTGGCGCTGCCCGGGGCGCCCCTCGCGGTCGCCGCCGGCCGCAGGGCCGAGTTGGCCGAGCGGCTCGCGCTCGCCGAGCGCTCGGCCAAGGGGGCGCGCGCCGACCTCGAGCGCGTGCGCGCCGCGCGCGCCCAGCC
>DHSB01000022.1:0-646 GCA_002408385.1 Myxococcales bacterium UBA5297
CACCGCCGACGAAATCGGCGATCTCCTTGAGCATGTCGCGGTACGGCTCAAGCTGGTGCTTGACCTCTTCGGCCACCAACGCGCGAATCCTTGCTTCCAAATCGAACTTCGCCATCGCTACCTCTCGGTTAAATGGAATTCAATCGCACCGTCTTGTATGCCGACTCGCGGCCAATAGGCAACGAAAATTGCGCAAAGCCGCAATCGGAAAACGGGCCAATTCTCCCTAATGACGGCAGACGGGCAGCAGGCGGCATTGGGCGCACGAGGCGCTCGCGGGCCTTGCGGGGCAGGCGCCGCTCATTCCGAGGTGGCAGAGCGCAAAGTCGAAGCGCACCGGGTCCTCGGCGTCAAGGCATCTCAGCGCCTCGGTGATCTCCACCGCGGTGCGCCAGGACGCATCGCGCCTGGCGGTCAGCCCGAGCCGCAACGAGACGCGCGTGAGGTGGGTATCCAAAGGGATGACCAGCGCGCGCGTCGGGATCCCCGTCCAAATCCCGAGATCGACCGGGTCCTGCGCGCCCCCGCGCACCATCCAGCGCAGGTAGAGCAACAGCCGCTTCGTCGCGCCGCCGCGCCGCGGGTCGGGCAGCAGGTGCGAGAGCGCCCGCGGTGGGCCGAACGCGCGCTCGACCCGCGGGTCGAG
>DHSB01000022.1:764-12120 GCA_002408385.1 Myxococcales bacterium UBA5297
CGCTCGACCCGCGGGTCGAGCGCGCCGCGAAGCCGCGCGCTCAGCTCGGCGAGCGCTCCCTGCAACGAGCCTTGCGCGCGCAGCGCTTCGGCCACGACGAGCCCGATTCGGCCACCGCGCGCCTGCAGCCGCCCTGCCGCCGAGACCAGCGCGGCGAGGTCGGCGCCGGTATTGAAGCGGTAGACAAAACCCGCGAAGAATTCGCGGTGCCTCTCGGGCTCGAATTCCTGCGCAAATGCCGAGGGCGAAGGCCCCATGTACGCAAACAGGCCTTCGAGCTTCTGAAGGAATACCTCGGCCTTTCCGTAGGCGAGGCAGGCGGCGAGCAACCCCGCCATCTCCGCGTCGGCCGGCCGCGGGTAGCGGCGCGGAAACCGCACCGGATCGTGCTCGACCCTGGCCGCCATCGCCCGGGGATCGAGCAGCCCTTCGAGCAGCGGCTTGAGCCGCCTTGCCTGTCGCGCCGAGAGGGTCACCTTGGACCAACGCCGCCGGGCGCGCCGCGGCTTCCCGCCCCCGCTCGCCCGCTCCAAAGAAGCGCCCTTCAGCGCCTCAGCTCGTCGACCGCGTGGCCCAGCTCGGGCAGGACCAGCCGGGTCATCGCCAGCCGCGCGGCCGCGGTCGAGCCGGGCATCGCGAAGACGAGGGCGCCCCGGTAGGTGCCGGCCACCGCCCGCGACAGCATCGCCGCGCTGCCTATCTCCTCGAACGACAGGAAGCGGAAGAGCTCCCCGAAACCGTCGAGGCGCTTCTCGAGCAGGGGCGCGAGCGCGTCGTAGGTCGAGTCGCGCCGGCCGATCCCCGTGCCGCCGTTGACGATGATCGCCTCGGCGCCTTTGCCCGGCGCCCTCACCTCGAGCACCTCGCGAAGCTGCGCCGGCTCGTCGGGGATGACCGCGTAGCCGACCACCCGATGGCCCTGCTCCTCGAGCAGCTCGCGGATGAGCCGCCCGCTGTGATCCGAGGCCTCGTCACGCGTGTCGCTCGAGGTCACGACGAAGCAGGCGACGCTGGTCCGAGCGTGCGCCTTGTGGCGGCCGGGCCCTCCGGAATGCGGGTGATCTCCGCCCATTTTCTCGCTCACAGATCGCTGGGCTTGCGGCCCGGGATGTCGATGTCGCCCTCGGCGCGGCTGACGATCTCGCGCACTTTGTCGGCGTCCGGCGCGTTGGGCGCGACCAGCAGGTAGCTCTTGTAGGCCTGCAGCGCCTCATGCCGCTTGTTCATCTTCGCGAAGCAGATGCCCATCCCCTTGTAGGCCGCGCCGCTGCGCGGGTCGACCTGTGCCATGCGCTTGAAGAACTGCAAGGCCTCCGGGCAGCGATCGGTGCGCGAGAGCGTCGTGCCCGCGCGGCCGAGCCGGCCGAGATCGTCGGGGTCGATGGCCGCCTCGCTGGCCGCCCAGGCGTCGGGGCGCAGCACCAAGAGCATCCGCTCGCCCTTGTGCTGGACAACGTCCTGGCCGCTGACCGTCATCTGCTCGGCGTGATAGCCCTGGGCCTTGAAGCTGAGTTGGTGGATCGCCGTCGCGTCGTCGGCGCTGAAGACCAGCGGCGTGCTCCCGCGCTGCTTGTCGCCTTCGCTCACCAGCGCGCCGGCCGGCACCGTCTCGAGGATCACCTCGGGCGGCGCCACCTTGGCCAGCGAGACCTTCTCGGCCGTGCAGCCACAGGCGAGCGCACCGAGGCCGAGGACAAGCAGAACCTTCTGGAGCATGTGCAGGCCCTTTCGTTTGTCAGGGGAAAGCGAAGCGGACAGATAGGCCAGATCCTCGCTCGCAGGTCAAACCCGGAAGACGGCGCTCGGTGGCCGGGCAGGAGCCCTCGACCCGGCCGTATCCCCGTGGGCCCCTCCAAGCTTTCGCCGGGCGGCTCCTCAGGCGAGCAGCGGCGAGGGCGTTCCGGTCGCGACCAGCCAAAGCTGGTGCGAGGCGCGGGTGACCGCGACGTGCAGGAGCCGGCGCGCCTCGTCGTCGAGCGGGTAGGCGCTCGCCGAGGCATCCGGGACGATGACGTAGTCGAACTCGAGCCCCTTGACGTTGGCGACGTCGGTCACGTCGATGCCCGGCTGGAACGAGAAGGCGCCGTCGAGCACGAGCCGCGCCTCGGGCAGGTCGGCGAGCGCGCGGTAGAGGGCCTGCGCCGACTCCGGCCCGCGGGCGATGACCCCGACCGAGGCCTGCGGCTCGCGCTCGATGAGATCGCGCAGCGCGTCGACCAGGAAGAGGTTGGCGTGGGCCTCGGTGGGGAAGTCGTAGCGGCCGACCGGCGCGCCGTCGCGGCCGGCGAGCGCGGGGGCCTGCGGCGCGAGCGGGCCGAGCACCTTCTGAGCGAGCTCGGCGACCGGGCGCGGGCAGCGGTACGCGACGCTCAGCCGGCAGGTCGCCGCGCCCTCGGCGCCCAGGGCCGACAGGGCCTGAGCCCAACCGGCGAAGCTCGAGAAGGTCTGCTGCGCGTCGTCGCCAGCCAGGGTGACGCTGCGCCCCTCGCCTAGGTGCTTGCCGAGCACGAAGAGCTCGAAGAGCGAGATGTCCTCGGCCTCGTCGACCACCAAGTGCGCGAGCCGGCCTCCCGGCAGCGAGGCGCGATAGGCCTTCACGAAGAGGAACAGCGGCAGGTCCTCGACGTCCGCGGTTCCGGCCAACTCCTCGGGCGTCCCCTCGTCGAGCGAGCGACCGTCGACCGTCTCGAGCCGGGAGGCGTCGACGCCGGCGAGCGAGTCGGCCGGCGAGGCGAGCTGCTGCAGGGTGTGGCGGACGGTCTGCTCGACCGCGGTCGTCGGCAGCCCGCCGGCGGCCGCCTCGACCACGCTCAGCAGGAAGCTGCGGTCGGTGAAGAGCTCTGCGAGCTCGCGCCGGATGGCCGAGAGCTTCGTAGAGCCGCCGGCCGCGCGCATCAGCCGCTTGCGCAGCGCGAAGTAGAGGGCCGGGTGGCGCTTGAGCCGCGAGACGAGCGGCGGGGCCTCCTCGCACAGCCGCGGCGGCGGCGCGCCGAACACGCCGTGGACGCGCCCGCGTGCCCAGGCCTCGAGCGTGAGCACCGAGACCCTGCCCAGGCCAAGCGGCTCGAGCAGCCGCGAGGAGAGCCGGGCGAGCCCCGGCTCGGGGACGACGACCTGCACCCGCGAGACGGGGAAGCGCTGGGGGGCCTCGAAGGCGAGCGAGGCGAGCCGGTGCAGGGCGACGGTCGTCTTGCCGCTGCCGGCGCTGCCGAGCACGAGCAGCGGGCTGTCGGGGCTCGCGTTGAGCGCCTCGAACTGCTCGCGGTCGAGCAGCGCCGAGACGTCGGCCTGCCTCGAGCGGTCGGTGGTGAGCGCGCCAACGCCCAGGCTGCCGGCGCGCGCCGCGCTGCCCGCCCCTCCGCGCAGCGCCGAGCCGGCCGCGCCCTGCTGACACAGCCATTCGCCCTCCGGCGTCCGGGTCAGCGTGAGCTCGGGGGTGAGGATTCGGGTGAGCTCGCCGCGGTGGACGACGACCACGCGGCGCGCCTCGACGCTGCCCTCGGCAAGCCGCCCGGGAAGCTGCTCCTCGAAGGGGTCGCCCTCGCGGTACCGATAGAAAATGCGGGCGATGGGGGCATAGCGCCAATCGACGACCCGCACGCCGTTGAGCGTGTCGAAGAAGCTGGCGCGCCCCAGGAGATAGTCGGTGAGCTTCTCCTCTTCGCGCAGCCGCAGGTGCGCGAAGTACGGCGAGTGGCGCTCGGGGACGGCCTGCTCCTGCGGATGCTCGAGCAGCGCGCGCACGAGGCTCATCTCCTGGAAGATGGTCGGCAGGTCGAACGAGGCGGCCTTGGCCGCCTGCTCGCGCAGGTCCTTGAGGCGCTCGAGCAGCTCCTGCGGAGAGCGGGAGGAACAGGCGCGCTTGGCCTCGAGCGAGGCGAGCACGCGGGTGAGGAGCTGCTGCTCTTCGTCGACGATGGCCTGGGCCTCGGGCGACAGGGGCGGGTTCAGGGTCTCAGTCACGGCGGGGCGATTCCTCAAAGATGTCTCTGCGTGCCCGAAGGGCGGCCTCTTATAACCGCTGGCGCCCGCGCATCGTGCCGCATTTTCGGCAGGCCTTTTCGTCGCCCCGACCCGCTGTCGCCCGACGGTCGACCGAAGGGGGAGCGCGGTCGGGTCGCGCGCTTGGCGCGGGTGCCGGTTTCAGGCCCGCTTTCTGCCCGCGCCGGGACGTTTCTGCCGTCGTTGACGGGTTCTCGCCCAGGCGGCTACCGTGCGCCGCTCGATCGGCAGGCAAACGATGTCCCTCCTCGACAGGCTCGAGATCGCCCGCGTCCTGCGCGAGATCTCGATGTTCCTCCAGCTCAAGGGCGAGAACCCCTTCAAGACCCGCGCGTACGAGACCGGCGCCGCCCGGCTCGAGGAGCTGACCGGCGAGCGGTTCGAGGCCCTCGTCGCCGAGGACCGGCTGACCGACCTGCCGGGCATCGGCGAGGCGCTCTCCAAGAAGGTCGCGACGCTCCACGCGACCGGCCGGCTCGAGCTGCACGACAGGCTGCGGGCCGAGTTCCCTCCCAGCGTGCTCGAGCTGATGCGCCTCCAGGACCTCGGGCCCAAGCGCATCGCCCTGCTGCACCGCGAGCTGCAGGTCGGCAGCATCGACGAGCTCGCTCAGGCCTGCCGCGACGGGCGCGTGCGCGCGCTCAAGGGCTTCGGCGCGAAGACCGAGGCGAAGATCCTCGAGTCGATAGCCTCGCTGCGCCGCATGGGCTCGCGCCTGCCCCTGGGGAGCGCGCGGCCCGCGGCGCTCGGGCTGCTCGAGCGGCTGCGGCGGGCTCCGGGCGTCTCGCGGGCCGAGCTGGCCGGGAGCGTGCGCCGCTGGCGCGAGACGGCGAAGGACGTGGACCTCGTCGCCGCGGCGGCCGATCCGGCGCCGGTCTTCGACTGGTTGCTCGACTCCCCGGCCATCGAACGGGTGCTCGGCCGCGGTGACACCAAGTGCTCGGTCATCCTCCGTGAAGGCCTGCAGATCGACGTGCGGGTCGTCCCCGAGACCTCGTTCGCGACGGCGCTGCATCACTTCACCGGCAGCAAGGAGCACCACGTGCGCCTGCGCCGGCTCGCGCAGGAGAAGGGGCTCAAGCTGAGCGAGTGGGCCCTCGAGCGCACCAGCGACGGCGCCGGGCTGCCGATACCCGACGAGCAGACCCTCTACGCCGCGCTCGGCCTGCCCTACCTCGCCCCGGAGCTGCGCGAGGGTGCCGGAGAGATCGAGGCGGCGCTCGCGGGCCGCCTGCCGCGCCTGGTCGAGGCCGAGGACCTGCGCGGCTTCGTGCACGTGCACTCCGACTGGTCCGACGGCAAGGCCTCGATCCTCGAGCTCGCGCGGGCGGTGCGCGAGCGGGGCGGAGGCTACCTCACCATCACCGACCACAGCCGCGCCGCCTTCTACGCGGGCGGGCTGAGCGTCGAGCGGCTTCGCGAGCAGTGGGACGAGATCGCCCGCGTGCAGGAGCAGGTCCCCGAGGTGCGCCTGCTGCGCGGCTCGGAGGTCGACATCCTCGACGACGGCCGCCTCGACTTTCCCGACGAGATCCTCGAGAGGCTCGACGTCGTCGTCGCCAGCGTCCACTCGCGCTTCAAGATGGACGAGGAGGCGATGACCCGCCGGCTGCTCGCCGCGCTCGACAACCCGCACCTCCACATCCTCGGGCATCCGACCGGGCGGCTCATCGGCAAGCGGCCGCCGTACGCCGTGCGTATCGAGTCGGTGCTCGACAAGGCGGCCCGGCTCGGCGTCGCCGTCGAGGTGAACGGCAACCCCGAGCGGCTCGACCTCTCGGCCGAGCACGTCCGGCTCGCCCGCGAGCGCGGCGTCAAGCTCGCCCTGACGACCGACGCGCACTCGCTCGGCTGTCTGGACCACCTCTCGTTCAGCCTCGCCACCGCGCGGCGCGGCTGGGCGGCCCGCGAAGAGGTCCTCAACGCCTTGCCGCCCGAGGGCTTCCTCGGCGCGTTGCGGGCAGAAGCCTGAAAGCCCGCGAGAGCTCGTTTGTTACTATCCGCGCCCATGGACGCAGGACATCCCGCTCACGCCGAGCCAGAACGAGGCGCCCCCCTCCCCGCTCACCCTGAGCGTAGCCTCCCGAGGAACGAGGGAGGCGGAGTCGAGGGGCCCTCGACTTCGGCCTCGCAGGCTCGGCCTACGCTCCGGCTGACCGGTGCGCCCACCGGGTCTCGATCGAAGGATTCTTCGACACCAGTCGAGGGCTCCGAGCGCAGTCGCGGAGCCCGGCGAAATCGAAGGGCCTCTCTCGTCTCCTGCCTCGGCGCCGCGGCGACCCTGCTCTTCGCCGGCCCGGCGCTCGCGCGCGAGGACCTCTCCCCGCACGCTTTCCAAAAGCTCGTCGAGCGCACCCGCGGCGCCATCGTCCCGGTCGTCTCCAAGCCCCGAGGCATGGCGGTGATCATCGGCGTCGAAGGTCACCTCCTGGCCCCCGCCGACCTCGTTCGCGACCACGCGCTGACCGTCGAGATCGACGGGCGCAAGCTCGAGGCGCAGCTCGCACAGCGAGACGAAGCGCTGGGCGTCGCGCTGCTCACTCTCGAGCCCGGCGCCTATCCGGCCGCCGTCGCCGGCTCGGCCTCCAGCCTCGAGAAGGGCCGCTTCCTGCTCGGCCTCTCGCTCGACAAGAAAGGCAAGCTCGCCACCGCTCACGGGCACTTCAAGCAGTTGGGCAAGACGCGCGCCGGCCTGCCCACCCTGCATACCAACGTGCCTTGCGGCTCGGGCGCCGCGCTCTTCAACTCGCGGGGCGAGCTCGTGGGGATACGCGTCGCGCGCAAGCGGACGACCTTCGCGCTCGAGGAGATTCGAACCCGACTCGTCGGGAAGGCGGCGCAATGACCGACGGCGCCTCCGGCACCCCGCCGCTGACCGCGCCGCGGCCGATGGGCTCGAGAGCCGCGCGCGAGGCCGTCGTCCTCTGGGCCCTCGCCTTCGCGGCCATCGTCCTGACCCGGGCCATCGGGCCCATCAGCGGCTACGCCAAGGCGGTCGCGGCGGTCGCGTTTCTCTACCTGCCGGGCCTCGTCGTCTGGAAGCGCAACGAGGACTATCGCGACTACGGCGCCCACCTGCGCCGCTGGCGCTCGGACCTCGCGCTCGGCCTCGGCGTCTCGGCGGCGGTCCTGCCCCTCTTCGTCCTTGGCTTCTTCGGCTTCGTCGAGCTGCTGCAGAACCTGCCGGGCCCGCTCGCCGGCATGCTCGCGCCCTACCGCGGCGCGCCCGAGATAGCGCTGCGGCTGCCCGACCGCTTCCCCGCCCACGTCGTCGACCAGTTCCTCGTGGTGGCGCTGCCCGAGGAGCTCTTCTACCGCGGCTATATGCAGGCGCGGCTGCGCGACGCCTGGCCCGGCGGCAAGCGCTTCCTCGGCGCGCAGCTCGGCGCCACGTTCTGGGTGACCCAGATCCTCTTCGCCGTCGGCCACCTCGGCGAATTCCACCCCTGGCGCCTCGGCGTCTTCTTCCCCGCCCTGCTCTTCGGCTGGCTTCGGGAGAAGAGCGGCTCGATAGTGCCCGGGACCATCTTCCACGCCCTCTCGAACCTGACCGTGCTGGTTCTCGAGGCGAGCTTCTTCGGGCCGCGCTAGGCGGCCGGAGGGAGGAGCCGAATGCGCCTCTTCGCAGCCATCTGCCTGCTCCTGGCGCTCGGCTCGCTGGCCGTCGCCGCCTATACCCCCCCGCCGTTCTGGTACTTCGGGCTCTACGCCGCGCCGCTGTTTGGCGCGCTGTTCGCCGTGGGCCTGGTCGTCTGCGCGATCGAGTTCTTGGTCGGACCGCTCGTGCGCAGCATCGCGCCGATCCTCGGCGCGGCGCTCTGCGTCTTCGCCGGCCTCTACACGCTCTTCGAGGGGCCGCCTGGCCTGCTACGAACCGAGCCGCTGATGTTGCGCGCCCTCTCCGACAACGGGCTGTCGGTCGCCGCGCTCGGCGCGGCCATCGGCGCGGTCCTCCTCGCCGCGCAGGGCCTGCGGGCGCCCAGCATCATCGTGCAAGGCCTCGCGGTCGCCGATCTGATCGTCGCGGCGCTCGTGCTCGGGACGATTCCACGCACCCTCGGACTGCCCTCGGTCTCCCCGTGGCTGTTTGGGGTCCTCGCCGCGGGCGCGGGGCTCTACGTCGTGAGCGCCGGGAGCGCGCGCGTCTCGCCAAGCGACGACGGCGAAGCCGGATTGCCCGCCGGCTCGGAGGAAGCGGCAGGCACTGAAACGGGGAGCGAGGTTGCTGGTGCGGCAAGGTCCGAGAGCCCTGCTCGCTTCGAGGAGCGGACGGAGCCGAGCAGTACCGACGACCAGGATGCAACCAGCTTGGGTGAACAGAAGTAGTGCCCGCGCCCTGGTTGAATCCAACTTCAGTGAACAGAAGTAGTGCCCGCCGCCTGGTTGCAACCAGCTTCAGCGAACGGAAGTAGTGCCCGCCGCCTGGTTGCAACCAGCTTCAGTGAACAGAAGTAGTGCCCGCCGCCTGGTTGCAACCAGCTTCAGTGAACAGCAGTAGTGCCCGCGGCCTGGTTGCAACCAGCTTCGGCGAACGGAAGCAGCGCTGGCGGTGGGTCCCATCCAGCTACCGACGAGCCGAGCGCTGCGGCGCCCCCCAACTCCGGCCGATTGTCAGCCTTCCCGGCTGCCGGCCAGCCGGATCCCCGCCTGGCGAAACGCCCAAAGCGCCCGGTCGGAGACATCGGAGACGAAGGCCTTCTCGTGCCGGGCGTCGAAGACGTAGGCCTTGGCCGTGAGCACGATGACCGAGCAGGCGTCGTCGCACAGCTTCTGGCTCACCTGCACGCGGAACGGCTTGCCCAGGAAGAGGAACTTCGAGGCGAGCACCGCGTCGTTGACGATCTGCCGCGCACACCGATGGTCTGTGTCCGGCCTCAGGTAGAACGGGATGACGACCATGCAGTCGAGCGCGCCGGCGTTGGCGCTCGCGACCGGCTCGGTCAGGAACTTGTTGGTCGGGATGGTGACGAGGTTGTCGTCGAGGGTGACGAGCTGCACGTTGCGCAGCCCGATGTCCTTGACCTCCCCGTAGAAGCCGCCGAACGAGATCATGTCGCCGACCTGGAACGGCTTGGTCGCGAGGATGGCCAGCCCCGCCAGGAACGAAGCAGCGAGATCCTTGAGGGCAAAGCCCGCGGCCACCGCCAGTGTGCCCGACAGGGCGAAGAGCGCCTGCGAGGAGAGCTCGAAGACCGAGGTCGCCACGAAGAAAGCCGCCGCCGCGTAGATCAGGAATCCGAGGATGGTGCGGGCGTTCTTCACCGCCAGTCGCCGGCTGACCGCCTTTTCGGCGAGCCGGTCGCCCATCTGGTTGATGAAGCGCACCGCGACGATCGAGCCGAGGATGATGGCGATGCCCGCGGGGATGGCGTCCGGGTTGAACAGCGCGAGCAGCCCGCCCTCCGGCGCGGCGGCGGCCGCGGCGAGCGGGGCTTCGAGTCCGGTCGGGAGGGGGATTCGGTCGAGCATCCGTCTATCCCTCGAACAGCAGGTGCTTGGCGCGCAGCCGGTCGAGAACCTGATTGTAGAAGCGTGGCGCGAGCGTCAGCCGCTGCGGGTCGGCGCGCTTGGGCTCGACCAGGCCGTATTCGCGCAGCACCTGGCAGGCGTAGCCCGCGAAGTCGACCCCGACGTTGAGCGTCTCGGCCAGCTCGTCGGCGTTGAGGTTCTCGTGCTGGCAGATGGCGGCCAGGGCGAACCACAACTCGGGGCCGAGCCGTCCGAAGGCCGCCGGATCCGGGCCGCGGAACAGCCCGACCTCCAGGCTCTTCTCGTCGACCCGGCGCAGCGCGCTCAACCACAGGTGCGTCGCGACCCGCGGGTTGCCGCGGCTGCTCTCCCACAGCAGGCGGAAGAAGCCGTCGGCGCCCTCGATGAGCTCGAGCCTGGCCGCGCTCTCGGTCTCGTCGTCGAGCAACAGCTCGTCGAAGCGCACCGTGAAGCCGCTGCGGGCGTTGCGCAGCGAGATGAGCTCCTGCAGCTCGGCGGCCGACCAGCGCGGCAGCTCGAGCACGCGCCGGAAGTAGTGCTCGCGCCGGCGGCTCGCGTTGAGGAACTGCCAGGAGAAGCGGTTGAAAACGAGGATCCAGAAGACGTGCTCGGAGGTCGCGTTGACGAGCTGCACGAGCGCGTCGAAGCCGCGGTGCCCGCCGACGGTGCGCAGGAAGCTGTTGTGCGCCTCGTCGACGATGACCACGCGCCGCGGCCCGGCGAGCAGCATGGCCGTCAACTCGGCGACCGTAGCCGCCGACGAGGCGTCGAGCGCCGCGGCGAGCTGTGAGATCAGGCTCTTCTCGTCGAGCGCCTTCGAGGTCAGGGGGTGGAAGACCACATCCTGCTCGGCCAGTCGGCGTCGCAGCAGGCCGCACAGCGTGCTCTTGCCCAGGCCCTTCTCGCCGGCGAGCACGAGCGAGCCGTCGGCGCGCGTCTCGCGCCACCCGGCTATCTGCTCGAGCATCGGCGCGAGCGCCGTCTCGCGCTCGACCACCGCGGCCTCGTCGTTGCCGAGGATAGGGTAGAGCGGGAAGTGCTGCAGGTAGGCCGGAGGGATGCGGTTGCTCGCCGAGGCCGCCTCGCGGCTCGATTCCTTTCCCGTCTTGCGGGCGAGCCGCTGCAGCTCGCGGGCGCGTAGGTAGGTCGCCAAGCCCCGCTCCTCGACCAGGCGCACGGCCGCTTTGACCACGACCCGTCCGGCGAGCGCGGTCACCGCGAGCGGGCTCGCAATCGCCCAGAGCCGGCGCGCGCGCATCGCCGCGGCCAAACCGGCCCAGCGGCCGCCCAGGCTCTCGAGCCTGTCGGCGAGCGCGAGCCTCCAGGCGAGGCAGGCCCAGACTCCCCAGGCCGAGACGCCGAGCAGCAGGGCGAGGTCGATGAGCAGCCGCAGCCGCCCGCCGACCAGCCAACGCCCGCCGATCTCGGCGCCGGCGGCGGCGACGCCGAGGACCACGCCGAGCCGGCCGTAGGTGAGCCGCAGCAGCGCCACGGTGGCCGGGCGGGCCTTGATGAGCGCTGGGCGCCCGCGCGAGGTCCGCTGCGTCAGGCCGAGCAACACCTGCCGACCGATGACCACCGCCATCGTCCAGCGGAAGACCACCTCGGCTAGCTGCACCTCGGCCGCGTCCAGGCCAAGGATCCACAGGAAGAGGTAGCCCGCGCCGATGAGCACCAGCGTGGGCAGCACCGCCTCGAGCAGACCGGCCCAGCGCAACACGCGGCCCACGTGGCGGCGCAGGCCAGGCACTCGGGTCGCACGGCGCACCGCCCAGCCCGTGGCGGCCGGGATGCGCGGGCGGGCCGCGGCGAGCGCGCCGATGCCGGCGAAGACCAGGCCGAGCCGCAACAGCCACGCCCACGA
>DHSB01000022.1:12375-27530 GCA_002408385.1 Myxococcales bacterium UBA5297
TGGCCACCGACAGGGCGTAGGCCTCTGACCGGGCCTGCGGCGAGGCGAGCGGCTCGAGCGCGGCGATGGCCTGACGCGAGAACGCCAGCCGCCAGCGCGCCAGCTCGGTACCGCGCGCCTCGACCACGGCCATCGCTTCGCTCTGGCGTTCGTCCCCGACGCCGAGCTCCTGCTTCGCTTCGGAGAAGGTCCCGAGGGCCTCGGGACGGGCGAGCGTCGCGTCGAGCCGCGCGACGAGCGCGTCGAGGTCGGCGGGCGAGCGGCTGAGCTGCTGGCCCTCGACCAGCCGGCGCTGCTGGCGCATCTCGCGAACCCGCGCGAGGAAGAGCGTATCGAGCGTCGCGCTCGGAAGACTGCCGGCGATGCTCCGCAGGATCGCCTCCTGAACCTCGCGCCCGTCTGCTTCGAGCGTCCCGGCCAGCCCGTCGAGATCGTCGGCGAGCGCGCGGCTGCCCTCGGTTGCGCGGTTCAGGCGCTCTGCGAGCTCGCCGGCCTGCCGCTCGAAGCCCTCGCGCTCGACGAGGAAACCGACCAACTCGCCCGTCCCCGCGCGCTGCTCGATCTGCGTGAGCCGCTCGCGCAGGCGATCGAGCGCGGCGCCCAAGCTCTGCAGCCGCGCCGAGTACTCGCGCAGCGCCATCCTCTGCTCGCCCAAGGTCGCCAGGCTGCGCAGCGCGGGTGCGCCCACTTCGTCGAACATCTGCGTGAGCCGATCGAGAAAGGCCTTGCGCGCCCGCAAGACCCGAAGCCGCAGAGACGAATCGGCCAGGCTCGCCTCGAGGTGCGCGAGCTGCCCGACTCGCCGCCGCTCTGCCTCGGCGAGCGCGGCCTCGTAGGCGCCCTTGGCCTCCTCGAAAGCGTCGAGGGCGGCTTGATGCTCGGCGACGGCGGCCTCGTAGACGCGCTCGGCTTGAATCGCCGCCTGCCGGCGGCTCTCGTGCTCGGCGCGCTGCTGCTCGTAGGCGGCGAGCAGCTCGTCGTAGCGCTCCCACTCCCCGCGCAGCGCCGCACCCATCCGCTTCGGGCGCGCTGCCGATGGCGGGGGCGGGGGGACGGGCGGATCTCCGGTCTCCGGCAGCTCCGGCGCGCTCGGGGCGACGGGCGGACGATCGAGAACCTCGGGCCTGGGCGCCTGCGCCTTCGTCCGCAGCGCCGCCGCCTGCTGTTCCTGGAGATCGGCGTGCGCTCGTTCGGTCTCTTTGAGGAGCGCCGCGAGGTGGAGGGCCTGCTGACGAACCGCGACCTCGTCGTGCAGGGCGACGGTGAAGAGGGTGCGCGGATCGACCTCCTCCGCAAGTTGACCCGTGAGCAGCGCCTCGAGGTGCGCCGCGAGGATCTCCTGCGACGAGGCCGACGGCGGGGTGGGCAGCCTGGGCTCGACCAGCTCCGCCGAAGAAACGGGCGCCTCCAGGACCGGCTCGGCATCGGCAGCCTCGGCCGCGCCTGCGCGAACGGGAACCGAGAGCGACGCGACGCCCAACGCCAGGGCGATCAGCCGCGCAGCGCCCAGAGTGGGGCCTGAGCCGCCCGGGCCCTCGCCCAGCCCTATCCGTCCGAACCGCCGGCTTCGCCGGCTTGGCCCTGGGTGCTGCATCTGCCCTCGCTCGACCGCCTCTGGAGGATGCGGGCATCAATGGTCGAGCCGGGCGGAGTCCAAGTCCAGAAGTTGGCCGGACCTTCACGCCTTGCTGGGCCGTCACGCCCCCAGGGCAGACCGAAGGGGCGCTCTCCACCCTGGCCGCATTTGGACCGAAGAGGATTCGGGCTTTGAACTGCAGGCCGGCCCGGCACAGACTCGGGGAGGCATCGGGCCGGCGTCAGGGGCGCCCGCTCAACGCAAAGGGATCGCCAAATGCTCACTCCAAGCATGCTCCTGCTGGCCGTGCTACTCGCCACTCCGAGCCCGGAGATTGCGCGCGCGCGCAGTCTCGAAGAGACAGCATTCGACCTGCAGCGTGCCGGCAAGTACGTCGAAGCCGAGAAGCCGCTCGAGGAAGCGATCGCCATCTGGAAGAAGCTGCGAGGCCCCGAGGACATCGAGGTGCTGAACGACGAGATAAACCTCGCCGCCTCCTATCGTCGGCGCGGCGATGCCATGCTCGCAGTGGATCTTCTCGAGCGCGTCATCAAGACGCTCGATGCGTCCAGAGCGGAGCTCAAGCTGGTGAACCTGAGGCGCTCGGCCCTGAACAACCTCGCCGTCGCCTACCTCGACGCCGGGCGGTACGACGCGGCCCGGCGGACGCTCGGGTCTCTTCTGGAAGGCGCCAAGGGACCTCCGAGCGACGAGCGCGCACGCGTGCTCGACAACCTGGCAAACGTCGAAATGGAGCTCCGTCAGTACGAACGAGCGGAGAAGCACGCGCGACTCGCCCTGGCAGACTGGCGGGCCATGCTCGGCGAGGAAGCGCGGGACGTCGCCATCTCGATGAGCGTTGTCGGGACCGCGACCATGCTCTGCGGCCGACTCGAGGAGGCGCGCCCGCTGCTCGAGGGGGCTGTCGCGATGGCCGAGCGGCAGTTCGGCCGCGACCACCCGACCGTCGGCTCTCTCTCGAACCTGATGGGCAAGCTGGACCGTGAGACCGGGCATTTCGACTCGGCAGAAGCGCACTACCGGCGCGCGCTCGCCCTCGCCCTCAAGTCGGGCTTCACCAAGGATCATCCGATAGCGGGGGACGCGCAGCTCGGGCTTCGGCTGCTGGCCGAAGCACGGGCCGCGAAGAGCGCGACCGGGTCAGTATCGCCGCCGAAGCCATCCTCGCCCTGAGCGTCCCGAGAGGCGCGTGCAACCGAAGCGCCCCTTTCAGCCTCGGTGGCCTCGATCGGGCGCGGGAGCTTTGCGGGCCGGCGCCTCTGACGAGGGCGAGGTCGCGAAGGCGATCGGAGCGCCCGCGGGGATGCGCCCGGTCGATCTGCTTGCCCTGGGGTAAGCCGACGAGTCGGCCGTCGGCGCGACGCCCGGCGCGGCGTGGACGATCTCGTCTGGCACCTCTGAACGCCGGCGCCACTCCTCATCCGCTCGCGAAGCGGATGAGGAAGCCGAGGAAATTGGAGTGCAGGACGAGCCGTAGAAGACGAAGAACAGGACGAGGGTCCCGGCGAGCGCCGACGGCCGCTTCTGGTGGCGCCAAAGGACCACACCGCCCAGCGACACGAGCGCGAGCTTGACCCCGACGAAGAGAACCGGGCGGCTCTCCGCCAGCCCCTTCATCAGCGGGTTGGCCTCGGTCGCGCGACCAGCGCTAATCCACGCGAGGCTCAGCAGGGCGTCAAAGAGATTGAAGACGACGATCGCCTTCAGCAGGGTCTCCGGCTTTCCCAGAGGCCGCTTTCCTGGAGGATGGGCGCGGCGTTCCGCCCGTTGGTCTTGTTCAAGTGATTGGCTCATCTGTCGCGGGCTCAAGGCACGCCCGCCGTCCGCGGCTGGGCGACGGATCGAGTCGGGGTCGAGGGGCGTCCATCCTACCGGGGTGCTCTGCGCGCGCCGACGGCGGTGCGCGCTCGGAGCCGCGCCAGGCCGTCGACACGCGAGCCGGATGACGGGCTGCGGCTCCTCCTCTTTCGCGCCTGCTCACAGCTCGCCTGCATTCTCGAGTGCAGGTTTTCCTCTGACCGCAGACCGGGCAAAATGGCGGACGTTCCACGCCTCAAGGAGCCGCCTTTGTTCCGCCGACCAGTCCTCCTGCTGATGCCCGCTCTCCTCTTCGCCGCCTGCGGCGGGGACGTGAGCGTCACGACCGCGCCCGACGCCGGACGCGGTGACTCGGGGTCGGGCTCGGCCCTCGATGCATCCACGGCCGAAGACGCAGCCATCGCCGAGGACGCGGGAGCTGTCATTGAGGACGGCGGCGAGGCTCCACTCTCCGATGCCGGGCTTCCGCCTGAGGACGCAGGGACGCTTCCCGAGTGCGTGTCCGGCCAGAGTGAGACCGTGCCCTGCGGCGCATGCGAGACGGGCACCCGGAAACGAATCTGCCAGGCGGGCACCTGGGCTGCATGGAGCGGTTGCGTGGGCGAGGATTCTCGATTCCCCTACACGCGCTCGGGTGATCCGGTCTGCCCTCCCTACAACCGCCCCGCGGTCTTCTTCTCGCCGCATCCCGACGACGAGTCGCTGGCGATGGCCGGCGCGATCCGCGCGCACGTGCTCGCGGGCCGCGACGTCTTCATTGAGCTGCTGACCAAGGGCACGGCCTCCGGAGTTCGGACCGTGATCAACAACGGTGCCACCTGCGCCTGGCACAGCGGCACGCATTCCTACAACCTGACGCCTGAACAATTCGGCGAGGCGCGGGTCCGCGAGCTCACCGAGGCCATCTCCCCGCTCGGCATCGAAGGGTTCTTTGTCAGCGATTTCGAGGACGGCGCGCTCCAAGCCTCCGAGGTGAACGGGCGCATCCAGTTCTGGCTCGACTACGGCGGCCAGGGTCTCTCGCTCAAGGGCACCGCGGGCGCAGAAGACCCGACCAGCCCAGGCGGCAGCCCTCACCGCGACCACGCGACGCTCTGGAATGCACTGCTCGCCTCGGGCTTCGGCGACGTGCGCGGCTACCTCGTCTCGCACTACGTCACCGGCGCGGGCTCGCCGGGCGCGACCGCCGACATCTCCGCGGTCTGCGACGACAAGCGCAACGCGCTCGGCGCCTACAAGATCTGGAGCCCCGCGGCCGGCCACTACGGCATCGGCTACCACAGCGTTCCCCGCCTGTTCGACGCGGCGAACACCAACTGCGTCGAGTACGTGGTCTATCCCTGAGAGGCGCGACCGCGGCTGAGCCTCTGGGGTTGGGAGTTAGGAGTTTGGAGTCGGTGGGGGCAGGCACTTGCCGGCCTCGGTTCGATTCCCTCCCGCCGCCAGCGCAGCCTCCCGGAGGACGAGTGAGGAGGAGTCGAGCGGCATGCGCCGGTCCGCGCGGGCGGGCGACTTCCCCGATGCAGGCTTGAAAAGCGCCGGCGCCCTTCCGACCTTGCGAGGGTTTTCACCCTTTCGCGAGGTGCCCCGATGCCTCCCTGTGCCCGCCGCTTCCTATTCGTCCTGACCGCCGTTGCCGTGGCCCAAGGGTTTCCGGCAGATGCCGCCGCCCAGTCGCTGCTGCGCCAGACGCCGAACATCCCCGACGGCCTGGCGGCAATCCCCTGGAACCTCTCCGTGCAGCTTCCCCTGCGGCTCACCGACACCCCGGCCGACGGCGTCGCGCTCAGAGACGTCACCACCCTCTCGTTCATCCTCGCTCTGCCGCTGCGGCTGTCGGTCGGAGGGCGGTATTCACCCTCTTCGACCGTGGTCAAGCGCGAGATCGGCGAGCTCGAGCTCTTCGGGCGCTTCCTCGCGTTCGAGCAGGACTCGGGCAGCCCCGTCGATGCCGCGCTGCAGGTCGGCTACAACACCGTGGCCGGCAGCCTCGACGGCGAGCTGCGGGTCTCGCGCCGGTTCGGACCTCTTGAAATCATCGGCATCGGCCGGGGAATGACCGACGCCTTTGGCGAGGGCGAAGCGGGCCTCGCCGCGGGCGCCGGGGTCGTGCTGAGGCCCTTGCCCGGGAGCATCCCGGCCGCGCTCGTCGGCGACGCACTCTGGCTCTTTACGCCCAACCTCGACGAGCAGCTCGTCTGGAGCGCGGGCTTGCAGCTCGCCCTGCCGCTCACCCCGCTCTCGCTCTCACTGCTGGTGGCCAACACGCAGACGACCACGCTCCAGGGCTCGACCTTGCCGAGCGACGAGCTCTGGGTAGGCCTCGAGCTGGCGTTCTCGATTCCCACGGGGGCCTACTTCGGTCTCCATTCGACGAAGGGCGAGTCTCGCGAGGCGACCCGGGTTCCGCCCGTCGAGCCGGCGCGCACCGAGCGCGTCGAGATCGAAGGCTTTGCGTTCCGGCCGCTGCGCCTCGTCGTCCCGCGCGGAACGACCGTCGTCTGGACCAACAGGGACAAGGTCGTACACACGGTCACCGCCGAAGATGGGGGCTTCGACGGCACGGTCCCGCCCGACAGGTCGTTCCAGCTCACCTTCGAGCGGCCGGGCAGCTACCCGTACTTCTGTGAGCCGCATCCGTTCATGAGAGGCGTGGTCGTCGTCAAATAGGGCGCGGACCCGACACGGCGGGCCTCTCCCGCGCCCGCGTTCACTCCGCCGCCTGCGCTGCTTCGACCCCGCTCAAGGAGAGCGGAACCGTGACCGAGTCGAAGAAGGATTTCTCGACGGGGCTTCACGACTCCCAACTCGCAGAGACACCGGCGATTCCGCCTCACCCCCCGGCGACAATCTCCTCCAACTCCTCGATCCGCGGCGGCTTGGCGATGTGCCTGGAGAAGCCCGCCTCGGCCGCGCGGCGTCTGTCGTCTGCCGACGCGTAACCGGTGAGCGCGATGAGCGTGGCCCCCTGCAGCTCGGGATCGGCGCGGAACCTGCGCGCCACCTCGTAGCCGTCGATGCCGGGCAGGCCGATGTCGCACAGAACCACGTCCGGCTGGAAAGCATAGGCTTCGACGATTCCGGTGCGGCCGTCGTAGGCTACGCGCACCTCGTGACCCATGAGCGCCAGCGCCTCCTTGAGGCTGTCGGCGGCGTCGGCGCCGTCTTCGATGACGAGCACGCGCCTGGGCCGATTGCCCTCGCGCTTCGGGGCAAGGCTGGCCTGTGCCGAGCCCTGCTCGACGGGCAGGCGCACGGTGAGCTCGGCGCCCTTGCCAAACCCGCCGCTGGTTGCCTCGACCGTCCCCTCGTGCAACTCGACGAGTCCCTTTACGAGCGTCAGCCCGAGGCCAAGCCCACCCCGGATCCGCTCGAGCGTCTGCATGGCCTGAGAGAAGGGCTGGAAGAGCCTGCCGAGCACCTCGGGGTCGATGCCGATGCCGTTGTCGCGAACCCGCAACACCGCGCCCGCCCCTTCGAGCTCGAGCGATAGCTGCACCCAGCCGCCGCGTGGGGTGAACTTGACGGCGTTCGAGAGCAGGTTGCCGACGACCTGCGACATGCGCACCGAGTCGGCCTGAACCCAGATCGACTGCGAGGGGAGCCGGGTCTCGAGCCGCACGCCGTTGGCGATGAAGATGGGGCGGTGGTCGTCGGCCGCGCTTCGCACGAGCGCCCTGAGGTCGAGCCTCTCGCGGCGCACCTGAAGCCTGCCCTGGGTGATCCGCGTGACGTCGAGCAGGTCGTCGACCAGGCGCGCAAGCTGCGTGACCTGCCGCTCGATGACGCTCATCGACCGCTTCGCGCTCTCCGAGGCGGGATCGGCGTGCTCGAGGACGTAGAGGCTCGTGCGGATGGGCGCCAGCGGGTTGCGCAGCTCGTGCGAGAGCACAGAGAGAAACTCGTCCTTGCGACGGTCGGCCTCCTTGAGCCGCTCCTCGGCCTGCTTGCGCGCGCTGATGTCGCGGTAGTGCCAGACGCGCCCGTGGTACTCGCCGCCCGGCCCGGACATCGGCGCCGAGTGCCGCTCGAAGATGCGCCCGTCGGCCAGGCTCACCTCGTCGGCGACCTCGTGCACGCCCGCATAGGCCGAACGCACGCCCGCAAGAAAGCTCTCGGGCGCCGCCGCCTTGGCCACCAGCGCGCTCTGGATCTGCTCGTCCGAACGCGTCTCGGTCAGCTCGGCGGGAAGCCCCCACATCTCCACGAAGCGCCGGTTGAACGAGAGCAGCTCCCCGCGCGCGTCGACCACCAGAATCCCGTCGGGCGAGGTCTCCTGCTGCGTGCGCAAGACCAGGTTCGTGAATCGCAGCTCGTCCTCGACCCGCTGCCGCTCGGCTACCTCGGTCTCCAGCGCGAGGTTGGCGTCGCGAAGCGCCGTCGACTCGGTGATGAGCCGGTCGGTGGTCAACGTGGCGATGGGCTTCTTGCGACCGTGCCGGGCGAGAAGCTGCTCCATCCAGTCGAACCAGGCGAGCTTGCTCTCGCCCAGCGTGGGCAGCGCGGCGACGAGCCCTTCGACCGTGCGGATCCCGTTCGCCCGCAGAAAATCCTGAGTAATGAGCTGCGGCTCGACCAGCAGGTTCCTCCCGACCCGCTCGCCGGCCAGCAGCGCGGCGGCCGCTCGCACGGCCACGCGGCCGATGTTGCGCGCGTCGGTGGCCACCGTCGCCACCCAGGGGCTGCCCGGCGCGGTCATCATCTCGATGTCCTCGTCGGTGACGTCGACCGAATAGACGCGAACCCTGTCGGCGAGCCCGGCCTTGGTGATCGCCCGGACCGCGCCGCGGGCGAACTCGTCCCAAAAGGCGACGACGACGTCAGCCTCCGGGTGCTGACCGAGCAGCTCGGTGACCTCGATCTCGGTGTCCGCGGCGACCTGCTCGGTGACCGCGCCGGCGCGGGCGACCTCCCGGATCTCGGGATAGCGCCACTTGAAGACCTCCCAGGTCCGGTCGCGCTTGAGCTGCGGCGCGAAGTCTCCGCCGTTGAGCGCGATGACGTTCGCCCTGCCGTCGCGGTCGGCGCTCAGCGTCCGGCCGAGCATGAAGCCGATGAGCAGGTCGTCCTGCTCGAGGGTCGGCACCCGCGAATCCTCGCCGCTCATGTCAAAGCGGACGACGGGGACGGACCGGGAGAGCGCCGCGTCGAGCTGCGGCTTCAAGAAGCGGTAGTCCGAAGAGCTGACCACGATAGCGTCGACCCCAGCTCGCAAGGCCGACTCGAAGTTGAGCCCCAGGGCCGCGCCCGACCCGTCGAACACGAGCAGATCGACCCCCAGGTCGCCGGCCATCGATTCGGCGCCGCTCAGGTACCGCGCGAAGAAGTCGCCCTGGCAGAGGCCGCGAATCAAAGCGACGCGCCTTGGGCTGGTCGCCTCGGAAAAAACGGCAGGAATGTCGGCGCTGTTCACCTGGATGCTCCCCTCCCCGGATCTTCGATCGAGCGGTCTGCCTGACCACGAGCTTGGCGATGAGCTTGTCCGAAGCTCAACGCCTTGGAAAGCATTGTGTCTCTCCATACCACGGCCGTACGAGCGCGGGGCGGTTCGCCGGGAAGCCGTAGGGCTCTCGCCCCCGTTCGCCGAGCCTGCAAAGTCGAAGGGGCCCTTCGGCTCCGCTCCCGCCGCTCGCGCGTCGCGAGCCAGGCTCAGGGTGAGCGGAACCAGAGCGCCGCGTCGCCGCCTGACCGGACAGCAGACAAGGCCCGAGGCCGCCTATCGTTGCGCCCGGAAAAGGTCCTCGCACCTTGGGCCCGCTTCACGGCACTATCAGTCGCGCCGCTGCGACTGTCGCCGCAGGCCTGGACGCGCGCTCCCGAGGGGCCCGACTGCGAGCCTGTCATCGCCGCGTCACCGCCGCTTCAGTTCGACGCGGCGCGGCAACCTCTCGTCCATTGACCGGGCAAGCGCTCGTCACCTAATAAGAGGCGCGACCGTTCGAGACATGACAATGCCCCCTGCAACCAGCGAGAACCAGCCATGACCGAGGGCGAGCCCTCTGAGACGAGCCTGCCGACCTACGGCGTCGTCGGAATCGGCCCCGCGGCGTTCGCGCCGGCGGGGATCCTCGATCTGATCCAACAGGTGCGCCGCCCGGTGGCGATAGTGCGCGACGAGCGCCTCGGTCGCCTCGGCATCGTGCCCGCCGGCGTCGACGGGCGCGGCGAGGCTCAAGCCGAGCGCGGCACCCTGGTCGGCCTGCTGCCCGCGCTCTATCCCGAGTGGCTCGGTGACCGCTCGTTCTGCGAGACCAACGGCACCCGCTTTCCCTACGTCGTCGGCGCGATGGCCAACGGCCTCACCTCGGCGCGCATGGTCATCGAGGCGGGCCGCGCCGGCTTCGTCGGCTTCTTCGGCGCCGGCGGCCTCTCTCCGCAGCGCATCGAGGCCGCCGTCGACGAGATCGCCCGCGAGCTGGGCGACAAGCCCTTCGGCTCGAACCTCATCCACAACGTCCACGAGCCCGCGCTCGAGGACGCGACCGTCGACCTCTATCTGCGTCGAGGCGTGCGCCGGGTCTCGGCCGCGGCCTTCATGCGCCTGACGCCCGCGGTCGTGCGCTACTCGGCCACCGGGCTGCGGCGCGACGCGCGCGGGCGGGTGCGCCGCGTCAACCACCTCTTCGCCAAGATCTCCCGGCCCGAGACCGCCCGCGCCTTCATGTCCCCGGCCCCGCCCGAGCTGCTCGAGGCGCTCGTCGCCAAGGGCCAGCTCACGCGCGAAGAGGCCGATCTCGCGCTCACCGTGCCGGTGGCCGAGAACGTCACCGTCGAGGCCGACTCGGGCGGACACACCGACAACCGCCCCCTCAACGCCATCTTCCCGGTCATCGCCGCGCTGCGCGACGAGCTGACCGCGGCCCACGGCTACCACCGGCCGATCCTCCTCGGCGCCGCCGGCGGCCTCGGGACGCCGGTCGCGGTCGCCTCGGCCTTCTCGCTGGGCGCGGCCTACGTGCTCACCGGCTCGGTCAACCAGTCGGCCGTCGAGTCGGGGCTGGGCGCCGGAGGCAAGGCGCTGCTGGCGCGCGCCGGGGTCGCCGACGTGATGATGGCGCCCTCGGCCGACATGTTCGAGCTGGGCGTCCAGGTGCAGGTGCTGCGCCGCGGCACGCTCTTCGGCCCTCGCGCCCACCGGCTCTATACGGCCTACAGCACCTACGCCGGCCTTGAGGCCATCCCCGCGGCCGAGCGGGCTCGGCTCGAGGAAGAGATTTTCCGCATGCCGCTCGAGCGCGTCTGGGAGGAGACCGAGCGGTTCTGGTCCCGGCGCGATCCGAGCCAGGTCGAGCGGGCCGCGGGCGACCCCAAGCACAAGATGGCGCTCTGCTTCCGCTGGTATCTCGGGCAGGCGAGCCGCTGGGCCATCGACGATCTCGCCGAGCGGCGCACCGACTTTCAGATTTGGTGCGGCCCGGCGCTCGGCGCCTTCAACGCCTGGGCTCGCGGCTCGTTCCTCGAGGACCCGGCCCACCGCACCGTCGCGCAGATAGGTCTCAACCTGCTCGAGGGCGCCGCGGTCGTCGCCCGCGCCCAGCAGCTTCGCAGCTTCGGCGTGCCCGTGCCGCCCGCCGCCTTCCAGTTCCGGCCCCGCCCCCTCGCCTGATCCCCTTCTTCGATTCGGCCGGTCGCCGCATCACCTCTCGAGGCATTCCATGAGCAACACCTCGCGCCCTTGCCCCATCGCCGTCGTCGGCGTCAGCGCCCTGTTCCCCGGCTCGCAGGACGAGACGGGCTTCTGGCGCGACATCCTCGCCGGCCGCGACTTGATGCGCGAGGTACCCCCGACGCACTGGCTCGCCGAGGACTACTTCAGCCCGGACCCGGCCGCGCCCGACAAGACCTACGCGCACCGCGGCGCCTTCCTCGACCCGGTCGACTTCGACGCCCTCGGCTTCGGCGTGCCCCCGAGCATCCTGCCGGCGACCGACACCTCGCAGCTCCTCGCCCTCATCGTCGCCCAGCGCGTTCTCGAGGAGGCCGCGCAGGGCCAGTTCGCCTCGATGAACAAGGAGCGCATCAGCGTCATCCTCGGCGTCACCTCGGCCCAGGAGCTGCTCGCCTCGATGGTCAGCCGCCTGCAGCGCCCGGTCTGGGTCAAGTCGCTGCGCGAGGCCGGCGTGCCCGAGAGCAAGGTGCAGGAGGTGAGCGACCGGATAGCCGCCCACTATCCGCCCTGGCAGGAGGCGAGCTTCCCCGGCCTGCTCGGCAACGTCGTCGCCGGGCGCATCGCCAACCGGTTCGACCTCGGGGGCACCAACTGCGTCACCGACGCGGCCTGCGGCAGCGCGCTCTCCGCGGTGACGATGGCGACCAATGAGCTGTGCCTCGGCCATTCGGACATGGTGATCACCGGCGGGGTCGACACGCTCAACGACATCTTCATGTTCATGTGCTTCAGCAAGACGCCCGCGCTCTCGCACAGCGGCGACTGCCGGCCGTTCTCCGATCAGGCCGACGGAACGATGCTCGGCGAGGGCATCGGGATGGTGGCGCTCAAGCGGCTCGAGGACGCCGAGGCCGCCGGCGATCGCATCTACGCGGTGCTCAAAGGCGTGGGCACCTCGTCCGACGGGCGGGCGAAGAGCGTCTACGCGCCGCGGCCCGAGGGCCAGGCCAAAGCGCTTCAGCGCGCCTACGAGCGGGCCGGCTACGCGCCGAGGACGGTGGAGCTGCTCGAGGCGCACGGCACCGGCACCAAGGCCGGCGACGTCGCCGAGATCGAGGGGCTCAACCTCGCCTTCGACACGGCGAACACGCCGGAGAAGCAGTGGTGCGCGCTCGGCTCGGTCAAGTCGCAGATCGGCCACACCAAGGCCGCCGCGGGCGCGGCCGGGCTCCTCAAGGTCGTCCTCGCGCTCAACCACGGCGTGCTCCCGCCCACCATCAAGGTCGACCGGCTCAACCCCAAGCTCGAGCTCGAGAAGAGCCCCTTCTACGTCAACACCCGGACCCGGCCCTGGGTGCGCGGCTCCGATCACCCGCGGCGCGGCTCGGTGAGCGCGTTCGGCTTCGGCGGCAGCAACTTCCACGCGGCGCTCGAGGAGTACTCCGGGCCCACCCGCGCGCTGCGCAAGCGCACCTGCGCCCAGGAGCTGATCGTCCTGGGCGCGGAGACCCCGCGGGCGCTCGTCCAGGCGCTGCGCGGCGTCGAGGTCGGCGAGCGCGGCTTCCTCGCCTGGTTCGCGCGGCACACCCAGGAGAGCTTGCCGCGCGGCAGCGCCGCCCGCGTCGCCATCCTCGCGGCCGACGAGGCCGAGCTGCGTGCCCGGCTCGCCGCCGCCGCCGATGCGATCGAACGTTCGCCCGAGAAGCCCTTCTCGCTGCCCAACGGCATCCACTACGGCCTCGGCGCGCGCGAAGGCGGGGCCGCCTTCCTCTTTCCGGGACAGGGCAGCCAGTACGTGGAGATGGGCGCGGGGGTCGCGAGCGTCTGGCCCGAGGCGCTCGCGGTCTGGGATCTCGCGGCGGACGCCGTCGCGGCCCCGGAGAAGCTCCACGAGGTGGTCTTCCCGCGCCCGGCCTTCACCGACGAGGAGCGCGCCGCGCAGTCGGACAAGCTGCGGCGCACCGAGTGGGCCCAGCCCGCGCTCGGCGTGACCTCTCTGTCGTACCTACGACTGCTCGAGGCCCTCGGGCTGCGCCCCGACTGCGTCGGCGGCCACTCCTTCGGCGAGATCGTCGCCCTGCACGCGGCCGGCGCCTTCGACACGGCGACCGCGCTGCGCATCGCCCGCCGGCGCGGCGAGCTGATGGCCGAGGCTGCAAGAGTGCCCGGGGCGATGGTCGCCGCCTTCGCGACCGTCGAAGAGGTGCGCGAGGCCGTCGCCGAGCTGCCCGAGGTCGTCGTCGCCAACCACAACGCGCCGAAGCAGGTGGTGCTCTCCGGCCCGGTCGAGGCCATCGAGAAGGCCGAGCAGGCGCTGCGAGGCCGCTCGATTCGCGCCGAGCGGCTGCAGGTCGCGACCGCCTTCCACTCCCCGGTGGTCGCCGACTCGACGAAGCCCTTCGAGGCCTTCCTCGCAGAGATCGACTTTGCCAAGCCCGCCCTGCCCGTCTTCGCCAACGCCGAAGCCGCGCCCTACCCCGCCGATCCGACGGCCATGCGCGCGCTGCTCGCCTCGCAGCTCGTCCGCCCGGTGCGCTTCGTCGAGCAGGTCGAGGCGATGTACGCGAGCGGCGTGCGCACCTTCCTCGAGGTCGGCGCGGGCGCTGTGCTCACCGGGCTCGTCGGCCGCATCCTCGCGGGCCGGCCGCACCGCGCGCTGAGCGTCGACGCCAAGGGCAAGGAGGGCGCTGCCGCCTTCCACGACGCGCTCGGACGGCTCTGGGCCGCGGGCTTCGAGCCCGACTTCGCCGCGTTGTGGAGTTCGTTCCAGCCGACCAGCGACCCGCGCCAGGCGCCCAAGCCCAAGCTCGCCCTCGCCATCAGCGGAGCGAACTACGGCAAGCCATACCCGCCGGCCGAGGGCGCGGCCGCGCTGCCGCCGCCCAACCCCGAGCCGAGGCCCATGGAGCCATCCGTCGCCGCGTCCGCGCCGGAGCCGAACCGCGTCGTCGCCGCGCCCACCGCAGAGTCCGCCAAGCCTGTGACACAACCCGTGCCTGTCGTCGCGCCCGCCGCTGCGCCGATGCCGATGCCCGCGGATTCGGGATGGCTCGCCGCGTTCCAGCAGCTCCAGCGAGAGACGGCCGAGGCCCAGACCGCCTGGCACAACACGATGACGCAGGCGCACCTCGCCTATCTGCAGACCGCCGAGCGCGCCTTCGCCGGGCTCGGCGTGATTACGGCGGGCCAGGCATTGCCGGTCTTCGACCCTGCGACGGTTGCAGCGCCGCAGATGCCGTCGATGGCGCCGATGCCAATCGCAGCGCCGGCGCCAGGCGTGAATCCGGCCGCTGTACGCTCCACCGTCCCGGCGCACGCCGCGCCAGAGCCTGTCCAGGCCGCAGCCGCTCCTGCGCCCCAAGCCCCGGCTCGGTGCCAGGCGGTGACGGCCGCGGGCGGCAGCCTCAAGGAAGCGCTCGTCGCGGTCGTCGCCGAGAAGACCGGCTATCCGGCCGAGATGCTCAACCTTCAGATGAGCCTCGAGTCCGACCTGGGCGTCGACTCCATCAAGCGCGTCGAGATCCTCTCGGGGCTCCGGGCCCGCGTCCCCAACCTTCCCGAGGTCGAACCCGGCGCCATGGCGCGGCTGCGCACCCTCGGGGCCATCGTCGAGTACCTCGCAGAAGCGTCGGGCTCGGTCCAGTGCGCTCCCTGCTCGAAGACGAACGGGGCAGCGCCCCAGCGAGCGAACGGATCGACGGCTGGCGAAAAGCCAAACGGCGCTGCGCCGGTCGAGCTGAAGCAGACCCTGCTCTCGGTCGTGGCCGAGAAGACCGGCTATCCGGCCGAGATGCTCACCCTACAGATGGGCCTCGAGTCTGACCTGGGCATCGACTCCATCAAGCGCGTCGAGATCCTCTCGGCGCTGCGCGCCCGCGTCCCCGGGCTGCCCGACGTCGAGCCCGCGGCGATGGCCCGGTTGCGCACCCTCGGCGCCATCGTCGAGCAGCTCGAAGAGGCCGCCGGGAGCGCTGCGCCCGCGCCTCAGAACACCAACTGCGCGACCGCTCCGGAGAAGCCGAACGGCGCTCCATCGATCGACCTGAAGCAGGTTCTCCTCTCCGTCGTGGCCGAGAAGACCGGCTATCCGGCCGAGATGCTCACCCTGCAGATGGGCCTCGAGTCTGACCT
>DHSB01000022.1:27763-72725 GCA_002408385.1 Myxococcales bacterium UBA5297
GCGATGGCCCGGTTGCGCACCCTGGGCGCCATCGTCGAGCAGCTCGAAGAGGCCGCCGGAAGCGCTGCGCCCGCGCCTCAGAAGACCAACTGCGCGACCGCTCCGGAGAAGCCGACCGGCGCTCCATCGATCGACCTGAAGCAGGTTCTCCTCTCGGTCGTGGCCGAGAAGACCGGCTATCCGGCCGAGATGCTCAACCTGCAGATGGGCCTCGAGTCCGACCTGGGCATCGACTCCATCAAGCGCGTCGAGATCCTCTCGGCGCTGCGCGCCCGCGTCCCGAATCTGCCCGACGTCGAGCCGGCGGCCATGGCCCGGCTGCACACGCTCGGCGCCATCGTCGAGCAGCTCGAGCAGGCGTCGGGCAGCGCCGCGCCCGCGCCTCAGAAGACCAACGGCGCGACCGCCCCCGAGAAGCCGAACGGCGCTCCGCCGGTCGATCTGAAGCAGGTCCTGCTCTCGGTCGTGGCCGAGAAGACCGGCTATCCGGCCGAGATGCTCACCCTGCAGATGGGCCTCGAGTCCGACCTGGGCATCGACTCCATCAAGCGCGTCGAGATCCTCTCGGCTTTGCGCGCCCGGGTCCCGAACCTGCCCGACGTCGAGCCGGCGGCCATGGCGCGGCTGCACACGCTCGGCGCCATCGTCGAACAGCTCGAGGGCACCGCCAGCGTGGCCGCGCCCGCCCCCCACGAAGCCGCCGTCGCCGCCGCGCCGGCGTCAACGACCGTCCCCAGGTCCATCGATCGGCTGGTCGTCGAGCCGTTCGAAGCCCCGGCCATCGGCCTGGGGATGCCCGGAATCACCACCGCCCGCAGGCTCGTGGTCACCGGCGGCCTCCCCGATCTTTCGGATGCCCTGGTCGCCTCGCTCTGCAAGCGCGGAATCCCGGCCGAACGACTCGACGAAGTCGCCCCTGACGCCGACGCCGTCATCTTCCTCGGCGGTCTGCGCGAATCGGCCGCGCCCGAAGCGGCTGCGCTCGCCGTGCGAGCCGCCTTCCGTGCGGCCCACGCCGTCGCCCCTCGCATCGGGCGCGACGGCGGCGTCTTCGTCACCGTGCAGGACACCGGTGGCGACTTCGGCCTCTCTGGCAGCGAGCGCGCCCTGCTCGGCGGCATCGCCGGCATCGCCAAGACAGCGAGCCTCGAGTGGCCCGCCGCGGCGGTGAAGGCCATCGACCTCGAAGGCGGCGGCCGCGACGCGGCCACGCTCGCCGAGGTCCTGACCGCCGAGCTGCTCGAAGGCGGGGCCGAGCTCGAGGTCGGCCTGCGAGCCGATGGCCAGCGCCTCTCACTGCGTGCCGTCTCTCGCGCGCTCGACACCGCGGCCACCCCCTCGCTCGACGAAGGGTCGGTGGTCGTCGCCACCGGCGGCGCCCGCGGGGTCACCGCGGCCTGCCTGACAGAGCTCGCCCGCCAGACCCGCGCCCGCTTTTTGCTGCTCGGCCGCACCCGGCTCGAAGACGAGCCCGAGGCCGTCCGCGGCGCGAGCGACGACGCGAGCCTGAAGCGCGCGCTCTTGCAGGCCGGCTCGGCTGCCGGCAAGCCGCTCGCCCCTGCCGAGCTCGGCGCCCGGGCCCGCGCCATCCTCGCCACGCGCGAGGTGAAGGCGACGATCGAGGCCATCCGCGCCGCTGGAGGCGAGGCGCGCTACGCCGTCGCCGACGCGCGCGATCCCGCTTCGCTGCGGGCCGCGCTCGCCGAGGCCCGCGCGGCCTGGGGCCCGATCACCGCCATCGTCCACGCCGCCGGAGTCATCGCCGACCAGCTCATCGCCCAGAAGACCGACGAGCGCTTCGACTTGGTCTACGACACCAAGGTCGCCGGCCTGCTCAACCTGCTCGAGGCGACCTCGTCCGATCCCCTGCGCGTCATCGGCCTCTTCTCCTCGGCCGCGGCGCGCTCGGGCAACCCTGGCCAGTGCGACTACGCCGCGGCCAACGAGGTGCTCAACAAGCTCGCCGCGCTCGAGGCCCGGCGGCGCGGGGCGGCCTGCGTCGTGCGCGCCTTCGGCTGGGGACCGTGGGACGGCGGGATGGTCGGCCCCGCGCTGCGCGCGCACTTCGAGGCCCACGGCACGCCGCTCATCCCGCTGAGCGCCGGGGCCGCGGCCTTCGCCGCCGAGCTGCAGCACGGCGGCAGCGCCCCCGTCGAGCTCGTGCTCGGCGCGGCCCTCCCGGCCAAGGTCTCGGTCCAAGGCGCCTGCTTCGACATGCTGGTGACCCGCGCGAGCCACCCGTACCTCGCCGACCACGCCATCGACGGCGTCCCGGTGCTGCCGGTCGCCTTGGCGCTCGAGTGGTTCGCCCGCGCCGCGAAGGCGGCCCGCCCCGGGCTCGAGGTCGTCGCCTGCCGCGACGTGCGCGTCCTCAAAGGCGCACGCCTCGGGCGCTACCTCGACGGCGGCGACCGCTTCACCGTCCGCGCCAAGGAGATCGCACCGAACCGGCTCGGGCTCGAGCTGAGAGGCCCGGACGGCACGCTCTTCTACACGGCGACCGCCGAGCTCTCGACCTGCCATCCCAAACCGGCGGCGCCTCCGCCCGATCCCGCGGCGCTCGAGGAGCTCGGCCACGCGGTCTATGGCCACGAGCTCTTCCACGGACCGCAATTCCAGGTCATCGAGTCGCTCCAGGGCGTCTCGCAGCAGGGTGCGCTGGGCACGCTCGCCGGCACCCGCGAGCAGCAGTGGCCGGGCGAATGGACGACCGACGCCGCCGCGCTCGACGGCGGACTGCAGCTCGCGCTGCTCTGGACGACGCACGTCCTCGGCGGCAGAGGGCTTCCGGCGGCCGTGGGGACCTACCGCCTCTATCAGCCGAAGCCGGCTGACGGGCTGCTGCGCTGCGCGCTGCGCGGGCGGGTCGTCGACAGCTCCAAGACCGTCTGCGACCTCTCCTTCGTCGGAGAGGACGGCCAGCTCGTCTCCGAGCTGAGCGAGGTCGAGGTCTACTGCCGTCCCGAGCCCAAGACGCCCGGAGCGCGCTCGTGAGCTTCGAGCCGATAGCGATAGTCGGGCGCGCCTGCATCCTGCCGGGCGCGCTCAACCCCGCCGAGCTCTGGGAGGCGGTGCGCGCCGGCCGCGATCTGGTGAGCCGCGCGCCGCCGGAGCGCTGGCGCGTCGCCCGCTCGCGCATCCTCGGCCTGCCCGGGCAGGCCGGCGACCGCACCTGGACCGACCGCGGCGGCTACGTCACCGGCTTCGAGCAGGTCTTCGATCCTTCGGGCTTGGCGCTGCCCGCCGCTGAGCTCCTCGGGCTCGACCCGCTCTTCCAGTGGTTGCTCCACGTCTCACGCGAAGCGCTGCGCGACGCCAACCTCGAAGGCCACGCGCGGGCCGGCGCGGTCTTCGGCAACCTCTCGTTCCCTTCGGCGTCGATGGCGCGCTTCGCCGAGCGCGTCTGGCTCGGCGAGCAGCCCGCGGACCTCGCGGGGATCGCAAAGACCGACCCGCGCAACCGCTTCATGTCCGGGCTGCCCGCGCACCTGGTCGCCCGCGCCCTGGGGCTGGGCGCCGGCGCCTTCGCGCTCGACGCCGCCTGCGCCTCGTCGCTCTACGCCATCAAGCTCGCCTGCGATCGGCTCCACGATCGAACGGCGGATTTGATGCTCGCCGGCGCGGTCAACTGCGCCGACGACCTCTTCATCCACGTCGGCTTCTGTGCGCTGCAGGCGATGAGCCGCACTGGCCAGAGCCGCCCGTTCCACCGCGAGGCCGACGGCCTGCTGCCGGCCGAGGGCGCCGCGGCGGTCGCGCTCGAGCGGCTCGAGGACGCCGAGCGCGCCGGCCACCGGATCCTCGGCGTCATCCGCGGCATCGGCCTCTCCAACGACGGCCGCGGCAGCGGGCTGCTCGTCCCGTCGGAAGAGGGCCAGGTGCGCGCGATGCGCGCGGCCTACGAGTCGGCCGGCCTGCGGCCCGCAGACGTCTCGCTCGTCGAGTGCCACGCGACCGGGACGAGCGTCGGCGACGCCGTCGAGGTGCGCAGCATGCGCCGGGTCTTCGAGGGCGCGCGCGACCTGCCGATTGGCTCGCTCAAGTCGAACTTCGGCCACGCGATCACCGCCGCGGGCGTCTCCGGGCTGCTCAAGGTCCTCGGCGCCATCGAGGCGCGGGTGCGGCCGCCGACCCTGCACGCCGACGAGCCCATCGCCGAGCTCGCCGATTCACCCTTGCGGCTCGTGCGCGAAGCCGAGCCTTGGGAGGCCGAAGGGCCGTTGCGCGCCGCCGTCAGCGCCTTCGGCTTCGGCGGCAACAACGCGCACCTGATCGTCGAGGAGCACCGTCCGAGCGCTTCGCCGCGAGCTCCAGCCGCGCGTCCGCCGGGCCGAGAGGTCGCCATCGTCGCCATCGGCGCCGCGGTGGGCAGGGGCCGCGACCGCGCCGAATTCGAGGCGGCGCTCTTCTCTCCGGAAAGGGAGCGCGCGCGGCGCGCCGACTCGATCGCCCTGCCCCTCGCCGGGACCCGCTTCACCCCGCGCGACCTCGACCAGGCGCTCGCGCAGCAGACCTGGCTGCTCGCCGCGTCGCGCGAGGCGCTCTCCGACCTGCGGGCCGAGACCGGCGCGCGGGCGGGCGTCTTCGTGGGCATGGGCTGCGATCCCGAGGTCGCCCGCTACGGCGCGCGCTGGCGGCTCGCCGACTGGGCCGACGCGTGGGGCGAGCACGACGAGGCGTGGAGGCGCGCGGCCGCCGAGGCCTTCACCCCGGTGCTCGAGCCCGCCGGCGTCCTCGGCACGATGCCCAACGTGCCCGCCAACCGTCTCAACGTGCAGTTCGACCTGGGAGGAATGGGGTTCGCGGTCTCGGCCGAAGAGCTCTCGGGCGTTCGCGCTCTTCAGATCGCCGCGCGGGCGCTCGCCCTGGGCGAGCTCGACGTGGCGCTCGTCGGCGCGGCCGACTTCTCGTGCGAGCCGGTCCATAAGGCCGCCCTCGCCGCGCTCGAGGGAGCGGTCGAGCCTGGTGATGGCGCGGTCGTCCTCGCTCTCGAGCGAGTCGAGGACGCGCGTCGGAACGGCGATCCGATCCTCGCCCTCCTCGGCGGACCCGATGACGGCGCGGTCGAGCCTGCGGTCGAAGAGTTGGAGGCGCGGTTCGGACGCGCTCACGCGGCGTTCGGCCTGATTCGCGTCGCGGCGGCCGCGCTCTCGTGCGCTCGTGGCCGGCACGCCGGCGGCGCGCCGTGGACCGGGCCTCGCGCCGCGCGGCTCGAGATCGACGCTCTCGGTGGCGAGCGTGCGACCGTGGTGCTGCGCTCGGCGAGCGCCGAGGTGGTTCTCCCGCCGAGCCCCTCGGAGCGCACCCCCGGCCCGGCCCGCGACTACGCGGCGCACCGGCCGCCCGTCGCGCTCCCCGACTGGCCGGAAGACGAGAGCGCCGAGCACGCGCGCTTGGCGCCTCCCGAGCCGCCCTCGGAGACGCAAGCGATGCCCCACGCGCCCGCGCTGCCGCCGGTGTTCGAGGACGAGGAAGAGCCTGTGGCCAGACCTGCTGAACGCGTCGTCCCACGCCAGGTCACGAGGATCGTCGCGCCCGCGCCTGCCATGCCGACAGCAGCTTCTCCCGCCGCGCCGGCCAGGCTCGCCGCCCAGCATGCGCTCGTCGCTTCGGTGCATCGCCAGTTCATCGATCAGCAGGCGCAGGCTCACCGCAAGTTCCTCGATCTGCGCGAACAGGCGGCGCGGGTGCTGATGCAGGCGGCGGGGGTTGCGCCGAGCGGAATGGCTTCGCCCTCCATTCCATTGCGTGCAGAGGCTTCGTCCGCCCGCTCGCGCGACGGCGAAGCTGGAGCTTCGCCCTCCATTCCATTGCGTGCAGAGGCTTCGTCCGCCCTTCGCTCGTACGCCGATGAAGCTGGAGCTTCGCCCTCCATTCCCTCGCGTGCAGAGGCTTCGTCCTCCCTTCGCTCCCTCGACGGCGAAGCTGGAGCTTCGCCCTCCATTCCCTCGCGCGCAGAGGCTTCGTCCTCCCTTCGCTCGCACGCCGATGAAGCTGGAGCTTCATCCTCCACGCTGCCTGGCCCGAAGCTCGACCGGGCCGGGCTCGAGATCCACGCCTCGGGGCGCATCTCGGAGATCTTCGGGCCGCTCTTCGAGAAGCAGGACGGCTTCGCGCGCCAGGTGCGCATGCCGGAGCCTCCGTTGCTGCTCGCCGACAGGCTGCTCGGCATCGACGCGGAGCCGGGCTCGATGGGCCTGGGCACGCTCTGGTCCGAGACCGACGTCCACGCCGATTCCTGGTACCTGCACGATGGGCGGATGCCCGCCGGAATCATGATCGAGTCGGGCCAGGCCGACCTGATGCTCATCTCGTACCTGGGCATCGACTTCCTGAACCGCAGCGAGCGCATCTATCGGCTGCTCGGCTGCGACCTGACCTACCACGGCTCGCTCCCCGCGCCGGGCGACACGCTGCGCTACGACATCCACGTCGACGGCCACGCCCAGCACGGCGAGGTGCGCCTCTTCTTCTTCCACTACGACTGCCGCATCGATGGCCAGCCTCGGCTCTCGGTTCGCAACGGCCAGGCGGGCTTCTTCAACGACGCGGAGCTCGAGGACTCGAAGGGCGTGCTGTGGGACGCCGAGTCGGGCGAGCGGCGCGACGAGGTGCGGCTCGATCCGCCTGCCGTCGAGCTTCAGCGCTCCCGCTTCGGGCGCGAGCAGCTCGAGGCCTTCGCCGCCGGCCGCATCCCCGATTGCTTTGGCCCCCAGCTCGCGCACGCGCATACGCACACGCGTAGCCCGCGCATCGCCGGCGGGAAGATGCTGCTGCTCGAGGAGGTGACCGACTTCTCGCCGCGCGGCGGCCCGTGGGGCCGCGGCTACCTGCGCGCGGTCGATCGCATCGCGCCCGACGACTGGTTCTTCGAGGGCCACTTCAAGAACGACCCCTGCATGCCCGGCACCCTGATGTTCGAAGGATGTCTGCAGGCGATGGCGTTCTACCTGACCGGGCTCGGCTACACGCTCGACAAGGACGGCTGGCGCTTCGAGCCGGTGCCTGAAGAGACCTACAAGCTGCGCTGCCGCGGCCAGGCGACGCCGTCGTCGCGCGAGCTGGTCTACGAGGTGTTCGTCGAGGAGGTCATCGACGGCCCGATCCCGACGCTCTTCGCGGACCTGCTCGTCACCGTCGACGGTCGCAAGGCCTTTCACTGCCGGCGCATGGGCCTGCGGCTGGTGCCCGGCTGGCCGATGGACTCAAAGCCCGAGCTCGTCGCCTCGCTCGTCGACACGCGCCCGGTCGCCTCCGAGAACGGCTTCAAGTTCGGCGCCCACTCGCTGCTCGCCTGCGCGTGGGGCAGGCCGTCCGAGGCCTTCGGGCCGATGTACGCGCCCTTCGACGGCACCCGCCGCGTCCCGCGGCTGCCGGGACCGCCGTATCAGTTCATGTCACGCATCAGCCGCGCCGAGGGCGGCGTCGGGGCGATGAAGGTCGGCAGCAGCATCGAGTGCGAGTACGACGTGCCGCCGGACGCCTGGTACTTCGACGCCAACGGCGCGCGCACGATGCCCTTCTGCGTGCTGCTCGAGGCCGCGCTGCAGCCGTGCGGCTGGCTCGCGTCGTACATCGGCAGCGCCACCACGACCGAGCACGACCTGTCGTTCCGCAACCTCGACGGCCAGGGGCGCGTGCTCGTCGAGGTGCTGCCGGACGCCGGCATCTTCCGCACCCGCTCCAAGCTGACCAACGTCTCCGGCTCGGCCGGGATGATCATCGTCTCCTTCGACGTCACCTGCCTCGTCGGCGAGACGCCGGTCTACGAGCTGAAGACGGTCTTCGGCTTCTTCCCGAAGGAGGCCCTCGAGGCGCAGAGGGGCCTGCCTGTCCCCGACGACGAGCGCGAGGCGCTGACCGCGCCGTGTGACGAGAGCGTCGATCTGCGCGCGCGGCCCGAGCGCTGGTTCGCCCGCGGCCCGAAGCTCGCCGAGCCGATGCTCTGCATGATCGACCGAGTCACCGGGATCTGGCCGGAGGGCGGCGCCAAAGGCCTCGGCCGCTTCCGCGCAGAGCACGACGTGCGCAAGGACGCCTGGTTCTTCAAGGCGCACTTCTTCCAGGACCCGGTGCAGCCGGGGTCGCTGGGCATCGAAGCGATGCTGCAGCTCCTGCAGTTCGCGATGATTCGGCTCGGGCTCGCCGACGGCGAATGGTCGAACGGCCGCTTCGAGCCGATAGCGCTCGGCGTGGAGCAGACCTGGAAGTACCGGGGCCAGGTCCTGCCCAAGAACCAGCGCGTCACCACGCTGCTCGACATCGTGCGCGTCGAGGAGGACGAGCGCGGCAGGCTGGCCGTCGCCGACGCGTCGTTGTGGGTTGACGGGATGCGCATCTACGAGGCCAAGGGCCTGGGCATGCGCATCACGAGGACTCGATCGCCGGTCTCGACGACCGCGCCGAAATCGGGGACCGGAGGCCCGGCCTTCGTGCCGGCCGCCTCCGCTCACCCCGAGCTTGTCGAGGGGCCCGAGAACCCGGAGAGCACCGGATCGCCGGCCCTCGTGCCGGCCCCCTCCGCTCACCCCGAGCTTGTCGAGGGGCCCGAGAACCCGGAGAGCACCGGATCGCCGGTCTTCGTTCCGGCCTCCTCCACAGGAACGCCGGCCTCTGGGACCGGATCGCCGCTCGGCAGCATCTCGACGCCTTCCCTCGACTCCGAGGCTCCCGCTGGTCGCCTCTACGCTCGGGATGACCGGGGCGACGCGCGGCATGACCGCCAGCGGGATGAAGAGACGCTCGATCCCTCGATCCACACCTGGCTCAACGACCACCATCCGACCTGGACCGTGCCCGCGCTGCCACTGATGTCGATGGTCAACCGCCTCGCCGCTGCTGCAGCACAGCGCTCGCCGGCAAAACGCGTCATCGCCATCGAGGACGCGCGCGCCCTGCGCTGGCTACCGGTCCCCGGCCCCGCAAAGCTGCGGACCAGCATCGAGCCCGCCACAGACGGCGCCTTCGACGCCACTCTGCTCGCCTGGCGAGACGCCGCGCGCGCGGAGTTGTCGCGCTTCGAGCCGGCCGCCTCCGGCCGCGTCGTCCTCGCTGACCGCTATCCCGAGCCCGAGAGCCCGTGGAATCCGCCCGCCGACGCGCAGCCAGTCCCCGATCCGTACGAAGCCGGCTCTCTCTTCCACGGCCCCTCGTTCCAGCTCCTGCGTTCGCTCGCCATCGGAAAGGCGGGCTCGACCGCGATCCTCGACGCCGCCGCCGGCGGCGCTCCGCGCGGCCTGCTGCACGAAACCCTGCTCGACGGGCTGACGCACGGCATCCCGCACGACGGCCTCTGCGCCTGGAGCCCCAAGATCCCGCCGGACCTCGTCGCCTATCCCCATCGCGCGACGCTGCGGCTTTTTGGCGATCTTCCACGCGAGGGCCTGATTCGACTCGAGACGCGCTTTGCCGGCTTCGACGGCGACACGCGCTTCCCGAGGCTCGAGATCCAGGCGATTGCCGAGGGCCGCGTCCTCGCTCACCTCGCTCTCGTCGAGGTGCTCTTTCCCAAAGGTCCCATCGGCCGTGCTGAGCCGCGCGCACGCCGGGCCTTTCTCCGGGACCGCGCCTTCGTCGAAGGCGTCCGCCTCTCCACCGACAACGGCGTGACCACGCGCCTGGCCGCCGAAGCGGTGCGCGCGAGCGACTGGCTGCCCGGCACGATCGCCGCGGCCTTTGGCGCCGAGCCTGCCGATCTCGGAACGCTCGCCGCGAAGGAGCACGTCGCGGCGCGCGCTCAGGTCCATCCTGCAACCGTCCAACTCGTCGGCAGCGGACAGGCCGCGCGCTGCGAGGCCGAGCCGTTGACACTGCGGCCGCTGGAGATCGAGAGCGCGGGCAACGAGGCGACCGTGCGCGATACGGGCGAGCCGCGGCTCGATCTCGCGCAGGTTCGCGACTACTGGGCCCGCTACTTCCACATCGGCCGCTGGCCGGTCGAGGATCTCTACTTCGGGATGGCCGAGCGCTTCGTGAAGCGCGTCCGCCTCGTGGACCCTATGTCGCTCTCGGCCTATCGTGGCCGGCCGTTCCTCTACGTCGGCAACCACCAGGTCGGCATCGAGTCCCTGATGTTCTCGCTGCTGACCGCGGGCCTGACCGGCGTGCCGACCCTGACGCTCGCCAAGGCCGAGCACAGGACGACCTGGCTCGGGCTGCTCATCAAGCACGCCTTCGCCTACCCCGGCGCCCACGACCCCGGCGTCATCACCTACTTCCAGCGCGACGAGCCCGATCAGCTCCCGATCGTCATCGCCGGGCTCGGCGAGGAGCTGCGGCGCGGCAAGTCGGTGATGGTCCACGTCGAAGGCACCCGCGCGCTCTCCTGCCGCCCGCCGGTCATCAAGATGAGCGGCGCCTTCCTCGACATGGCGATAGCCGTGAGCGCCCCGGTCGTGCCGGTGCGCTTCGTCGGCGGGCTGCCCGTCGCGCCACTCGGGAAACGCATCGAGTTCCCCGTCGGCATGGGACGCCAGGACCTCTACTTCGGAAGGCCGATTCCACCCGACGAGCTCTCGACGCTGCCCTACAAGGAGCGCAAGGAGCGCGTCATCGCCGCCATCAACGCGCTCGGTCCGTCGAACGCCGTCGAGGAGCCGCTACCCGGCGATCCCGCCTTCGCGGCGCTGGTCGCCGAGCGCGTCGAGCGCACCGGGGCCTCGCACGAGCACGCCACGCTGCTCGAGGTGCTCCGCGAGCTGCGCTCGCCGCATCCGGAGGTCCGCGAGCTGATCGAGGCCGAGGACGAAGGCCTGCTCTCCCTCGCCGGCGACGGAAAGGGCCGCTGGCTCGCCGAGCTCGCCCGAAGGCTCTATGGCGAGCGGGGCGCCAAGGTCATCGTGGGCGGTCGATGACTCGAGCGAAGCGGCAGGTTCTGGTCCGGCGTCGGGAGGCTCCGGCGCCGCTGGCCGGGTCCAGCAACGTGCGTGACACGCAGTCCAAGCCTGGTCCCTCGACCCGGCGAATGCGCAAGAGCCTGCTCGCCTGGTTTGACGCCCACCAGCGCGACCTGCCCTGGCGCCGCCGGCGCGATCCGTATGCGGTCTGGCTCTCCGAGGTGATGCTCCAGCAGACGCAGGTGGCGACGGTCGTCCCCTACTTTGAGCGCTTCCTCGCGCGCTTCCCGGACGTACAGGCGCTCGCCGACGCCGAGCTCGCCGAGGTCCTCTCGCTCTGGCGCGGCCTCGGCTACTACTCGCGGGCCCGCAACCTCCATCGAGCCGCGCAGCTCATCGCCAAGCGAGCCTTTCCGAGCACGGCACAAGGGCTGCGCGAGCTGCCGGGCCTCGGGCGCTACACGGCCGCCGCGGTCGCCTCGTTCGCGTTCGGCGAAGCCGTCGCGGTGCTCGACGGCAACGTCTCGCGGGTGCTCGCCCGGCTCCGTGCCATCGAAGGCCCGCTCGGCTTGTCGGAGGCAAGGCTCTGGGCCGAGGCCGAAGCCCTGCTCGACCGTTCGCGGCCCGGCGCCTTCAACGAGGCGATGATGGAGCTGGGCGCGCTCGTCTGCGTCCCCGGCGAGCCGCGATGTGGCAAGTGCCCGCTCGAGAAGGACTGCGCGGCGAGGGCGAGCGGGCTCGAGCGCGCGATCCCGGCGCCCAAGCCCCGGCCCGAGCGCAAGCGACTGCGCATGGCGTGCGGCGTGGCGGTCACCCGGGGGCGCGTGCTCCTCGCGCGGCGCGAAGAGAAAGGCCTCTTCGGCGGGCTCTGGGAGCTGCCGAGCGTCGCGGTCGAAGGCGCTTCGCCTCGCGAGTCGCTCGCCGCCATCGGACTGCGCGCAACCGGCGACGAGCCGCTCGCGTCGGTGCGCCGCACCCTGACGCATCGAGAGCTGACGCTCGAGCTGTACCGGTGCCGGACGCCGAGGGGCGCGCTGGTGGGGTTCATCGAGCAGCGCTTCGTCGCGCGCTCGGAGCTGGCGCAGCTCGGCATCTCGACCGCGATGGCCAAGGGGCTCGCGCAGGTGGAGTCGCTGCTCGGCGGCTGAGGGTCCGAGGCGATCGGAGCCTCGCGCCTGCCCTGTGCGCCGTTCGCCCGCTCAAACGCGCGCCGAAAACGCGATTTGCAGAGTGCCAGTCGCCGTCTTCACAACAAAAGACGCGATTGGCCGCCGCCAGTCGTCTTCTTCACGACAAAAGACGCGATTGGCCGCCGCCAGTCGCCTCCTTCACGACAAAAGACGCGATTGGCCGCCGCCAGTCGCCTCCTTCGCGACGAAGACCGCGATTGGCCCTGGGCAAGTCGCCTTTTTCGCCACGAAGACGCAACTGGTCACGGTATGAGGCGACTTCTCAAAGCGAAAGAACGCGATTCCCCTAGGCAAGTCGCCTTCTTCGCCGCCGAACCGCGGCCGCCCTCGGAAGAGTGATTGGCACGCGACGCCTGATTCGCGGAGCTTGCCGCGGATTCGCTCACACCTCCAGCCTCGGAAGCGAGCCTGGAAGTCGAGCCTCCCTACACCGGCAGCCCGCCGCCACGCCGCTCCAGGCTGAGCCGCCCCAACTCCGCGAGCACCAGATCGAGCCGCTTGCCCACGTCGAGCTGCTCGAGGACCGATTGTCGAAGCTCGGCGGCGTCGAACAGCCCCGCTGCGGCCAGGTCGCACAGCCGGCCGGCCTCGGGCACGCTCGTCGCCGCCTCGGTCAGCCCGCGGCGCTCGCGCTCGGGCAGAGTCGGGGCGAGCGCGAGGATCAAGCGCCGCAGCTCGACCGGCGCCGCGAGCCCGGCCGATGACTCCTCGAGAGCCTGGGCCTCGACGACGCGGTAAGGCCGCTCCGAGTGCAGAACGCGCAGGATGCGCACGCGAGAGAGGCCGCGGACGACCAGGTCGATGGCGCCGCTGGAGAGCCGCTGCTCGCGCTCGATGACGCCCGCGCCGGCAATCGGCCGCAGCTTCGCCGAGGGCTCGCCCTCGGCAGACTTCTGCTGCACGAGCATCACCACCGCGAGCACCCGGTCGGCCGCGACCGCGTCGTAGACGAGCGCCCGATGGCGCGGGTCGAAGGCGCGCAGGCGCAGCGCGGCTCCGGGCAGCAGGACTCCGGAAGGCAAGGTGAGGGCCTTGAGCCGCGGCAGCGCCGCGAGGACGGCCTGGGAGCTGCCAGAATCGCGCTGTCGCTCGTCGCTCAGTGCCTTCGCCCTCGCGCGGACTGCGTGGTGATGACCTGGCTCGACCGCATCTCATCTGCCTTTTTCCCGGCTTGCGACCAGGTCGGGCGCGGAAGAAAGCCCCCTGCTCCGCCGCCGGAACAGGGGGCCAAAACCGCATTCGCCCCAGTCGCCTTACGTCGGCCGAACCGTGCTGGGCGGCGCCGCCTCGGGGGTGACGGTCGGCTTGGACTTCTTCGGCGCCACCTTCGCCGCGCCGCTGGCGATGCGCATCCCGTAGAACGAGCGCCAGACGAAGTAGATGGCGATGAGGGTGAAGACGATGCCCGCGCCCACGCGCGCGGTGGTGCTCATCTCCTCGGCGAGCTCGACCGCGAGCAGGCCGAAGAGCGTGGTGAACTTGATGATGGGGTTGAGCGCGACCGAGCTGGTGTCCTTGAACGGATCGCCCACGGTGTCGCCGACCACCGTCGCCGCGTGCAGCTCGGTGCCCTTCTCCTTCATGTCGGTCTCGACGACCTTCTTCGCGTTGTCCCAGGCGCCGCCGGCGTTGGCCATGAAGATGGCCTGGTAGAGGCCGACGATGGCGATGGAGATGAGGTAGCCGATGAAGAAGTAGGACTCGATGCAGGCAAACCCGAGGGTGATGAAGAAGACGGCCAGGAAGATGTTGAACATGCCCTTCTGCGCGTACTGCGTGCAGATCTCGACGACCTTCTTGCTGTCTTCGACCGAGGCCTTCTCGCCGTCGAGCTTGATGTTGGCCTTGATGAACTCGACCGCGCGGTAGGCGCCGGTGGTGACCGCCTGCATCGAGGCGCCGCTGAACCAGAAGATGACCGCGCCGCCGGCGATGAGGCCGAGCAAGAACGGCGAGTGGAGGATCGACAGGTTCGACAGCAGATCGGCCTGCAGGCCGTTGGTGAGCATCATGATGATCGAGAAGATCATCGTCGTCGCGCCGACCACCGCGGTGCCGATGAGCACCGGCTTGGCGGTCGCCTTGAAGGTGTTGCCCGCGCCGTCGTTCTCCTCGAGGAAGTCCTTGGCCTTCTCGAAGTCGACCTCGAAGCCGTACTCCTTCTTGAGCTCCTCCGCGACGCCGGGGAGCGACTCGATCATCGACAGCTCGAAGATCGACTGGGCGTTGTCGGTGACCGGGCCGTAGGAGTCGACCGCGATGGTGACCGGGCCCATGCCGAGGAAGCCGAAGGCGACCAGGCCAAAGGCGAAGACCGACGGGGCGATCATGATGCCGCCGAGCCCCTGGGTGCTCACCCCGTAGGCGATGGCCATCAGGCCGACGATGACCACCGCGCCCATCCAGAAGGCGCTGTAGTTGCCGGCGACCAGGCCCGAGAGGATGTTGAGCGAGGCGCCGCCCTCGCGCGAGGAGGTGATGATCTCCTTGACGTGGGCCGAGCGGGTCGAGGTGAAGACCTTGACGACCTCGGGGATGATCGCGCCGGCCAGGGTGCCGCAGGTGATGATGGTCGCCAGCTTCCACCACAGGCTCGAGTCGCCGGCGAGGTCGGGGATGATGAGCCAGGAGGCGAGGTAGGTGGCGCCCACCGAGATGATCGAGGTGATCCAGACCAACGTGGTGAGCGGCGCCTCGAAGTCCATCTTGTCGGCCTTGGCGTACTTGGCCTTGGCCAGGACATCGTTGATGCCGTAGGCGATCATGCTGGTGAGGAGCATCGCGACGCGCATCACGAAGATCCAGACGAGGAGCTGCACCTGCGCCTCGACCGAGCTGACGGCGAGGAGGATGAAGCTGACCAGCGCGACGCCGGTGACCCCGTAGGTTTCGAAGCCGTCGGCGGTCGGGCCGACCGAGTCGCCGGCGTTGTCCCCGGTGCAGTCGGCGATGACCCCGGGGTTGCGGGCGTCGTCCTCCTTGATGCGGAAGACGATCTTCATCAGGTCCGAGCCGATGTCGGCGATCTTGGTGAAGATGCCGCCGGCGATGCGCAAGGCCGAGGCGCCGAGCGACTCGCCGACCGCGAAGCCGATGAAGCAGGCCCCCGCGCTCTCGTTGGGCACGAAGAGCAGGATGACCAGCATCATCACCAGCTCGGTGGCGATGAGCAGCATGCCGATGCTCATGCCGGCCTTCAGCGGGATGGCGTAGGTGGGGAACGGCTTGCCCTTGAGGCTGGCGAAAGCGGCGCGCGAGTTGGCGAAGGTGTTGACGCGGATGCCGAACCAGGCGACCCCGAAGCTGCCGCCGATGCCGATGAGGCTCCAGAGCAGGATCAGGACGACCTTCGGGATTTCCATGTGCCGCAGCCACCCGAAGTAGAAGACCATGATGGCGCCGATGAAGGCCTCGAGGATGAGCAGGAACCTGCCCTGCGTCAGCAGGTAGGTCTTGCAGGTCTCGTAGATGAGCTCGGAGATCTCCCGCATCGCCTTGTGGACCGAGAGGTTCTTGAGCTGCAGGTACTGCACGACGCCAAAGCCCAGGCCGATGAGACAGACGAAGAGCCCGATGACCAGCAGCGCCCGGCCGCTGAGTCCTCCGACGAAGGTGACGCTGGAGAGGTCGGGGGTGACGAGGTCAGCCTCGCTGGCAAAGGCCGTCGCCGACGACAGGAGTACAAGCAGCCCCGCGGCGCTGGTCGCGAGGCGAAGGGCAAGGGTCTTCAGGCGGATCATTCGAGCTCCTGTGCGTATGCGGCGCGGGCGTCTGGCGTGGCGCCATCGGCTGCCGGCAAAGGGGCAGAGGCACCCGCGTGCGCCCGGGGGGCGACCGCGCGTGCGGGTGGCAAAAGCTGGGGATAGGGCAGCGCTGGTCTGCGAACTGAGCACCGTCCGTATCAGCGAGGGTTTACGCGGTAGCTCACGACCAGGTCAAGCGGATTGGAGGCTCCCGGCGGGCGCCATCACGCGAGTGCGCCTGGAGGCTTCCCGGAAGTCCCAGCGCCTGCTCGCATGGCTGACCATCGGGCATGGCGGGCGCGCCGCGCTTCGAGGTCCCGGCGTGCCCGTTCCAAGCTCGGCGTGAGAGGCGGAGGGCGCCGATTGCGGCCGGCGCGGACTGTCCGGGCGGGAATCGACCTGCATCGAGTCCAGCGCGTTCCCAGGCACGCCGACCCGCGGAAACCGTGCGCCAAGTGGTCGAACTGCTCGCGGTCTTGACGGCGATCTATCTACGCCCTTGTTGACCAGCGAGCTGCCGTCCGTCCGGCTGCTCAACGCGATCCGCGTCGCCCCGGCCCACCTCGAGTCCTTCCTCGCCGAGCACAAAGGCTTTCGCCGCGGGCACAACTTGACGTTAAGTCAACGGTTGCGCATTCTTTCCCTGTGACCCTGCCGAAGCTCAGACCCTCGCGACCGTGCGCGGTTACGTCTCGGCAGGCCGCTGGTTGCTGTCCGCTCACGCCAAGCGACGGGCCATCGAGCGAGGAATCAGGTTGGAAGACGTTCGCTTCGCGCTGGTGTCGGCCGTGACCTGTTGCGACCAAGGCGACGGGACGTGGAAGGTTCCGAGCAGCGACCCGGACGGCGACGAGCTGACAGCAATCGTCGCGCGGGAAGACGGCGTGTTGGTGGTGACGCTCTTCTGAGCCGAGGTGCCCATGAAGCGGTGTTTACAGTGCAAGGGCGAGAGGCTGTCGGAAGCGACGACCGAAGAGCGGCTCGAGGTGGCCGGCAAGACCTTCGAGGCATCGGTCCCGGTCATCCGATGCGCCGACTGCGGCGAGAGCTACTACCCCGGCCCCGAGCTTGAAAGGTTCGAGTTGGAAGTGGCAGGGGCGCTGGCCGAGCACGGCGAGATTTCGGCCGAGGCCTTCCGATTCATGCGAAAGGCGCTCGGGGTGCGCGCCTGCGAGCTGGCCGAGCTGTTGGACGTGGCGCAAGAGACGGTGTCGAGGTGGGAGCATGGCCGCCTGCCCATCGAACGCCGGGCCGCGGCGCTCCTGTCGGCGATGGTGCTCGACCGGCTCGAGGGTCGGACGGCGACGCTGGACCGGCTCAAGGCGCTGCTCAAGCCTGAGCCGCTGCCCTCCCTTGTGCGCGTGGTGCCGCGGTCGGCCTGAGCGCCGCCCCGGTCGGCTGACCATGATCCGGGCGCCGCTTGGAGTCCGAAGCCGTCGCCCACCTGCCTGTCGAGGACCTGCGCGCCACGGTCGCCTCGCTGCCGACCGTGCCCGCGCCCGAAGCCGCCCGCGCCGTGGCGAACGCGCCTCGTGCTACCCGGAGGCTACCCGGAGCCCCGAACCCGCAAAGCGAAGGGCCGGAGCCCGTCGGGTTTCCCCAGGAGTCTCCGGCCCTTAGCTGTGTGAGCGCGGAAGGAATCGAACCTTCAACCTATGGATTAAGAGTCCATTGCTCTGCCAGTTGAGCTACGCGCCCTTCCTCTCCCGCCCGACCTGCGAACTACCCGTCGTGCGAAAGCGGCGCGGTTTGTAGCCGAGCTCTTTGCTGTTGTCAACACTTGAACGACAGTTTCTTCCCGCTCTGGGATCCACCGCGCCGGCCTCTCACGTCGGTCGACCGGCTGCCACCGGCCAATCGGCCCGGGGATGGATGCGAGCCTCCCCCCCGCCGGCGGCCTCTCACGCCAGTCGACCGCCGTCGACGACGGCCCCGCCCGCCGCACGCTCAGGGGAACTCGGACGGATCCAGAGGCATCCGCTCGCTCGGCTGAGCGCTCAGCTCAGGCTCCTCTTCCGGCGGGACCTCCGGCGTGACGCCTGACGGGAAGAACTGGACCTGGTCCGGAAGGATGTCTTCGGACTCGCCTGTGTCCTCGACGGGCTTGGGCAGGCCTCCGGTCATGTCCGCGCCATAGGGCGCCGCTCCGTTGCCCGCGCTGCCCGGCTCGGCCTCGTCCATCGTCGCGTCGAAGCCCGTCAGCTCGTCCGTGCGCTCCCGCGGGTCCTGGTTGTTTCGGTTGGGGTTCGGCATGGTCGCGCGTTCACCTTTCGCCACTTCTCATCTCTTGACGTTGCGGCCGGCGGCCCCGCGCGGCAAGTCCAGGAGGCGACAGGGAGAGGGAGCCGGCGAACGATGAACCGGACCGAGGCAGGCGCGAACGGGCAGCCCGCGGCCAGGCCGGAGGCTCGGCCCCGCCTGCGGCGGCGACTTCGGCCAGCACCAGGCTCGCTGGGCGAGCCCTCGAGACGTATTCGCGAGGTCTCCCTGACCTCGGCCGCCCTCCGGCTCACCCGAGCGCCGTCTCCCGAGGGATGAGAGAGGCGGAGTCGCGGGGGCCTCGACTTCGGCCTGCCCCGAGCCTGCCGAGAGGCTCGGGCTGACCGTCTATCGCTCGAAGGATTCTTCGAGGGCGCATTCAGTGTGCGACCGCCCGCCGAGCCTCTTCCGCGTGTTGGCCATCGGGGAATTCGCGCAGGTAGCGCCGGTATTCGGCGTCGGCGTCGACCGGCATCGACATCTGGTCGAAGCACCGCGCGCGGAGCCAGCGGGCCTTTTCACGCCCTGAGGGCGCGCTCATGTCCTCGAGGTACTCGGCGAGGAAGAGCTGGTATCTCGGGCACTCGCCTCGCGAGGCCGCGAACTCGGCCTCGTTCAGGAGCTGCTCCTCGACGCTTATCGCCGCTGGGTAGCGAGGCGGCTGCCCCTGCGGCATGCGTGGAGCGGGCTTGGCCTCGAGCAGCGGAGCCTGCGGCGCCGGGGCGACAGGGCCCGACGGCGCGGGCGGCGGCTCGACGATGGCCGCAGCGCTGAGAAGCGTCGCGGGGGGCGCCGGTTCGCTCGCCGGGGCCGCCACCGCAGGCTGCGCCGGCGACGGGGCGGCCACCTTCGGGCGCGCAGGCGCGGCCACCGCGACCTCGACCCCGAGCGCGCCCAGGTCGTCGGCGACCCGCGGGGTGAGGCCGAAGAATCTGACCGAGCCGTCCTTGGGATTGACGAGGGCCCGCTCGCCCGCCCGGACGAAGGTCTGCGGCTCCCCGCGCTCGAGGGCGACGACGCCTTCGGCGACCGCGACCTCGAGCTCGCCCGCGCCGAGCGACACGGTGAACGCCGTGCCCACGACGCGCACCTGGACGCCCGCCGCTTCGACGACGAAGGCCTTGCGAGCGACGTGCGCCGCCTTGATGGCGACGCGTCCCTCTTCGAGCTCGAGCCTGACCTCGTCAGCCGCGAGGTGGGCCAACCGCATCCGGCTCGACTCGGCGACCCGCACCCGGCTGCCCTCGGGCAACCCGAGCACGGCACGGCCATCGTCCGGGGTCGAGACCGTCTTGCCGGCAGCGACCGCCTCGCCTTCGGCGAGCCCCGCCGCGGCGCCGTCGACGCGGGCGCCGAAAACCGCCTCGGCGATGGCGGGCGCGGGGGCCTCGGCGACAGTCGGCGCGTCTGAGGAGACTGGCGCCCGGTCGACCACCAAGAACAGCGCGATGCAGGCGGCCGCGGCCAGACCGAGGCCCCATTGAAGGCCAAACGGCCAACGCGGCTCGAGCCGCGCCATCCTGCGGGCCGCAGCGCTCGTCACCTGGTCGTCGGCGCGCCGCCAGTCGACACAAGGATCGACCGATGAGGCGAGCGAGAGCACCTGGCGCGTCGCGCGCAGGGCTTCGACCTCGGCGCGGCATTCGGAGCACGCCTCGAGGTGCGCCTCCAGGTGTTCACGCTCGGCGGGCGAGAGCTCGCCGGCGACATGGGACCAAAGGCTCTTGCGCTCTTCACACGCCATGGGCCCCTCCTGTCGTTGGGGACTTCAACAGCTTCTGCATCGCCTCGTTGAACTCCAGGCGAGCGTGGTGCAGCCGCGAGCGCACCGTGTTGGGCGAGGTCGAGACCGCCTGCGCGATCTCCTCGGGGCCCATGCCGCAGAGCTCATGGTAGACGAAGACGATTCGCTTCTTGGCGGTCAGGCCCTCGAGCGCCGCCTGCACCAGACGCGAGGCCTCACGCCTGGCCGCTTCGCCCTCTGGATCGGCCTGGCGCGAGGCGTCGAACAACCCCGGAACCTCGGGGATTTCGGCCATCACGTCCTCGGGCCTTCGCCGCCGCCACCGCAGGTGCATCAGCGCGACGTTCGCGCAGACACGGTAGAGGAAGGTCCGAAAGCGCGCCTCGCCGCGAAACGACTTCACCGCGGTCAGCAGGCGCAGGTACGTCTCCTGGATCAGATCCTCGATGTCGGCCCGGCGCCCGACCAGGCGATACAGCGTGCGCGCGGTCTCCTCGCGGGTGAGGCGATAGAGCTGATCGAAGGCGGCGATGTCGTCCTGGCGGATCCGCTCGACCAGGGCGCACAAGACCGCATCGTCCGCGCCGGCGCGCGGCGGCGGGCTCTGCGTGGGCACGGATTGGGGGGCGGCGACGGGCGCCAAACGCACGCCTCCAGTCTCAACGGAGTCCAGTCGTTCGAGCTGGCGCGGGGACTCTAACCTGCCGAACATCGATTCGCGAAGCGCGAGGGCGACCACGGTTTCGGTTCCTTTCACGGCGTCGCCGCCGCGGTGCAGCACATCCTTCGTTGCCGCGGGACGAAGGAGCGATCAAAGACAGTTGGGAGTCGACGTCGACAGTCGAGCTGGCGGGACGCTTCGCCGGGTGCCCTCTTGCCGTGGCGAGAGACCAAGCTAGGCGCAAGGTCGAGCCCGCGCTCGGCGCAGTACGACGGCAGCCGACTCGCGCGCACCTGAGAGTCCATTCCGCGCCTCTTCTCGGGCTCGGCAAGAACGCGTCTTCACGCCGAGGCGTCGGCTGGCTCTGAGCACGTCGCTAGCTTGAGGAGGCGGACCTGCGAGTCCTTTCGACTCCGATCTCCCTTCGGTCGGCGCTACGCGCCCGGAATGACCGTTGAAGTCCGAGCTGCTTGGACAGGAGTCGCGCGCGCCTTCGCTCCGAGCGAAGCCCCGGGCTGGCGGCTCGACTCTCGACTCTCGCGCCGGCCGAGCATGTGCTCGATTCCAGGCCGGGCGCATTGCCATGCGCCCCTACCCACCGAGCGGCTGCTCAACCTGCTCTTCAATCTCGGCCCGACTCCCAACTCACAACTCAAAGCTCCCAACTCACATCCGCCTTTGATCGCTTCGCCGCTGGCGGGCAACCAACCGGTCGAACGCGTCGGAAACGCGCCAACCGAAGAGACCCAACCCCGGAGAAGCCCATGAATCGAAGCCCTCGTCGTTCCCTCATGACCGTTGCGCTGGTGGCCCTGGGCGCCGCGGCGCTGCTCGCCGGCTGCAAGTACGAATACCCTTGCGACGGCACCAGCAGCGGCTGCCAGCCGCCGCCCTGCGTCGACTGCGCCGGCACCTACTGCGTGGGCGACGCCGAGTGTGGCCCCGGCTTCGCGTGCGTCAATTCGACCTGCGCCCCGGTTCAGGACGAGGGCTGCACCAGCAACGCCGACTGCGCCAACGATTCGGCCTGCGTCGACGGCATCTGCAAGCCGTTCTGCCGGTCAAACGGCGACTGCGACGAGGGGCAGTACTGCATCCGCGGCGCCTGCCGCGAAATCCCGGACAACGCGCTCGTCTGCCAGACCTCCGCCGACTGCCTGCAGGGCGGCACGTGCATCAACGGGTTCTGCACGCTGGTGTGCGCCAAGGACGCGGACTGTCCAACCGGCGAGGTCTGCGAGGACTACTACTGCAAGAAGGTCGAGCTGCCGGCCGACCCCGACGGCGGCGTGACCGATCCTCCGGATGCGGGCGAGCCCGACACCTGCGCGCGCAACTCGGATTGCGCTCCGGGCAGCTACTGCATCAACGCCCAGTGCCACCTCGGCTGCGCCGCCGACAACGACTGCCCCTCGACCGAGCGTTGCCAGGCGGGCATCTGCCAGCCGCGTCCGACCGAGGAGTGCGCGACCGGCGCCGACTGCCCCGAGGGCAATGACTGCGTCGACGCGTCCTGCCGCGCCCGCTGCGTCGAGACCTCCGAGTGCCCGGCCGGCGCGGTCTGCAAGCTCGGCTACTGCATGCCCGGAAGCGGCGCGGCCTGCACTTCGCACTGCGACTGCCCGGTCACCGAGCGCTGCGTCGACGGCATCTGCCAGCCTTAAGCCGCCTTCCTCGCCCGCTTTGAAAGAAAGCCCCCGGGCCTGCGCTCGGGGGCTTTTCTTGTCGCGCGCGCGAGCGTCTGTCCGAAGGGCTCGCCGCGCCGGCCTTCTTGCGCGACCTACTTCGCCTTCTCAGCTACGGCGTGCGCGATGTAGTTGGCGACGTCCGAGGCCTTGCTGCCCGGGCCAAAGCCGGCCTCGAAGCCAAGCTCGAGGGCCAGCTTGTGGTCGATACGAGGACCGCCCAGCAGCAGGATTGTCTTCCCGTAGATGCCCGCGTCCTTGGCCTTCTGGATGAAGTCGCGCGAGTTGTCGAGGTGCACGTCGCGCTGGGTGACGATCTGCGAGACGAGGATGGCGTCGGCGTTGGCGGCCTTGGCCTTGGCGATCAGCTCTTCGTTGGGCACCTGCGCCCCGAGGTTGCGAGCGTCGAACATCGGGTAGCGCTCGAGACCGAAGTCGCCGTCGAAGCCCTTCATGTTCATGATGGCGTCGATGCCCACCGTGTGGCTGTCGGTGCCGGTACAGGCCCCGAGGACGACCAGCCGGCGGCCGATGGTCTTCCCGATCCACTCGTTGAGCTGCACGCGCCCCATCTTCTTGATGATGACCTCGGGGACGTCGATCTCGCCGTAGTCGATCGAATGGCTGCTGCGCCCGTAGACCACGAAGAACGAGTAGTTCTCGGCGGCCCGCTCCATCGTCGCCACCTTGGCGTCGACAAAGCCCATCTTCTTCATGAACAGGCGCGCGGCCTCCTTCGCCTTCTCCGAGGGGGGAACCGGAAGCACGAAAGCGGTCTGTACGATCCCGTCATCCATCCGGTCGCCATAGGGCCGGATGATCTGCTTGGCCTTGGTCTCGCTCACCTTGTCGCTCCATCGGCGCCGCAAGGAGGGCGCCTTCGTCTCGAGGTTCGATTCGCGGGGGTAGCGCTGAGGTCGAAAGGCCCGATCAGGCCTTGGGGCTGCGGCCCTCGAGGATCTCCAGGAAGGGGTTGAAGTAGTGCTCGCCCTTGCCGAGCACGCCCTCGAGCCCCTTGCCACCGGTCTCGGTGCGGGCGATGTCGCCGAAGCGCGCTTTGCCGATGGCCGGCATCAGGCCGGTCTTCTCGACCTCCTCGAGCAGCTCCATCGCCTCGCCGAAGACCTTGCGCGCGCGGCCGGCGATGACCCCGTCCGGCTTGAGCACGAACTCGTCGGCGATGCCGTCGAAGGCCCGGTAGACGTAGCCGGCGCCCTTGAGCGCGACGTAGCGGTCCATCATCAGCGGGGTGTGCATCGCCTCGGTCATCATGCCGAGCAGGTGAATTCCCTGGCCGGTCCATTTGGCCACGATGTCGGCCATCAGGTCGTAGGCGTGGCTCCAGAAGATGTCGCCGCTCTTGTGTTTGGTCGGCGGCATGTACTTGAGCGGGGCGTCCGGGAAGCAGCGGCGCACGAGCATCGCCTGGCCCAACTCGAGCAGGAAGGTCTGGGGCAGCGCCGGGTCGAGCTCATAGGCAAGACCTATCCCGAGCTGCCAGTCCTTGAGCCCGGCGCGCTTGCCGAAGGCCTCGTTGATGAACTCGCTGGCGACCACCGTGTAGGCGGCATCGAAGGCGTCGGCGGTGGTGACGTAGTTGTCCTCGCCGGTGTTGATGATGATCCCGGTCAGGGCGCAGATGCGGCGCGAGAAGTACTGATCGATGAAGGTGCGCTGCATGTTGATGTCGCGGAAGAGGATTCCGTACATCGCGTCGTTGAGCAGCATGTCCAGCCGCTCCCAGGCCGCCGCGAAGGCGATCTCCGACATGCACAGACCCGAGGAGTAGTTGGTCAGGTGGATGTAGCGCCCGAGCCTCTTCGACTCCTCGTCGAGCGCCTCGCGCATGATCCGGAAATTCTCCTGCGTCGCGTAGGTGCCGCCGTAGCCCTCGGTCGTCGCGCCGTGGGGCACGTAGTCGAGCAGCGACTGGGCGGTCGAGCGGATGACCGCGATGATGTCGGCGCCGGCCTGGGCCGCGGCCTTGGCCTGCTCGACGTCGTCGAAGATGTTGCCGGTGGCGACGATGACGTAGCGCAAAGGAGCCTTGGCGGTGCCAAGCTCCTTCTTGAGCGCGTCGCGCTGCTCACAGCGGCGCAGCAGCTCGTCGACCGCCGCGCGCGTCTCCTTGCGCATCAGCTCGCGGATGGCCCCGTCCTCCTCGGCCGTGGGCGGGTCGAGCCTCTCGAGCGGCAGGGCGATGAGCTTCTCGACCGCGTCGAGGGGGCTGTTGGCACCCATGCGCAGGGCCCGGCCGAGCCACCAAGCCGCGCCGCGGTCGAGCACGCCGGCCGCGTGGAGCCTGTCGACGAGCGTGTTGACGAGCGGAACGCCCCGCGGCCCGGCACCCGACAGGCCATAAAGGCGCAGGACCGTCCGCTCGATAGAGACCGTCGTGTGCTGGCTGATGAAGCCGAGCACCGGCTCGGTGATTCGAGAGGCGAGCTCTCGAGCCTGGGCGACTTGGGAATCTTCGACAAAGAGGTTGGCCATGGACTCCACCGAGAGCCTCGCCCCAGGGGTGCGGGGCGGGCCCTTCTCACAGATGCGGTCGGCCGCCTGTCTCCCCTTGCTCGCGGAGAGCGGTTGGCCAGCGGACATAAGCCGCCTGCTAGATAAGCCGTTCAACCCTCGTTGATCAAGGGGGCGAATGACGGCCGGCGGCCAGAAGAAGCCGCTTGCCACGCGGCGAGGAGGCGAAGATAGAATCCGAGGCACGGCGAGGGGCGTTGAGGTGCAGATGCCGGCGAAGATCCTGGTTGTCGACGACGACAAGTTCCAGCTCATGTTCCTGAGCGACGTCCTGCAGGCGGCCGGCTTCGAGCCGATCGCGGTCTCCTCGGCCATCGACGCCCTGAAGATGGACCTCTCGCAGATCGCGCTGGTCCTCTCCGATGTGGAGATGCCGCGCATGGACGGGCGCTCGCTCGTCGAGGCCATCCGCACCATCAAGGGCAGCGAGGTCCCGTTCGTCTTCGTCACCGGTACGGCCGATCCTCGCTCGCTGCTCTCCGACGCAATCCAGTACCAGGCCGAATTCATCTCCAAGCCCGTCGCGCCCGAAGAGCTCATCGCGCTCGTCAAGCGGATGCTCGCGGGCTGAAGAGGCGTCGAAGAGAGTTGGACCCCGTCAGCCCGAGCATTGGTCGAGGGCTCCTCGACGGGGCGCGGGCCCCTTGGGCTTCGCTCGCTGCGAGCGGGCGCCCGTGTCTTGGTCGCGGCGGACTTCGCTGTCGCCAGCCAGAGAGAGAGCGACACGAGCCCACGCAAAGCTGCGCGTCTTCCTTGCCGACGGCGCCTCGCGTGGGTGAGAGCCTCCGAACGCCTGCAGCAGGGCCCAACCGGAGCCTGCCCTGCTTGCCTCCCATTCGAGCGTTCGAGTAGCCTCCCGCCTTCCGTTTTTCGGAGGGACCACCCGACCAAGGAGAGTGCCATGAAGAAGGGCGATCGCTACGGGCTTCACCGCGTCATCGAGCCGAAGGGCGTGCTCCCGCAGACCGCCGTCAAGGTCGACAACAACATGGAGATCTACGACAACGAGATCCTCTGTGACGTCGAGACCCTGAACGTCGACTCGGCGAGCTTCACTCAGATCGAGGAGCAGGCCGGTCACGACAAGGCGAAGATCGCCGAGATCATGCTCGGGATCGTCTCGGAGCGCGGCAAGCACCAAAACCCGGTCACCGGCTCGGGCGGCATGTTCATCGGCCGCGTCCACAAGATTGGCCCCGCGCTCGAGGGCAAGGTCGACCTCAAGCCTGGCGATCGCATCGCGTCTCTGGTCTCGCTCTCCCTCACCCCGCTGCGCATCGACAAGGTCAAAGAGATCCGCCCGGACATCGACCAGGTCGACATCGACGGCCAGGCGATCCTCTTCGAGAGCGGCGTGTGGGCCAAGCTGCCTCAGGACATGAGCCCGACCCTCGCCCTGTCGGTGCTCGACGTCGCCGGTGCCGTGCCGCAGGTGGCGCGGCTGGTCAAGCCGGGCGACACCGTCCTCGTGATCGGCGCGGGCGGCAAGTCGGGCATGCTCTGCATGCACGAGGCTCGCAAGCGCGCCGGCGTCACCGGCACGGTCATCGGCAACGCCCACAGCGCCAAGAGCACCGAGCGCGCCAAGGAGCTCGGCCTCGCCGACCACGTCTTCTCGGCGGACGCGACCCAGCCGGTCGAGGTGCTGAAGAAGGTCGAGGAGCTCACCGGCGGCAAGCTGTGCGACGTCGTGATCAACTGCGCCAACATCCCGAACACGGAGATGGCCTCCATCCTCTCCTGCAAGGATCGCGGGGCGGTCTATTTCTTCTCCATGGCGGTCAGCTTCACCAAGGCGGCGCTGGGCGCCGAGGGCGTGGGCAAGGACATCGACATGTTCATCGGCAACGGCTACGCCCACCGGCACGCCGAGATCTCGCTCAACGTCATGCGCGAGAACCCCACGCTGAAAAAGGTGTTCGAGGAGCTCTACGCGTAGCTCGTTCTGGTCGGCGTTGAGCACCCTGTGGGCTGACGAGAAGTCCTCGCGCACCGTGGTTCCGCGGCCGCCTGTCACACGGGCGGCCGCTCCGTTTTTTTCGCTTTACGCGCCCCTCCCCGCCTCGGCCAGCGCAGCCTCCAGGCGCACGGCGCACACCGCAAGCTCAAGGTGGTCGAACGAGGGCGGTAGTATTGCCTCTTCACTCTGCCGAAGGAGCTCCAGCCAAGTGGACGCTCAACTCTGCCCGACATGCGCTCAGGCATTCGAGCAACACCAGTTCGAAGGCCAGCCTTTTCGTTGGTGCGGGCGCTGCTCGATTCTCTCGGCGGGTGCCGACGAGCTCGAGCAAGTCGCCGAGGCGCTCCGCGAGGCGTGCAGAGCAGGAAAGAGACTCGACGAGCTGCTGCCTCCTGCGGACGGGCAGTGCTTCCCTGCCCGTGTGACAACGTGCCGAACCTGCGGGGGCGCGCTCTACCATGGCGATCGCTATGCCTGGTCGGTCTGCTCCAACTGCGCGATGCGCTTCGTCCCAATCCTCGAGCTTCCCGAGCTCGTCAGCGACCCGGCGCTCGCCCATCGAACCCCGCTCGGCATGCCGATCAAGATGACGAAGGAGACCGCGAGTCGCGAACGCTCGGCCAACTTCCTGCTTGGTGTCGCCTCGCTCGTCCTGGCGGGCCTGTGCGCGATGCTGACGGTTCAATACTGGGACGAGGTCTCGCTTGTCGCCATGCTGGGATCGAGACGGCACATCCCCACAGCGAACCTCTTTCCATTCGGCCTCCTCTTGTTCGGGACCTCAGGCGTCAGTCTGCTCTTGCGCGCCGCCAAGGCCCGCGCTGGAGGTCTGGTCCATTAGCCGCCGGCCTTCGAGTTGAGTCCGCGGACCCAACTGTTCCGCCACGATGGGGAAACCGAATGAACTTCTTCGAACCGACCTCGGCGCTCGCCGTCCTCAACAGTCTGTACCTCTGGGGGCTCTTCTTCGTGCTCGGCGGCGGCACTGTGGGGCTGGTCTTGCTCGTCCAGGACTGGCGCCGCTCCAAGGTCACGTTCAAGGCCATCCACCAGCTCGAGACACCCGCCAGCGCCAAGCTCGTCGATCAGGAGATCGCCCGGCTCCGCAAGGAGGACCGGGACTTCGATCTCGCGGCCTTCGAACAGCGCGCGCAGGCGCTCTTCGCTCGCATCATGGACGGGCGTGAAAAGGGCGAGCTGCCGCCGCGCCACGAGGTCTCCGACGGCGTCTATCGCCGCGAGCTCGCAATGCGCGAGATAGAGCGCGAGCACGGCGTTCGCCTGGTTCATACGGCCATCCACCCGCTCGAGGTCCGGACCATCGGCGCCTTTCACGACCGGTTCTTCGACTCCCTCCACGTCCGCTTCTCCTTCAGCTCGCGCGTCACCGAGCTCTCCACGGGCAAGAACCTGGCGACCACCCGGAGTCCCGAAGAGCAGGTGACGACCGTGGTCTGGGTCTTTGTGCGCCGGCCTGGCGCGAAAACGAAGAAGGGACTGCCGGCCGGAAGCTGTCCGAACTGCGGGGCGCCCTTCTCCGGCGGAGCGACCAACCTCTGCAGCCATTGCCAGGCGATCGGCAACTCCGGCCAGTACGACTGGGTCCTCGCCCAGGAGCTGAGCTTCGACGCGTATCGCGGCCCGTGGCGCGAGTTCACCGGGCTCGAGCAGATGAACGAACGCGACCCGGGCTTTTGCCCCGAGGTGAGCGAGGACCGGGCGGCGCTCATCTTCTGGAAGTGGATCCTCGCCCGCACCCGACGCGACCCCGACCAGCTTCGACGGGTCGCCACCCCGAGCATGCTCCAGGAGACCGCCGCCGAGGCCGAGGCCTATCGCGGGCGCGGGGAGCGCCGCTGGATCTGGGACGTGCAGGTCGAGGGCGTCGACCTCGTGCTCATCGACCACGACACCGATGAAGACAAGGACGAAGTCTGTCTCAGGGTGCGCTGGCGCGGCCGGGTGGGCGATTTCTCGGAAGGCTCTCGCCCGGTCGTCCCCGTGTCGTCGCAGTCGACCGTCCTGACGCTGGTGCGCGAAAGCGGCGTGAAGACCGACATGCGCACCGGCGTGTCCAGCGATCGCTGCCACAAGTGCAAGGCCGCGCACGGCGAGGCGGACACCGTGAAGTGCTCCTACTGCGGCGCTCCTCTCGAGCCGGGCAAGCACGACTTCGTGCTCGACGGGGCCCACGGCTGGGAGACCTGGATGAGCGTGCGCAGGCAGCGCGCCGAGGTCGCCAAGACGGTCGAGCCCTACCTGCCGAGCTTCAAGTTCGCCGACGAGCGCCTGCGCCTCCTGCAGATGATGGCCGCGATGGCGCGGGCCGACGGCCGCGTGGACAGCTCCGAGCGCGCGCTGCTCAAGCTGTGCGCCAAGCGCTGGGGCGTCGGCTTCCGCGACGTCGCCCCGATGCTCGACTGCCACCAGCCCCCTGAGTTCGACCTGGAGCCCGGGAGCTGGCTCGCGCGCTCCTTCCTCGAGGCGGTCATCACCGCGGCGGCGATAGACGGCCAGATCGACAGCAAGGAGCGGGCGCTCATCCTTCGGCTCGCCCGCAGGCTCCGCATCGCGGCGCCCTCGCGCGAGGCGCTCGCCGCGCGCGCCGAGCAGGTGAAGGCGACCAGGCGCCAGGTCGAGCTCGACTCCTAAGGCGGTCGAGAGTCGGCAGCCTGGGCTTCGCCCGCGAGCTCCTGCGACGGGCCGCGGATAGAAGGGGCGCATAGCAATGCGCCCGTCGAGGAATCGAGCCTCCTTGGCCGGCACGAACGCAGGCCCTCGAAACCGTGCTCCGCCGCAACGAATCCGAATTCTCGTCCGGCACGAGGGGGCCCGGCGGCCGGCACGCACGATGGCCCCGCCGGGAAGCCCTTTCGCCCATCGAGCGGGCGGCCGGCAAGCTCGACGCGAACCCGCGGCGCCGTTACCGTGCGGCCCGTGGCTTTCCGCCTCGCAGACTTCGGCGGCCTGCTGCGGCCACGCAGGCCGAAAACCGAGACGACCGCAGCCGCCAACGACGAACGCGAGGCGCGGCGGCTCGCCTATGCCATCACCCCCGGGGTCCTGCTCGCCGGGGTGGCCGGAGGCATCGCCTTCCCCGTCCTGCCGTTGGTGGGGCTGCGCGCGGGCTTGCCGCTGTGGTTCATCGGCACCATCCTCGCGGCCAATCGCGCCGGGCGAGTCATCTCCGCGCCGTTCGTCGGAGCGCTGACCGATAGGTTGGGTGGCCGACGCATGCTCGTCGCCGGGCTCGCGCTGCAGGTCGCGGTGATGGCGCTCTATCTGCTGGGCGTCACGCTCAACCGGCCCGGGCTCTGCTTCCTGCTCGCGCGGGTGCTGCACGGGCCGGCCTCGGCCTGTGTCTTCGTCGCCGCCCAGACCCTCGCGCTCCACGCGGGCGGCCGCTCGTACGGCGGTCTTGCCGCCGGCACGGTCCGCGCGGCGATGTCCGCGGGGATGCCCATCGGGCTCGCGGTCGGAGGCTTGCTCGCCGCGCTGTGGGGCGAGCGCGAGATGTTCGAGGCGGCGATGGTCGCCGTCGGGTTGGGCGCGCTCGTCGCCTTCCTCACCGTCCCCGACCTCCGGGCCTCGGCCCCCCCCGCGGGTCGAGCGGCGCGCCCCTGGAGGCCTTGGGCCAACCGCCGCCTGCTCGCCATCGGCGCGCTCAACTTCGCCAGCTTCTTCGCCGCACAAGGGATCGTGCTCACCACCCTCGCCCTGCTGCTCAATGCGCGCGGCTTGGTCTTCGCGCGCCTGGGCGACGTGGGCACCTCGGGATTGGCGATGGCGTGGATGGTGCTCATCTCCTCGGCGGCGATGGCGCTCGCCGGTCGCCTTGGCGACCAGCACGCCAGCCACGCGCGCATCGCCGCCGCGGGAATCGCCCTCACGATTCCGGGGCTGCTCGCCGTCGCGTTCGCCGGCTCGTTCGGCCTGCTCACGGCTGGCATCGGCCTGGTCGGTCTGGGGATGGGCGCGCTCGGGCCGTCGGTGCTGGCCCTGCTCTCTGCGGTGGTCGAGCCCGAAGACCGCGGGCGGGCGACCGGCGTGCTCCAGCTCTTCGCCGACCTTGGCGGCGTGGGCGGGCCCATCCTCGGCACGACTCTCATCGCCTACGGCCAGGCCGCCCCCTACCTGGCGGGCGCCCTGGTGCTGGTGCTCGTGCTGCCGGTCGCAGTGTGGATAGCCAGCCTCGAACAGCGCGCGGGCAAGGAGGCGAGCCTCAGCGCGCCGCTTCACCCTCACCTCGAGTAGGCGGCATATCCCCGCCGTTTGACGCGATTCTCGGCGCCGTGCTAGCACCCGGCGCTCCAGCGGCGCGGGCGAACGGGCGACTCCGCAGGCAGCGCCGCCACCGACAGGCAGGTCGACCTATGGCTTCCACGCTCTTCTTCTTCATGACCGCCGAGGACGAAAAGGCCTTCCTCCGCGCGCTCGAGGCGCGCCAGCTTGAGGTCTATCCCGAGACCTTCGTCGCCGCCTACAAGCCCTTCGTGGCGAGCGAGGAGAACGCTTCGCTCCTCGTCGAAGAGGCCTACTACCTGCACGTGCCGGCCGCCGGCGAGCTGGTCGGACGGCAGCTTCGCCGCGGGCCGCGCTCGGGGATGCTCGAGGTCGACGAGGTGGGCTCGCCGGTCATCTACTACGCGCGCAGCCTCGAGGAGAACGGCGAGCTGCGCTCGGGCCGTGTCTGGTCGGAGCTCGAGACGATGGGCGACAAGATGCACCGGCAATTCAAGTCGACCCTCCTGCGCCACGCGTTCGAGGATATGCGCACCTACTTCAAGAAGCGCTTCGTGCGCTCCGAGCCGACGGGCTTCTTCATCGGCCCGGTGGCCGCGCGGCGGGTCAAGGAGGGGCTCGTGCTCCGCGAGGCCGGGCGCAAGGGGGGACTGGTCAGGCCGTTTCGATGAGTCTTGAGTTGTGAGTTTTGGGGCTTCGCTCCCCGGCGCGATCCAGCCGCGGGGCATCGCGGCTGCGACTGCCGCGGCGCTCCTGCGCTCCGGTCGCTTGGGCGCCAGAGCTCAGCCCACCGCTCTCGGTCGAGCGCGCGAGGTGGCGGTGCTCAAGGCGGCGCCCGCGGTCCGCCTCACCTTCGCCCGTCGAAGGCCGCGTCGGTAACCACGAAGCTGCTCGCGTTCTCTGGAACGAAGCGCTCGGAGCCGTACCACCAACCGCCTCTCACCCTGCTGGCGATGGTGAAATCACCGAACCTCCGCTCTTCCTCGACGGCAAAGCCGTAGGGGTACAGGCCCGCGCCGTCCTTGCCGACGTTGCCAAAGCGCTCCATGCGAAGCTCCGTCACCCTGCCCTGCGCATCGACGGCGAGCACCATCGCCACCTCTTCCCCCTCGATGCTCTGGCGGAGGCGGAAGCGCTCCTCGTCGACGGTCTCCCAGCGGACATCGGGCCTGTCGAGCAGCGCCGACGGGCACCAGAGCGCCTCGGCAGCGACGCGTCCCTTTGACGAGCGCACCACGTCCGGACCGGTGTCGTTCGCCACCGGGACGAGGCCGAGCACCGCGACGCGGACGGCGGCGTCGTCGTGCAGATAGTGGTCGTTGATGGTGAGCGGCGGCGCCTTGGTCGTCTTCGCGCGCCAGACCAGCCCGAGGCCGGGGGTCAGGGTCTCGTCCCATATGAGCTCGAAGAAGTCCTTGTCGGGCGCGGGCTTCATCTTCGCGGTGCCACGGAGGTCGACGAAGCGCGCGAGCGGCGCCCCGGGGCGGATGGCGTGGAGCAGGAAGCGCCGGGCGGGTTGGGGAAGGTCGGCGACCATCGCAGGATCGAAGGCCTTGCTCGCCGTGGAGGACCGAAGCCGCGCGGTGATCTCCTCGAGCCGGCGCTTGGTCTGGTGCGAGGGCAACCAGAGCCCCATGCCTAGAACCCCGACCGCCACCGCGAGGACTGCGACCATGACTTGATCTCCTTCTCTGATTTCTTCGTGTTGACGGTGCGGGTCGATACGGCTCGGGGTTCGTTCGATTGCACGGCTGGCTGAAGAGGTGTCGCGGAACCCTTCGAGCGAAGGTCGGCCAGTCCGAGCCTGGGCCAAGATTGCGAGGCCGAAGTCGAGGCCCCGACTCCGCCTCCCTCGTTCCTCGGGAGGCTACCCTGACTAACAGCCATCGATGCTCCCTGAGGTTGAGCACGAGCGTCGAGTCGATAGGGGGCCTCTCATCGACCGGCTGCGGCAGCCTCCCCTCTCCCCCGGGCGCACGGCGAGAAAATGCGGTCCTCCCGCCCCCGTGATTTGAGCGCCGCCTGAAAGCCTGCTAAACGCAACCTACCGGGCGATGGCCGGACACTCGGCTTGAAGGGGACCTTCATGAGAACGAGCATTCTTTGCTGTCTGATGGCCATCTCCATGGCGTTCGCTTGTGGGGACGACGAGACCGAGCCAGAGGTCTTGGACGTTCCGTCGGTTTGCAAGCGCATGAGCAGCACCTACGCGACCTTCGAAAACGAGAAGAAGTGTCCCGGGACCTACTACGGCAACCCGGTCATCGGCGCGGTGGGAGACCAATGCGAGCAGAAGCTCGCCGGGTGTGCTTCCGATCTTCAGACATTCAAGAAGCATCTCGACTGCATCGACGGCCTCTCGGCTTGTACTCCGGCGACCGAGGATCAGTTCACCGACGCGGTCCACGATTGCTTACCGATGTTCAGCATGGATTGCCTCGACTCACTCTCGGGCAGTTGACCCCATTCTCGTTTGCCAGTCAGGCGACCGCTCGAGCTGAGCGGGCGCACCTGCCCTGACGACCGCCACGCGGCTCGAGCGGATGCCCGAAGTGACCGAGGAGCAGACCGCGCCTCATCGCCGATACCGCTGGGCCAAGCCAGGCCCTTTTGCTTCAAGCGCTCTCGTCGGATGCCCCTGCTCGTTCTCGTTAGAGGTAGCGCTCCAGAAACTTGCGGCTCCGGGCATCGAGCGCGCGCACGTGCGGGATGCGGAAGTGAAGCCCGTGCGAATCGGTGATCAGCGCGCCGTCGGCCCCCAGGCGGCGCACGTGGTCCTCGTTGGGAAGCTGAAAGCTCGTCTCGCCCCTATCGGTCTCGACCTGCCAGAGCGTGGGCTCGGGCCCGGACGAGACCCGGGTGATCCGCCGGATCACCGGAACCAGCTCGCGGCGCGCGAGGTCCGCCTCGAGAAATGCGCGAGTCCCGGCCGCCAGGCTGTCGAGCGACCCCAGGCTGCAGACCTCGTGGCCCGCCTCGTCGCAGAACGAGATGGCTCCCGAAGGATCGCTGAAAGGAAAACAGCGCACCGGCACGACCCCGACGTGCTCGAGGCCCTCCGCGGTGGTGAGGACGAGCCGGCCGAAGGCGTCGTGGCGAAGCGCGATCGCTGAGGCCACAGGTCGCGAGGGGGGGCTCATGCGACCTCCTTGCGCAGGACGAGCGTTGCCGGCTTCTTGCCACAATCGCCCTCCTCTTCCCGGAGCTGAGCCCGGTAGAGGCCGGCGTAGATGCCCTCGGCCTCCATCAACTGCTGATGGCTGCCCATTTCCGCTATTCGCCCGCGGTCGAGCACGACGAGCCGGTCCGCGTTGCGCAGCGTGCTCAGCCGGTGGGCGATGGCGACGGTGGTGCGCCCGCGGATCAGGTTGTCGAGCGCCTCCTGGATCTCGCGCTCGGTCTGGGTGTCGACCGAGGAGGTCGCCTCGTCGAGGATGAGGATGCGCGGGTCGATGAGCAGCGCGCGGGCGATGGAGACGCGCTGGCGCTCGCCGCCGGAGAGCGTCTGGCCGCGCTCGCCGACCACCGAGTCGTAGCCGTCGGGAAGTTGCAGGATGAACTCGTGGGCGCGGGCGGCGCGCGCCGCCGCCATGATCTCCTCGCGCGTCGCGTCCGGCCGGCCGTAGGCGATGTTCTCGGAGATGGTCCCGTAGAACAGGAAGGGCTCCTGCAGCACCATGCCGATGTTGCGCCGATAGGCGCCTAGCGGGAACGAGCGGATGTCGGTGCCGTCGACGCGGATCTCACCCTCGGTCGGGTCGTAGAAGCGGCACACCAGGTTGAGCAGGGTGCTCTTGCCGGCGCCGGTCGCGCCGACCAGGCCGATCATCTCCCCAGGCTCGACCTTCAGGCTCACCTCGTCGACGACCAGCCGGTTGCCGAAGCGAAAGCTCACCCCGCTCAGCTCTATCTGGCCGCGCAGCCGCCCGGGCTGCACCGGCCTGGCCGGCTCGGGGACGCTCGGCACGCGGTCGAGCACCTCGAAGATGCGCTGCGCGCTCGCCGCTGCCCGCTGCGTGCTGTTGGCCATCCGCGTCATCGACTCGAGCCGCGCGTAGAAGCGGCCGATGTAGGCGAGGAACGCGGTGAGGACGCCGACGGTGATCTGCTGGTCGAAGACGCGCCAGGCGCCGAAGGCCCAGGCGATGATGAGCCCGAACTGGTTGACGAGCGCGACCATCGGCCAGAAGAAGGTCCAGAGCCGGTTGACCCGGTCGTTGACCTCGACGATGCGCGCATTCGCCGCCCGGAAGCGCTGCACCTCGCGCCGCTCCTGGGCAAAGGCCTTGACCACGCGGATGCCCGGGATGGTGTCGGCGAGCACGCTGGTCATCTCCGCCCAGGCGCGGCTGCCGCGCAAAAAGCCGCGGCTCAGACGCCGGCGCGTGCGGAAGGTGAGGAAGGCCACCAGCGGGAACGAGCAGAGCGTCACCAGCGCCAGCACCGGGTCCATGTAGAAGAGCATCGCCGCGACGCCGGCGATCATCACCAGGTCGGTGACGAAGTCCATCAGCGTGTCCGACAGGAAGTAGCAGATCCTGTCGGTGTCGCTGCTGATGCGGGAGACGAGATCGCCGGTGCGCTTCGCGCTGAAGAACTCGAGCGACAGCTTGTGCAGGTGCGCGTAGGTCGTGTTGCGCAGGTCCGCGCTGACGCGCTCGCTCAGGCGCGCGAGCACCCAGCCTTGTGCCCACCCCAGGGCCCAGGCGAGCAGGGCCGCTCCGAGCATCGCCGACAGGTACCAGGGCACCCGCGAGAACGGCGCCGCTCCCTTCTCGCGGACCTGCTCGAGGCGCTCGTGGCGCTGTGCCTCGCCGACGCCGGTCGCCTCCCGGGCCTGCTGCACCTGGTTCTGGTAGGGCGCGAGGATCTCGTCGACGAGCGGCCAGGTGACATACGGCGGCACGAGCCCGGCGGCGGTCGTGCCTAGGGTGAGCGCGACGCCCAGGGCGAGCACCTTCAGGTGCGGGCGCGCGAACCGCAGCAGGCGCAGCAGCACGCCTAGGCGCGCCGGTGCTTCGGCTTCGGCGGCCTCCGGCGCCTCGTGTTGCGACCTGTTCCCCGCCGCCGCGGCCTCGCCGGCGCGCACCGCGGCAAAGGCCTCCGCGAGCGCCTTGGCCTCACCGGCCCGGGCCACCGTGTAGCGAAAGCAGGCCAGCCGCCCGGTCTCCGAGAAGGCCTCCAGCGAGCCGAGCCCTGCGCGATCGCGCGCCGAGACCGAGGCGACCGACTCGAGCGGCCAGCTCTCCAGCCGCGGCTCAGGGGCCTTGCGAAGAGCGAGCAGCCTGCGCTGCGTCAAGGCGACGAGACCTTCGCTGAACGAGAGCGCCTCATCGAGATCGAGCCGAAGGACCGCGAGCAGCCTCTCCCCGGGCTCGAGCGCGGCCTCGAGCGGCCCGCGCAGGCTCTCCGGGACGCGGCTGGGAGCATCGAAGGTGGCGATCAAGGAAGTCTGCTCCAGGCGGATGACCTGTTCTGTCGCGGGCACTTGTCTACCGCCAAACACTGCCGCAGTATATTTCGCCGTTCGCCGTCGGCGTCCCGCGGCTTCACGCGGAACCTCCCGCGGCTCTGGAGCCTGCACAGCAAGCACTACTGCCCTCTCGCGAGCGGTCCGCTCGCCCGGAGCCCTGACGGTTCGACGGTGCACCTCCTGCGCCTCCACTGCCGCCGTGGGCGCATCCTATGCGCATCCTCGAAACCCTGACGTTGCGGGGGCCCAACATCTGGTCGCGCCGAACCGTGCTCGAGGCCTGGGTCGATCTCGAGGAACTGGCCGAGCGCCCCTCGGACTCTATCCCCGGCTTCGCCGATCGTTTGCTCGGCTGGCTGCCGAGCCTGGTCGAGCACCGCTGCAGCGTCGGCGAGCGCGGCGGCTTCATCCAGCGGCTTCGCGACGGGACCTACCCGGCCCACATCCTCGAGCACGTCACCCTCGAGCTGCAGTGCTTGGCCGGCACCCCGGTCGGCTTCGGCAAGGCGCGCGAGACGAGCCGCCCGGGTCTCTACAAGGTCGCGGTGCGCTACCGGGAGGAGCTGGTCGCCCGCGAGGCGCTGCGCTCAGCACTCGCGCTCGTACTCGCGGCCGTGCGTGCCGAGCCCTTCGACGTCGAAGCCCTGCTGCTGCGGCTTCGGGCCCTCGCCGAGCGCTGCCGGCTCGACCCGGCAACCAAAGCGCTCGTCGCCGCGGCCGAGACGCGCGGCATCCCGACCCGGCGGCTCGGCACCGGCAGTCTGGTGCTGCTCGGACACGGTGCCCGGCAACGGCGCGTCTGCGCGGCCGGGACCGACCGCACTGGCGCCATCGGCGAATCGATCGTCCGGGACGCAGAGCTCGCCCGCAGCTTCCTTGGGAGGGTTGGCATTCCCGTCCCCGAGGCCCGGCTGGTCACGCACGCTTCGGACGCCTGGGCGGCTGCCTGCGAGATCGGCCTACCGGCCTCCATCCGACCTGCCGACGGTGCCGCCAAAGACCACGACTGCCCGCTGCAGACCCGGGACGAGGTCGAAGCCGCGTTCCGCGCCGCGGCGAGCCACGGCAGCGCCGTCGTCGAGCGCTGGCTCCCCGGCAAGCGCCACCGCCTCCTCGTCATCGACGACAGGCTCGTCGCCGCCGCGCCCCTCGAGCCCGGCACCGACCTCACCAGCGCCCTCGATCCGAGCCTCAAGGCTCACGCCCTCCTCGCTGCGCGCGTCGTCGGCCTGGACGCGGCGGCGATCGACATCGCCGCGCAGAGCCTCTCGCGGCCGCTCGAGGAGCAGGGCGGAGCCCTCGTCGCCGTCAGCGCCAGCCTCGACCTCGAGCCGCTGGCGGGCCCGTCGGCGCAGACGCCCCCCGTCGCCAAGGGCGTCGCCGAGACCATCGTCGAGGAGCTCTTCGGCCCCGGCGAAGACGGCCGCATCCCCGTCGTCAGCGTCACCGGCACCCGCGGCAAGACGAGGGTCGCGCGGCTGGTCGCGCACCTTCTGCGCTCGACAGGCCGTGTCGTCGGCCTCGCCTGCAGCGAGGGCGCCTTCGCCGGCGATCGCCGGATAGCAGCGGGCGACTGCGCGCGGGCGGAACCGGCGCGCGCGCTGCTCCTCAACCCGAGCGTCGAGGCCGCCGTCTTCGAGTCGGGCGCCGAGAGCATTCTGCGCGAGGGGCTCGGGTTCGACCGCTGCCAGGTGGCCATCGTCACCAACCTCGGCGAGCCCGACCACCTCGGAACCTGCTTCATCGACAGCGCCGAGAAGATGTTCTCGGTCAAGCGCTGCGGGGTCGACGTGGTGCTGCCCTCGGGCCTCGCCGTCCTCAAGGCCGACGACCCGCTCGTCGCCGAGATGGCCGAGCTGAGCGCGGGAGCGGTCACCTTCTTCGCCGTCGATGGCGAGCACCCGGTGCTCTGCCGGCATCGCGAGCAGGGAAAGCGAGCGGCCTTCTTGCGCGCCGGCCGCCTCATCCTCGCCGAGGGCCCGGCCGAGAACGACCTCGGCCCGCTCGAGGCTCTCGGCCTGGCGCCTCAGGCTCGCGCCTTCGAAATCGAGAACGCCCTCGCCGCGGCCGCGGCCGTCTGGTGGCTGCGCGTTCCCCTTGACCTCATCCGCGAAGGACTCGCGTCCTTCCAGCACGACACCACGCCACGCGAAGCCGGGCGCTCTGGCACTGCGACTTCGCCTCGAGGCGCAGCATGAATTCGCAACCGTCATCCCGCTCGCACCAGCAGCCGCTCGCGCCCCAGTCCGTGCGAGCGCTGCGCGGACCAAACGTCTGGACCCGCTGTACGGCGATCGAAGTGCTCATCGAGCTGCAGGCGCGGCACGCGCAGTTGACGTCCGAACAAGGGCGCGCCATCTGCGAGCGCTTCCCGGCGCTCCACGCGGTCGACCTCGGGCCGACCCTGGCCCACGCCCTCGGGCGCATCAGCCTCACGCTCCAGGCGCAGGCCGGGTGCGCCGTCGCCTTCAGCCGCACCGTGGCGATCGCCCCGCTCAGCTTCAAGGTCGTCGTCGAATACGTCGAGGAGGAGGTCGGCCGACGCGCCCTTCAGCTCGGCCAGGGGCTCGTCGAAGCTGCGCTCGACGACCGCCCGTTCGACACCGCCGCGGCCCTCCATTCGCTGCGCACCCTGGACGAGCGGGTGCGCCTCGGCCCGAGCACGGCCTCCATCGCCCGCGCGGCCGAGCGGCGCGCAATCCCCGTGCGCCGCCTCACCGACGGCAACCTCCTGCAGCTCGGCTGGGGCTGCCGTCAACGGCGCGTCTGGACCGCCGAGACCGACCGCACCAGCGCGGTCGCCGAGCTGGTCGCCAAGGACAAGGAGCTCACCAAGACGCTGCTGCGCGCCGTCGGCGTCCCGGTGCCCGAGGGCCGCGTCGCCAGCGACGCCGAAGACGCGTGGAGGGCGGCCCGCGAGCTGGGCGTTCCGGTCGTCGTCAAGCCGCTCGACGGCAACCACGGCCGCGGCGTCGCCGTCGGCCTGACCACGCGCGAGGGGGTGGCGACCGCCTTCCAGAGCGCGCGCCGCGAAGGCGAGATGGTGCTCGTCGAGCGGTTCGCCCCGGGCTTCGACCATCGGCTCCTCGTCATCGGCGGCAAGCTCGTCGCCGCGGCCCGGCGCGAGCCGCCCCGAGTCATCGGCGACGGCGCGCGCACCCTCTACGCGCTCATCGAGGCCGAGAACCAGGACCCGCGCCGCGGCGAGGACCACGCGACCTCGTTGAGCAGGATCCCGCTCGACGAGACCACCCGGGCGGTGCTCGCCGAGCAGGGCTATGCGCCCGAATCAGTCCCCGCGGCGGGCGCGGTGGTCGCGCTGCGGCGCAACGGCAACCTGAGCACCGGCGGCAGCGCCGAGGACGTGACCGACCGGGTCCACCCGAGCCTCGCCGCGCACGCCGTCGAGGCTGCGCGCGCGGTCGGGCTGGACATCGCCGGCATCGACTTCGTCTGCGGCGACGTGAGCGTGCCCCTGGAGGAGCAGAGCGGGGTTGTCGTCGAGGTGAACGCGGGCCCCGGGTTCCGCATGCACCTCGCGCCGTCGTCGGGCCAGCCGCGCCCGGTGGGCGAGGCGGTCGTCGACAGCCTCTTCGCCGAAGGCGACGACGCCCGCATCCCGGTCGTCGCCATCTCCGGCAACAACGGCAAGACCACCACCACCCGGCTCGTCGCGCACATCTTCCAGACGATGGGCAAGCGGGTCGGGATGACCTGCACCGACGGCCTGTACATCGAGGGCCGGCGCATCGACGACGGCGACTGCGCCGGCCCGAAGAGCGCGCGCACGGTGCTCTTCCACCCGCTCGTCGAGGTCGCGGTGCTCGAGACCGCGCGGGGAGGCCTGTTGCGCGAGGGGCTCGGGTTCGACCGCTGCGAGGTCGCGGTGGTCACCAACGTCGGGCGCGGCGACCACCTTGGCCAGAGCGGCATCGTCACCGCCGAGCAGCTCGCCGAGGTGAAGCGGACCGTGGTCGAGAACGTGGCGCCCTCGGGCACCGCGGTGCTCAACGCGGCCGACCCGCTGACCGCCGCGATGGCGCCCTTCTGCCCGGGCTCGGTCACCTTCTTCGCGCGCGAGCCCTCGGACCCGACCCTCGAGGCGCATCGGGCCCGGGGCGGGCGCGCGGTGTTCGTGGAGGAGCAGGCCATCGTCGTCGCGGAGGGGCCGCAGAAGACACGGATCATCGAGCTGGGGAACGTGCCGATGACGCTGGGCGGGCTCATCGCCTTCCAGATCGAGAACGCGCTCGCGGCCGTCGGCGCCGCGTGGGCCGCCGGCATCCCTTGGGAGGCGATCCGGACCGCGCTCTCGACCTTCGTGACCGATCCGCGCAGCGTCCCCGGGCGCTTCAACGTGCTCGGGCACCGCGGCGCGACGGTGATCGCCGACTACGGCCACAATCCGGATGCCCTCCAGGCCATCGCCGACGCCATCGAGAAGCTGCCCGCCCGGCGGCGCGTCGTCGTCCTGAGCTGCGCGGGCGACCGACGCGACGAGGACATCCTCCACGTCTCGGAGATAGCCGGGAACGCCTTCGACGAGGTCATCCTCTACGAGGACGCGTGCAACCGCGGCCGAGCCGACGGCGAGGTGATCGGGCTGATGCGCCACGGGCTCGGCAAAGGGCGGCGGGGCGCGGCGACGAGCGAGTACTACAACGAGCTGGCGGCGATGCAGGCGGGCCTGAACACCTTGCAGCCGGGCGATCTGCTGGTCGCGCTCGTCGATCAGATCGAGGCCTCCCTGGCGTTCCTAGAAAAGACCGTCTCCGAGAGGAAGCCGTCCGTGCCCCGGCCCCCTTCGGCCGCCGCTGCCTGAGCCCGCCTCATGCGAGAAGACCCCACCCGCGCGCGCCTGGGCGAGGACGCGCCCCGCGTAGAGCTCTTCGCCGACGGCGCCTGCCTCGGAAATCCCGGACCAGGAGGCTGGGGCTTTGTCCTTCGGATGGGCAAGCACGAGCGCGAGGGCTCGGGCGCCGAGGCCGGCACGACGAACAACCGGATGGAGATCACCGCGGTCCTGCGCGGGCTCGAGGCGCTCAAGCGCCCGTGTCGCGTCGGTCTGGTCAGCGACAGCCAGTACGTCGTCAAGGCGATCGACGAGTGGCTCGCGGGATGGAAGGCGAAGGGCTGGCGGCGCAACAACGGCCCGGACGGCCGGTTGCTCAACGCCGAGCTGTGGAAGCGGCTCGACGCCCTGCTGCAGGTCCACGACGTGACGGCGACCTGGGTTCGCGGGCACAACGGGCACCCGGAGAACGAGCGGTGCGACCTGCTCGCGCGCAGCGCTGCGGAGCGGTTGAAGGTTGGAGGATGAAGCGCCTGCTTCGTCGTCGGGTGACAGGTTGACGTCACGTACCTCCGCTCGTCCAGACGGCTTGAAGCTCGAGGGATGAGGGGCCAAACGAGCAGAAGGATGGTTGGCGGAGCTCCAGCTCCGCCAACCCCGCACAACGGCCCTCACCCTGTACGGATGGATGGCAGCGCCCCCGCTTCGACGCGCGCGGGCAGAGCTGGAGCTCCGCCGTCCATCACCCCGCCTTCCATCAACCTCGCCGCTCCATCCTTCTCCATCCTTTGGCTCGCGCTCGGTTCTGGTACATGCCTGCCAGCATTCGCCGGGCTGGGGCCTCCGCCGCTCCGTTCCCCTTGCGAAGAATAATGGAAGGAAATCGACGCGAGCCCCGTCTTCGGGCTGACGACGCGAGCATCAACCGTGGAGCGAAGAATGCGACGAGGAATCGTGGTGGGCGTGGCCGCCGTGGCGGCAGTCGGTATCGGCGCCGGGGTCGTGCTCGGGCTCCAGCCAGGCAAGAAGGAGCCCGTCCAGTTCGAGACCGCGGCGGTCAAGCGCGGCCGGCTCGCCGCCTGGGTAACGGCCACCGGGACCGTCTCCCCGCGCGTCACCGTGCAGGTCGGCAGCCAGGTCTCCGGCCGCATCCTCGAGATGCTCGCCGACTTCAACTCCCGGGTGACCAAGGGCCAGCTCATCGCCCGAATCGACCCTCAGCTCTTCGCGACCGAGGTGGCGCAGGCCCGCGCGAACCTCGTCTCGGCCCAGGCCGGAGTCAAAGGCGCCGAGGCGCAGCTCGCCGACTCGAAGCGCCAGTTCGAGCGCTCCTCCTCGCTCGCCGAGCGCAAGCTCGTCGCGCAGGCCGAAGCCGATTCCGCACTCGCCGCGATGCAGTCGGCCGAGGCCAACCTCGCCTCCAACAAGGCCAAGCTCGAGCAGGCGCGCGCTGCCCTCGAGCGCGCCCAAACCAACCTCGCCTACACCAAGATCGTCTCGCCCATCGACGGCGTGGTCATCTCCCGCGACGTCGACGTCGGCCAGACCGTCGCCGCGTCGCTGCAGGCCCCCACCCTGTTCACCATCGCCGAGGACCTGCGGAAGATGGAGGTGCACACCAGCGTCGCCGAGTCCGACGTCGGCCGCCTCGCGCCCGAAATGAAGGTCGAGTTCACCGTCGACGCCTTCCCCGGCGAGCGCTTCGGCGGCGTGGTCAAGGAGGTGCGCTACTCGCCGACCACCGTCCAGAACGTGGTCACCTACGACGCGGTCGTCTCGGTCGAGAACCCCGAGCTCAAGCTGCGCCCCGGCATGACCGCCGACGTCAGCTTCCTCATCGAAGAGCAGGCCGACGTGCTGATGGTGCCCAACGCGGCGCTGCGCTTCCGGCCACCGGAGGAGTTCCTGGCCCAAGCTCGAGCACAGCTCGAACGAGGCGGTGCGGGCGCAGCTTCGGCCGGCGATGCCCCGGCCGAGCGCCGCACCGAGCGCGCCGCGGGCGGGGGTGGCAAACGCCCGCTCTGGAGGCTCGGCCCCGACGGCAAGCCGCAGGCGGTGCGCGTGGACCTCGGCATCAGCGACGGGCGCAACACCGCGGTCAGCGGTCCCGGGCTCAAGGAAGGCGACCTGATGATCGTCGGCACGCTCTCCGGCGATGAGCCGGCACCCGCCGCCCGTCCGATGCAGCGCGGCCGCTTCCTGTGAGGCACGAGATGGCGCTCATCGAAATCCGCGACATGCGCAAGACGTACGACTCGGGCGAGGTGCAGGTGCACGCGCTGCGCGGCGTCTCCCTGGACATCGAGGTCGGGGAGTCGGTGGCCATCATGGGCGCCTCGGGCTCCGGCAAGTCGACGCTGATGAACATCCTCGGCTGTCTCGACCGGCCGACCGGCGGCAGCTACCTGCTCGCCGGCGAAGAGGTGGCCACGCTCAGCCGGGTCCGACTCGCCGAAGTGCGCAACCGCACTCTGGGCTTTGTCTTCCAGAGCTTCAACCTGCTCGCGCGCACCAGCGCCCTCGAGAACGTCGAGCTGCCGCTGATGTACGCCGGGGTTCCTCGCAAGGAGCGCCATCGGCGCGCCACCGCCGCCCTCGAGCGCGTCGGGCTTGGCGAGCGGGTCCACCACCATCCGAATCAGCTCTCGGGCGGTCAGCAGCAGCGGGTCGCCATCGCCCGCGCCCTGGTCGGCGAACCGCGGCTCATCCTCGCCGACGAGCCCACCGGCAACCTCGACTCGCGCACCAGCATCGAGGTGATAGCGCTCTTCCAGGACCTGGTCGCCTCGGGGATGACCGTGGTGCTCGTCACCCACGAGCCGGACATCGCCGAGCACGCCGGGCGCATCGTCGAGATCCGCGACGGGCTGGTGCGCCGCGACGAGCGGCGCGAGCCCAAGCCGGCCCGGGTCCGGGCGGACGAGGAAGGAGCGCAGGCGTGAGCCTCAGCCAGATCTTCCTCGTCGCGCTCCGGGCGCTGTTGCGCAACAAGATGCGCTCCTTTTTGACCACGCTCGGCGTGATCATCGGCGTCGGCGCGGTCATCGCGATGACCGCCATCGGCGCGGGCGCCAAGGCGCGGGTCGAGAAGACCTTCGAGTCGATGGGCAGCAACATGCTCATGGTGCGCTCGGGCGCCAGCAGCCGCGGCGGCGTGCGCGGCGGGGCGGGCTCCCAGCCCTCGATCACCTGGGATGACCTCGAAGCCATCCGCACCGAGGTGAGCGCGGTGCGCTACGCGGCGCCCCTGCTCGGCACCAACGCGCAGGTGATGGCCGAGGGCCAGAACTGGGCGACCAATGTCCAGGGCACCACGCCCGACTACTTCACCATCACCAACTGGCCGGCCAGCCGCGGCACGTTGTTCGACGAGTCCGACGTGGCGATGGGCACCAAGGTCGCGGTGCTCGGCCAGAGCGTCGTCGACAACCTCTTCGGCCCCTTCTCCGAGCCGATAGGCCAGCAGGTGCGCATCAACCACGTGCCCTTCGAGGTGATCGGCGTCGCCAAAACCAAGGGCCAGATGGGCCACGGCGACCAGGACGACGTCGTCTTCATCCCGGTGAGCACCTTCCGCGCCAAGCTGCAGGGCGGCCTGCAGCAGTTCATCGCCGGCTCGATCTACGTCGGGGCGGCATCCCAGGAGGCGACGACCAGAGCCGAGGAGGAGATCACCTCGCTGCTGCGGGGGCGCCACCGGATCCGCCGGGGCGCCGAGGACGACTTCTCGGTGCGCAACCGCGCCGAATTCGCCGCCGCGCAGATGGAAGGCGCCGAGACGATGACCTCGCTGCTCGCCGGCATCGCGCTGGTCAGCCTGCTGGTCGGCGGCATCGGCATCATGAA
>DHSB01000022.1:72835-75266 GCA_002408385.1 Myxococcales bacterium UBA5297
GTCGGCGGCATCGGCATCATGAACATCATGCTGGTGAGCGTCACCGAGCGCACCCGCGAGATAGGCCTGCGCATGGCCATCGGCGCCAAGCCGCTCGACATCCTCACGCAGTTCATGGTCGAGGCGGTGGTGCTCTCCATCGTCGGCGGCCTGCTCGGCGTCGCCTTCGGCCTGGGGACCGCCTCCTGGCTGGTGGCGCGCTTCGAGTGGCCGATGCTCGTGCAGCCCGAGATCGTCGCTCTGGCCATCGGGTTCAGCGGTTTCGTGGGGATCGCCTTCGGGCTGTGGCCCGCGCTCAAGGCGTCGCGGCTCGATCCCATCCAGGCCCTGAGGTACGAATGAACGCCCCGATCCTGCTCCTTGCCCTCGCGCTCCAGGCAAGCCCGCTCACCATCGAGCAAGCGGTCGAGACCGCCCTTTCCAATCACCCCGACCTGCGCGCCGCCGGGGGCCAGGCCCAAGCGGCGAGCGCTCGGGCGCGCGCCTCGCGCGGCCCGCTGCTGCCCCAGGTGCGCGCCTCGGCCTCGCTCGGCTACGGCGCCCGCGCTCCCTGGGAGCAGGCGCTCGTCAGCAACGGCGACCTGGGCGCCGGGGTCTCGGCCGACCTGCTGCTGTACGACTTTGGCCGCACCCGCAACGGGTGGCGCTCGGCGCAGGCGAGCGCCGAGGCGACCGCGCAGAGCGCGCAGGCGGTCGCCGGCGACCTCGCGCTCAACGTGCGGCTTGCCTTCTTCGACGTGCTCGAGTCCGAGGCGCTGGTGCAGATCGGCCGCGAGACGCTCGCCAACGAGCAGCGCCATCTGCAGCAGATCGAGCAGTTCGTCGCGGCGGGGACCCGGCCGGCCATCGACCTCGCGAAGCTGCGCACCACGGTGGCGACGGCGCGTGCCTCGCTCGTGCGGGCCGAGAGCAACCTGCAGATAGCCAAGGCGCGGCTCAACCAGGCGATGGGCGTCACCGCGAGCACCGACTACGAGGTGGCGCGCTCCGACCTGCCTGCCCTCCCGCTCGAGACGGAGGCGACCGACACCCTGTTCGCCCGCGCGACCGACAACCGCCCGGAGCTCGCAGCGCAACGCTCGTCGATCCGCGCGAGCGAGCTGAGCGTGAAGGTCGCCGAGAAGCGCCTGTGGCCCTCGCTGCAGCTTGGCGCCGGCCTGAGCTACTTCGCCGACGACATCGTCTCGCCGGGCTGGGGCGCGTCGGTGGGATTGAGCTTGAGTTGGACGCTGTTCGACGGGCTGGCTGCGCCCGCGAACGAGCAGGCCGAGCGGGCCAACCTCGTGACGGCCCAGGCGCGCCTGACTGGCCAAGAGCAGCAGATCTGGACCGAGCTCGACACCGCCCGGGTCGACCTCGGTTCGGCGAAGGCCGAGCTCGAGGCCGCCCGGCAAGGGCTCGAGTCGGCGCGCGAGCTGTTGAGCCTCGCCGAAGCGCGCTACGCCGAGGGCGTCGGCAGCTCCATCGAGCTGTCGGACGCGCAGCTCGAGCTGGCCAACGCCGAGGTCCAGGTGGTGCGCGGCGAGTACGACCTCGCCGCGGCCCGGGCCCGGCTGCTCAGGGCGCTCGGCGAGCAAGACTGGAGTTGAGAGGAGAGCGAGACGGTGCAGAGCGCGGCACGAGCGCTGGCGGCACCTGAGACGGGCGCACAGGCGCTCGCCGAGGCGTGCGTGCGCGCGAAGGCGGGCGACGCGGCGGCTTTTCGACAGGTCGTCGAGCTGACGCACCCGAGCATCTATCGGCTCGCGCTGCGGCTGGTCGCCGACGGGGACGAGGCCGCCGACATCGCCCAGGAGACCTTCGTGCGCGCCTGGTCGAGCCTCGAGGAGCTGCGCGAGCCGGCCGCCGCGCTCGGCTGGCTCTGCCGCATCACCCGCAACCTGGCGCGCGACAGGGCTCGGGGCTGGTGGTGGAGCCGCCGGCGGCCCCTCGCGACCGATGACGAGGCGGCGCTGCGGCTGGTGGCTCTCGAGGGCCGGCAGCAGCCCGACGACGCGCTCGCCACCGCTCAGCTCGGCGTGCAGGTGCGCGAGGCGCTCGCCGCGCTGTCGGAGAAGCAGCGGGGCGTGCTCGAGCTGCGCGAGATCGACGGCCTGGACTACGGGGAGATCGCCGCGGCGCTCGGAGTGCCCGTCGGGACCGTCGAGTCGCGGCTGCACCGGGCGCGCAAGGCGCTGGCAAAGCGGCTGGAGCGAAGCTTGAACAAGGAGGACGCGCCATGACCTGCAAGCAGACCGAGAGCATGTTCAGCCGGTATCTCGACGACAGGCTTTCGTCCGGCGAACGCGGCCGGCTCGAGCAGCATCTGGCCGGCTGCGCGGGCTGCCGGCGGAAGCTGGGCGCGTGGCAGGCCGCCGCCTCGGCGCTGCGCTCGCAGCCAGCCCCCGCGGTTCCGGCTGGGCTCGCCGAGCGGGCGTGGCGGGCGGCGCTG
>DHSB01000022.1:75424-76653 GCA_002408385.1 Myxococcales bacterium UBA5297
GTGGCGGGCGGCGCTGAGCCACAAGCCGGAGCCGAGCTTGATCGAAGGCTTCATCCACGCGGGTCGGCGTACGGCCCTCGCCGGCGCGCTCACCGCCGCGGTCGTCTGGGCTGGGCTCTTCGCCTGGGGCGGCCCCGAGATGCTCGAGGCGCGCTCGGAGCCTGGGCCGCAGGGCGTCATCGAGGTGGCGGAGATGGTGTGGACCGCGGAGGTGCTCCCGTGACCAGCAAGCGCAATCGGATCGTGGCCGTCGGGCTGGCGGTGGTCGTCTTCCTGCTCGGCTTCGTCTCCGGGGTCGGCGTCGGCCCCCTGCTGATGGGGCCGCCACGCGACGGGCCGAACCGGCACGGGCCCGAGAAGATGCTCGCGCGCTACCAGCGCGAGCTCGGACTGAGCGCCGAGCAGAGCGCGAAGGTCGGCCCCATCGTCGAAGCGCGCTTCTGGGCGATGGCCGAGCTCTTCGAGACCATCGACCCGAAGGCCGAGGAGATTCAACGCAAGGCCGATCAGGAGCTCCGGGGGCTACTGAATCCGGAGCAGCAGAAGCGGTTCGACGAGATGACCGAGCGATTCCGCGAGCGGCGAGCCCAGAAGCGGCAGCGGCTCGAACAAGCGAGGCAGGCGGAGCTGGAGCGGTAGGTGCGCCGGGACGCATCGCCGCCCCGAGTCAGTGTCGAGGCGGCGGGTGCTCGAGCACCTCGTCGAGGCTCCGCGCATCGAGGACTCGTACGGCCCAGAGCTCGAGCAGTGGCAGGGATGCGCCGCACACCCGCCTGCGTGTTGCCTCGGAAAGTGGTCCGAATCTGTGCTCGAGCAGGAGCAGGAGAACTCTGGCCGCGCCTCTAACCTCACCTATCTTGAACCCCAACTGGAACCCCTGCGCGAACCCCTTCCTCATCCCCTCAGCTACGAGCTGTTCGGCCGCCTTGGAGCGCATCTGCTCCTCCTTGCCAGGCAGCACCGCGCGCACCGCGGCCAGGGAACCGAGAGCAGGCTCGGTCTCTGCCTGGTCACAACTGGCTGGCCGCCTCAGTGCGCGGCGTCCTCGAAGACCTCTTCGATTCGCTGCGCGTCCAGAACACGCACGCTCCAGAGGTTGAGAAGCTCGGTTGACGCGCTGCAAATCCGCGGGCGCAGCCCCTCGGAGACCGGTCCGAACTTGTGCTCGAGCAGGAGGAGGAGCAGCTTGGCCTCGCCAGTCTCGATCCCCTCCTCTCGCCCCTCCTCTC
>DHSB01000026.1:0-8493 GCA_002408385.1 Myxococcales bacterium UBA5297
GAGGCCGCGCGGGCAGGGGCGCGCTTCGGGCTGGGGGGCGCGCTGCTGGCAGGCCGAGAGGAGGGCAGGGGAGGCGGCGCCGCGCCCCGTGTGCTCGGCGGGCCGCCAAGAGCTGCGGGCTCGAAGTCGAGCGGCGAGAGCCGCAAGTCGATAGGTCCGCTCGCGACCGCGAGGCTGCTCGCCTGGAGATCGACCGAGGGGCGAAGGTCGATCTGCGCGCTCCTGATCTCAATGGCGCTCGGGCCGAAGTCGAGCGGCGAGGGCTCGATGTCAATCCCCGAGGCCTTCAGCTCGATTCCAGAGCTGGCGAGCTCGGTGCGCGGCAGGTCGAGCGCGCTGACGCCGATGGGCACGTGCGGCGGCAGCTCGACCGCGAGCTCGAGCGGACCCGCCGAGCTCGCGCCAAAGCCGGTCGCGCCGACCCCCAGGCCCGCCGGGAGCCCGCCGCCGAGCTCGGCCGGGCCCGAGGCGCCGAAGAGTCCACCCTCCGGCCGCGCGGCCGAGCTCGCGAGGTGCTCTCCGCGCTCGAGGACGGTGAGCTTGGCGCTGGCGTTGTCGAGCAGCGCGGCGTGGACGAGCAGGCCGGCGGGCAGGTAGCCGGCGCTGCGGATGGCCGAGGCGGTCTCCATGGCGATCTGGCGCGAGCTGGCCTGCAGGTTGAAGAAGGTGCGGACGTCCTCGGGCAGGCGGGCGCGGTCCAAGCCGCGGGTGGCGAGCGCCGAGGCCGCCGCGCTCGCCTGCGTGGCGACGAGCACGCAGGCGGTGTGGGCGACGACGAGCACCTCGTCACAGCCGTTGAGGGCGACGGCGGTCGCTACCGCCCGGCACAGCTCTTCGGAGCCGCTGCGGATCGCGGGGCCAGGCAGGCGTACGAGCACCAGTTCCTCGGGGCCGAGGCCAACTGCGCGGGGCAGCAGCGCGGTGACCGACGGGTCGCTGCAAGTGACCACGCACAGGCGACTCGAGGCGTGGTTGTCGTCGGGCCGCAATTCGGCCGCGGCGCCGGCGTTGTGCGCGAGGATCTGGTCGAGCACGGACATCCTGGACTCCGGGCAAAAGGAGGGGGCGCGGGAGGGCTCCCGCGCCCCGTCAAACCGACGCTAGGGCTTCTTGGGCTGCGCGAGCGGGACCGGCGGAATCTGCGCCGGCGCCTTTGCGGGCACCTGGGGCGGGCGCGCGTCGATGCCCGGGATCTTCGACACCAGGTCCTTGAGCGAGACCCCGGAGAGCGACTCGACCACCGGCGGGAGCTGGGCCATGATGTTGGCGATGTCGTTGGTGATCTTCGAGGCCCCGAGACCGCCGCCTTCGCCGTTGCTGACCATGACGATTTTCTCGGTCTTCGCGAGTGGCTGGGAGACCGCCTTGGCGAGTTCCGGAAGCATTTGGGTGAACATCTCGGTGACCGCAGCCGCGCCGTACTCGCGGTAGGACTCGGCCTTCTTCTTCATCGCCTCGGCCTCGGCGAGACCCTTGGCCTTGATCACCTCGGCTTCGGCCTGGCCCTTGAGGCGAATCGCCTCGGCCTCGGCCTTGCCGGTGGCGGCGATGATCTCGGCCGAGGCGAGACCCTGGGCCTTGGCCGCGTCGGCGCGGCCGGCGGCCTCGGCGACCAGCTTGTAGCGCTCGGCGTCGGCCTCGACCTGCGTCGCGTAGCGCTTGGCGTCGGCCGGCTTCTGCACCGTCGCCTCCAGCTCCTTCTCCCGGCGCAGGATCTCCTTCTCCTGCACGGCGATCTGCTGCTCCTTCTCGATGGCGACGACCGAGACCTCCTCCTTCTTGACGAGCTGGCCGGTCTTGAAGCGCTGCAGGTCGTAGGCGAGGTCGGCCTCGGCCTTGCGTTGGTTGACGCTGGCCTGGTACTCGGCGCGCTTGAGCTCGTAGTCGCGGGTCGCCTGGGCGATCTCGCCCTCGGCCTTGAGCCGCTCGACGTCGCCCTCCTTCTTCGCCTGGGCACTCTTGATTGCCGAGTCGCGGTTGGCCTCGGCCTGGGCGATCTGGGCCTCGGACAGGGCGCGCGACTCCTTGACCGCCGCCTCGCGCTTGACCTCGGCGAGCCGCGGCTTGCCCAGCGCGTCGAGGTAGCCTTGGTCGTCCTTGATGTCACGCAGGGTGAAGGAGACGATCTTCAGGCCCATGTTGCGCAGGTCCGAGGCGGAGAACTCCTGGACCTTCTGCGCGAACTTCTCGCGGTCGCGGTAGATGTCCTCGACCTCCATCGTGCCGAGGATGGCGCGCAGGTGACCCTCGACCGTCTGCAGGGCGACCTTCATCACGTCGTCCTGGCTGCGCTCGAGGAACTGCTCGGCGGCGATCGAGAGGGTCGACTCGCTGGTCGAGTCGATCTTGATCTGCGCGATGCCGTCGGCCATCACCGGCACGCCGCGGGCGGTGTAGACCGCCGGGGTGTGCACGTGGATGGTCATCACGTCCAGGCTCATCTTCTCGGCAATCTCGATGACCGGCCAGACGAAGGTGCCGCCGCCGCGGATGATGCGAAAGCCTCGACTGCCGCCGGAGATGACCAGCGCTTCGTTCGGGCCGACCTTGCGGTAGCGCGAACCGAGGATGAAGAGGACCGTCAGTACGAACGCGCCGCCCAGTGCGCCCAGGAGCACCACCCATTCATCACCACTCATGACCTACCTCCGTTCGATTGCAGCGAGACGTGGTTCGAAAGCCCTTCATGCCTTGTGTCGCACACCAGTGGGCGAGCGCACGGGCTCGCCTCGCGCCGGTTCGGTGGGCGAGACCGACGCGAAGGCCGGTTTGAGCGGCGCCTCGCTGACCAAGGCGACGCCGTCGGCGATCTTCAGGACGCGCACCGACGCGCCCTGCTTGTATTCGCGGCCGTCGGCCGAGCGGGCGCTGAGCGTCTGGCGCGTCCCCGCGCTGACGTAGGCGATCTCGCCCATCCCGACCGCGGGCACGCTGACGGTGACCTCGACCGGCGAGCCGAGCGCGTCGCTGACGCGCGCGATCCGGTTCGACTCGAGGTGCGAGGTGATCTTGTAGATGCCGAAGGCGAGCCCGAGTCCCGAGAGCACCGCGCTGACGGAGGCCATCGGCGTGTGGACCCAGGGGTTCTCGATGCCGAAGGCGCGGTGGAAGAGCAGTCCAAAGGCGCCGAAGGTGAACACGAAGAACGAGATGACGGTCGGCGAGAAGATGGGAAGGTGGACCGAGCCGTGCCCGCCGGCGTCGCCGTCGCCGACATCCACGTCGGCCCCCACGTCGAGGCCGCCATCGACGCCGGCGAGGCCGCCGTCGACCCCATCGAGCCCGTCGACCTCGGCGCCGTCCGCGCCGTCCGCGCCGTCGCCGCCGCCGAGCAGGTGCCCGAGCGCTGCTCCGACGACGGTGAAGACGAACCCGAGGCTGAGGCAGAAGAGGTAGACGCTGCTCATCCTTGAAGTCCCTTCGCTTCGACCGCGAGCCCCTCGGCGAGCAGCAGCAGCGCGCCGTCGAGCGCGACGGCGGCCTTGCGCGCCGCGTGTCCCGAGCGGCCGGCGGCGATGAGCGCCCAGATTTCGGCGAGCATGCGGGCACGGGCCGCGCTCGGGGCCCGGCGGTCGGTCAGGTGGCACAGCAGAGTCTCGAGCGCGAGGTCAGCCTTCTCGATCTCGGCGATGGACGCGGGCTCGCTCTGCTCGGCATAGAGCGCCTCGTTCGCCTCCCACATCTGCCTGCGCAGCGCCGCGTAGTTGGCCTCGATGAGCGCGTCGTAGGCGGGCATCGAGGCGGCCCGCTGGGCGAGCCCGTCGCCGGCCCGGGCAAGCGCGAACGCGACAAGCGCGACGAAGGGACGGGCCGGAGGCGCGCTCGCCGCGAGGACGCCGAGGTCCGCGGCTGCCCAAAGACCGCGGGCTCCCTTAAAGCCGCCGAGGTCGTGGTCGACCGCCGAAGCGGCGGCGACGAAGTCCGCGCAGGCGAGCGTCGACTGGGTGGCCGCGGCGATGACCTCGAAGAGCGCGGCATCGACGGGCTGGGGCCGGCCGCGCATCAGGCGCTCGCGGGCGAAGGTGCGCAAGATCAGCGCCTCGCGCCGCATCCGCCCCATGCCCGAGGCATCCTCGATGAGCCGCGGGGCGAGCGTTGCGACCCGCTGCAGCCGCTCGCGCAGTGAAAGCAGGGCTCCCGCGCGCGCAAGCAGGCCGTTTCTACCGTAGGCGCAGCCAAAATAGGAGGCGAGCCGGTCGCGCTCGAGCACCACCGCTTCCGAGGCCGCCTTCTCGGCGGCCAGCTCGGCCATCCGCTCGCGGGCGAGATAGAAGCGATCGGCCCAGCTCACCGAGGCGGCGGTGATGATCCGCCGGGCATCGGCGCCGACCCAGGTCTTGAGCAATTCGTCTTCGCGCTCGAAATCGAGCATGCCTTCCCCCGGGACAATGACTGAATCCATGGGACGCCGCGCAGCGAAGCAACCCCCGTGCCTTGAGCTATCCCCTTGAGGAGCGGGGATTTTCTTGTCCAGATGTCGGCGCGTTGAGCCCCAGGCGGGCGCGATACGCCACAATAAGGGGTGAACTTACCGTACATGGAGGGGCTCCGACAATGCGCGCTGGCGATCAGTGACGCCTTTGACGGCGCCGGAGGCTGGCGCCAAGCTCGCCCGAGGACAGAAGGGGCGCGGTCGGGCTCGAGCTGAGTGCTGAAAGCAGCGCGTCGACCGCCCGCCCGCCGTTGTTTTCGACGGTCGAAAAGAACGCCTCAGGCGCACCGGGCCCGGAGCGGCGGTCATTGCGGGCGATGGGCCTTTACGCCCGCTTGCGCTTCTTCTCCCGGCGCCGTGGAGGCAGGGCGAGCTCCGAGTAGTTCGCCGGATAAGGCGTGAGCTCGGGCGACGGCGTTCCGTCGGGCGTCGGCGTGCCCTCGACGGCAGGCTCGCAGCGGGGCTCGGGGATGGCGGGCAGGCGGATGACGAATTCGGTCCCGTCGTCGCGCTGGCTCGACAGGCCTATCGAGCCGCCGTGGCTCTTGATGATGCGCTGGCAGATGGCCAGCCCGAGCCCGGTGCCCTTTTCCTTGGTCGTGTAGAAGGGCACGAAGATGTGCTGCTTCGCCTCTCCGCTGAGGCCGTGGCCGGTGTCGCGAACCCGCACCTCGACCAGCTCCGGCGCTTCGGAGAGGCGCCAGCCCGTCACGTCCGAGGGCGCGCGCACCTCGATGGACAGAGTGCCGCCCTCCGGCATCGCCTGCACCGAGTTCTGGATGAGGTTGATGAGCACCTGCTTGAGCTGCTCGGGATCGCCCTGAATCTTGGGGAGCGGCTCGGCGAGCTTCAGGTCGAGTTGGACGGCGGCAGGCAGGCTGTTCGACAGCAGCTTGAGGGTGCGGTTGACCACGTCGGCGAGGTCGGTGGGCGCGAAGTTCTGCTTGAGCGGCCGCGAGTAGTCGAGGAACTGCGTCACCACCGCGTTGAGCCGGTCGACCTCCTCGACGATGATCCCGAGGAACTCGGAGGTCTCGGCGGGCAGGTTCTGGGGCGAGAGGAACTGGGCCGCGCCCTTGATGGCGCCGAGCGGGTTGCGGATCTCGTGGGCGAGGCCCGCGGCCATCTCGCCGAGGGCGGCGAGCCGGTCGCGCTCCTTGACCCGCTCGTAGAGCTTGCTGTTCTCGACCACGATCGCGGCGCGCTCGGCGATCTCGAGGATGAGCGCGATCTCGTCGGAGGCGTAGGCCTCGGGCACCCGCTCGTCCCACAGGTTGAGGAAGCCGATGATCCGGTCGCCGCCCATCAACGGCACGGTGATGCCCGCGTTCATCTGGCGCAGCGTGTTCTTCAGCTCGGTCAGCCGCTTGGTCTCGTCGCGCGCGCGCCGCCCTTCGGGCTGATCCGAGGCCCGCAGGTCCTGCAGCCTGCGCTCGAGGTTTTCGAGGAGCACCGCCTTCTGCCCGGCTTGGGTGACGCCCACCAGCCCGCGGACGGCCGCCGCGTCGAGAAAGCGCACTGGCGCCGGTCCGCGCGACTCGAGCAGCCAGAACCCGGGCCTGTCGTCGGACAGCAGGTAGACCGACGCGTGCGTCACCCGGCGCGACTCGTCGAAGGTGTCGAGCACGAGCTTGGCCATCTCGGCGACCTCGATGACGTTGGCCAGGCGTGCCTTGAGCCCGCCGAGGACGCGGATCATCTCGAACCGCTCGCGAAACAGCGTGGCGACCACCCACTCGTCGACCTTGGCGCGCAGGGGCTCGAAGAGGATGAGCATCACGATGGAGGCGACCATCGTGTTGAACAGAAAGAGGCTGAAGGTGTCGCTGGCCCACGAGACGAGCAGCGCGTAGATGGCGACGAAGATGACCGCCTGCAGGGTCAGCCCGGCCGCCTTGCCGAGCAGCTCGTGCAGGTCGAGCAGCCGCAGGCGCAGCAGCGTCTGCGCGAGCAGGAACATGTAGAGCGTCGCGATGATCGCGCCGAGAGGCGGGAAGCCGATTCCGAAGTGCGGCAGGAAGTCGAGCGCCGAGGCGCCGATGGCCGCCCCGGCGCCGACCGCCAAGTAGAACAGGCGGGCCCGCTCGGTGCGCGACTCAGTCGAGGCCATCCTGCGCACGAGCAGCGACAGGCTCGCCGCCAGCAGGCCGAAGACCCAGACCGAGACGAGGGTCTTGGCGATCTGCGAGTCGGCAAGCGGGCTGACCCCGACCACCAGACCGCCGAGCACCCCGACGAGCGCACCGGCGCGCGCACGCTTGGCGCTGCGCGGCGAGACTTTGAGAAACTCCATGAAGAAGGCAAGGGCGGCCGCCGGCACCAGGGACCCGAAGATGACCTTGGTGCGCGGCCAGATCCCCGCCGCTGAGAGGGCCGAGAGGAACTCACCGAGGTAGTAGCCAAAAAGCGACAGGCACAGCAGCGAGAAGAGAAACAGGGCCCGGCGCCGCGGGCGCAGCAGCATCGAGATGGCGAGGGCGAGTGTGATGAGCGCCGCGAGCAGCGCGCTTTGGCTTCGAATGTCCACGCGCGCGATTCTAGCAGCGGCCGCCGCCCGCACGAGTGCGGGCCGAGCTGGCAAGCGCGGAAGAACGCACGGGCGCGGGTGTTCGATGGGGTCTGGAGGAAAGGTTGACACCCGGCAAGGCAAACAGGAGAAAGGCCGCACGATGAGGCACCTGCTCGCGTCAGTCCTGGCGGTCGCGGCGCTCGCGCTCTTCTCCGGGGCGATCGCGGTCGAGCCGACGCCGCTCGGAGCGGGCACGTCCGCCGACCGGCGAGCTGTGCCCCAGCGCGTCGAAACACCGGAAGCGCCCGAAGCGGTCTCCGGCCCGCCGACGCAGGTGGCCGCGGGGTTCTTTCCGCCGAGCCTCGACCCGAAGAGCCTGCGGGTTCTCACCGAGAAGGACCTCGAGCCTGTGGCCTGGCGCGAGCCGTTCGGGCGGGTCAAAACGCTGCTCGAGGCAGGGCAGGGGGCCCGAGCGCTCGGGCTGTTGAGAGGCGTCGAGCCTGGCTCGGTCCCCGAGCGCTACCTCTACGCGCTGGCCCTCAACGCGGGCGGCAGCTACCCCGAGGCGGCTGCAGCGCTCGTGAGGCTGGCGGCCGAATACCCGGCGCTCTCCGATCATTGCTACTTCCTCGCGGCCTCGGCCTTCGAGGAGGCCAAAGACTACTCCGCCGCCGCGGGCGCCTTTGACGCGGTCGAAGAGGGCTCGAGCCTCCACGAGGACGCGGTCGAGGGGCTCGCGCGCTCGCTGCTCGAGAACGGCGATGTCGCCGGCGCGCTCGCGTCGCTGCAGCCGCTGGCCAGCCGGCCGGCCCCGGCCTGGGGACGCGACCGCCCCGGCGAGGCGCTCTTCTCGGTCGCCGAGCTGCTCGAGCGGCTCGGGCGCAAGGAGGAAGCGGCCGCGGTCTACCTCGGCGTGTGGAGCGAGCACCCGCGGTGCCGGGCGTCCGGGCGCGCCCTGCAGCGGGCGCGCTCGCTGGGCGCCGAGCCCTCGGCCGACCAGCTCGTCGCGCGCGCCGAGCTGGTGATGGAGGCCCACCGCAACCAGGAGGCGGTCGCCCTCGTGCGCCCGCTGGTCGAGGCGCCGCCCAAGGGGCTCTCCAGCGCGGGCCTGTGTCGGGCCCGGTACGTGCTCGGCAAGTCGTTTCGCAAGCTGCGGCGGCACTCGGAGGCCCTCGCGGTGCTGCGCGCGGTCGAGAGGGACTGCGAGGCCGACGAGACCTGGGCCCGGGCGCTCTATGTCGCGGGGACCTCGGCGTCGTTGGTCGACCGCGCGGCGGGCATCGCCTTCTACAGACAGCTTGCCGAGAAGGCCCCCGCGCACTCGTTTGCCGACGACGCGCTCTTCTTCGCGGCCGATCTGCTCGCGCGCGAGGGAAAGACCGATGAGGCGCGCCGTGTCCTCAAGAGGCTCGCGCGCCTCTATCCAGACGGCGACTTTCGGGCCGAGGGGCTGTTCCAGCTCTTCTGGCTCGACAGGGCCGAACGACGGCACGAGGAGGGGCTCGAGGCGCTCGAGCGGCTCGAGCGCGACTACGCCTTTGCCGCGGACCCC
>DHSB01000026.1:8603-9123 GCA_002408385.1 Myxococcales bacterium UBA5297
CTCGAGCGCGACTACGCCTTGGCCGCGGACCCCTCGATCGTCGAGCGCGCCCGCTACTGGCGCGGGCGGACGCTGGTCGATCTCGGGCGTCAGCCCGAAGGCCTCGGCGCGTACGAGTCGCTCGCCCTCGCGCACCCGGCGAGCTTCTACAGCCTGCTGGCGCGCTCGCGGATAAAGGAGCTGGCGCCCGAGCGGGCTGAGGCGCTCGCCGAGCGGCTCGCCGCGGACCCTGACCAAGCACCGCCGCTTGCGCTGCCGGTCGCCAGGCTCGAGGGTGACCGCAGGCTCGCCGCTGCGGTCGAGCTGTTGCGCCTGGGCTTCGAGGATCAGGCGGCCGACGAGCTGCTCGAGATCGACCGCTCGGCCTTGCGCGGCGAAACGCCCCCGCACGATCTGCGGCTGCTGGTCGCGCTGCTGTCGCGGGCGGGCAAGGTGCGCACCGCGCACGTCGTCGCGCGCACCGAGCTCAAGCGCGACCTCTCGGGCGACTTTGCGCCCGAGCGGCTGCACTTGTGGCGGG
>DHSB01000026.1:9238-12438 GCA_002408385.1 Myxococcales bacterium UBA5297
CGAGCGGCTGCACTTGTGGCGGGCGGCCTTCCCGCTCGCCTTCCGCGGGCTGGTCGAGACGCGCGCGGCCGAGGCCAAGGTCGATCCCGATCTGCTGCAGGCGCTCATCCGCGAGGAGAGCGCCTTTGATCCGCGCGCCGGCTCCTGGGCCGGGGCGATGGGCCTGTGCCAGCTCATGATGCCGACGGCCAGGGAGGTGGCGGGCTGGCTCAAAGTCGGCGGGCCGATGACCCGGGAGCGGCTGCACGACCCTGACCTGAACATCCGGCTCGGCTCGGTCTACCTGGCTCGTCTGCTCAAGCAGTGGAACGGCAACCTCGCGCTCGCGGTGGCCTCCTACAACGCGGGCGCGGGCAACGTCGGCAAGTGGCTGCGCGCGGCCGGCCAGCGCGACCTCGACGAGTTCATCGAGGAGATCCCCATTCAAGAGACCCGCAACTACGTAAAGCGCGTGCTCGGCTCCTACTCGGCCTATCAACTCCTTCACGGCCGGAGCGCCGCTGCTCCCACGCTCGGCCAAGCGCTCGCCGCGCGCTGAAGAGGCGAGGCTCGCCCGTCCGCGGGCTCGGCCCCCGCCACGCGCGCGGGCCGCTCCCTAAGTTCGAGGTGTGCAAGCCCGCGGTTTACGGCGCGGCGAGAGCAAAGTGTTATAGTCGACACGAAGGCGCGATGGCGAACGACAGGTCCAGTCGTTCCAGAGCGCGCGAAGGCGCGGGCGCGAGCGGCCCCCTCGACACGAGGGCTCCAGGCAGGGTGCGGCCCGCAAAGGTCGCCTCCGGAGCTGCCCAGGGTCGGAAGTGCGGCGCGCGCTCGTCAGGGGCTGAAGCACACACCGACGCGATGCGGCTTGCGCCTGCGGCCCGGCGCGGCCAGCGGAGAAGAAGGGCCAGCGATGCTGAACAGCAGCGTCCTCGTACTCAACCGCCTCTATCAGCCGGTTCACGTCACCAGCGCGAAGCGCGCCTTCACGCTGCTCTATCAGGGCGTCGCCCGGGCGATCGATCAGGAGTTCCACCTTTTCGACTTTGCAAGCTGGGCCGAGCTGTCGGCCGAGATGTGCCGGGACTCGATCGGCCTGGTCGGCCGGCGCATCCGCGTCCCTCGGGTGATCGTGCTGGTCGCCTACGAAAAGCTGCCGCGCACCCACGTGCGCCTGAGCCGGCTGAACATCTACGCGCGCGACGGCAACACCTGTCAGTACTGCGGCCGCAGGCTGCCGCGCACCGAGCTCAACCTGGACCACGTCGTGCCGCGCTCCCAGGGCGGCTCGACGAGCTGGGAGAACGTGGTCTGTTCGTGCGTGCCCTGCAATCTGAGGAAGGGCGGGCGCACGCCGCTGCAGGCGGGGATGAGGCTGCGCAAGGCGCCTGTGCGGCCGAGGTGGACCCCGCTGCTGCGCGTGCAGCCCGGCAGGTCGACCTACCGGGAGTGGCTGCCGTTCTTGAGCCTGGCGGACGCGAGCTACTGGAACGTCGAGCTGCTCGACGACTAGGCAACGAGCACTTGCCCGAAGCCTCTGCCAGGCAGACCAAAGGGCCGCCGGTCGGCCAGCGCCTTCGGCGGGGCGCCGCGGCCGGCCGCGCCGATTTCTTGAGGGCCCGAGGCGGGGTGATACATTCACCGCCACTATTCACTCGCATTTTGTAGCGGGCGGGTCGCGAGGGCGGACTCCCGGGGGCTGGCTAGATGAGGCGTGCCGAGATGGCTTCCAGCCCAGGCAGCAAGGTGCCGCAGGGCTCGCATGTGGTCGCGTCGAGGGCGACGGCGCGGCCGCAGGGGGGCGCCGAGCGGCCGCGGCTCGTGCGGGCAAAGCAGCGCGCCTGGCGCGTGCTCGCCGTCGGCGGAGGCAAGGGCGGCATCGGCAAGAGCCTCATCGCCTCGAACTTGGGCATCGAGCTGGCCCGGCGCGGCAACCGCGTGGTGCTCATCGACGCGGACCTCGGCGGCGCCAACCTCCACACGTGCCTGGGCATGGAGCTGCCCAAGGTCACTCTGTCGGACTACATCAACCGCCGGGTCGCCAAGCTCGAAGAGGTGCTCGTTCCGACGACGGTCGCCAACCTCTCGCTCGTCTCCGGGGCGCTCGACGCGCTCGATGTCGCCAACCCCAAGTACGCCCAGAAGCTCAAGCTGCTGCGCAACTTCCAGGCGCTCGACGTCGACTACGCCATCCTCGATCTCGGGGCGGGCACCAACTACAACGTCCTCGACTTCTTCCTCATCGCCGACCACGGGCTGCTGGTGCTCGTGCCCGAGCCGACCTCGGTCGAGAACGGCTACCGCTTCATCAAGGCGGCTTTCTTTCGCCGGCTCGCCAACGTCCAGGCGGTCTACGGCATCGAGTGGCTCGTGCGCGACGCGATGACCCGCCGCCAGGAAAACGGGGTGAAGACGCCCTTCGACGTCATCGCCGCGGTGCGCCGGCGCGACCAGGAGGCCGGGGAGAGCCTCGAGCGCGAGATGAGGCGCTTTCGCCCCCGGTTGATAGTCAACCAGGCTCGGACCGAGGCCGATCGCCAGGTCGGGGAGGCGGTGGTCGGGGCCTGGCGCAAGTACTTCGGCCTGGAAATGGATTACCTCGGGGCGATCGGTTACGACGATGAGGTGTGGAAGGCGGTGCGCAAGCGCAGGCCTCTGTTGATCGAGCGCCCCCTCGCCGAGACCGCCCAGGCGCTGGCTCGTATCGCCGACAGAATCATCGCGCTCGACCGGACAAGCGAACGCGTCGAACCCTGACCTCCCTCCGATGAAGCCTCTCGCCGAGCAGACTTTCTACGAAATCCTCGAGGTGCCGAACGACGCGCCGGTCGAAGAGATCGAGCGCGCCTTCGATCGGGCGATGAAGTTCTACGGCCCCGACTCGCTGGCGACCTACACGCTGGCCGACGGCGGCGAGTCGGGCCGGATGCTCGAGCTGATCGAAGAGGCGTACCTGACCCTCTCGGACCCCAAGCTGCGCCGCGCCTACGACGACGAGCGCAGCCTCGGGCCGTCGGCAAGCGAGTGCCAGCGGGCCGACCGCACGGTGGAGGCGCACGACGAGGCCGCAGCAGGCCCCGGGCCGAAGGCCGATGGCCAGCCGTCGCTCGACAGCGGGCCGCAAGTCGAGGCGAGCTCGCCTCCGGCCCCGCGGACCCGGTCTGGGCCAGCCGACCGTTCGCCCGATCGGCTTGCCGCAGCGCCCGACCAACTCCCGACCC
>DHSB01000026.1:12556-12952 GCA_002408385.1 Myxococcales bacterium UBA5297
CCCGACCCGCGAGGCTTCCCCCGCCACGACGGGCCAGCTCGCGTTCGGTCCCATCCTCGCGGCGGCGCGGCACTACCCGTGGCCTGGGAGCTGCCCGGAGGCGGAGGAAGAGAGCGTCGCCTGCCGGCTCGAAGCCCTGCCCGCCGAACGGCCGGCGTCGCTCGAGCCCGCCGCCGCGTTGTCGCAGGCGGTCGCCGCGGTTGGCCCGCTCGCGGTGCCGGAGGAGCGGGCGACAGAGGCGGTCGAGCCCGAGAGGGCCGGCGAGCGCGAGGTCGTGGCCGCGGCGGCAGCCGCGGTTGAAGTGGCGGTCGGCGCGCCGGCCCCGACTCCGGACGGCCAAGCTGAGCAGTCCTCCGAGCCCACTGAGGATCTCTCGAGAAATCCTTCTTCGACCCC
>DHSB01000026.1:13099-16086 GCA_002408385.1 Myxococcales bacterium UBA5297
TCCGGTTCCGCTCACCCTGAGCGTAGCTCCCGATGCACGAGCGGCGGGAGCGGAGTCGAAGGCCCCCTCGACTCAAGCCTCCCAGGCTCGGCCGACTCTCGGGGCGAAGGGGGGGCGGGCCGAGCTCAAGGAGGTTTCCCGACACCTCTTGAGCATAGAGATGCGACGCCCAGCGCTTCCGCGCCGCAGGGCGGCGAGCCGGTCGAGCCCATTTCTGACGGCGAGCCCTCAGCCCCGGGGAGGCTGATGGAGACGCCTCTGGAGGTCTCGGGGGAGGAGAAGCCGCTCCCCGAGCTGCTCGAGCCGCCGACCGCGACGGCCGTGGCAGCGAGCGTGGAGGCCCCCGTCCTAACGCCAAGGTCGGCCATACAGCCCGCGCCCGCCGTGGGGCGAGCCGCCGAAAATCCGTCGACAGAGCTGCCGGCCGCCGAACGTGCGGAGGCCAGCGAGCCCTCGAGCGCCGTGGGGTCGACGGGCGTGCGCGAGTCGCCGGCTGCGCCCAAGGCCGAAGAGCGCAGCGAGGAGCCCAAGCCCCCGGCCCAGCCGCTGCCGCGGATGCCGGACATCGCGCCCAATGCCGTGTTCAACGGCGAGCTGCTGCGCCGGGTTCGCGAGGGCAGAGGCATGACGATTCGCGACCTGGCCGACCGGACGAAGATCAGCGCGACACACCTCGAGAACATCGAGGCCGACCGCTACGAGGCCCTTCCCGTGCCGGTCTACCTGCGCGGCTTCCTGATGCTGGTCGCCCGCGAGCTCAAGCTCGACCCGCTGAAGGTGAGCAAGAGCTTTCTCGAGCTGGTAGCCAAGGTCGGCTCGAAGGGATAAGGGCCGGATGCGGCGGGGAGGATGTGCGTCGCCGAGATGTTGACACCCCGGTAGGTGCCCACTAGCATCCAAAAGTCTCGTTTCTTCCAGGGAGTAGAGCCACCATGACCGATGAGGAGAAGGCCAAAGCGATCCGCCTCGCCCGCGCCATCGCCTCGGATATCTCGCTCTACAACGAAGCGAAGATCGTCCAGGGGATCGAGCATGACAACCTCTTCACGATCCTCCAAGACGAGATCCAAGAAGGCCGCGATCTTTATCGAAGCCGGGTGAGCGCCGAGGTGTTCCAGACCACCAACTACTTCGACCGGGCGATCGTCGACATCGTCGTCGCCAAGAAGGGTCACATCAAGTCGAAGATCTGGTAGCCGCCCGCGCGAAGTTGGCCTCCCGAGAGCACACGGTCTCGCCCACGGCGCGAGGGATGCGCCTCGACGCGTATCTGTCGAGCGTCGAGCCCGAGCTTTCGCGCTCGCGCATCAAGGCCCTCATCGAGTCGGGAGAGGCGCGACTCGACGGCCAGAGCACCAAGCCCTCGAAGCTGCTCAAGGGTGGGGAGGTCGTCTCCCTCGACATCGAGCCGCCGCGGCCGGTCGAGCTTGTCGCCGAAGGGATTCCCCTGCGGGTCCTCTACGAGGATGCAGCCCTCGTCGTCGTCGACAAGCCCGCGGGCATGGTCGTCCACCCCGGCGCCGGGAACCTGTCCGGGACGCTGGTCAACGCGCTGCTCGCCCACTGCACGGACCTGGGCGGAATCGGCGGCGAGTTGCGGCCGGGCATCGTCCACCGCCTCGACAAGGAGACCAGCGGCTGCCTGGTGGTCGCCAAGACCGAGCCGGTGCTCGCGGCGCTGCAGGCGCAGTTCAAGCAGCGCAGCGTGCAGAAGACCTACCTCGCCCTGGTGCACGGGAGGCCCGCCGACCGCGGCCGGTTCGAGACGCTCCACGGGCGCCACCCGACCGATCGCCGCCGCTTCACCGGCAGGCTCTCCGAGGGCCGCAGCGCCGTCACGGAGTGGGAAGCTGTCGAGCGGTTCGAGGGCGCCAGCCTGGTGCGAGTCTCCCTGCTGACCGGCAGGACGCATCAGATCCGGATGCACTTCTCCGAGGCAGGCCACCCGCTGCTCGGCGACGAGCTCTATGGAGGGGTGCGCCGCGAGAGGAGGATGGCGCCGGGCGAACCGGTGCGAAGGGCGGCAGAGGCGATTGGCCGACAGGCGCTCCATGCGGCGCGCCTGGTCATCGCGCACCCGGTCTCGGGCGAGCTCTTGGAGTTGGAGGCCCCGCTGCCCGAGGACTTCGAGAGCGCGCTCGCCGTGCTCCGTACGCCAACAAGGCGGCCAGGCGCGCCCGATTCGCTCGGTCGCAGCCGGGGGTGAGGGGCGGCGACCCGTCGATAGCCGCTCATGGCCTTGGAGAAGGGCCTCCGGTCGCGCAGGGGCAGCCGCGCTCGCCCAAGGCCTGAGCGCACCGATTTGGGGCGTACTGCCGCCGGGCAAGGAGGGCTTTCGGTACGACCCGCGGCCTCGCGGAGCCTGTGAACAATGCAAACCCGCGAAAACACAGCGACCGCGGTCCCTTTTGCTTGCGACAGTGACAATGCAACCCCGCGATTTTCTTCGATCACCAACCTCGATTTTCAGGAATCCGGTCATCGCTTCGCCCGCTCCGCGCGAGGGGGGCCTCGTGCGCGAGCGCGTCGATTGCGTGCCCGATTGGGTGACAAGCCACCAGGAGGCCGCAGCAGGCCCGTAGGGAGAAGAGAGCCCAAAGCACGGCTGAGGCACCCGCGAGCCTCCACGGTGCCCTGGCGAGCATCAGGTGGCTGATCGGTCTCCAGAAGAGCGGGGATCGGGCCGCTGAAGGGCCGGCGAAGGCCGGCCTCGGCGGAGCTCGTGCCGAAGCGTCGAGCCGGTGGGACATCGACCGCACGGCAGGGGTCGGTGGGATGGCGTGGGGGCGAATCGAGGTCTTGCCGCCAGCGGGTCGGGGTGCGCTCGCAGCGCCGTGGTCCTCGGGTCTCGAGCTCCGAGCGACTGGTCGGCACCGCGGAGAGAGCCATCGTCGCAGGTCGTCGGCCTCTCTCCGAACGAGGCGCTCGCGCGGTTGAGGCGTCCCGTACGTGGTTGAGGCGCCTCGTCGCGTGGTTGAGGCGTCCCG
>DHSB01000120.1 GCA_002408385.1 Myxococcales bacterium UBA5297
AGAGGAGGGTGAGGGCCAGCGGTGCCGCGACGCCGACACCGAAGGTCGGCGCTACGAGTCGGGTATCGGCGTCGTCGTCGGGGACTTGGCACACCCGATCGCGCAGGCGCGCCCTCTCCAGCACGAATCGAGCACGGTCCGAGTGCGCGCCGTCGAGGAGAGGAGGGTGAGGTCCCGCGGGCGGGCGTGACGCCGAAACAAAGGTCGGCGATCCGGAGTCGGCGATCCGCGCCGCGTCGTCTCCCTACGGCCAGCGGGGCCGGGCCAGCGATACGCCCCTACCGGCGTCCTTCCTCTTCCGTGAGCAGCGGCCGAGCCCAGTTCCTCTCGAGTGCGCCGTGGCGCTTGAGCTGGGCGCGCCAGAAGACGAGGTTCGCCGCGGCGATTCCGAGTCGCGCCTCGAGTGGCGTGAGCAGTCCGCCCCGACTCGTCTCGGGCGCCGAGAACCGGTCGAGCTCCTCGCGGCCCCAGCGGCGGTGCTCCGCCAGGGAACGTCCGAGCGCGCGAAAGCCGGCGAAGAGCCGCTGCGTCGCAAAGCGTGGCTTGAGGCTCAGACCCTCGCACCCGCCGCGGATGACCATGCCGAGGTTCTCGACCCCGAGCTCGGTGCAGACGCCGGCGAGCTGGCGCTCGAGGGCGCGCGCGTGGCAGGCCTCGCGAAACCCGAACTGGCAGAGGAAGGCGAGGCTCGCGCCGCCGCGCCCGCGCAGCGGCTCGAGGGCGTAGACGAAGCGCTCGGCCGCCGGGGGAAGCGCGTAGCAATAGAGCGGAAAGGCGAGCAGGAGCGCCTCGGAGCCAAGGAACAGCTCGCGCACCCTCTCGCCGGTGGCGACCTCGTGGACGTAGCAGCAGCGCGCGGTGGCGCCCGGGACCGAGCCGAAGCCTTCGAGGAACGGCTCGAGGACTCGCCGGGTGTTGCTGCCGGCGCGGCGGGGCGAGGCGTTAATCACGGTCAACTGCACGGAACGCCTCCTCGTCGTCGCGGCCGATGCGCCAGGTGCCGAGCCACGCGTCGCGATTGCCGCGGCTGAAGCTGTAGGCGAGGTCATCGAGCGCCTGGCGAGTCAGCCCGGGGCGATCCTCGATCAACAGCCCGGTCTGCCATCGCCGCTCGTAGCGCGGGAAGTGCGCGGTGCGGCCGTGGGAGTCGAGCCGCAGATAGGCGCAGCTCAACGGCAGCAAGCGGTTGAGCGTGGAGAGGGTGAGCGGGCTGAGCATCGCGAAGCGCAGGTCCGAGGCGAAGACGACCCGGTCGGATCGGATGATCGACCGGAGGATGGCCGGCATGTCGTCGTCGTGGACGCAGCGCCCCGGGGTCTTCACCCAACAGCCGAAGCAGCCGACGCAGTCGCCGACGCGCCGCTCGCGCAGGAGGATCGACTCGACCGCGTGCCCACGCTCGCGCCAGCGGCGTGCGAGCGCGTCGACCGCGGCGTCGAGCTCGGGCTTGGCCGGGTCGGAGTTGCCGTTGAGGAGGGTGACGCTCATCGCCGCTCTCGGTTCGCCCTATCGACCGGCCTTGGCCGGGCCTCGGACCCTGGCGGCATCGTGCGCCCATTGCGCTGCGCGCTGCAGCTCGCCTTCCTCGAGCGGGCCCTTCTCGTCCTTCACGAAGAAGCCCTCGGGGGGCAGCGCGAGCAGGCCGCCCTCCTTCTCGAGCGCCTTGGCGATGAGCGGCGCCGCGTTGCCGCCGAGTCGCAAAAGCAGCCGCAGCGCCCACGACCGGCGGGCGACGTCGTAGCGGGTGTCGAAGGCCGCCACCTTCATGCCGGCGAGCGCGCCGCGGCAGGTGGTCGCGAGGAAGCGCTTGATCGCGGGCGTGGGCCGGAAGCCGCGGGTAGGCGAGCCGACGATGAGGAGGTCGACGCCCTCGAGCTGCTCGCGGCTCACTACCTCAGGGCGCATGCGCCCGATCTCGCCGAAAGGGAGCAGGGCGTCGTCCATCGCGCGGGCGATCTGTTCGGTGTTGCCGAAGACTGAGTCGACGACGATCAGACTTCTCATGGGCGTGTCCTTGGGATGACGGGGAATGTTGTGAGCTTTTGATACCACGGAACCAGGCGCCGAGGACGACCCGGCCTACGCGCAGTGCGGCGCAGGGCAAGTGTTGGAAGGTCCAGAGCCTCGACTGCGCGCTCGTGAGCGCACTCCAGCCCTCATCGTTTTTGTTCGAGCACCCGATTGGGTGCCCGGAGACGTCTCGACAGACCTATTGTCCGCTCGGGACCGGGAACAGGACCTTTCGCACCTCTTTGTGACCACCCGATCGGGTCGGGCGAGAAGCTCCGCTACCTCTTCGGGGATTCCGAAAGGGTAGCAAGGCGATGTTCCAGAACGTCTCGAGCCTGCCTCCGAGCGGGTTGGAGACCTCGCCGCAAATCTCCAACGGGCGCCAGGGCTCCCCGGTCAACCCGCCGTTCTTGTCGCTGGCGCATCGGGAGCTGTGCTTGGGGCGACCGGAGGCTCCAGAGGCGGCCGTCCGGTCTCGGGCTGCGCGACCCGCGCAGGCGCCTCGTCGTCGACGCCGAAGCTCGTTCCCGGCCCGCGACGGCGCCGGCGGCGAGCTCGGACCCAACTGTCGGCCATCGAGCAATGCGCGCGGTTGCGGGCAGAGCGTTGCTTTGTTGCTTGACGGTGCTTGTTAGGTTGCAGCCGCTCGTAGCTCATCGCTCGTCCCTGCCGTCCGAGTCCAATAGCCACAAAACCCCAGAACCCTCGAGCAAGGCGGTTGCCATGAACGTAGACCTCTACCAGTTCCTCCAGCTTCCCAGGCTCAACTACGCCAACGCCCTCTCCCTGATGTACGCGCTGCTCGCCGCGGCGCCCAAGGCCCCGTTTCCCAACGTCCTGAAAGCGGTCGCCAATCTGCAGATGGTCGCCGACGAGCACCAGAGCCAATGGGCCGAGCGCGAGCGCCAGACGGCCGGAGTCGACACCATGGCCGCGGTCAACCTCGACCGAGACCTCGACTCGGCCTGGCGGGCGACGCACTCCGCGCTCGAGTCCTTGGCGCGCCTGTCGTCGGAGCGCAACCCCAAGGCGGGAAAGGCAAGCGCTCTGCTCGCCGTGCTCTTCCCCTCTGGCCTCGCGTTCTTGACCCTTCCGTTCAGCGAGGAGTGGGCGCACAGCGGCACGATTCTCAAGCGCATCGACGACGAGGGGCTCGCCGCCGAGATCGATCAGCTCGTCGGCCCCGAGTTCCTCGCCGAGGTGCGCTTCACGCACAAGGCGTTTGGCGACGCGATCGGCAGGACGGCGCCGTTGCCGGCCGAGCAGTCGAGGGTCGACTACCGCGACTTGCTGCGCGCCGCCGCCGAGGCGATCCGCGCCTACAGCCTGCAGCTCATCGCCGCGGTCCGCAGCGAGCCTGCGCTCAGCGAAGAGGTGGTGCGCACCGCGCTCAAGCCCATCGAGGAGCTGCGCGACGCGAACGCGCGCAGGGCCGCCAGCGACCGGAAGCCCGCGCCCGCGCCGGTCGAAGGGTAGCTCCCCGAGGTCCAGGCGAGGACGAGGCCGCCCCGGCTCGCGCTCGACGCGGGCGGGGCGGCTTCTTGTTGGTGGCTCAGAGCGACTCGAAGGGTGCAGGCCGCCCGGTTGGCGTCGCCCGGAAATTTGGCGACAGGTCGAGGGTGTGGCGCAGCACGCTTCCGGCCGTCCGGAGGTCGAGCAGGAGCGCGTGCGATTCGAGGGTTTCCGGGCGAGGCGGGCCCCGAGCGGACGGAGCGCTCGGGTCCCTCGACAAGCTCGGGATGATTCGGGGGGCGAGGCCTACCTCCGGCGAGCCTTGCCGACCGTCTTCTTCGCGGTCGCGGCCGCGCGCGAGGTTCCGCGGGCGACCTTGCCGGCGACCTTGCCGACCTTCTTGGTCGCCTTGACGGCCACCGTGCCCGCGGTCCTCGTCGCCTTCACCGTGGCCTTCTTGGCGGTGCGGGCGGTCTTGCCGGCAGCCTTCTTGCCCGCGGACTTCGCCCGCCGGGTGACCGAAGGCTTCTTCGGCGCCGCCCACAGGCCGAGCATCGCCCCCGTCGGGTCCCTGAGGATGCCGATGGTGCCGATGGAGCCCATGTCGGCGAAGTCGAAGACGACCTCCGCGCCGAGCCTCCTCGCCTTGCCGAGCGAGCGCTTGACGTCGTCGACCTGCACGTACGGCATCCAGCCCGTCGGCTGGTCCGGCGACATCTTGGCCTGCATGCCGCCGCCGGTTCCCTTTCCCACGCTGACGGTCGTGTAGGTGCCTCCCTCCATGGTCATGTCTTCGAGCTTCCAGTCGAACAGCGACCTGTAGAACCGCTTCGCGGCCGCGAGGTCACTGGTCGAGAGCTCGATGTGGACGAACGGATTTCCCATGTGCTGCCCCCTGCGCATTCGGTGAGTGAAGCGCAGCGGTCCTAGCAGCGAGGCGTGCCGAGGTGAAGGGTTCCGGATCGCTCGCGCCGGCGAAAGGCACAACTCTGAATGATCGGTCTCGGCCAGGCCGCGTGGCTTGCAGGCTGGCAGGCCTGAGCTCGCGACACAGGTCCTCTGCCCTCCGAGCCGTTGCCGGGCCTGCCGCTGCTGTCGGGGGCGAGATGCGAATATTCCGGGCATGGGACACCACAGCCATAGCCACAACAAGGATTACTACAACCTCGCCGGCCGGACCCCGGGGCCGCGCGGTCCGCTCCACCAGTTCAAGGACAAGCTCTCGAAGGAGCGGGCAGTGCTCCGGCGCAGCGAGGAACACCGGCTTCCTTCCGAGGTGCGCAGGACGGGCGAGGAGAGGACCGAGCCGGCGGGCGGGGCTGGAGGTGGCGCTCGCAGGGAGTGATGGGGCTGCAGGGCCCGCTCGAGAGGTGTCGGGAAAACCTTCTGCGGCGTATCGCGCGAGGCGAGGAGCGCCGCCGCCTCGGCGGCCTGGGAGCACGCTTGAAGAGGCGCTGACCCGACGCTGACTCCGTCCGCGCGTGCGCGGCCCGAGCGAAGTCGAAGGGTCTCTCGACTCCGGCCTCGCAAGCTCGGCCTACGGTCGGGCTGAACGGGGGGCGGTCCGAGTTCGAGGAGACTTTCTCGATGCCTCTGGAGAAGGATTCTTTCGACGCCTCTTCAGGCCTCGCGCAAGATCCGCTCCCACACCTCGCGCACCCGCTGCTCGAGCTCTCCGACCTGCCCGGCGTTCTCGACGCTCCATCGCGAGCGGCGCACCTTCTCCTCCAGCGGCATCTGGGCCGCGAGCCGCTGGCGCGCGTGCTCCTCCGAATAGCCGTTGCGCTCGATGAGCCGGCGGACCTGCAGCTCCGGGGGCGCGCGGACGAGCAGCACGCCGTTGAACAGGTGCTCGAGGTTCTCCTCGAAGAGCGTGGCGGCCTCGACCACGCAGATCGGCTCGCCGCGCGCCTCGAGCGCGCCGATCTCGCGCCGGAGCTCATCGACGATGCGCGGGATGACCATCGCGCTCAGCTCGCGAAGCTGCGCACGGTCGGCGAAGACGATGCCGCCGAGCTTCGAGCGGTCGATGGCACCGTCCGGGCGCAGGACCTCGGGCCAGCGCGCGGCGATCTCTCGATAGGCAGGCTTGCCCGGCTCGACGACCTTGCGGCTGAGCTTGTCGGCGTCGAGCACCGGGACGCCGGCGCGAGAGAGCATCGCCGCGACGGTGCTCTTGCCCGAGGCGATTCCGCCGGTGAGCCCGATGAGCTTCATGGGAAAGGAGAGAAGACGCGCGAGGCTACTTGGTTTCGGAGGCCGCGGTCGCCTTGCGCACGCCCTCGACGACAGGCTCGCGATACAGCAAGCCGAAGACGGTCTTCTTGTCCTTGTTCAGGAAGACGACGAGGCCGGCCTCCTTGTACCAGAGCGAGGTGCGGAAATCCTCGGTGAGCACGCGCCGGTAACAGGGCTGGGTCGGCTCGTCCTGCTCGGAGCAGGCCTTGCCGAAGGTGTCCTCGATCTCGGGCAGCTCGAGCTGCGTGGAGGGGAAGAGGGTGATCTCCTCGACGATGCCCTTCTCGTCGACCGAGAACTGCGCCTGCGTGGTGCCGGTGATGGTGCGGTCGGCCTTGTAGACGAGGACCTGCTTCTTGCCGCTGGGGACCTTGCCGGCGGGCTGGCCAAACGCCTCGAGGACCTCCTTCTCGGTCGACTTGCCGGGCGTGATCCCCTTCCACGGCATCCCGAGCGCGGTCGCTGGCAGGCACAGGAGCAAGAGGATCATCAAGCTGCGGCGCATGGTGGGCTCCTTTGTTCTCCCCGCACTGTCGAGCCTCCATACCAACCGTGGCGCGGCGGCGTCAAACCCGTCGACCGCCTCGATCGCCGCCGCGAAAGGGCTCAGCCGCGCGGCTCGACGAGGGAGTCGAGACCTCGCTGCTCGCAGGGGTTCTGGAGGCTCGAGTACGGGTCGAAACCCTCTCGCCACCAGCTACCGCGCCGGCTTCAGCGGCCCGCCGAAGGTGCGCGCCTCGAATTCGCAGCGGGCGGTCCAGTCGGCGGCGCGCACCCTGTCGGCCTCGTCGCCCGCGCGCGCGAGCTCCTCCCAGACCTCGCGAGCCCGCGGGCAGTCGCCGGCGAGGTACGAGGCGGTCCCGAGCAGGCGCAGGTTCTCGAGCGCGAGCTCACGGTGGCCGAGCCCGAGCGCGCGTGCCCTCTCGAGGTGCGGCAGCGCGTCGGCCGGAGCGCCGTGGTTGAAGAGCTGCCGGCCGATCAGATAGGGCGCGGTCGCCCAGTCGGGCCTGCGGTCGGCGATCTCGTCGAGGCGCAGGATCTCCGCGAGCCCCGGGTGCCGGCCGAAGAAGCGCCGCAGCGCCGGGCCGGTCTCCGCGTCCTCGAGCGACTCGAGCTTGACCCAGGCGGTGCGGTCGGTGGCCTGGTCGCGGTGCAGCTCGAGCAGCTTCGAGAAGCTCTCGCGCGCCTGGGCGAGGTTGCCCCTCTCCCAAGCGAGATCGCCGAGCGCCATGAGCGCCTGGGCCCGCGCGCCGACCCCGTCGCCGGCCTGCGTGAGGAGACCCTGCCAGACGCCGTGCGCGCCCTCGAGGTCACCGCGGGCGTGCAGCAGCTCGGCCTCGCCGCGCAGGTGTGCGGGGTTGCCCGGCTCTATCTGCTGGCAGCGCCTGTAGAGGCCGAGGGCGCGGTCGGGGTCCGCCTCGCGCAGCGTCGCCGCCTCGCCGCGAAGCAGGGCGACCTCGCGGGCACAGGGGCGCGCGAAGATGCTGCCGCGCTCGAAGCGTACCTCGGCCGTGTGGAGCGCGCGCTCGCTCAGGGGCATCGCGTCGAGGAACGACTCCCACTCGCGCGCCAGCTCGTCGAGCGGCTTGCCGAAGGCGTGGGCGAAGTCGCCGCCCGGGTAGAGCGCGCGCAGCGAGGCGGCGCCGTACCTGTCGGCGAGAAAGCGCAGGAAGCTGCCCGCCAGCGTGTAGGCGCGCGAGGGGGGCTGTCCGTAGAAGCCGATCGGGTCGACGATGGCGCGGATGTCGGGGGCGAGCTTCAGCCGGCGCATCGCGGCCGACCACTGGTGGAGCGTGAGCTCGTCGGGTCGGTTGTCGGCGGCGACGGCCAGGCCCTCGACAAGCCCGATGTTGACCCAGACGACCTGCCGGGCCGAGACACCGAAGAACGGCGAGCCGAAGGCGGCGCCGAAGACGTGGGCGAGCTCGTGGCGGGCGGTGCGGTGGGGAAAGCCTTCGTCGCTGGCGTGGAATTCGCGGCGCCAGGGCTTCGCGTAGTCGGTGTGCGCCGCGCCGACGAGGCGCCGCTTCTCGCCGGGGCCGCGGTGGAACCACACGGTGACCTTGCCCTCGGGTGAGGCGCCGAGGAAGGCCGACAGCCGCGCCCAGGCGTACTCGAGATCGCGCTCGAGGCGGCGCACCTCTTCGGCCGGCTTGGTGCGCGGGTAGTGGAGGACGAAGTGCTCGGTCTCGGAGCGGCCACCGAGCGAACGGGCGAGCGCGTCGTCCGTCGTCCTCAGACCGAGCTCGAAGGAGAAGGCCTGGAACCCGGTGATGCCAGCGAGCGTGAAGGCGAGGGCGAGCCCGCGGCGCAGGCTGAAGGCCGGGCGGCCGGATCGGGCATCGCGCAGGATGGCCGCGCCGACCAGCGCGAGCGCGGTCCACAGCAGGGTGAGGACGCGGTGGGCAGCCAGGCGAGAGTCGACCGAGAGCGCCTCGTCGTAGAGCGGCCCGGGGAAGTAGCCGAAGAAATGGTTGAGAGCGAAGACCTGCGGGCCTGCCCACAGCGGCCAGAGCGAGACCGCGAGCGAGGCGAGCAGCAGGCCGACGTAGGCCGCGGCGGTGGTCCAGGCGCGGCGCAGGCCGTAGCCGAGGCCTAGGCCGCAGGCCGCGCCGAGCAGCAGCGTGGGCACAGGCAGCAGGAGGTAGAAGCCGACGCCGGTCCACGGGTCGCAGCGGGTCGAGGCGAGCGCGCCGAGGACCGCGGCAAGAAAGGGAAGGACGAGCACCAGGCCGGCAAAGAGCGAAGCCGAGCCGAAAGCGACCCCGACGGTCTCGGGCGCCCGAGTGGCTTGGGGCTGTTCGGCCAGCCTCGCGCGCGCCTGCCTGGCCGCGACGATCCCCGCGCCGCCGGCGAGCAGGGCGAGCATCGCGGTCATCGCCCAGGCGAGCTCGAAGCCCGGCACCTCGAAGAGCGGCAGGCGAGTCAGGAGCGCTCCAGCGAGCGAGCAGGCGACCGCGGCGCCGAGCAGGAGGCGGCGCCGAGCGAGGCCGCGAAGGCTGAGCAGGAGCGGGCGGAGCAGATCCATGGCGCGGGCTCGGGAACGAGGAGGGGGCGGGGATTATTCGGCTTGCGGCACGGCGGCCGCAACCCTGCTTGGCAGGTAAGTGGACCGGCCGAATGTGCCGCCTATAATCGCCTGTGTTAACCAGCCTTCTTGGCGTGAGCGCCTAGAAGGAGGCGTCCTTGGCGACTGAGAACCCAGAAGAGCTCCGCAGCAGCCCGCGCGCGCCGATCGAGCTGAAGGTCGAGTACCGCAAGGTCAACAGCTTCTTTGCGGACTACACCAAGAACATCTCCAAGGGCGGAACCTTCATCAAGACGAAGAAGCCCTTGCCGCTCGGCACCCGGTTCCTGTTCCAGCTCTCGGTGCCCAACCGCGACGAGCCGTTCGAGCTCCTCGGCGAGGTCGCTTGGGCGAAGGCCGACGGCGACGAGCCGGGGATGGGGATCCGCTTCGTCTACGCGACCGAGAGCCAGCGCGCCGAGTTCGAGGGCATCGTCGAGCGGATGATGTTCGAGAGCCTCGGGCCGCTGCTGTCGGCGCATCTGCTCGACAAGATGGCGAGGTGATCGCGACTCGGGCTTCGCCGGGCCCACGGTAGGTAGGGGCGCATGGCAATGCGCCCGGCCTGGTAGGGCCCGACCGCACGGCGTCCGTTATCGCCTTGCCGCACGGGGTTGGACGGTGGAGCTCCAGCTCCGCCGTCCCCGGGGCTCGCGCTCGTCGTCTGAGCATGTCCAGCCCGAGCCCTTTCGGCTCCGCTACCTTCGCTGCGCGGCGAACCCCGCGCCCCTGCCCCCTCCTTTCTTGGGCTCACGGCCTCTCGTCGAGCGCGCTGAGGTCCTCGCGCGGTCGCTGGCAGGTACGGTTGCGGCAGAGGTAGACGCCCGCCGCGCCGTCGAGCGGCTTCTTGCCGGCGACGGTGTGCCGCACCGGATGCGGGGGCGGGCCCGAGGGGGCGGACCAGATGACCGAGAGGGTGGGCTCGTAGCGACGTCCGAGCTCGTCGAGCAGCGGTCGGGCCTGCTCGATGTCGCCGGCGATGACCGCCGTCGCGGCCCCGTCGAGCCAGGTGTCCGCGGCGCACAGCAGGCGCCCGAAGGAGGTGGGGTCGGCGAGCATCGCCTCGCGCAGGTTGCCGAGGTACTTCCACGCGGCTTCGACGAAGCGTGGCTCGGAGGTGAGCCCGGTGAGCCTGACGAGCGCATGGGAGAGGCTCGATGCTCCGGAGGGCGCCGCCTCGTCGGTGAGCGCGTAGACCGCGGCGATGAGCCCTTCGCCCTCCGGCGCCGAGAGGAACCCTCCGGCGTCCTCGTCCCAGAACAGGTCGAGCGCGGCCTCGGCGAGCTGCGCCGCCGACTCGAGGTAGGCGGGCTCGAAGGTCGCCATGTAGAGCTCGATCAGGCCTTCGGCGAGAGCTCCGTAGTCTTCGATTCGGCCTTCGACGCGGCGCACCCCGTCGCGGAAGCTGCGCCAGAGAACCCCGCCCTCGAACAGCTCGCGCAACACGAAATCGGCCGCGCGTTTCGCGAGCACGGCCCACTCCGGATGCCCGAAGGCGCGCGCGGCCCGCGCGAGCGCGCCGATGGCCAGGCCGTTCCAACCCGCGAGGATCTTCTCGTCGCGGCCGGGAGGAACGCGCTCCTCGCGCGCCGCGAAGAGCACCTTCCTCGCTTCGGCGAGCTCTTGCTCGATCTCGTCGCGAGGCCGCCGGTGTCTCTTCGCGAGCTCTTCGGCGCGGACGACGCAGCGGGGGACGCTGAGGCCCGGCTCGAAGTTGCCGTCGACGGAGATGCCGAAATGCTCGGCGACGAGCGCGGCGCGCTCGGGAGGCAGGAGCTGGTCGAGCTCGGCCCGCGTCCAGAGGTAGAACTTGCCCTCCGTGCCCTCGGAGTCGGCGTCGAGCGAGGCGCAGAACGCGCCGCCGGGAGCGCCGAGAGCGCGCTCGAGCCAGGCGATGGTCTCGGAGACGACCCGCGCGTATTCGGGCAGGCGGGTAAGTTGCCAGGCCTCGGTGTACAGGCCCACGAGCTGGGCGTTGTCGTAGAGCATCTTCTCGAAGTGCGGCACCGACCACTCTGCGTCGACGCTGTAGCGGTGAAAGCCGCCGCCGAGCTGGTCGTAGAGCGCGCCGGCCGCCATCCGATCGAGGGTGAGCCGGGCGCGCTCGAGGACTTGGGGTTCGGCGCCGCGCCGGTGCGCGCGCAACAGGGCGAGGAGCGCCGAGACCATCGGGAACTTCGCGCCCCTGCCCAGGCCGCCGTGCTCGGTGTCGACCTCGGCGGCGATCTGCTCGCCCGCCCGGATGACCTCTTCGCGCGTCGGCGGCTCGCCGCCCTTGGCGAGGTCGCGCGCGAGGCTGGCGGCGAGGCGCTCGCGAACCCATTTGCCGGTGAAGTCCGCGTCGGAGCGGCGCTGGAGGAAGGACTCGCGAACCGCGGCGAGCACCTGCGAGAGCCCGGGCAACCCGTCGCGCGGATGACGCGGGAAGTAGGTGCCGCCGAAGAACGGCTCGAGCTCCGGGGTGAGGAACAAGGTCAGCGGCCAGCCGCCGGTCTCGCCCATCAGGCCGAGCGCCGCTTGGTAGAGCTGGTCGACGTCGGGCCGCTCCTCGCGATCGACTTTGACGCAGACGAAGCCTTCGTTGAGCTGCGCGGCTATCTGCGCGTCCTCGAAGCTCTCGTGGGCCATGACGTGGCACCAGTGGCAGGCCGAGTAGCCGACGGAGAGGAGGATGGGCTTGTCCTGATCGCGCGCGGCGCGGAAGGCCTCCTCGCCCCACGGATACCAGTCGACCGGGTTGTCGGCGTGTTGGAGCAGGTAGGGAGAGGTCTCGTTTGCGAGTCGATGGGCCATCGTCGCCTCCGTTCAGCCGTGCCTGCCCAGCGCGATGCGCACCTCCAGCGGCGCCCCTTCGACCGACGGGACGGCCGCGAAGCAGCCCTCGCCCTCGCGCGTGAAGCGCAGGTCGAGGCGGGTCTCGCCGATGCGCAGGTTGCGCAGCGTCAGCTCGCGCATCCCCATCGGCAGGTGCGGATTCTTGATCGTCACCTTGCGGTGCGTCGCGTCGGGATGGAGCCCGAGCGCCGCCCGAAGCAGGAGCAACAGCGCTCCCGAAGCCCAAGCCTGCGGGCTGCAGGCGACCGGGTACTGCACGGGAAACTCGCCCGCCTTGCGCGGCAGGCCGCAGAACAGCTCGGGCAGCCTGCGCAGCCGGAAGTACTGCGCGGCGCCGTAGAGCGCCTCGAAGACCTCGAGCGCGCCGTGCGGCAGGCCGTAGCTCGACAGGCCCATCGCGACGAGGGAGTTGTCGTGCGGCCAGATCGTGCCGTTGTGGTACGAGAGCGGGTTGTAGGCGCCCTGGCCTTCGGCGAGCGTGCGCAGGCCCCAGCCGCTGTGGAACGAGGGACCGAGCAGCCGGCGCGCGACGGCCTGGGCGCGGGCGCCGGGGACCGCCTTGCTCCAGAGCAGGTGCCCCGCGTTCGAGGTGAGAGTCGGCGCGAGGCGCTTCTCGCGATCGAGCGCGAGCCCGTAGAACTCGGTCTCCGGGAGCCAGAAGGCCTCGTCGAGCTGATGGGCGAGCGCGTTGGCGTGCTCGAGCAGCGGCCGCGCCTTCCCGCGGATGCCGAGCAGGCGGTAGAGCATCGCCATGCGCCGGTAGGCGTCGACCGCATAGCCCTGCACCTCGACGAGGGCGATGGGCGCCTCGCAGCGCGTGCCGTCGGGGAAGCAGACCCCGTCGGCGCTGTCCTTCCAGCCCTGGTTGTAGAGGCCGCGCTCGCCGTGGCGCTGGTACTCGAGGAAGCCGTCGGCGTCGCGGTCGGCCCAGCGGCGCATCCAGTCGATGGCGGCCTCGGCCGCGGGCAAGAGCGCGCGCACGGTCTCCTTGTCGTCGGTCCACAGCAGGTACTCGTGCAGGAGGATGACGAACAGCGGGGTCGCGTCGACCGAGCCGTAGTAGGGCACGTGAGGGATCTCGCGCGCCTCGGCCATCTCGCCGACCCGCAGCTCGTGCAGGATGCGCCCGGGCTCCTCCTCGGTGGTCTCGTCCACCTTGCGGCCTTGATGGGCGGCCAGGAAGGCGAGCGAGTCGCGAGCGAGCCCGGGCGCGAAGGGCAGAGCCTGATAGGCGGTGATGAGCGAGTCGCGGCCGAAGGGCGCCGCGTACCAGGGGATGCCGGCCGACAGCAGGCGCCGCTCGCCGTCGGGCAGCCCGAGCGCGTGCAGGTCGCCTATCGCCTGGTGCAGCGCCTGATCGAAGAACGGGTCGCAGCTCTCGATGTGGGTGCAGGTGGCGTGGAAGGCGCGGTCGAGCTCTCGGACAGCGGCGCGCCGCTCGCCGAAAGGCAGCCGCGGCGCCGGCAGCTCGCGCACCTTGCGGATGAGCGGATTGACCCTCAGCTCGATGGTGGTGCTCTCGTTGGAGCCGAGGTGCAGATCGAAGCGGGCGCCGCGGCCCTCGAGGCGAAAGGGCGGCGCCTCGAAGAGAAGCTCGGTCTCGTAGCGGCGTCCGTCGAGCCCGCGGTAGCGCCAGACGACGCGGTCGGGCTCGACGTGCGGCTCTTCGTAGATGCCGCGCCGGGGGCGGAAGGCGCCGCGCACCTCGAAGACGTCGGCGAAGTCGGCGGCGAACTCGAGCGCCATCCAGTAGTCGAGCGGGCGGGTCAGGTAGTTGGTGAGCACGTAGCGGTCGATCAGACAGCCCTCGATGAGCTGCTCGCGGCGCAGGTGCAGGAAGTTGACCGGGTCGCCGCTGAAGACGCCGCCGAAGCTGCGCGAGGTGACCGTCATGTCGACCTGCGTGACGTAGTCGGGCGAGGTCTGGGAGGAGAGGACGACCGGAGGGCCGCCGGCGACGCTGAGCTTGAGAAACGAGAGAAAGCGCGTGTCTCGAAAAAAGAAGCCCTGGTCGCGCGCGCCCGCGGGCGCGATGTCGCCGTTCAGGTCGGTGACCGCGAAGAGCTCGCCCGACTTGAGGACGAGCTTCTCGACGGTGGTCGCCTCGGGCTTGGAGGCAGGGTGGAGGTACCCGAGGAGCAGGTCGGGAGCGGCCTCGCGCTCAGGCATGTGGCTGGAGGGCTGCTTCGGCCTCCGCTTCCCGCTCGGCGAGCGCCTGCAGGTGTGCGGCTTGGTAGACCCGCAGGTAGTCGGCGACCATGCGCGCGGCGCTGAAACGGCCCGCGGCGTGGGCGCGGCAGCGCTTGCGATCGAAGAGAGCGGGGTGGGCCGGACCCTCGAGCAACTCGACCATCTGCTTCTCGTCGCGGGCGAGGAAGCCGGTGATCCCCTCGTCGATGACCTCGGGCGCCGCGCCACGCGCATAGGCGATGACCGGGCAACCGCACAGCATCGCCTCGATCATCACCAGGCCGAAGGGCTCTTCCCACTCGATGGGAAAGAGCAGCGCGCGGGAGGTCGACAGCAGCTCGACCTTGGGCTCGTGGCCAACCTCGCCGAGGTGCTCGACGAGAGGGCCACCGAGCCGCGGGCGCACCTCGGCGCGGAAGTACTCGGCGTCCTCTTCGTGCGCGCGGCCGCCGATGCGCAGGCGAAGCCCGGCCGCCGCGGCGATTTCGATGGCGCGGTGGGGCGCCTTCACGCGCGACAGGCGTCCGAGGAAAGCGACGGTGTCCGGGCGCACTTGGCCGAGCCGATAGCGTTCGGGCTCGACGCCATGGTGGATGACCGCGCCGCGCGCGAACGGCCCGCAAAGCTGCTGTTGGCGGGCGCTGATAGCGACATAGGTGATGCGCTGGAAGTCCCCGTAGAGCCTGCACAGCTCGTCGTCGTAGGGGTGGTGAAGCGTGTAGACGACTGGCAGATCGAGCTGCAGGGTGAGCGGCAGGAAGGTCGCACAGTGAGCGTGCACGAGGTCGAACTCGCCCTGCCGCGCCAGAAGCTCGCCGAGCGCGAAGCTCGAATGCTCGAGCTCCTTGTACACGCTCGGCGGCCAAGTGCTGTCCTTGAACCAGGAGCGCACCGGACAGGCGCGGTGGTAGCCGCCCCGCGAGTCGCCCGCGGCAAACAGCGTCACTCGCGCGCCGCGCTCGACGAGCCCGTCGATGAGCTCGGCGACCACCAGCTCGGTGCCGCCGTACTGGCGGGGCGGCACCGGCACGAATGGTGTCGAGACCATCGCCACCCTCAGGTGCTGGCGACCCTGTTGCCTCATGTCCTCTCCTCCGCTTATTCCGAACAGCCAAGCCCGATGTCGGCCGACACCGGGAACTTATGAAGCCGTTGGCAGCGGGGAGAGCGCCTTCGGAAGCGAAGGGCAGGCAGGCGGGGCGAGGCTCAAGGGGTGTCGAGAGAGCCTCTTCGGGCGACCAGCGGTCAGCCCGAGCGGTGGTGAGCGCTCGACGGTGGCCTCGCAAGCTCGGCCGGCGCTCGGGGGAACGAGGCGCGGGGCAGGCGGAGTCGAACCGAAGCCGAGAGGGGTTTGGCGACGCCTCTGTCAGGCCGAGAGCTGGGGGCTGCCGCTGTCCTTGGGGCGGGGGCGCCAAAGCTCTGGAAGAAGCGGGTAGAGCCGGCGGGCGGCCACGCCCAGGTTCGCCCAGACTGCAGGCAGCCACAGCGGCAGCGGCGCGACCAGCGCGTAGCGATAGGCGTAGCTGCCTCGGTAGACGAGCAGCGCCTCGAGCGCGAAGTCGATAGCCACGGCCACGGCGGCGGCGTTGCGATCGCCCTCGGTCCCCCGCAGCAGGCGCAGGCCGAAGAGCGCGAACAGCCCGAAGGTCAGCGGCATCTCGAACGCGTCGAGGAAGGCTGGCATCAGCAGACTGGCGGCGACGGCGGCGAGCTCCAGGGCGACGCCGGCCCCGTTCAGTGGCCGAGGTGGAGAGCGCCGGGTCGCTGCCATCAGGCCCAAAGCGGCGACGAAAGCGAGCGCGAAGGCGCCGAGGATGACCTGCCAGGGAAACCCGGTGCCAGGCGGGCCGTACACGCCCATCCGATAGCTCAGATAGGTTCCTCCGAGCACCGCGGGGGCCGTCACGAGAGTAAAGGTGGCTGGTCGCATCCGGGCCAAGCGATAACACGCGCGCCGGGGCGATGCCAAACGCTCACTTCGGACGAAAGCCGCAAATTCGGATTACGGCTCGGGTTCGGCGAGGCGGCCCGAGGCCCGGCCCCCGGAAGCCCGGCATCCGCGAGCCGCGGGGCGTGGTAGTGTCAACCGCCAACAGGTCAGGGAGGATGACGATGTTCCGAACGGGGCGCTTCGCCCGGCTTGCGCTCGCGGTGCTGGCAGGCCTGCTCGCTTGCGGCGACTCCGAGGACGGCGGGGGCGGGGGCAAAGCGTGCCTCGGACCGGCGGGCGGCACCGTCCAGGCGCCGGGGGCGACCCTCTCCATTCCGCCCGGCGCGCTCTCGCAGGAGGTGGAGGTGCAGCTCCTCTCCGGCGACTTCGGTGCACCGGAGGTCACCGACCGGGTTCGCGTCAGCCGCGTGTTCCAGGTGCTTCCGCAGGAGCTCAAGCTGCTGTCGCCGGCGCGCCTGACGCTCTCCTACCAGCCGGCGAGGTTGCCCGAGTCGATGCCCGCGGGCGCGGCCGATCTGCGGCGCACCGACTTCTCCCGGGAGATCGAGCGCCTTGGCGCGCTCGTCGTCGACGAAGGGGCGCAGACGATCGGCGGCGAGACCCTCGGCTTTGGCACCTTCTGGGCAACCGCGCCGCTCGCCCCGCGGCCTGCCTGGGTCGTGGTCCGCCCCGCCGAGCCGGTCCTCTTCGTCGGCGCGAAGCTCACCTTCTCGGTCGAGGTGCGAGATCAGGCCGAGCGGCTGATGCCCGGCGAGCCGGTGCTCTGGGAGTCGAGCGAGCCCTCGGTCGCCTCGATCGACGCGTCGGGAGAGGCGACGGCCCGGGGGCCCGGGGTCACCGAGATCTCCGCGCGCGCCGGCGCGGCGCGGGGCAAGGCGAGGCTTCAGGTCGCGAGCCCCGAGCCGTTCGCCCGCGACTTCACCTGGGAGAACCCGCTGCCGCAGGGCAATCCGCTGCACGCGATCTCGGGCGATGCGACCGCGCTCGTGGTCGCGGGGGCCGGGGCGATCCTCGCGCGCGAGCCGAGCGGATGGCGCCAGCTCTTCGCCTCGCCGGGGGTCGTCTTCGAGGACCTCGCGCTCGCCGGTGAGCGGGGTCTCGCCGTCGGCGCGATGGCCGGCCAGGGTGTGCTCATTTCGTGGAACGGCCAGCAGATCGAAGAGCTGCAAGTGCCCGACACCGAGCTTGAGGCGGTCTGGACCGACACTGAGCTCGGGATGGCGGTCGGCCACGGGCCGAACATCGCCGTGCTCGAGAGCTCGAGCTGGCGGGTGATGCCCAGCCCGGTCAGCGAGCCGTTGCTCGCCTCGGGAGGAGTGAACGGCCGCATGCGCGTGGTGGGTGCGCGCGGCTCGGTCTACGAGCGGGTCGGCGAGGCGTGGATAGCGCTCGCGACCGGCTCACTTCCGCAGATCCAGATCGACGCGGTGGCGCGGGGCGGCGCGTTCTACGCGATCAGCCGCGACGCCTTGCGCCGCTTTGCCGACGGCGCGTGGGAGAGCATCGCCCTGCCGCAATCGCCCGCGCTCGTTCTGCAGACGCTCGGGCTTGCCGGCGAGGCGCTCGTGCTCGTCGGGACAGGGGAGCAGGGCGCAACCTACGTGCTTGTCGAGAAGGAGGAGGGCTTCGCGGTCCACAGCTTCTGGCCAGAGCGCATCCATGCCCTCTGGGGCCGCTCGACGACCGACCTCTATGCAGCCTGCGAGAGCGGGGCGGTCTATGCCTTCGACGGGCAGAGCTGGCGCAACCTGCGTCAGGGCACAGTGGCCGAGATCGCCGGGCTCGTCGCGTTCGACGGCCCGCGGGTGTTCGCCGTCGCCAACGCCTGCCTCGACGCAGCGTGTCGGCAGGTGCGCAGCAGCGTCCTCGAACGTGGCCTCGACGGGGCCTTTGCCGAGATGACCGGACCTTTCGAGACGCCGCTGCGGGCGGTCGGCGGGCGAGGAGCGCATGACCTCTGGGCCGTGGGCGAAAAGGGGGTCACCTACCACTTCCAGGGCGAAGGCTGGGTCGTCGGAAGCGCTCCGGGGCCGCTCTACGCCCTCGCGGCCTGCGGCGAGGCGCTCTATGCGGCAGGCGGCGCAGGCAAGCTCTACGAGAGGGCCGCTGCGAGCTGGAAGCCGCTCTTTGCCGCCGGCTGGAACACCCTGAGGGCGGTGAGCTGCGGAGGGGATGCGGTCTTCGCGGTGGGCGACTACGCCATCGTCCGTTACCGAGACGGCGAGGGGGCGCTGCTCGACCCGAGGGACGACGGCATTCGCCCGACCCTGTGGCGCGCGGTGTGGGCGACGCCCGACGGCAAGGCGTTCATCGGCGGCGACGCGCGGTACATCCTGCTCTGGAATGGCTCGAAGTTCGAGTACTTCGACCGGCCGGGCAACCTCGACCTCTCGAGCGTCCGTGCGCTCTGGGGGCGCAGCTTCGGCGACCTCTGGGCGGCCGGGATGCTCGCCGACGGCTCTGGGGTGCTGCTGCACTTCAACGGCGCTCTCTGGGACGCGGTCGCCCCGGGCACGGTCGCGCCGCTCAACGCGGTGGCCGGGCTGGCCGACCGGACGCTGTGGATAGCCGGCGAACGTGGTGCCGTGCTTCGGGGCGAGCTCGGCGACTAGTCCCCGGGGTCGGGCGAGAGTGGGCCTGGCGGCGGGCGGGCAGCGACTTCAGCGCCGGGCGGTCACCAAGGCGGGAAGCACACCGCGCCCGCGGCCCCAGAGGTCCAAGAGCAGCGCCTTGCGGAAGTCGGCGAGGTCCTGCTGCGGCAGCTCGAGGGCGCGGCCGTGCGCGACCGGGTCGCGAAGCTGCTCCTTCATGCGCTCGACGAAGCTGGCGATCGCGTCGAGCCAGCCGTCGTCGAGCGCGAAACCGTCGTTCAAGAAGGCCTTCAACAGGGCGAGGTGCGGCTCGTGGCGGCGCGAGAGCGCGCGGGCAACTTCGCCGAGCGAAGGAGCGCGGGCGCGCCGTGCGGGATCGAACGCCTCGACGAAGCGGTCGAAGTATTCGACGTGCCCGGCGCGCAGCTCGCGGGCCGAGGCCCTGAGAAGCGCCTGGCGGGTCTCGGCGGTCAGCGACTGGTCGAAAGGGCGCACCAGAAGCAGGTAGAGCCCGCGCTCGAGAGCGCCCGAGAAGAGCACGGCGATCGCCGCCGGGTGAAGCTCGGTGTAGAGGGCCTTCTGGTAGGTGAGCTCGGCGACCCGGACAGCCTCGAGCAGCGACGGCGGGCAGCGTCCGAGCGCCTCGCCGAAGGCCTCGCGCAGCGTCTCCTCCGCGCGATCGGCAGCCTCGGCCTCGCGAGCCTCGAGCTCCTCGCGCAGGGCCTGTTGGCGGTCCCCGTCGGCCTGCTCGCGCGCGCGCTCGGCCTCTGCGCGGGCCTTGTCGGCGGCCTTTTCGGTCTGAGAAAGCCGGGCGCGCAGCATCTCGATCTCGCGCTCCTTGTCGGCGAAGGCGCGCCGCATCTGCTCGGCCTCGGCGCGAGCGGCGGCGACCTTGACCTCGGCATCGGCGGCGAGCACTTCGCGCCAAGCCGTGCGCTCCTTGGCGAGTGCCTCGCCGCGGACGGCCTCTTCGGAGCCGGGGTCGAGCTCGAGCGCGCGCCGGAAGTGTTCGGCCGCCTTCTCGTGCTCGCCCGCGTCGCTGCGCAGCCGCCCCAGGTCGACATGCACCATCGCGCCGACCGGTCCGCCCAGCGTGCCGGCGAGCGGCTCGAGCAGCTCCAGCGCGTCGGCCGCACGACCGAGCATGCGCAGGGCGCGCCCCCGGGCGGCCAGCACGAGCGGCGCGAGCGGCTCGGGCGGGTCCGCAATCCGCTCGAGAGCGGCGAGCGCCTGCTCGGACCTTCCGAGAGTCAGCTCGACGCGGGCGGTGGCGAGCAGCGCGAAGGGACCCTGGGGGTCGGGCACCCGGGCGAGCGCGAGGCGGGCGAGCCCCTCCTCGCCGTGCGTCGCCGCGGCCAGCGCCAGGAAGGGCGAGATCTCGGGTTCGAGCGCCCCGAGGGAGTCGAGCCTTCTCCAGAGCTCCAGGGCGCGCCGGGTCTCCCCGCGCCAGAACAGGACGAGGCCGAGCAGGCTCTCGGCCTGCTCGCGCCCGCTGCCCTCGACACTCTGCGCAGCGCGCTCGAGCGACTCTTGGGCCGCGCCGAGAGCGCCGCAGTCGAGGCAGACCAGCCCGTGTACGAGCGCGGGGACACCGCGTCCCTTGCGGCCAAAGGCCGCGCGCGAAGCGCCGAGCGCGTCGGTGCGCCTGCCGAGCAGGAAGAGGGCGTGGGCATAGCGGGCGAGGACCTCGGGCTCCTCGCGCGCGTGCGGCGACAGGCGCGCGAAGAGCGAGGCAGCGCCCTCCCAGTCATTGCGCTCGTAAAGCAGCAGGGCGGCCCGAAGGCCGAGCTCGTGGTCACCGGGCCGGTCGCGGGCCGCCGCGAGGGTCGCCTCCTGCGCCTCTTGCTCGCGCCCGAGCTTCTCGAGCGCAAAGACGAGCATCCGGCAGCCGTCGGAGGTTCGCAGGCGGGGGGCGAGCTCGCGAAGCAGGGGGACGGCCTCGTCGAACCTGCCCCCCTCGAGCATCGCGGCCGCCCGGGCCAGCTCCGACTTGAGCTTGAAGTTGCTGTTGCGCTCGCCTTTGGACACGGGGCCCCCGGTGGAAGAGCTCGCTGGTTCGGACTGGATTTGCCCCGGAACTGGTCGGGGATGCAAGTGGCAGGCGCGACCCGCAAAGAGCCCGCGGGAAAACGCGAAGCGGGCGCGCCCCGAGAGGCACGCCCGCTCGCCAAACGTAAGCCTCGGGGGCGTTGAGCTAGGCCGGCCGGTATACCCGGTAGTCGAGCTCCGGGAAGATGTTGTCCCGGTTTTCGACGTAGCCGAGCCAGCGCTCATCGATGCTGTTGGAGCGGATCTGGTCGTGCAGCTTGTTGAAGCGCAGCACGTGCTCCTTGGTGCGGCGGACAGCGTACTCGACCATCGTGCCGGTCTTCATGATGAAGGCCCAGTCCGAGCTCTGCGCGAGCAACAGCTCGCGTGCCGCCTGGTTGAGGGCCCGCCGGCGCAGCGAGTCGTCGTCCGGGAAGTCCCGAGACAGCGCGATCATCCGCTCGGTCGCCTTGTGCAGGTGCCGGTAGATCCAGTCGTTCGAGCCGTCGAGCCAGACGTCGCTGTAGCCACCGGAGCCCCACGAGCACATCGGCGGTGTCGCCAGTTGGTTCTCGGGGTTCTCGCGCAGGTAGTCGGCGGGGCTGGCCAGGCGGTAGACCTTCTGGTCGTAGGCGCTCTTGCGGATGAAGTACTCGATGAAATCCGGTCCCTCGAACCACCAGTGCCCGAACAGCTCGGCGTCGTACGGGGCGATGACGATGGGTTTGCGCCCCGGCATCACCGAGGCGAGGTACTCGAACTGGCGCTCGCGGTTGAACATGAAGTTGCCGGCGTGCTCGGCGGCTCGCTCCATCGCGACGCGGCGATCGTAGGGCTCCTTGTGTGGGGACTTGCCGGTGATCCGGTGGTACTTGATGCCCGTGTTCTTGCGGGCTCCGGTCGGCTGGACGTACGGCTTGACGTAGTCGAAATCGAGGTCGTAGCCGATGTCCCGGTAAAACTCGCGGTACGAGTAGTCGCCCGGGTAACCGTGCTCGGCGCTCCAGACCTGCTGGCTCGACTCAGGATCGCGCCCGAAGGCCGCGGTACCGGTCGGCGTATACAGCGGCGCGTAGACCCCGTAGCGCGGCCGCGGCGTGGCGTCGAGGATGCCGTGGGAGTCGACGAAGAAGTAGCGGATGCCCTCGGCGGCCAGGTAGCGCTCGAGCCCGGGGAAATAGCCGCACTCCGGGAGCCAGATGCCCAGCGGGTCGCGCCCGAAGCTCTGACGGTAATGGGCCGCGGCGACGGTGATCTGCGCGCGCACCGCTTCGGGGTAGGACTGCATCAACGGCAGGAAGCCGTGCGTCGCCCCGCAGGTGAGGATGTCGAGAACCCCGTGGTCCTGCAGCCGGCGGAAGGCGCCGACCAGATCGCGCCGGTAGCGGTCATGGAAGGCCTGGCGCGCGTGGTAGAAGCGGTCGCGATAGAAGTGTGCCAGCGAGTTGAAGGAGGCGTCCTTCGCGGTGCGGTGGACCTCCTTGTCGGCCAGCTCGCACAGCTTGTCGAGCCTGCGCGCGTAGCGATGCACGAGCAGCTCGTCGCGGAGCATCGCGACCAGCGGCGGGGTGAGGCTCATCGTCATGCGAAACGGCACGTTGTCGTTCGCCAGACGATCAAAAGCGTCGAGCAGCGGCAGATAGGTCTCGGTGATGGCTTCGTAGAGCCAGTCCTCCTCGAGGAACTCCTCGTGTTCCGGATGGCGTACGAACGGAAGGTGCGCGTGCAGGACGAACGACAGATAGCCTTGCATCTGTTGAAACCCCCAACAGCCGGTGGGTGATTGCTTGCGGGTTTTGGAGTCGCGGGACGGCAGTAGCTAGCCGTTCTGGTCGCTGCTGCCGCCGCGCTTGGACATCCCGCCGCTCCAGGGCATCGAGCCGCTCCAGGGCCAGGGGCCGCTCGAGCGAACGCCCACGAAGCGTCGAGGAGCCTGTTCGCCCGTCGGACCGGGAGGCGGCGGCGGAGCGGCCGTCACGCCGCCGACGGCACGCTGCTCCGAGGCGCCAAGTGCCCGGGTCTCGCCGCCGGAGGCCTGGTAGAGCTTGTGACGCGCCTCCTCGGGGAAGGGGGGCGCGACGCGCTCGCCGCGGCGTGCGGCTTCGACCATGCGCGAGGTGGGCATGTCGAACGGGATGCACACGAAGCGATCATCGATGATCGACGAGGGGCCGTCGGGCGGCAGGCGCGCGGTGTTCGAGGCCGAGCCAATGCGGCGCACCTGGCCGTCGACCGCGAGGCTGACCAGCTCGACCCGGTAGGAGCGGTTGGGCTGCAGGCCGTGGAAATACCAGCTTCGCGAGTCGAGCGAGAAGTCGACCTCGCGCACGAGCTCGTTGTCCGCGTAGACCCGGATCTTGGTGTGGACGCCAGGCATCCACTCGAAGGCCCGCTGGACCGTCTCTCTGGAGAAGTCCCAGTAGAGGTAGAGCGAGTACGGGTCCTTCGGCAGCAGCATCACCGAGTCCTCGCCGTAGCTGTCGGGAAGCTCGCCGAGCTGCTCGTCGAACTCGGGTGCGGCCGCGGGGGCCGGGGCGGGCTTCTCCTCCACGAGCGGGATTTCGGCCTGCCTCGCCGCGAGCTCGCCGGCCACCCGGGCGACGAGGTGCGCCTCGGGCGTGGGCTCCGAGGCCGCAGCGGCGTGCTGCGCTTCGGGGGCGGGCTGCTCGGGTTGAGCTTCGGGTGCGACGGGTCGCTGCGCGACGGGCTCCTTCTCCATCGGTTGCTCCTTGGGCTCAAGCGCCTCCTGCACGGAGCGGGGAAGCACCTTAGAAAGGGCTGCGACGAGCTCGCTCTTGGTTTTGAGCTTCGAGTAACCCGGGCCGATGTGCTTGCGCGCCAGATCGCGCAAGGCTCGAACCGTCATGACCTTGAGATCCGCCATACTTGCCCCCAAGCCGGTGGTCGCGCTTCGCTCCGGGTCCACGTAGGCCGCCCATGCTTCGGCGACGAGCCTCCTGGACAGAGCGGCGCTCTCGCGCGCCCACCGGATTGTCCTCCGCAGAAGAATGGGAAACCTCCCCACCAGAGCCCCGCGCTCATTCGCAGGGGCCTTCTAGTGCAATCGGCTTCTCGCGGTCAAGGCCGCATTCGCAGATTCGCGGATTGACTGGACTGTTGCGCACGCGCGGTCCGAGCTCCCGACTGCACACCCGCTCTGAAAGAGCGTTCTACCGGTTAATACTGGACAATTCCCTGTCTGCCGACCGTGCGCTGGAATGCGCGGAGAAGATCCGCTAGACAGCTTGCTGCGTCACCTGCAATCGACGAGGGGCCGTCGAGGTTGTCGACCACTTGACCGATGGGCGGTTTCGGGGAGGTTCGACTACGGTCGTCTCATAGGGAAAGACAGCGTGAGTGGTGACCCCCTCAAGGTTCTCTATTGCAGCTTCGATGTCGTTCCCGAGCCGACCGGGACCAGTGCCCGTGCGACTGAGCTGCTCCGGTCGCTGACGGCGTTCAACGTCGATGCGCTGACGGCCAAGAGCCCGGATCACCCGCATATCGAGCGTTTCCATGGCGCGCGCCTGATGCGCGTTCCGGTCGGTTCAGGAGACCTGCTGGTGCGGGCCCAGGCCTTTGAACGGGCGGTGCGGCGCCAGCTCGAGAGCGACGAGTATCACCTCGTCCATTTCACCGATCCCTATGGCGGATACGCGGTCTGCGAGCTCAAGGAGGAGCACAGCTTCAAGCTCGTCTACGAGGTCGTGGGCTTCCCGTCGATCGAGGTGAAGTACACGCACCCGCACCTCGAGAGCGATCGACGCTTCATGGCCAAGCTGCGGCGTCAGGAGCTGTTCTGCCTGATGAACGCGGATGCGGTGCTGGTGGGCTGCGAAGTGACCGCGAAGCTGGTCCAGGGACTGGGCGTCGCGCGCGAACGGATTTCGGTATTTCCGACCCCGGTCGATCTGGAGCAGTACGCCGGGGCAGGCATCCCACGGCCCGACCGGGTGCCGATGCGGGTGATCTTCGCGGGCAGCCAGATCTCCTGGCAGGGCCTGGCGACGCTGCTGTCGGCGGTCTCCATCGCGAGCAGGTCCTGCGAGCTGAGGCTCGCCATCATGGGACCGCAGCACCCGAGCTGGCGGCTGCAGCTCGAGGAAATGATCAAATACCGCAAGCTGTCAGAGATTGTGGATTTGACCGAGCCGGTGGCGCCAGAGGACATGGTCAAGGCGCTGGCGACCGCCGACGTCGGTGTCGCGCCCTTCGAGCGCAGCGAGCGCACGACCATGCAGGGCGCCCCCGTCTCCAAGATTGCCCACTATCTTGCGGCCGGCCGTCCGGTGGTCGCTTCCGATTTGCCGATGGTCCGTGAGCTCCTCGACGAGTCCTGCGCGCTCTTCCACGCGCCCGGTGACGACGAGGGGCTCGCCCGGAGCCTGATTGCCCTGGCGCACGATCCTGCCCGGCGCAACGCACTCGGCGCGGCGGCTGCCAAACGCGCCCACTCTCGACTCTGCTCCAAAGCTGCCAGGGTCAACCTGCTCAAGCTGTACGCCGGGCTGCTCGGCGAGTTGGGCGAGCAGATCGTCATTTCGGAGTCCGTGGCGCCCGAGGTCTCGTCCGATGCGCCCACCTCCATCGGCTCGTTCAAGCCCGACGACGCGACCGTGACGCACTTCGAGATGAGCTCCGGCGACGGGATGACCGATCCCTTCGGGCGGCCGGAGGGCCCCAAGGCCGCGACCACCGAGGCCCTCACGGCTCCGCAGGTGGCTCTGCCCGCGCCCAATCTTTTCGTCTCCGAGTCGTTTCTCCGAGGCGAAGACGGCTCGCCCGATGCTCCGGTCGGCAAGGAAGCCTCGGCGCCTGCCCCCGATTCCGCGCCTCCAGGTGGAGAGGCTGTCGCCGGGGCCGACCCGCTGGAGGCGGATCTGGCCGGCGTGGAAATCGAAACCTGGCCCTCGAAGCTGCCTGCCGCACCCCCGGCTGATCCCTATGAAGCAGATCTCGCCGGGTTGGTGGCCGAGCCGTCGGACGCTCATGCCGCCGAGAAACCGATTGCGGCAGTCGTCGCGAGCGAGCACGCGGCCCCAGCGCAGCTACAGGCCTCGCCTTCCGACGAGCAGGCAGACGAGCCGCTCATCGAGGGCACGCTGCTTCCGGATTCGGACGACGACGAAGCGGCCGCGGGCCCCGCGGTGGATGAGCCGGTCCTGCTGGCGACAGCGCTCCCTGTCGAAGGCGCAGCAGAGCTTCCCCTCACTCCGGGCGCTGACGAGCAGGTGCAGCACCAGGCGGCGGCCCAGCCTTTCCGACAGAAGCCGCCTGCGGACCGGGCGCTCGGGGCCTTGCCCGAGACGGATGCCTCATCGAAGAGCGCGCAGTCCCCAGCTCCCACGGTCGACCCAGGCGTCCGAGGCGACGGACAGCTCGGGCTTTCGGACGCGAAAGAGCACTTCTTTGGAGAGGAAGAGGCGCCGCGGGCGCCTGAGTCGCCCGGCGCGACCGCGCCGTCCGAACCCGAGCCGGATGCCGGTGGTCTTGTCGACCCGTGGGACGTGGAGCAGGGAAGCCCCGGAGGCAACGCCGGACGGAGCGCACAGCAGGCTGCTGTTCCGGCCTGGCGTTCGGACTCGGTAGAGCCTCTCGAGACCTGGACGTGGGACGATGGGCCTGTCGAGCCGCTCGAAGTGCTGCAGGGCTCGGCCGGCGACAACGGTGGGCCCGCGGCGGCGGCGCCCGTCGCACCCTCGCTGACTCCTGGCGCGGGGGCCGGCGGCTCGGTGACCTACTCCGATGCGCACCTCGAGTCGCTGGGCGCGGGGCCGATAGCGCCGCCTGAAAACCCGCTTCAGGTACCGGGCGCCCAGGGCGCATTCGGCGCGCTCTCCGAGGCGAGCGAGTTGGAAGGCGCCGCCACTCGTGAGGAACCGTGGGACGTGGAGCGGACGCCTTCGGCCGAGGCAGGCGCTTGGAAAAGCCCGAAGTCGTCCGCTTCATTGTGGGCGACGCCCCCCCCCGTGCCTGAAGGCTCCGAGATTCAAATCGAAAAGTGGCCCGCTGCCGCCGGGCTGACGCAGGATTCTTCGGCCGGGCCAGCGACTCGGGCACCGGCACCCGCGCCCTCCGCTCCGCTCCCTTGGGACAAGGTTCTTGGCTCCGCGCCTGCGGTCGAATCGCCCGCGGGGACCGATGCAGAGACGGCCCTACCCGAGGCTTCACCTGACGACGTCTCTGAGGTGGACGAGCCCGTCTCGCCGCCCGCACCTGCGCCGCTCTCCGCTCACGGAGGTGCCATGAGCGCGGGTGCAACGGCGCCCTCGGCGCACGGGGCGGCGCTCGGCACCGGCGGTCCGGCGCCAGTGTCTGCTCTCCCTTGGGACCGCCCGGGCTCGCCCCCGCATCGGCCGGTGGTTACCGGAGACGGTCAGCTCCCTCCCATCGTCCGGATGCCGGGAGCGGCTTCTCCGAGGGGCGCATTGCCTCCCGTTATTGGTGGAAAGCCCCCAGTCCTTGGCTCCAAGCCACCTGTTCTCGGTCCGGGAGGCGCCCATCCTCCCCATTCGCCGGCGGTCGACTGTCGGGTGCCGACGCCTCCCGGCGTCGCGGGCCACCCTGAGCATGGGACCGGAGGCGGTGGGGCTGGGGCAGGTCCCGTTCAGCGACCCGGCGCGCAGGATTCCGTGTTCGGTCGAACCGCATCGGTGATCACCCCCGGCGGCGCCGAGGTCGGCGATGCCTGGCGGCCTGCCGGAGCGCAGCCGCAGCCGACGTTGTCGCCGGTTGCGCTTCAAACCCCCAGGGGCTTCGAGGCGCCAGGACCGAGGTCCCACGCGCAGCCACCCCCGGCGACCTATCCGCTCGCAGCCGGAGCGCAGGCGCAGCCGCCGGTAACAGCGGTTTCCCCCGTGCTCGGAGCCTCGGGGCAGGCGCCGAGGGCCGCGCTTTCGCCGGTGCCCGGTGCCCAGGTGCCGCCGAATGGCGCGGGCTGCCAGCCCGCTTTCGTTGCCCATCCGCCTGGGCCTGGAAAGGCCCCACCGCCTGCTGGCGCGGGCCTTGCGCTGCCGTCCCATCCGCCGATTCCAGAGGTGCCAAGCGTGGCCGCGCCCCAGGAAGTGCACTCCGGCCCTCCCCGTGGCGCCGCGCCGGTGTTGCCGCAGGCGGGCCCTCAGGCGCCCAGTCCTCTGTCCTCCTTCGCGAGCGTCGACTCCGCAACGGCGCCGACCAGCCCGGTTTCCGTGGCGAGCGGCGTGCCGCCTTCGGACGAATGGCTTGGACACATCGTGTTCGGCTATGCGCCGTTCCGGGTTTCGCTGGCGCGCCGGGCGCTGACGGGCGAGTTCCAGATCAAGCCCTTGCAGCGCGCTTGAGTGCGTGTCGTCGGCCGGACCGACAAGCTTTTGGGGATGAGCACGAGCCCCCGGTCGGCGGCTGACGGCGACACTGCAATTCCCCGTCGATCTGAGCACTTGCGAAAACGCGCTCGCCTTCCCGTCGGTGGCGAGCCGCGTGCTAGGATACCGGGCTTCGCCTCGCTCTTCGTCGGGCGAAAGCCCCTTCTCGAGATCTCACGCCATGGACGAACGCCGGATTCTCATCGTCGACCACCAGCAGGAGCTTGGGCTCAACATCGCTGCCGCCCTGCGCCAGGCGGGCTTTCAGACCGCGCTGGCGAGCAGCGCGGCCGAGGCCCTGCGAGAGCTCGAGAACCGCACCCCGAACCTCGTCGTCTTGCGAGCCGAGCTGCCCGACCAACCGGGTTTCTCTCTCTGCGGCGCCTGGAAGAAGCGCTTCAGCGGGCAGTTTCCCATCTTGCTCGTGTCGGAGGCGAACCAGGAGGCGCTCGAGGCTCACCGGTCAAGCTCGAACGCGGCCGACGGGTACCTTCGCATCCCCTTCGAGCAGGAGGCGGTCGCGGCGATGGCCGTCGAGTTGCTGAACCGGCCGGTCGAGCTCGCCGACGACTCGGTGATCAGCGCCGAGGGCGATGAGGACATCGACGAGGCGTTCGGGCGGGTCTCCGAGCCCCCTCAGGCCGCCGAGGGGGAGGAGCCGGCCGCGGGCCAACCGCCGCCGATCCCGGGCTCGCCCCAGGGGCCTCGCCCGCCGCCGGTGCCGCGGCGTGAGCGGCGCAGCGCCATCACCGATGACGATCGCCACTTCCTCGAGCGCACGTTCGGCTCCATCGCCGACCGCAAGGCCGAGCTGCTCGCCGAGGCGAAGAGCCAGCGGCGCCCGCAGATCAGGCGCGAGCTGCTCGCCACCCCCGAGGGCAAGCTCCAGGTCCTGCGCGACGAGGTCAAGGCGCGCGAGAGCCAGCTTGCGCGCATCAGCGAAGTCTGGGCCGCGCGCGAGCGCGAGCTGCTCACGCTCGACGACAGGCTCCACGAGAAGGACGTGGAGATCCAGGCGCTCAAGAAGCAGGTCGACGACCTGCTGCGGCGCTTCAACGAGGCGCAGACCGCCTTCGTCACGAAGGAGCACGAGCACGGCGCGGCGATAGACGACCTGCTGCTGCAGAAGTTTTCGCAGGAGAAGGAGCTCATCGAGGTCGTCGCGGGCAAAGAGAAGGAGATCAACCTTCTCAAGAAGGAGCTGCGCCAGCGCGACGACGAGCTGTCGGCCCGTTCGGTCGAGATCGAGAACGCCCATCGCGATTACGAGGCGCTCGAGAAGCAGGCCCAGGTCGAGACGCTGCAGGCGGACATGCGCGAGCGCGAGCTGCTGCATGTCGTCGCCATGCGCGAGACGGAGATCTCCGGGCTGATCGAGGATCTCGGGGGGACCCGCGAAGAGCTCGGGCGGCTCGCGCGCGAGCGAGACCTGCGGCTGGGCGAGGCCGCCCGCGAGCGGCGCGCAGCCGAGGAGGAGCTGTCGCGAAGCTTGGCCGCGCGCGAGCAGGAGCTGCGCAGCCTGCAGCGACAGCTCGAGGAGGCTGAGGCGGGGTTCGGGCTGCTGCGCTCGGAGGCTGACGAACGGCAGCAGGAGGAGAGGCGCCAACGCGAGGAGCTGCTCGCGCAGCTCGAGGAGGCCGAACAGGACCTCGCCGAGGCGAGCGCAGAGCGCGACGCCCTGCGGCTGCAGCGCGATGGCCTGCACCAGTCGCTCACCGAGAGGCTCGCCCAGCGCGACGAGCGGATAGAGACGCTCGAGAGCGAGCTGGCCGCCGAGCACGAACGCGCCGTCTCGAAGGAAGAGGAGCTCTCCAACAAGATCTCCGAGGACCTCGCGCACATCGGCGAGCTCGAGGGCGAGCTCGAGGCCATCAAGACCCACAGCGAGCAGGTCGAGTCCGAGCTGAGCGCGACCATCGACGAGCTGTCGGCCGATCTCGAGCAGACCCGCGGCGAGCTCGCCCAGGCCAACACCGATCTCGAAGAGGCCGCGCGCCGTCACGCCGAGCTGACCGAGGCGAAGGCCCAGGGCGAGCGCGAACGCGACGAGCGCTACGCGACGCTCGAGCAGGCCAAGGCTCGGAGCGAGGCCGAGCACGACGAGCGCTTCGCGGCCCTCGAACAGGCCAAGGCCCTCAGCGAGCAGGAGCGCGATCAGCGCTTCGCGGAGCTCTCGGAGGCCAAGCGCGCCTCGGAGGCAGAGCTGGGCGGGCAGATCGAAGGTTTGTCGCGCGAGCTCGAGCAGACCCGCTCGGAGGCGGCCCAGCTCGAGCAGCAGCTCACGGGCGAGGTCGCCGACCGCGACCAGCGCATCTCGGGACTCGAGGCCGATCTCCAGGCGCTCGGCGAGGCCAAGGCGCGGCGCGAGGAGGAGCTGTCGGGCCAGATCACGGGCCTCGAGTCCGCCCTCGAGCAGACGCGAAGCCAGGCCCGCGCGCGCGAAGACGAGCTGCTCGGCGTGGTTTCGGATCGCGACGCGAGCCTCTCCGAGCTCAAGGGTGAGATCGAGGCGCTCGCGCAGGCCAAGGCCGACGAGGAGGCGAGGCTGCAGGGCGAGCTCGAAGCCCTGGCGCAGGCCAAGGCCGGCGAAGAGGCGCGCCTGCAGGCCGAGATTGGCGAGCACAAGGCGAGCATCGCGCGGCTCGAGCAGTCGCTCACCGAGCTCGAGAGCGCCAAGGCCCGCAGCGAGGCCCACCTCCAGGACCAGATCGCCGGACACCTCTCGCACCTCGGCGAGCTCGAGGGCGAGCTCGAGGCGACACGCCAGGAGGCCGCCGAGCGCGAGGCTGGGCTGCAGGCCGAGCTGGCCGCCGCGCGCGACGAGGGGGCGCGGCTGTCGGCCGACCTCGAGAAGACCCGCCAGGAGAAGGCGCAGCGCGAAGGGCAGATCGCGGCGCTCCAGCAGCAGATCGCGGCGGTCTCTGCCGAGCTGGCGCAGGTTCGCCAGGAGAAGGCCGAGCGCGAGGCCGACCTGCAGGCTGCCCGCTCTGAGGTCGAGCGGCTGCGCGGTGAGCTGCAGGCGGCCGCCGAGGCTGCGCAGGCTCGCGAGGCCGATCTCAACGGGCAGATGGCCACGGCGGCCGAGCAGGCCCGCGCCCGCGAGGCTGACCTCGGGCGACGCATCGAGTCGCTCGAGCAGGCGCTCGAGGCCGAGAAGGACGGGCGAGCCGAGGAGGTCGCCGCCCTCAAGGGAGCGCTGGCTGCCGAGCAGCAGGCGAGGACCGGGGACAACGAGGCTTACTCCGAGCGCATCGAGCAGCTCGAGGCGCAGATCGGCGCGCTCACCGGCGAGCGCGACCTTGCCAACGAGCTCGGCGAGGAGCTGTCGGCGGTGCTCAGCGAGGTGAAGAACGCGCTCGGTACCCGCGAGGCCGAGGTCGCCGACCTTCGCGCCCATCTCGCCGAGTCCGAGAGCCGCGAGACCGGGCTGGAGGAGCGGCTCGCCGCGCTCGCCACCGAGCTCGGGCAGCGCGAGGAGCTGCTGCAGAACGATCTCGCCGCCCGCAGCCAGGAGCTCGCCGACGAGCGGCGCAAGCGCGAGCGGCTGGCCGTGGAAGCCAGACGCCTGCAGGAGGCGGCCCAGCGCGAGCAGCTCACCCGGAGCGAGCAGATCAAGACGCTCGAGGCGAGGCTCGCCTCGGTTCGCGCCGAGGCCGAGCGCCAGGCCCAGCAGGCTGCGCAGGCTCAGGGGGCGCTCTCCAAGGAGCTCGATGGCGTGCGCCACGAGCTCGCCTCGCGCATCGCCGAGTTGGGCGATCTCTCCAAGCGCCTCGAGGCGCTCTTCGCCGAGAAGGAGGAGCTGCGCCGCGAGATGTCGCAGGGACTCGCCCAGCGGGACGCGAAGGCAAACGAGCTCTCCAGCGCCCTCAACACCGAGCGGGCCGAGCGGCGCCGTGAGGTCGAGGAGCTCAGCGCGAACCTCGCCAAGGAGCAGGCCCGCGCCTCGCAGCTCGCCGAGGGGCTCGAGTCGGGCAAGGTTGAGCACGCGCAGGCCGTCAACGAGCTCAACCAGAAGCTCGCGGCGCGGACCAAGCGCATCCAGGAGATGGAGCAGGCGCTCGAGACGGCCAGCGGCGCAAAGGCGCGCGCCGAGCGTGAAGCGGCGGCCAGGGTGGCCCAGATCGAAGGCAAGGCGAACCAGGTGCTCCAGCGGCTGCAGTTGGAGCTGCGCGAGCGCAAGGAGCTCGAGGCGCGGCACGCCAAGCAGCTCGAGGATCTCGGCGCGAAGCAGAAGGCCGAGCTCGAGCGCAAGGAGCAGCAGCGGCTCGCCGAGGTCGCGAAGCTGCAGGCCGCGGTGCAGGAGAAGGCGAAGGTGCTCAAGGTCGCCGAGCTCGAGCTCGCCCGCTACAAGAAGGCGGGCCAGCCGACCGCGGCGCGGCCCGTCGTCGCCCGGCCAGTCGCTGGAAATCCGGTTGCCCGGCCCGTATGCAGGCCGGCCGCTCCAGCAGCCCCGCCAGCCTCCGGTGCACCGGCCGGTGCGCCGCCCAGACCGCATCCCGAGCCCGAGGCGACGCTCGTGATGACCATCCCCCAAAACATCCAGCCGCCGAAGAAGGGCTCGGGCGACGAGTGGGACCAGGTCATCGAGAACCTGGACAAGCTCGAGAGCTGAGGCTTATTGCCGACGCCTTGCGGACGGGCCAGCGCCGAGACCGGGGCGCTGGCCCGTGGGCGTCTTTGAGCCCTCGCGGCCCCGAGCGCCCTCCGCCCTCCATGCGCCTCGGCGCGAGCGGCGGGCGGCCCGGCGTACGCCCGAGTTCAAGTTGGGCAGGCAATCTTGTATAAAGGGACACTTTTTCTCGCCGCCCAGAAAGCCAGGGGAGGTCCCCATGTCCATTCGGCCTGCACCCGTTGCCGCGCTCGCGTTTGCCGTTCTGCTCGCTGGTGCCTGTGGCGACGACCCGCAGCTCAAGCCCGTGACCGACTACGACGCGGGCATCATCGAGTGCCCGTCCGGCCAGATCGCCCGCTACGGCACCTGCTACTGCCAGAGCGACGTGGGCTGCCCGACCGATCATTACTGCGAGGCCGTCACCGGTACCTGCAAGCCGAGGCCGGTCGAGCCCGAGCCCGACGCCGGAGTCACGGTCTGCACGACGGGCGCGCTGCGTTGCGCCCAGGCGCCGAAGAAGGCGATCGAGACCTGCCAGGACGGTTCCTGGATCGATGCAGAGGTCTGTCCCGACGAGGGGTTCTGCACTGCGGCGGCTACGGGCTATTACTGCGCCATCTGCACGCCGGGGACCCAGCGCTGCAAAGGCGAGCGGGCGGTCGAGGTGTGCAGCGAGAAGGGCGACGAGTGGATTGAGCAGCCGTGCCAGGACCCGGACACCGGTCCGCCGGCCTACTGCGTTCCCGAGTACGGCCGCTGCCAGCTCTGCACGCCGGACGTCCAGCGCTGCAGCGAGGACGGCCGCTCGCTCGAGACCTGCCAGCCCGACGGTCTCGCTTGGTTCAAGCAGTATTGCCCTGTCACCGGCCAGTGCTCCGAGGAGAGCGGAGCCCCGACCTGCGTCGAGCCTTTCTGCATGCCGGGCGACAGGCGCTGCAAGGAGGGCTCGACGACATTCATCGAGATCTGCAAGGCAGATGGCACCGCCTACGAGGACAAGGACTGCCGCACCTTCGATCAGTACTCGACCCCGAGCGCGACCTGCCGGGAGAACGCCTGTCATGACCCGTGCGGCCAGGCGGCGCGCGAGTCGTCGTATCAGGGCTGCGAGTATTGGGCGGCGGTGACGACCAATAGCCTGCTCGACCGCAGCTTCAAGGGCGGGGCGAACGAGGGGACCCAGCCGACCGCGGTCAGCGAGTACGCGATCGTCGTCTCGAACCCCAACACGACGGCGGTAAAGGTGAAGGTGACGCGGAAGCTGGCGGTCGGCGGCGCCGAGGGCGTCTCGCCTTCAATCCCGTCGCCCGACGCCAACGGCTTCATCACCGTGCAGCCCGGCGCGCTGCAGATCATCAAGCTGCCCTGGCAGTCGGTGAGCGGAACTGGCCTGCAGCCGTACGCCTATCACGTCGTCTCTGACCTGCCGATCACCGCTTACCAGTTCAACCCGGTGGGCGCTTACACCGGCAGCGCGCCCGAATACAACGCGTTCGGGGAATGCACCAACTGCAGCTACACCAACGACGGCTCGTTGTTGATCCCGGGGCACATCCTCGGCAGCGCCTACGTGGTCCTCGGTCAGGAGCACATCACGCTGACAGGACCGGCGAGCTTCCCGTGCTCCAGCAGCGCCGACTGCCCGGGAGACGGCAACCAGTGCATCGGCAGCCTGGTCAGGACCTGCAAGAACAGGCCGGTCTTCCCGGTTCCTGCCTTCTTCTCGGTCGTCGGTGTCCGGGACAACACCAAGGTGACGATCAAGTTCTCGGCGGCGACGGTCGCTGCGACGAGCGGGCGGCCCATCGCCAAGAATTCGAAGGACTCGACGATGGTCTACACGCTCAACAAGTACGACGTCTTGCAGTTTTGGACCGACGCAGATGGGGCCGCGGTCCAGTGCGTGCCCTCCGAAGTCGCCTCGCAGGGCTACGGTGATGTCTGTCGCTACGCCTCCGACCCGACCGGCACGGTCATCCTCTCGGAGAGCCTGAGCAGCTCGAGCGAGCCTGCCCCGGTCGCCGTCTTCTCCGGTGCCGACTGCACCTTCAAGCCGTTCAACCGGTACGCCTGCGACCACATCGAAGAGATGATGGTGCCCTTCTCGTCGTGGGGTAAGAGCTACGCGGGGGTCAAGTCGGTCCCGTACAAGACCGCGAGCGGAGCGCCGGTCGGGCAGCCCTCGCCCGACTATTGGCGCGTCGTCGCTGGCTGCGGGACGAATAGCTGCCCGAACGGCACGCGCTTCACCATCTCGCCGCCTCCGGGCACGGTGATCCAGCCGGGAGTCTGCGCGAACGGCGCCTGCACGCTGCCGCCGATGGACTCTTCGCGACCGACTGCGCCCTGGGTCGAGTTCGTGCACTCGAGCGATTTCACCATCGTCTCCGACCAGCCGATCATGCTCTCCCAGTACTTCACCGGTCAGAGCGCCAACCCCAACGCCGACGAGGGCGACCCGGCGCTCATCCTCACCCCGCCGATCGAGCAGTGGCGCATGGACTACAACGTGCTCACCTCGCCGACCCTCAAGCACAACTACCTGTCGCTCGTCACGCAGTCGGCCAGTGCAGACATCCGGGTCAACAACCGCAACCTGACGACCGCCAACTTCCCCGGGCTGCAAGTCGGGAGCATCTCCGGCGGCTATCAGGTCTACCGCGTGCCCATCTCCTCGAGCCAGGCAGGGCCGCAGAGGATCACCGCCGACGCGAAGGTGGGCGTGACGGTCTACGGCTATGACGTGTACGTCTCTTACGGCTATACCGGCGGCTTGGATCTTATGAAGATCACCTCGATCAACCCCGGCGGCTAGCAGGCCCTCGGACAGCGCGGTGTCCAACGAACCCCGGGCGCAGTCGGCTCCCGGGGTTTTCGTTCGCGCGGAAGGGGAGGGCATGACGCCGGCTCCCCCGGCGGATCCTCGGCATGCCCTGGAGCGTGCCGACGGTCAAAGCGCCCCGCTCTCCGCGCAGGCGCAGGAGAAGGGGACTTCCGCTCCCTTGCGCGTGCTCGAGAGAGAGAGCCGAGAAGACTTCCGCGGCCGCTTCGTGCGTGGTGGGGACGGTCCAAACCAACAACCACCAATGCTCCTCTGAACTACTAACCTCGAGATTCGTCGCGCGGCAGCACGATTCCGGAGGGCCGCGCCGGGCGCATTGCTATGCGCCCCAGAGCTCGTGCAGGTGGCGCCGGGCGATTTGGGATCCGTCGGGTAGCTATGCTCGGAGATCGTGCGCTCCCTCCGACGTTTGCTGCCGTTGCGGGCCGCGTCTGAGCGCGCGATCCCCAAAGCGAGCGCGAAATCTGAGCGATTCGACGACCCCAGGGTTTCCGCAAGCTTAGGCGTGGCGCCCTTCACGACCTGCACGAAGTCTGGCGCCCCTGCCGACCTGCGACCGATCGCTTGGGTTCCGGGCGAAGCCCGGGCTGTGGTTGGGCACGAGCGTCGAGCCGACAGCAGGGCTCCCCTAGATCCCTTCTTCCCGCGCAAGCGCGGGAGAGGGGGCTTTCTCTCGCTCGCGCGCGTGGTTCTACGGCAAGCCGCAGCTCTGCCAAGGCCCCGCTGCAAGCTCGGGGTGCGCCGATGGCGGGCCGAGGCCACGGGGAGACTTCGCGACACCTCTCGCAGCCGGCGCCCGCGGGGCTACGACGCAGACTGCTTCGAGCCGGCGGGGAGAGCCCCGCTCGTCTCCGGCCCCGGCTCGCGGCCGGGCTGCGCCTCCATGCCGCGCTCGTAGAGACTGACCTTATTGCGACCGCCCCGCTTCGAGGCGTAGAGCGCCGCGTCGACCGCGTCGACCAGCGCCTCGATCGACTCGCCATCGCGCTGGAAGCTCGCCACGCCGATCGACACGGTGATGCGGCCGCCCGGCTGCTGATCGGCGTGGGGAAAAGCCGTCTGCGCGATGAGCAGGCGCAGCTCCTCGGCGACCTCGAAGGCCTCGTCGCGCTCGCTGCGCGGCAGCAGCACCATGAACTCCTCGCCGCCATAGCGGGCCACGGTGTCCACCTTGCGCACCGCCCCCTGCAGCAGCGAGGCGACCAGCTTGAGCACCTCGTCTCCGGCCGGATGCCCGTGCGTGTCGTTGAGCCGCTTGAAATGGTCGATGTCCACCATGGCCACCGACAGCGGCGAGCCGAAGCGCTGGGCGCGGGCCACCTCGAGCTCGAGCCGCGAGAAGAGGTGCCGGCGGTTGAAGACCCCGGTCAGCGCGTCGGTGAGCGTCAGCTCCTTGGTCTCCGAGAAGAGCCGGGCGTTGACTATCGCCATCGCGGCGTGGCTGGCGACGAGCTGCAGCAGGACGATGTCGTTCTCGCTGAAGGCGGCCTTGGCGAAGCGCACGAAGTTGAGGACCCCGACCACCTCCTCCTTCCAGACCAGCGGCACGCACAGTGCCGAGGTGTCGCTCTTCGGGTCCTGCGGCCCCACGACCCAGCGCCCATCGCTGTGGATGTCCGGGACGTAGAGCGTCTCGCGCGTCTTCGCGGCGATCCCCGAGGCGCCTTCGCCCAGCGACAGCCGGAAGCCGGCCATCTTCTCCTTGTCCAAGCCGAAGCTCGCCGCGACGTCGAGCTTGGCCGCCGGCGCGTCGAGCAGCATGACGGCGAACTGGTCCATCTTCATCCTCACCCCGACCATCTCGGTGACCCGGTTGAGGATCTCCGAGAGCTCGAGGGTCGAGTTGAGCGAGCGGGCGACGTCGAGCAGCAGCGTCACCTCCTGCACCCGGCGCTCGAGCTCGGCCTTGAGCACGAGCTCGCGCTGCATCGACTCGAGCTCCCGGCCGGTCTCGATCTCGGCCACCTTCAGCTCGGTGATCTTCGCGAGCATCGAGTTGAAGGCGCCCGAGAGGTGGCCGATCTCGTCGCGCGACTCGGCCTCGGCGCGCACGAAGAAGTCGCCCTTCTCGGCCCGATGCATCACCTCGACCAGCCGGGCTATCGGGCGGGTCACGGTGCGCCGCAGCGCGAGGCCGGTGGCGAGGATCAGGGCGGCGGCGAGCAGCGCGGTGAAGGCGAGCACCGCGGTGAAGAAGCGCCCGACGTCCTCGACCTGGCGCGGCTTGGTGATGGAGACTTGGACCGCACCGCGCCGGGCACCCTTGTCCCCGTGGCAGCGGGCACAGGCCTGGCCGCCCAGCGGGCGCACGTATTCGCCGCTCTCCGGGAACATCGCGCCCTCGGGCGGGGTCGCGAGCAGCCGCTGCGCGTCGGCGACGTGCCCGCCTTGCTCGGCGGGATGGCGCGACCAGCGGATGATGCCCTGGTCGTCGACCACCCGAAGCGCTTGGACCGACTCGAGCAGGCGGTGCTCGGACTCGAGGAGCGCGCCGATATGCCCGTGTCCGCGCGCCTCGGGCTGCTCACCCTCGAGGGCCAGCTCGAAGCTCGTCGCCACCACGTCGGCCAGCAGGGTGGCCTCTTCGGCGGCGCTCTGCCGCAGGATCTCCTGCGCCTTGAGCCACGAGATGCCCGCGCCCACCAGCGCGGCGACGAGCATCGGCACGCCCACCGTCAGGACTATCTTGCGGCCAATCGATGTAGACGGTGGACCAGACATGGGCTCGAGCTCTCCGTTGCGGCGGTGATCGCGGCGCCTCGGCGGCGGTAAGCCGTCGGACGAGGGGCCGTGGATCAAGCCGCTCGGTCTGCGTGAGAGGCCAGCCATTCTTGGCGGCTCGATGTCGGGCTGTCAACGCAAGTGAGCCCGCGGGGGCCGCCCCCCGCGGGCGGGGGCCCTGTGAGCCGAAAACCGCGGTGGAAACGCAGGGTTGACGGCCCGGGTGACGGGCAAGAGGGCGTCATCGCGCCGCAGGAGGGCCGACAGTTCGCGCCCGGCTCCCTCATGCGGCTAGACTGCCGGCGAAGACTCGCGCGGCACGCATCCCCGAGGCTGGCCCATGTACTTGAAGGCAGAGCGATTTCCGGTCCGGCACGCCTTCTCGACTCGCGAGGGCGGGGTAAGCGAAGGCCCGTACTCTTCGCTCAACCTGGGCCGCTCGGTGGGCGACGACCTGGCGCGGGTCGAGGAGAACGGCCGCCGCTTCGCGTCGGCGCTCGAGCTCACCGCCAACCAACTCGTCACCGCCCACCAGGTGCACGGCGACCGGATCCTCGAGATCGACTCGGCCTCCCCCGGCGACTCGATGCCCGCCACCGTCGGCGAGGCCGACGCGCTCGTCACCCGGACCAGAGGCGTCGGGCTCGCGGTCCGCACCGCCGACTGCGTCCCGGTCCTCCTCTACGCCCCCGACGTCGCCGCCGGCGCCGCCGTGCACGCCGGCTGGCGCAGCGCCGCGCTCCTCATCGCCGGCAAGGCGGCCGGGCGCCTCCAGGCGCTGTACGGCGCGGATCCCAAGCGCATGTTCGCCGCCATCGGCCCTTCCATCCGGCGCTGCTGTTACGAGGTCGGCGAGGAGGTGGCCGCGCAGTTCGAGGCGCTCTTCGGCCCCGGGGTGGTCGCCCGCGGCGGGCCTCGCCCGCATCTCGACGTGGCCGAGGCGAGCCGGCTCGCGCTCCTCGAGGCGGGCCTGAGACCCGAGGCTATCGAGGTCCTGCCGTGCTGCACGAGCTGCGACGCCCGGCGCTTCTTCAGTCACCGGCGCGACCGCGGGGTCACCGGCAGGCACCTCGCCTGCGTCGTCCTCTGACCCGTGTGGCCGCGGGAAATCCGGAAGCATTCCCGCCGGCTCGACGTCACGGCAGCTCCGCCGCCGTCGCCCCGGGCCTTCTCGACTGGCGGGAAACCGGTCGATTTCTTGACACCTCTTCGAGCCGACACTTATCATTCCACGTCGATTTGTCCTTGATTTATGGTCACTTGCGAGCGGAGCGCGCGACGGCTTCCAAGCTGCGAAAGACCCGCCGAAGCGGATTCCCGGGCCTGGCGATGCTTGGTGCGACGGCCATGGGTGCGTGGCTCGCGAGCGGCTGCGCGACGGCGCGACCGGACGCTGAGACCCGCGCCCAGATCCAGGCGATGTCCACGCGCCAGGCCGAGCTCGAGCGCCGGCTCGAGTCGCTCGAGGGGCGCATCGACGCGCTCCTCGCGCTCTCGGGCCCGCGGGCCGCGCCCGTCGCGAGCGCCGCGACCGCGCGCCCCTCCGAGCCGCGCGCAGAGAAGAGCGCCTACGTTCCCCAGCACCTGGCTCAAGTGAAGGTGGAGCCGGAAGCGGTCGACGACGACGAGTTTCTCTCGGCGATCATCGCGAAGAAGGCCAAGCAGAGCCCCGAGCAGCAGTTCCAGGCGGTGGCCAAGTCCATCGCGCTCGGGGACACGGCGCGAGGCTCCGACGCCGCGCTCGCGCTGTGCGATCGCTATCCGACGCACCCGCGTGCGGCCGAGGTGCTCTACGCCTCGGGGCTGGCGTTGAAGAAGAGCGGAGAGCTGAAGTTGGCGATCTGGACCTTCGAGCGGGTCGCCAATCACTATCCGCTCTCGAAGCAGGCGCCGGAGGCGATGCTGTCGGCGGCCCAGTGCGAGCTGGCGCTCGAGCGCATGGCCGACGCGCGTGCCCTGCTGACACAGGTGATAAAGAGATATCCGACGAGCCCCGCGGCGAGGCAGGCGCGGGGCGAGCTGACCCAATTCGCGGACGATGGCGGTGCATCGGCTGTGCAGTAGAGCGCTCGAGGAGGAAACATGAAGCGGGCAATCATCGCGGCTCTGGCCGCCGTGCTCATCCCGGGCGGCGTCCTCGCCCAGGACTCCGAAGCCGAGCAGTTCGACGATGAGGCCGAACAGGCCGGCGGGCCCGAGGTGGTCGAGCCCGAGTCGAGCAGCGTCGAGGTCGCCGCGCCCACGTCGGTCTCCCCGACGCAGCAGGGCGTCGAGCAGGTCGCCGAGACCTACACGGTGCGCCCCGGCGACACCCTCTGGGACCTGTCGCAGCGCTTCCTGGGCAACCCCTGGTACTGGCCGAAGGTCTGGTCGTACAACCCCGAGATCGAGAATCCCCACTGGATCTACCCGGGCAACCTCGTACGCTTCTACCCCTCGGCCTCCGAGGAGATGCCGATGGAGGTCGCCGCTGGGGCCGCGGGCGCCGAGGAGGCGGCCGGGCTGCCGATGCCCACCGAGGTCGCCGACCTGACCGCAGGCAGCATCCACAAGGTCGATCTGCTCGGGCAGGAGGAGGACATCGTCGCCCTGGCCGAGGGCAGGCGCATCGGCTACATCCCCGAGAAGAAGGGCATGCTGCGCCAGGACGGCCTGGTCACCCAGCGCGAGCTCGACGAGGCCGGCGTCATCGACCGCGCCTGGGCCGAGAAGCAGATGCTGTCGACCTACGACAAGGTCTACCTGCGCTTCCGCAACCACTCGGCGGTGCGGCTCGGTGAGCGCTACTCGATCTTCCGGACGGGCGGCAAGGTGACGCACCCGGTGACCGGCGAGCACTACGGCTTCATGACGCACGTCGTCGGCACTCTGCGCGTCACTGGGATAGAGCAGAAGATCGTCACCGGCATCATCGAGAGCACCATCGAGGACATCCACCGCGGCGACTTCATCGGCCCGCTCGGCAACTTCGAGCGCCAGATCATCACCAAGCCGAACATGCGCGAGATCCAGGGCGTCATCCTCGCCTCGCTCATCCCCACCATCCCGCTGTTCGGCGAGCACCACGTCGTGTTCATCGACAAGGGCTCGCGCGACGGCGTCGAGGAGGGCAACACCTTCTCGGTCGTGCGCCAAGGCGACCCGCTCTATCACACGGGCGGAGAGGACGAGGCGCGCGAGTACCCCGAGGAGACCGTCGCCCAGATCGTGGTCTTCGACGTCAAGGAGAACGCCTCGGCGGGCCTCATCGTCCGCTCGATTCGCGAGCTCGTCCTCGGCGACAAGGTCGTGACCAAGCTGACCGACACGCAGGCGAGCCTGGTTCAGTAGCGAGCCTCGTGGTTCCAAATCCGAAGGGCCCGCGGCGAGACGGTCGCGGGCCCTTTCGCTTTGGGTGGATGGGGCGATCGCGGGTGATGGCGCCCGAAGGCGGGAAGACGCGCCAAGCTCGGCCCCGCGATTGCCGGACTGACAGCGAGCGGTGTCGCCCCGGGGGCCTGGCGATGCTGAACTTTCAACAACCGATCCTACCCGTGGCGCCTCGGGTATAAGCCCGGCTCGACTACGGTTGGCTCAGGCATCAACTACCGGAGCCGCCGCATCAACGAGGGTAGGCCCCCGTCGCTTCAACGGCAGAAGGACCGGTCAGCTCCGGTTGGCACCGATGGCAGCAACGGTCGGAGCCGGTCGCTTCAACGGTAGAAGGCCGGTCATCCGCGGTCGGTTGTCGATTCCAGCAACGGTCGGAGCCGGTCGCTTCAACGGTAGAAGGACCGGTCAGCTCCGGTCGGCACCGATGGCAGCAACGGTTCGGTCGCGTCACTTCAACCGTCGAAGGCGACGCCCGCAACGGCTGGAGCCCGTCGCATCAACCGTCGAAAGCGACGCCCGCAACGGTTGGAATCCGCCGCCTCAACGGTCGAAGGCCGGTCATCCGCGGTCGGTTGTCGATTCCAGCAACGGATGGAATCCGCCGCTTCCACGGTCGAAGGCCGGCCTTCGTCGGGGAGTCCCGACTCCCGCAACCGCTCAAGCCACCTTCTCGGCAGACAGTGTCCCGGCCGGCGCCGGAAGCCGGACCACGGAGCGATGCGCGCTCACGGCTTGGATGGGGAGCGGCTCGATGGGGAACCGCAAGAAGCCGAACTGAGGTCGCGTGTCGTGGCTGAGCTCGTCGCCAATCGTCGACGAGGGCGCGGCGAGCAAGACCGTTCCGTTCGGCAGCCGCAGCTCGTACGAGAGGTGGCGGTGGCCGTTGAGCACCGCCCGTATGCCCTGCTCCCGGCAGAAGCGCACCAGGCGCCACCAATCGCCGAGCAGACCAAAGCGCGCGAAGACCCGGTCGCGAAGGTCGGTCGCCAGCTCCTCGCCGCGCCGCACGAGGTGGTGGTGCAGGGCGACCAGCCGCAGCCGCTGCGGAAAGCAGCGCGCGAGCTGGTCGAGCCTCTGGTGCTGCGCCTTGCCGACCATGCCAAAGGCGTTGAACGCCGGGTGGCGCGAGACGAGGGTGCAGGAGTTGAGCACGAAGACCACCGCGTCCTTCGAGGCAAGCGGCACGGCGACCGGGAAGAGCGCGAGCAGCCGGGCACGGGCGTCTTCGATCCGGGCCGCGTGGGCCTTGAGCCTGCGCCAGTCGGAGACGAGGTGCAGCGGCCGCAGCGTCGGAGTGCTCTCGGCCGGCAGCGAGTCGAGCAGCGGCTCGACCTTCGCCTGGACGTGGCGCCAGGCCTCGACGAAGGTCACGACGCTGCGCATGTCGGCCGGGGCCCACCCGCCCGCGCCCTCCGGGAGCCCAAGGGCCGCATCGCGCGCCACGACTCCGTGACGGCCCCCGAGCGTCTTCGCGAACGCCTCGGCGAACTTGTAGAGGTTCGCGAGCTGGATGATGGCGAAGCGGTCGACGCTCAGCGCTCGCTCCATCACGTGACCGGGCTCGAGCGCGCGGACCAGCATGAGGTCGTGGTTGCCGGGAACGAGCAGGGTCCTTTCGGCGAGCCCGTGCTTGTCGAGCGCCTCGAAGAAGACCTGCCAGGTGGCCGCCGTGCCGCGGTCGGTGATGTCGCCGGTCACGAGCAAGACCTCGGACTCGGCGATCTCGGGGGTCTCCAGCAGCTCGGCGAAAGCGCGGTTTCCCGGCGGCCGCTCTCCTTCGACGAGCCGGATCTCCTCACTCTCGGCGAGGTGCAGGTCGGAGAGGTGGGCGAGGCGAAGCGCTCCGGCGTCGGCCGGCGGCTCGTCCGGCCAGACCGGCGGACGGCCCTGGACCCGCGCGAGCCGGTCGGTGTCGGCGAACATCTCGGCGACCAGCGCGATGCCGCCCAGGCGACGGACGAGCCAGGCGATGGGCGCGGCGCCGAGCAGCACGGCGAGGCAGCAGACGAGCAACCACCCCGCGAAGCGCGCCCCTTCGAGCGGCCGGTCGGTCATCGCCCAGGCCAGGACCGCGAGGCGGGTCGAGAGCAGCGCGGCGCCCACGCTCGCGAGCAGCTCGAGCACGCGCAGCGCCCACAAGTGCAGGCTCGAGATCCAGCCCGCGGGCGCGGGCCTCTCCCAGGCCGCGCGCGGCGGCGGAAAGCGCAGGGGCGAAGTGGGGCGTGATTCGGGGGCGGGGGTCTTCACCGGCGGGGAGGCTAGCACACAGCGGAGCGGCCGCAGACGCGGCGCGCGGACGAACGGGGACCTCAGCGGCGCGGCGGGCCCTGCGGCAGCTCGACCGCGCCCGACCTGCCGGGCTCCTGGGGAGCAGGCCGCTCGATGAGCCCGTGGCGCCCGCGCTGGATCTTCTCCTGGAGCGTCTTCAGGCCGTCGAGCACTTGCTCGGGCCGCGGCGGGCAGCCCGGGATGTAGACGTCGACCGGGATGACCCGGTCGATGCCCTGGACCACCGCGTAGTTGTCGTAGAAGCCGCCCGAGCTCGCGCAGACACCGAAGGCGATGACCCACTTCGGCTCGCACATCTGCTCGTAGACGCGCTTGAGGATGGGCGCCTGCTTCTGGTTGATGGTGCCGACGACCAGCAGCAGATCAGCCTGGCGCGGTGAGAAGCGCGGGAACTCGGCGCCAAAGCGCGCGATGTCGTAGCGGCTCGCCGCCACGCTCATGTACTCCATCGCGCAGCAGGCGGTGGAGTAGGGGTAGACGAAGAGCGAGAAGCTGCGCGCCCAGCCCAGGCCCTTGGAGACCAGGCCCTCGAGAAAGCCCATCGCCTCCTCGCGCCGGGTCGCGATGGCCGGGGCCATGTCGATCGCTCGGTCTGTCATCGTGTCGAAGCCTTCTCTGTGGGCTCCGGCGTTGGCGGGCCCGCTCTGCGCGGCTCATTCCCAGTCGAGCGCGCCCTTCTTCCAGACGTAGACCAGGCCGACGAGCAGCGTCGCCGCGAAGAGGGCCATCTCCACGAACCCGAACCAGCCGAGCGCGCGAAGCTGCACCGCCCACGGGTAGAAGAAGACCGCCTCCAGGTCGAAGACGATGAAGAGCAGGGCGACGACGTAGAACTTCACGGCGAAGCGCTTGCGCGCGTGTCCCGAGGCGACGCTGCCGCACTCGAAGGCCGCGGCCTTCGTCTCGGTGACCCGCTTCGGACCGAGGATGGAGGCGGCCAACAGCAGCCCGAGCCCCAGGACGCCGGCGAGTCCGAGCACGACGACGATAGGCAGGTAGGTCTGTAGCGGAACCACGGGCAGCTCCAGTCGACAGGGACGGGCAGGATAGGAACCCGGGGTCGGGGCTGTCAACGGGAAGACAGGCGCGCCAGGCTCGGTTTCCGCCTTGGATTTCCAGTGGTTGCCTCTGGTTCGAGGCGATGGGGCGTGCGCTCGCAGTCGGCTGCGCTCGCCGGCCCGCGGTCTACGAGGCCGGGCGCAGGCCGGGCAGGGAGGCGATGCGCCAGGCGCGCGCCAAGACGCGGCCTACAGGCGGTCGATCTTCGCGGCGAGCACGAAGTCGCTCTCGTGCAGCCCGTCGATCTTGTGGGTCCAGAGGGTGACGACCACCTTGCCCCACGACAGCAGGAGGTTCGGGTGGTGGCCCACCCCCTCGGCGAGGGCGCCGACGCGGTTGGTGAACTCGAGCGCTTCTTTGAAGTCCTTGAACTTGAAGGCTCGCTCGAGGTGATGGCCGTCGACCACCTTCCAGGTCGGTAGCTGGGCGGCCAGCTCGTCGAGCTCCTTGCCGGCAAGAGGTGGGATTCCGCCCTGGCACGGGACGCATTCTTTGGCCGCGAGCACTTCGCCGCTCATCGTCATCCTCCCCTTGGTCGCGCGGGCGCGGGCCTCGAGTCGCTCGAGCTCCCGCTCTTTCATCGTAGCCATTCCGAGACGGCGCTCGGGCATGATGAGCTCGCCGTGGAAGTCGCTCCCCGCGGTCGGCACCAGGTCGAGCTCGACGGCGAGGCGGGCGGCCTCGGCACGCTCGTCCGGCGAGTGGTCGGGGTGGGCGACCTCGAGCCCCGCGAGCCCCTGCTCCTTCAGCAGGACGATCTCCTCGCGCGAGAGGCGGCTCGCGAAGGCGTGCGCGAGCGTCGCGCAGCCGCCGGCGCGGCCGACCAGCTCGATGGCCTCCTCGGAGGTGAGCTTGTAGCGCTCGACAAAGGCGGGCTTGCCCGCCGAGAGGTAGCGCTCGAAGGCCTCCTTCACGTCGCGCACGTAGCCGTGCTTGACCAGCACGCGTGCGAGGTGCGGGCGGCCGAGGTTCTTGCCGCTGCTCTCGGCGACGACCTCCTCGAAGGTCGCTCGCACGCCGAGCGCGCGGAGCTTCTCGACCATCCGCGCCATGCGCCGCTCGCGCTGGGCGCGCAGGAGGCGCGAGAAGCCGCGCAGCCGCTCGTCGTCCGGGTCGATGAAGTGGCCGAGGATGTGGGCCTCCCGGCCGCGCACGAACGAGGAGAGCTCGATGCCCGGGACGACGCGCAGACCGGCGCGCTCGCCGGCCTCGAGGGCAGCGGGCAGCCCGGCGACCGTGTCGTGGTCGGTCACCCCGAGGACGCTGAGGCCGGCCTCGCGCGCGCGGAGGACGAGCTCTTCGGCGGGGTACTGGCCGTCGGAGGCCCGGGTGTGGGCGTGCAGGTCGATCATCGTGAGGGCTCGTCTCCCGAAGGTGCTGGGCCGGCGGGGGTGAAAAGGAGAAGATGTTCTCGGGCGCGCGCGTTTACCCTTCGAGCGGGCGAGACCTATCCCTGACTTGCTCGCGAGGCCACCCGGATGCAGCACACTCTGAAGATCAGCCGCAAGATCGACTACGCCCTTCGGGCGATGGTCTTCCTCGCCTCCCTCCCGGCGGACGAGGTGGTGCCGTTTCGCGAGATCGCCCGGCGGATGACCATCCCGCAGGACTTCCTCGCCAAGATTCTCAAGCGCCTGGTCGACAAGGGGCTGCTGCGCTCGACGCGCGGCAAGAGCGGCGGCTTCTCGCTGGCCAAGGACAAGGCGCAGATCAGCTTCCTCGACGTCATCGAGGCGGCCCAAGGCCCCATCGTCGTCAACCTCTGCTTGAGCCCGCGGGGGAGCTGCAAGCTGACGCCCTCGTGCACCATGTACGCGGTCTGGAAGCTCGGCCAGGAGCGGATGCTCGAGGTCTACCGCTCGACGACGCTCGACCAGCTCGTCATGCAGCCGCTGCCCCGGCCGCAGTTCGACGACGAGGAGGCCGGGCAGTCGAGCGAGCCGGCCGGCCGCGCAGAGCGGCCGGCCCGCAAGGCGCGCGGCGCTTAGTTCGACGAGCGCACGCTGACCGTGAAGGTGCTCGCCGCGCTCTCGAGATCGGTCTGGTCGGTCACCTTCAGCTCGATGATGTAGGGGCCCGCCTTGTCGTAGCTCAGGGTGGCGAGCTCTGAGGCCGCCGCCTCCTGCGTCAGCGTCGCGCTCGAGCCGGCCGGCTTGGAGAGCAGCGCCCAGGCGTAGCTCTTGACGCCGGCAAAGTCCTTGACGGTGCACCGGCCGTCCTCGCCCGGGACCAGGTCGTGGCTCTTGACGCCCGAGAGCACCAGGCTGCCGCCGGAGGTGGTGACGACCTCATAGGGCGAGGTGACCGCGTGGCAGGCGTTGCCGACGCACTCGGAGGGGACCGTCGTGCCGTGGCACGGGCAGCTCTCGGAGAGCGGCACGCTCAGCTCGGCGACCGGCTGCGGATTGCACTTGGCCTCGGCCGCGAGGCTGAGCCGGTACCAGTCGTTCGACTCGGGGTAGCTCGGGTCGTCCGACTCGATGGTGAGCATTCCGCTGAAGGTGCCGCCGTTGGCCGTCGACTTGAAGTGCACGCACAGATCGCGCGACTCGCCCGCGGGGATGGCGTCGCCCGCGGTCAGGGTCGGGGTGCAGCCGCCCTGCGCGCTCGTCGACAGCTCGAAGGCCGGCACGCCCGCGGCCTGCGAGATTTTCAGGCCGCCGACGGTGAGCGGGAGCTGCTGGTTGTACTTGAGCTTGTTCATGACCTGGACAGCCATCCAATAGTCCTCGGTCACCTCGAGGTCGGTGCCGAAGTCGAGGATGCCGAGCGGGAAGGTCTCGAGGAACCCGGGCGAGCCTCCGCGCAGCTCGGCCTGGGCGTTGCCGCCGGTCGACTCGACGATGAGAAAGTCGCTCTCGGCGTAGGCCGAGGGGACGTAGGTGACGGTGATCGCGTCCTCGAGCTCGCTCAGGCCGGGGAGCTCGACGCCGACGAGCGAGGAGGACTCGTCGAGCTGGAACATCGGGTTGGAGTTTTGGATGTAGACCGCGGTGATGGTGAGCGGATCCTCGCCGGTGTTGCGCACGGTGAACTTGCCGGTGCAGGCGGTGCCCTTGGGCTTGAAGTCGCAGCAGTAGGGCCGGGCCGAGGGGTCGGGGAAGCCGCAGCCGATGGTGGTCTCGACCGCGAGGACCGGCTCGGTGCCGGCGCCCTTGAGCTCGAGCGAGAGCGTCTTGCGCTCCGGGTCGTTGGTCGTGAAGCTGAGCGCGCCGGTGAAGACGCCGGAGAGGGCGGGGGAGAAGCGCACCTTGATGGTCTTGGTCGCCCCGCCAGAGACGCTCAGCTCGGTGGGCTGGTCCTCGGCGAGCGCGAAGGTGTCGGGCTCGGCGCCCTCCTCGACGTCGCTGCTGACCGCGATCTGCTTGACCACCAGGGTCGGGCAGCCCTCGTTCTTCAAGGTGACGGTCATCTCGTTCGACTGGGCGATGGGGGTCGCCTTGAAGAAGAGGTTGGGAGCCTCGGTCGCGCAGCCGTCGCCCTCGAAGGCGCCGCCCGGGCAGCTCATCGACAGGCGCGGATGGGCCGGCAGGCTCTTGCCGGTGCCGAGCAGCTTGACGACCACCTCTTTCTCGTCGCCGACGATGGTCAGGTCGGCGACGACCATCCCCGACTGCTTCGGGGTGAAGGTGAGGTCGACGGTGGCCTCGCCGCCCCTCGGAAGCGTCTCGGGGACCTTGGCCGGGTCGAAGCTGAAGACGTCGGGACGGTCGACCTCGAACTTGTTGAGGTAGAGCTCGGCGGCGCCCTCGTTGCGAAGGTGGACCTGCCGGGTGACGGCCTCGACGCTCAGCTCAGGGTCGCTCGGTTTGGGGCAGGCCTCGCCGAACTCGATCTGGTTCTCCTCGACCTTCAGCTCGCCTTGCGCGCCGGTCGGTCCGGGGGGCGGCTCGCAGCTACAGCCGGCAAAGAGAAGCGCCGCGATCGGCACCACAAGCATCTGTCGCATCGTCGAGTCCTCCACGCTACGGCCGTTGGGCGCGAAAGATTAGCAGCGCACACTTGCCTGAACAACACGGCCGTCCCGGGTCCCGACGGCAGGCGAGCCCCCGGTGCTAGGATGCGGTCGCCCATCCAGTGGCAGAGGCGGACCTTGCCCAAGCGCCTGCTGAAACTGACTGCCCTCAAGCTCGCCTTGGCGATAGGCCTGCTCTTTGCCGGCGTCCACCTCGTGTGGAAGGCCGCCCATCCGTCCGTCTCTCCCTTCGCCGAGTTGGAGCTGCTCGACTCGAAGGCCCGCGACATCAAGTTCCGGCGGCGTGGCCCGGTGCCCAGCTCGGGCCAGGTCACCATCGCGGCGATCGACGAGGCCTCTATCCAGCGCTACGGGCTCTGGCCGTGGAAGCGGGTCGTGGTCGCGCGGGCGCTCGAGAACCTGCACAAGGCCGGGGCCGCGGCCATCGGGGTGGACATCGCCTTCTCCGACGAGGACCGCTCCTCGCCGCATCTGGCGGTCAACCAGGTCCTCGACGAGATAGCCGCTCAGGCGAGCGTGCCCTCGGGGGCCGCCGAGAGGCTGGAGGCGCTCGCCGCGCGGGCGCCCGCGGCCCTGGGCGCCGAGCTGCAGGGGCTGAGGCAGACGGCGCTGCGCGAGGCCGAGGCGCTCGCGAAGGTGCGCGAGCTCGCGCGGTCGCGGCGCCTGGAGGAGCCAGACCGCGTCCTTGCCGAGACCCTGGCCGCCTCGCCCCGCGTCGTGCTCGCGGTGATCGGGCTGAGCGGCGCGGACACCGCCGTCATCAGCGAGGCCGAGCGCGCGAGGGGCGAGAAGGCGCTCGAGCGCTTCTTCCTCACCGAGCTGTTCGCCGCGGACAGCAAGGTCCCCGACTCCGAGGGCAGGGTCGTCAAGGACTGGGGCCCGGTCTTCAGCCGCAATCTCTCCGAGATCGAGGTCATCGAGCGGATCGACAGCATCCAAGCGCCCCTGCCGGCCTTCGCCGAGGCGGTCGGACACGTCGGCCTGATGGACGCCAATCCGGACAGCGACGGCACCATCCGCACCTATAGCCTGCTGCGCCGGGTAGGCGATCGCATGCTCCCGGGGCTCGCGCTGGCGACCGCGGCGGTCGCGCTCGACGCGCAGCTCGCGCCTTTCCCCTCCGCGATGAAGCCCGGCGGGCTCGAAGGGGTGGGGCTGATGCGCGGCGACAAGACGTCGGGCCTGCGGCAGGTGGTGCCGGTCGACCCCTGGACCGGGCTCTACGTGATCAACTACCCGGGCCCCGCACGCCCGGCAGAGAAGGCCCAGGCGCCCTATGCCGTGCTCTCCCTGGCCGACGTGGTCGACGGGCGCTTCGACCAACAGAGCGTGCGCGGCAAGGTGGTGCTCGTCGGGGTGACCGCGGTCGGCACCCACGACCTGCGGGTGACCCCCTTCGACGGCAACATCCCGGGCATCTACACGCACGCCGCGGTCATCGACAACATCCTCAGCGGCCGCCACTTCGTGCAGGGCGCCTGGCTCGCGCTCGTAGAGATAGCGCTGCTGCTCGCGCTGGGGCTCGGCTTCGGGCTGGTCATCCGTCGGTTCCGGATCCGCTGGCAGATCACCCTGATGCTCGGCGCGATCGCGGCCTTTCTCGCCTTCGACCTGCTGCTCTTCGAGGCGGGCGTCGTGCTCACCACGGTGATGCCGCTGCTCGAGATGCTCGCGCTCTCCTTTGCGATGGTGGTCTTCAGCTACGTGAGCGCCGACCGCGAGAAGCGCCAGGTGCGCACCGCCTTCCAGTACTACCTGACCAAGAGCGTCATGGAGGAGATGCTCAAGAACCCGGACAAGCTGAAGCTGGGCGGCGACAAGCGCGACATCACGGTCTTCTTCTCCGACATCCGCGGCTTCACCAGCATCTCCGAGCGGCTGCCTCCCGAGGAGCTGGTCAGGATGCTCAACGAGTACCTGACGCCGATGACCGAGATCGTCTTCCGGCACGAGGGCACGCTCGACAAGTACATGGGCGACGCCATCATGGCCATCTGGGGCGCGCCGCTGCCGCAGCAGGACCACGCCCTGCGCGCCTGCGCGGCCGCCATCCAGATGCTCGAGGCGCTCGACGCGCTGCGCGAGCGCTGGAGCGAGCAGGGCCTGCCGACCATCGACGTCGGCATCGGCATCAACTCCGGGCCGATGGCGGTCGGCAACATGGGCTCGGACATGCGCTTTGACTACACGGTGATGGGCGACAACGTGAACCTGGGCAGCCGGCTCGAGGGCACCAACAAGGAGTACGGCACCCGCTGCATCATCAGCGAGTTTACCTACGCGCAGGTCAAGGGCAGGGTGGTCGCGCGCGAGCTTGGCAGCGTACGGGTCAAGGGCAAGAAGCTCCCGGTGGTCATCTTCGAGCTCAGGGCGCTGGGCAGCCCGAGCCCGGAGCAGGCCAAGACGATCGCCGCTTTCGAGGCCGGCGTGGCGGACTACCGCGCGCGGCGCTGGGACGAGGCCGAGGCGCGCTTTCGCGAGGTGCTCGCCTCCTGGCAGGACGACGGCCCGAGTGCTCACTACTTGGAGGACCTCGAGCACAAGCGCCTCGCGCCGCCGCCCGAGGGCTGGGACGGGGTCTTCGAGATGAAGACCAAGTGAGGCGCCCTCGCGCATTGACCGGGGCGCGGATGGAGTGTTAACTGCCGGGAATCGGTAGAAAAGGGCGCTTTTCTCATGGGCGAAGACCAGCTCTTCAACAAGTTCGGCCGCGAGATCCCCAGGGGCACGGTGCTGTTTCGCGAGGGCGATTCGGGCAAAGAGATGTACGTGGTGCAGTCGGGCCAGGTCGCCATCTCCAAGCGCGTGCGCGACGTCGAGAAGGTCCTCGCCCACCTCGGCCCGGGGGAGTTCTTCGGCGAGATGGCGATCATCTCGAACACCGCGCGCACCGCGACCGCCACGGTCGCCAGTGACGCTCGCCTGTTGGTCATCGATCCGAAGACCTTCGAGGCGATGGTGCGCGGCAACGCCGAGATCGCCGTCCGCATGATCAAGAAGCTGGCGGCCCGGCTGGAGGAGGCCGACGCCCAGATCGAGAACTTGCTGCTGCGCGACGCCCAGAGCCGCGTCGTCCACTACCTCGCCCACGCCGCCGAGACCCGGGGCACGCCCCAGGCCGGCGGGCTCAAGATCGAGCTCGCGCTCTCGGCGCTCCCTTCGGCCCTCGGCATCAAGGAGGAGCAGCTCTCAGGCGTCCTCGAGAAGCTGGGGCGCTCGAGGCTCGTCGAGCAGGTGCCCGACGGCGTCCTCGTCCCCGATCCGAAGAAGCTGCGCGAATATCTCGAGTTCCTGGAGATGAAAGAGAAGTTCGGCGACGTGTAACGCGGCCGCGCCTCCTGGTTCGACACCGTGGTCCGAGAGGGTTTCCTTGAATGAAGCTGCGCGTACTCGGCTGCCACGGTGGTGAGCTGCCGAAGCACCGCACGACCTGCTTCTTGATCGACGGCGTCCTCGCCCTCGACGCCGGAGCCCTGACGAGCGCGCTGTCCCTCAAGGAGCTGCTCAAGGTCGAGAACATCCTCGTCTCGCACTCCCACCTCGACCACGTGAAGGATTTGCCGCTGCTGGTCGATCTGCTCGTCGGGCGCCGCGACCACCCGGTAGTGGTGCACGCCTCGACCGCCTGTGCCCGGACGTTGCGTGAGAGCCTCTTCAACAACGAGCTGTGGCCGGACTTCACCCGGATCCCGACGCGCGCCAACCCCATCTTGCGCATCCAGGCCTTCGAGCCCACCGAGCCGTTTTCCATCGGCCGCTACCGGGTGACGCCGGTGCCCGTCTCGCACCCGGTCGAGAGCTGCGGCTTCGTCGTCAGCGACGGCAAGGCCTCGGTCGGCATGAGCGGTGATACCGGGCCGACCGAGCAGCTCTGGGCCACCTTCAACGCGACCCGCAACCTCAAGGCGGTCCTGCTCGAGACCTCCTTTCCCAACATGCTGCAGGGCCTGGCCGACATCAGCGGCCACCTGACGCCCAACACGCTGAAGGTCGAGCTGGGCAAGCTGCGCCGGCGCAAGGGCTGCGAGGTGCTGCTCTACCACCTCAAGCCCGCCTTCGTCGCCCAGCTCAAGCACGAGCTGTGCGAGCTTCAGGTTCCTGGCCGCGTGCTTGAGCTCGGTGACGAGTTCGACCTCTAGCGGGCCAGCGGGGGGCGAGGAGCAGAAGACTTTTGCAGCGGCTCAAGAAGCCAGTCGGCTCAGGCGCGCGTGGGCCGGCGGTGGAGGCGAAGATGGATTGCGCGCGGTGCGGCACCTGTTGCGTGGCCCCGGACATCTCGGCGCTCGACAAGCCGCTCGGGGTGCGCTGTGTCCACCTCGGGCCCGACCTGCTGTGCACGGTCTACGAGAGGCGCCCCGAGATCTGTCGCGCGCACCGCCCCGACTCACTCTGCCGCGCGGTGAGCGCGCCCACGCTCGAGGAGCGGGTGGCCAAATACCTGGCGCTCTTCGGGCTCGAGGCCGAGGCGCGGCAGGTGGCGCGCGACGGGACCCGCTCGATGCGCCAGGCGCGGGCGAGCCGGGGCAGCACTCGGGGCGAAAGACGATGAGCTTGCCCGAAGCCTTGCGCTACCTCTCCTCGCTCTCACGGTTCGGGATGCGCTTCGGGCTCGAGCGGATCGAGCGGCTGCTCGAGGCGCTCGAGCACCCGGAGCGCGCCTACCGCGTGCTGCACGTCGCGGGCACCAACGGCAAAGGCTCGACCTGCGCCTTCGCCGCCTCGGTGCTCGAGCAGGCCGGGCTTCGGGTCGGGCTCTACACCTCGCCGCACCTCGTGCGCTTCCACGAGCGGATTCGCGTCGCCGGGGCCGAGATCTGCGACGAGGCGCTCGTCGAGGGGGTCGAGGCGCTCAAGGTCGCGGCCGCCCGCGCCAAGCTTGGCGACGAGCCGCTCACCTTCTTCGAGGCGACGACCGCGCTCGCGTTGCGCCACTTCGCCCGGGAGAAGGTCGAGGTGGTCGTCCTGGAGACCGGTCTGGGCGGGCGACTCGACGCGACCAACGCGGTCGGCTCGCAGGTCTGCGCGATCACGCGGATTGGCCTGGACCACACCGCGCTGCTCGGCTCGACGCTCGGAGCGGTCGCCGCCGAGAAGGCGGGGATCATCAAGGCGGGCTGCCAGCCGGTCTTCGCGCGTCAGGCGCCCGAGGCGCTCTCGGTCCTCGAGCGGCGGGCGGGTGAGATCGCCGCCAGCGCCCGTGTCGCCGGGCGCGACTTCGGGCTCGAGGGCGCCGGTCCCTTCTCGTTTTTTTCCGCGGGGCTGCGCGTCGAGAACCTCGAGCTCCCGCTGCCCGGGCCGCACCAGCTCGAGAACGCGGAGAGCGCCATCGAGGCCGCGCGGCTGCTCGTGCCCGGGATCGCACCGGAGGCGGTGCGCCAAGGGCTGCGCCGCACCCGGTGGCCAGGACGGTTCGAGCGAGCGGCCGAGGGCCCGCTCACCGTGCTGGACGGCGCGCACAACCCCGACGGCGCTGCCGCCTTGGCCCGAGCGGTTCGCGCCCTGTTCCCGCGGGCCCGCGTGCATCTGGTGTTCGGAGTGCTGGCCGACAAGGACGTGGAGGGGATCGCGCGGCTGCTGATGCCGCTCGCGGCGCGCGTCTACGTCGCGAGCCCGGCCAACGAGCGCGCGCTGGCGGTCGATGAGCTGGAGGGCCTCGCCAGGCGGTTCGGTCCTGGCGCCAAGGCCTACGCCACCGTCGCCGAGGCGCTGCGGTCGGCCCGCGCCGAGGCGCGCGCGGCTGGCGAGGGCGCGATGGTGCTCGTCGCCGGGTCGCTGTGCGTCGTCGGCGAGGCCGCCGCGGCGCTCTCCGGCGCGCAGCAGGTCGGCTGAGCGGCCGGGCGAGCGCGACGCTGTAGGTGCCTTGCGAACGGGGTTGCGGCCTCTAGATTTGCAGCGCAGGCCCAGGTTCTCTGAGCGCCCCGAGCGAAGAGCCGTGCGAGCCCCCGAACCCTTGTGCGCCGCCGTGCGCCCTCCGGCCCTCGAGCAGCTAGAGCTCGGCTCGCTGTGCCGCGAGAGCGAGTACGAGGTGCGGACCGCGGATGGCTGGACGCTCGTCATCACCCGCTATCAGCCGGTGCGCCAGCGCTTCGAGCAGGCGGTGTTCGGCGCGCCGCTGCTGCTGGTGCACGGCTTCTCGCAGAACCGGCACGCCTGGTCGACCGGCGACTTCGTCAAGCAGATGTTGCTGTTCGGCGTCGACGTGCACCTGCTGGAGCTGCGCGGGCACGGCAAGAGCTCGGTCGAGCTGCAACGGCGCAAGGCAGCCGCGGGCGCGCCTCTGCCGGCCGACCTCGACTACGACTGGGACATCGACTCGTATTTCCTGTTCGACCTTCCGGCCGCGGTCGCCGGGGTCAAGCGCGTGGCCGGACGGTCTTCGATCTTCTATTGCGGGCACAGCATGGGGGGCATGCTCGGCTACGGGTACGCAGGCCTGCACGACGACCTGGCGGGGCTCGTCGCCATCGGCGCGCCGACCGATCTTGGCAGGGGCTTTTTCGCGCTCAAGCTGGCCGCCTGGATGCTTCCGGCCACGAGGCTGGTCGACGGGTACCTGGTCGCTCGCAACTCGTTCGAGCGAGCGCTGCGCGGCTCGCGTCTGGCCCTCCGCTCGATGCTCTGCTCGAACAAGCTGACAAGGACGCTGGCGCCCGCGCTGCCGGCGGGCAACACCCCCGGTGCGCCCGCCTTTCGTTACGTGCCGGTCGACCTCCTGGCGCGCAAGGCCGAACGGCTGCTCGCTGAGCGCGATCGCTGGCTCGGCTATGTCTGGCCCTATCTGGGCTTTTTGCCAAACCTGTCGCGCGTGGGGACCGAGGACGTGCGCTGGTTGCTGCGCGAAGGTGGCGAGCGCGAGCCGCGCAAGGTGGTCGAACAGTTCGCCAGGTGGATTCGCAACGGCGAGCTCGTCTGTTACCGGACCGGATACGACTTCAAGGCGGGCTTTCCGCACATCGAGATCCCGGTCGCGATCATCTTCGGCGACCTGGACCGGCTCGCCTCTCGCGAGAGCACCCGAGGGCTCTACGAGGCTGCGCGCAGCGAGTACCTGCTGTGGCGTCCGGTCAAGGCCAACAGCCACATCGAGCTGACCATCGGCCAAGACACCCGGCAGATCTGCTTCGACATCAAGAGCCTCATCGAATACGCCCGCAACCATCCGGGCAGCCAGCCTCTCTTCGAGGGCGGCGGGACGGCGCCCGGAGTGTGCTCCAACATCGTGAATTGACGAGAGAATTCGCTCGGGCGAGCGAATTTGCGGGTCGTCCCCCCTGTGTTACGATCCGGACGCTCGTTTCTTGCAGGCTGGCCCTGCGCTGCTTGTCCCAAGGAGCCGGAAGATGGCGTCTTGCCGTATTCGTGTCGCTGCATGGCTCGTGTGTGCCTGCATGGCCACCTCGGCAAGCGCGCAGTCGGACCTCAACGTCATCAGCGCCGTGCGCGTGCGCGCGGGGACAGTGGAGATCGTCGGGACCAAGAAGCCCAACTTTACGACCTTCACGATGAGCGATCCGACTCGGCTGGTGGTCGACGTCTCGGAGGCGGTCTTCCGTGAGGTCCCCGGCCAGCTCACCGTGAACAACGGCGTGGTCACGACCATCAAGACCGCTTCCTACGGCAGCGATCAGTCGGCGATTGCGCGCATCCTCATCGGTTTTGCGGAAGACCCCGACACCGAGATCGAAACGCACGGCGGCACCTTGTTGGTGCGGGTCGTCGGGGACGGGCTGGCAGTCGCATCCTCGGAGATCTCTTCGGGAGAGCCGGCGCTCGTCGCGAGCGCTTCGGCGGTGTCTCAGCCCGCTTCGGAGGCGGGAGTGGCCTCAAGCGCGGCCGACGACAAGAAGAGGCTCGAGGAGGAGAGGTTGCTCGCCGAGCAGCGCGCGCGTGAGGAGGCGGAACAGAAGCGGCTGGA
>DHSB01000110.1:0-189 GCA_002408385.1 Myxococcales bacterium UBA5297
GCCGGGCCGGTCGTCGCGACGGCTGCCCCGCCCCCGGCGGCCTTGGTGAGCGCCTCGACCAGCGTCGCGGTCGCCTCGCTCGGCCTCTCCGCGGCCTCGAGCTCCTCGAGCAGCTCGCCGATAAGGTCGCAGGCCTGCAGGAGCAGGTCGGTCGCGACCCCGATGGAGGTGCGCCCGTCGCGGGAGGCC
>DHSB01000110.1:392-9514 GCA_002408385.1 Myxococcales bacterium UBA5297
AAGCATGCGCGCCTCGCCCTTCATCGTGTGCAGCTCGCGGGCGACGTCCTCGGCGGGCGCGGCAGCCCGCGGGTCCTTCTCGAGCGCGAGCAGCGCCAGGCCGATCTTCTCCAGCCGGTCGGCGGTGACCTCCCGGAACTTGGAGAGCAGGGACTTGCGTAGGGCCTCGGTGTCCATGGCAGCTCGCGCGGGCGACGGCGTTGCAGCGCTTGGGGAAAGGCGGACCGGCGACGCTTCAGTCGGTCTGGAAGCGCTTGATGAGCTCGGCGAGCCGGGCCGCGAGCTGCGTCAGCTCGCTCGAGGCCGCGGTCGCCTGCCGCGAGGCCTGGGTCGTCTGGCGGGTGACTTCCTCGATCTCGCCCATGCTGGTGACGACCTGCTCGGTGGCGGTGCGCTGCTGCTGGGTGGCGAGGTTGATGACCCGGGCCGCGTCGCTGGTCTCCTGGACCCCGGCGAGGATGCCCTCGACGGCGGTGGAGGCGACGCTGCTGAGCCGCTCGCCCTCCTCGGTCGCCTTGCGCGAGGCGTCGGCGGCGCTGGCCGCCGCGACGGTCGCCTCGCGGATCTCGGCGATGAGGTTCTTGATCTCCTTGGTCGACTCCATCACGTTCTCGGCGAGCCGGCGCATCTCGGCGGCGACGATGGAGAAGCCCTTGCCGGCCTCGCCGGCGCGGCTGCCCTCGAGGGCCGCGTTGAGCGCGAGCAGGTCGGAGCGGTCGGCGATCTCGTCGATGACCTCGACGACGGTGCCGATGCGCTCGACGCGCTTGGAGAGCTTGGCGATCGACTCGACGACGGCCAGCCCGTCGTTGCGGATGTGCTGCATCGCCACCACGAACTCGGAGATGGCGCCCTTGCCGGAGCGGGCCGCGCCCAGCGTCTCCTCGGCCACCCGTGCGACCGAGCCGGCGTTCTCGGCGATCTGCGCCGAGGCGTGCTTGAGCTCCTCCATCGTCGCGGTGGTCTCGTGGATGGCCGCGGCCTGCTCGGTGGAGGCCGACTCGTGCTGGGTCGAGGCCGCGAGCACCTCGTGGGCCGAGGACGAGAGCCGCAGCGCCGCCTCGCTCATCTCGCGCACGAAGGTCTTGAGCGTGTCGACCACCTGCGAGATGCCCTCCATCAAGGGCCGCAGCGCCGGGTGCTCGCAGCTCGCCGCCTCCCACATCGAGAGGCTGCCCTGCTGGACGAGGTCGACGAGCTGCACGATGGACTTGTCGATGCCGGTGGCGAGCGACTCCTCACGGCGCCGGCCGGCCGAGACGATGGCGTGGGCGCCCTCGAGCGCTTCGTTGACCGCGCGGGCGAGCTTCTCGGCCTCGCTGCCGGCAGGCAAGTCGGCAGCGACTCGGGCGCTCAGATCGCCCCGGGCCGCGGCGCTCAAGGCGGCAAAGACGGGCGCCAGCTCCGTGGCGGCCACGCCGTGGGCCGGCTTGTCGGCCTTGCGGGCAGTCCGGCGCTTGCGCCCGGCTTTGCCCTGCTCGTTCGACCCCTGCGTCAGCTTCTCGTCCATGTGGTTCCCCAAAGCAGGCAGCTTTGCCCGTCACGAAGCGCTCGGCTCGAGCTCGTCAACGCCTTGACCAACTTCGCCTTCATTTACCAGAGCGTATAGGTCAATCAACAGAACGATCTCCTCGCCGCGGCGCAGGAATCCGACGAGCGCCGGCTCGACGAGCCCGTGCAGGAAGGCAGGCAGCCTGCAAAGCTGGGAGGCCGGGGCCTGCTCGATGCCGACGAGCCGGTCGATGAGCACCTGCGCCTCGCCCGCGGCGCCCCGCACCACCAGCACCCGCGCGCCGTCGGCCGGCTCGCCGAGGCGGGTGACCAGCGGCAGATCGATCGAGACGCGGGTGACGCGGGCGACGTCGAGGGCGTCGGCGCCGAAGAGGTGCCCGTCGATCTCGAAGATCACGAGGTCGACCTGCGCGCTGTCCGAGCGGGTCTCCAAGGGGCGGGGCTACCTTCGCGAGGTTGCGCGCTCGCGGGCGCTCGAGAGCGCGCGGCGCAGGTCGAGGATGTTGGTGCTGCGGCCGGCGAAGACGATGCCGGAGATGAACTCGGAGCCCTCGGCGCCAAGCGGCGCGGGCTTGACCGCGCTTGCCGGGTAGGTCCTCAGCCCCATCACCTGATCGGCGAGCAGCGCGACGACCATCCCCTCGGCGCGCGCGACCGCCATCCGGGTCCGGGCGCCGACCTTGGTCTCGCCGCGCCCGAGCAGCCGGGCCAGGTCGACCGCCCCGACCACGTCGCCGCGGTGGGTGGCGACCCCGAGGAGGAAGGCGGGCGCGTTGGGCAGCGGGGTGATCGGCGGCACCCGCACCACCTCCTGGATCAACCCCGACTCGATGCCGAAGAGCGCGCCGTCGATGTCCACGCAGAAGAGCTCGACCTCGCCCGCCTGCTCCTGGGCGACGGCGGCCTCGCCCGCCCGGCCAAGGGCCTCGAGCAGCGGTCTGGTCTGATGGCTTGGGGGCGCCTGATCCACCGCATCCTCCGACAAGTGAAGACAGCCCTCCTGAATGATTACCCCAAGCTCCGCCAGGGCGCCACTTCCGGGGGGGGGCCCGGCTCTCGTCGCACAGACGCACGAGCCTACCTCGCACTGGCAACCGAAGGTCTGCTAGATTCCCGACGCCATGACCCAAAGAGTCCTGATCATCGACGACAGCGCCCTCTCGCTCGCCGTGCTCCTCGCCGCGCTCAAAGGGGCGGGCTTCGAGGTCGTGGCCGCCAACAACCTCGCCGATGTCTCGCAGGCCCTGGCGAGCGGGCCCTTCCACGCGGTGGTCATCGACCTGGAGATGCCCGAGACGTTCGGCGACGACCTGTCGGAGTTCTTGCGCGAGGCCAAGGGGCTGACGGCCCCGGTCATCCTCTACTCCGATTTCGACGACCAGAAGCTGCGCGAGCGGGCCGCGGCCGTGAAGGCGAGCGGTTGCGTCAACAAGTCGAGCGGTGTCCCGGCGCTCATCTCGACGGTCAAGCAGCTTGCGCTGAAGGCCGAGGAGCCCAAGCCCACGGCGCCGCGCGGCACCACCCGGGTGATGATCGTCGACGACAGCGAGATGACCGCGAAGCTCATCGAGGCCGAGCTCGAGGACAAGGGCTTCGAGATCATCCTCGCCGACAGCGTGGACAAGGCCACCCGGCTCATCCTCAAGAAGCAGACCCGCCCCAACCTCATCCTGCTCGACGTGAACATGCCGAACGTCGACGGGGCGCACTTCTGCCGGTTCATCAAGGGCAACTCGCTCTTCAAGGGCATCAAGGTGGTGCTCTGCAGCGGGATGGAGGTCGACAAGCTCAAAGGCATCGCGGCTGCCTGCGGCGCCGACGGCTTCGTGCCCAAAGACTCGTTCCTGTCGCGCTGGGTGCTCGAGCAGATAGAGCCGCCCGACCAGGCCCGTTGAGCCTCGGCCGCACGGCGCCTGCCCTAACTCCCACGCCCACCGTTGACCTTCACCTTGGAGAGTTGCAGATGCTTCAGCGCAGGCCGATTCCCCTGCTGGCCGCCGTCCTTGCTTCTTCGCTCCTCGTCGCCTGCGACCAGCAGGCCTCCGAGTCCGACAGGCTTGGCCAATTGAGCAAGCCGATCACCAACGGCACCATCGACAACCTCCCGGCGCACGCCGCGGTGGTCTACCTCGATCTCGGGATGGGCGCCTGCACCGGGACCCTGATCACCCCCGAGGTCGTCCTCACCGCGGCCCACTGCCTGGTCAACGACTACGGCCGGCCGCTCAGCCCGAGCTCGGTGAGGGTCGGCTTCGGCACCTACATCTCCTCGCTGCAGTACCGCTCGGTGCGCGAGCTGCGGGTGCACTCGGGCTACACCTCGAGCGGGTACTCCAACGACATCGCGCTACTGCGTCTTTCCCAGCCGGTCACCGACGTGACCCCCATCCCCGTGCTGCCCGAGAACCTCGCGATAGTGCAGGAGGACATCGACGGCACGGTCTTCACGTACTCGGGCTACGGCGTGCTGGACGCCACGAACCCGTGGTGGCCCGAGCCGGCGACCTCGCGAATGAAGGTGACCGACCTGATCGACTGCTACTGCGACGGCGGCCGGTGTACCGACTCGGCCTGCACCAGCCGCGGCGCTCCCAACACCTTCTGCTACGACCAACAGCCCGGCGGCCCATGCTCGGGCGACAGCGGCGGGCCGGCGTTCATCACCCGCGACGGCGTCGAGTACGTCGCCGGAGTCACCTCGTACGGCGACCAGACCTGCGTGACCTGGGGCTGCAGCACCAAGGTCGATCGCTTCGCGAGGTTCATCGCGGAGTTCCTCGGCAACCTCCAACCCCTGGGCACCGCCTGCGTCAACCCGAGCGACTGCCAAAGCGGTTTTTGCGTCGACGGGGTCTGCTGCAACACCGCCTGCTCAGCGGGCGCCTGCGACGCGTGCTCGCAGGCTGCCGGGGCGTCGGCCGACGGCCAGTGCACCGCGCTCTCCGGCCCCTGTGACGACGGCAACCTCTGCACCACCAACGATGGCTGCCGGAACATGCTCTGTGTCGGCACTCCGGTTTCCTGCGAATCGCAGGGCTCCTGCCAGACCTCAGGAACCTGCGACCCGTCGACCGGCGCCTGCGTCGGGGGGCAGTCGCAGCCCAACGGCAGCCCGTGCGACGACGGCAACCTCTGCACCCGCATCGACTCGTGTCAGGACGGCGTCTGCCGCGGCGAGGCGCCGGTGCTCTGCGAGTCGAACGACCCCTGCCAGGAGTCGGTTTGCAGCCGGTACTCCGGCCAGTGCATCTCCGACCCCCGGCCCGACGGCACGACGTGTGACGACTCGAACCCGTGCACGCACACCGACGCGTGCGTCGCCGGCGCGTGCACCGGCCAGCAGGTCGTCTGCGAGGCGCAGGACGAGTGCCATCTGCCCGGCGTGTGCGACCCGTCGCTGGGCGGCTGCACCAACCCTGAGTCGGCCGACGACATCGCGTGCAGCGGCGGGGTCTGTCAGGCCGGCGCGTGCGTCGCCCCCGCCAAGGACGAGAGCGGTTGTGGCTGCGCGACGAGCTCGGGGACGGCGCCCTGGATGCTGCTGCTCGCCCCGGCCCTCGCGCTGCTGCGCCGGCGCGGCAGACGCCCCGCTTTCTGACGAGGCTCGCGACCCGGGTCTATCGCGCCGCGGCGTGATTTTCCGGAGGGCCGGCCTTCGCGCCGGCCGCCGGGAAGCCTCGGTGTCTCTCGCGCATCGGCTCGGCTCCTGAACGAGCGCAGCGTGCTGCGCGCCTTTCCCCCGCCTCCCGACGTTACGGGTTCCGGACGCAGCCCGGGCTGTTCTGCTGCAGGGGCGACCAAGCCAGAAGCCAAAGGTTCGCAGCACTCTGAACGGGCGCGGGATCGACGAGCGGATTGAGCCCTCGGCACCGAGCGGGCGCGGGGCCGACATCCGGGATCATCTTGGCGAGCGGTCGCCCCCGCGCGAACCTGCCGGCCCTCCAGACAAGGAGGCCGCGGGCAGGCGAGTGCGCGGGCTTCGATTCATCGGAGGTGGGCGACGGCTATCGCCTCTTTCCCCTCTTGGCCGCGATCTCGCGCAGGGCCGCCTTCTTCTCCTTCTTCAGCTTCTGGCGCGCCCTGAACCCGAGCGGCTTGGCCGGGGCTTGCTCAGCGGCCGCGCCCTCGGCGGGCGGCGCAACCTGCGACTCCGGCTGCGCGCGCTCCTTCTTCGGCGTCTTGACCGGAGCCTCAGCCGCGACGCGCGGCGGGCGCGCGCGCGCCGGCGCCTTCTTGCGCCGGGGCTTGCCGTTGGGCTCGAGGGCCTCCTCGACCGTCGGCTGGCGCTCCTCTCTCGCCCCCGAAGGCGTCTCGATCTCCGCCTCCTCGAGCGGCGCGAGGTTGTCCTGCTCGCTGTAGGAGAGCAGCCGGCGCACCACGAGGGTCGCGTAGGAGCCCGGCGGCAGAGTGAAGGCGACGTAGACCTTGCCAAACCCCGGGTTGAGCTCGTCGCGATGGGCTGCGCCCACGAGCAGGCGGCCCGGGTAGACGACGACCGGCCGCTCCTCGTGACGGAAGAAGATCTGCTCGGTGCCCGGGATGCGGAGCTTCTCGACGGTGAGCTTCTCGCGGCCGAGCACCCAGTCGACGGCCTTCTTGACCGCCTTGTCCTCGACCACCGTCTCCGGGCCGAGCAGCGGGAAGGTCTGCTGGCGCAGCCGCTTGAGCACCTCGGGTGGAGCCTCGCGCGGGAAGAGCAGCTTGCCGGCCTGGTAGTTGATGGCGAGCAGCGACTGGCCCGACAGCAGATCCATCAGATAGCGGCGCACCCCCTCGTTCCAGAGGTACGACTGGTAGGTGAAGACCAGCATCGCCCGGTACTTCGCGTCGATACGCAGGAACGCGCCGAGGAAGTCCTCGGGGTTGCGCCGCAGGTAGCGCAGGATGGGCTCGTACTTGTCGGCCCCCGGGATGGTGCAGCGCAGGCGCCACTCGCCCCAGTGGTCGCGCCAGAAGGCCTTCACCTTGGCGTCGTAGCTGCGGTCGAGCTCCGAGGGGCGGGCCAGGTAGTTCTTGAGGGCGATCTCGAAGTCGCCCCGCAGCAGGTCCTTGGCGATGAAGCCCTGGCCGTGCTTGAGCGAGCCGAAGCGCTGGCTGTCGAAGTAGTTGACGACCCCGAGCCGGTTCACCTCGGCGACCGCCGCAGGCAGGCGCGCGACCTCCTCGTCGGTCAGCCCGCGCACCGTGACCCCGAAGCGGTTCGAGGTGGTGTTCTCGGCGCTCAGGGGCTTGTCGGTGCGCCCGAGGTATTTGAGCCGCAGGTCGGGCTCCTGCATGTCGATGTCGGCCCCGCGCACGGCGATGAGCTGCCGAGTGCGCCCCTGCTTGTCCTTCAGGCCGCAGTACGAGAAGACCGACCGCGGCAGCTCGAACTCGTCGGCGAGCCGGCCGATGGCGTCGAAGGTCGACAGCTTCTGCTTGTCCATCGCGTAGACGCGAAACTCGCCCTTCTTGACCTCGTCAAAACGCCAGCTTTCCGTCACCGCGAAGTCTTCGGGCTTCTGCTTCAGCTTCACGCGTTACCTCACAATCCCGCCGAAAGTCGGCGAGATACACCGCCGGAGGTTCGCTCGCAACAGAATCGCCTCTTTCGGGACCGGAACTTGAAATAGGATGCCGAAGTCAAACACCCGGGCCGACAAGGAAACTTCATGCTCAAGAGACTGCTGGCGCTGCTCTCGGTCGTAGCGGCGAGCGGATGCGCGACCAACCTGTCGACGATGGACACCGCGCGGACCACGCCGGTCAAGCACGTGCAGATGAACATGGCCTATGGCATCCACGCCCCGCTCGGCTGGACCTCAGGGGTGTTCAGCGCGGGCGCCTCGATGCTGCAGAACAAGTTCGACGAGAAGCCGGTCTTCACCGCCGAGCAGGCCGAGGAGCTCTATGAGTCGGCGCTCGAGCTTGCGCTGATGCCTCCGGCGGCCATCTGGCAGATCCAGGCCCGCACCGGCATCCTCGACGACCTGGACGTGGGGCTGCGGTATTCGACGACGCAGCTTCGGCTCGACACCAAGTTTCGCTTCCATCACGCCGGCGACGACGAGCTGCGCAGCTCCCACGCGGCGGTCGGCTTTGGCGTCTCGATGTACCTGTTCAGCAACCCGGTCTTCGATTGGCTCGGGTACGTCAAGATCGACGGCTTCTCGCGCTGGGACTTCGAGATTCCCCTGCTCTACAGCTTCGAGTACCGCCGCTCGTTCATGTTCTATTGCGGCGCCAAGTACATCTACACGCGCTTCTCGCTCGACGAGAACCTCTACAACCTGCAGCTCAAGGTGACCGAGCTGGCCGACCAGCCGGCCATCGTCGACCAGGTCGACTCGGATATGCACTTCTTCGGCAGCGTGCTCGGCCTGGGCGGCGGCTACAAGTACGTCTACGTCTTCACCGAGCTGAGCTTCGGCTACGTCCACGCGACGCCCGAGATGTACAGCTTCATCGACAAGCAGAAGAAGCCTCGCGACCTGGGCGGCGTCACCCTCTATCCGTCCATCGGCCTCATCGTGCGGATCTAACGAGGCTCTGCCTCCGGCCTCGACCTTCGCGCGTGCCCGGTCACCCGAGCCTGTCGGGGCCCGCGGATCTCGTCGATCCTCACCCCGTCGAGCCCAAGCTCGCCGGGCCCCAATCAAAGGGCCTCTCAACTTCGCCTGGGCGAGCGGGCCCATGCCCGACCGCATCGCGCCGACTGCCGGGGTCCGGTTTCTCCGGTCATCGGCCAGCTCTGACCGGGGTTTGACAGGGGCCTGGACGCATTCGATAGTCAGCCGCCGTGAACTGCCCGAACTGCCAGAAGAGCTGCGACGACGGATCCACTTTCTGCCCGCACTGCGACGCGGTGCTCGACACCTCGTTCTTGGGGAGCATCCCCGAAGGCGACGACGGCGAGGACACCCCGGTGCCGCAGGCGCCCGCTCCCCGGCCGAGCAGGAAGCCGGCCGCGAGGCCGCGTCGTCGCGCGCCCATCGAAGAGCCCGAGCCCGCGCCCCAGGCCGAACCCGAGCCCGACCCAGCCCCCGGAGCCGGCAAGTACGACCAGTACTGGACCGAAGACGAGGCGCCCTATCAGCCGCCGAAGCTCGAGCGCAAGGCCGAGAGCCCGGCCGAGTACGCGCAGTTCAAGAGCGACATCCAGGACCCGGGCGAGCAGATCAAGGCGCTGTGGGCGAGCTTCCTCGGCCTGCACTTCGAGGACAAGCTGACCGCCGCTTCTTCGGTCGGCCTGTTCGCGATGAGCTTCATGCCCTGGCGCTCAACGCCCGACGGCGACGACATGGGCTTTCTCACCTGGGGGATCTTCTGCACGCTCGCCTCGATCGCCGCGCTGGGGGCGATCTGGCTGCGCAAGGCGGAGAAGCTCGCCTTCCTGCCCCGGGCCAAGGTGCCGTTCGTCTCGCTGGGCGCCGGCGCGTTCGCGGCCTGCGTCGCCGCGCTCTTCGCGGTGGGCAGCTATGAGACCGCGAGCCAGTTCGGCAAGCGCGTCGTCGTCTCCTCGCCCAGTTTCGGCGTCTTCCTGTCGCTGCTGACCGCCTGCGGGGTGGTCGTCGGCGCCCTCTTGACCGCGCGGCGCGAGCGCTGACCGCGCGCGGCTCGCGCCGCGAGCC
>DHSB01000068.1:0-27770 GCA_002408385.1 Myxococcales bacterium UBA5297
GAAGAGACTCGCAGGAAGTCTGGGGCTCTCTCTTTTCCCGACTTCGTCAGGCCCGCGGCGGCGGCTACGGAGTGATCCGCTTTCGGCGGCCAGCCAGATCCGCTTCCTCATCAGCCCTTCGGACCCCCGGAACGACGCCTTCGCCAGCGCCGACGCCCGAGGGCGAGCTGAGCCCTTGCCGGTCCGTTTGCCTGCGTCTGTTCGAGGGCGTCGCCGGTTGTTGGGGCGCACTACCGCTGTAATTACAGGTGGTTGTGGGTCTGTTGTGAAGCCCCGGGAAGGGGCCTGTAGAGCGCCAGGATGGCCCAGGAGCGGCCGTTCGACCCCCAGCCCTATTGAAGGAAGCCTGGCGAGGCAAAATCGCTCTACGGGCCAGCCAGGGGTCTTCTCGGGCCGATCCGGTCCCGAAATGGCGCGCGCTCGCGCGTTCTCCTAAAGATCCCTCGAGAAATGCTTCTGAAGCCTCGCGTGGGCGCCTCTTCTCCATGCGCGGACGCAGGCCGCCGAGACAGCGGTGGTCGTACGCCTCGCGCGCGATACGCCGCAGAGGACTTCCCGACACCTCTTGAGCCTGGGCGATCGCTCAACAGAGCCCGCGCTCCACGTCTTCTGAGCGTCGGAATCCAACAGCGCGACCGAGCATTGCGAGCGCGCGAAGTGCCGGGGATCGCCGTGAGACGACCGGCTCCGAGCTTTGTGGGCGGCCGGTCCAATCGTCGGTGTGTCCCCTCCAAACGTTCAAAGGATGCCTCCTCAGGCCGCCTCGCTCTCCGGCTGCTCGATCGCCTCGCGGAGCGGCTCGTCGAGGTCGCGGCTCTTTTCGCCCGCGCGATCGAGCGCGATCTTGAAGAGGATGGGCCCGACGAGCTCGTTGATCCCCACGACCGCCACGGTCAGCGACTGCAGCGCCGGCCCGAAGCTGTTCGGGAAAGCATTGGCGACGACGACCCCCATCCCCAGGGTGACGCCGGCTTGCGAGACGAGCGGCATCCACCCGTACTTGCGCACCACCGGTTCGTCGGAGGCCATCCACGAGCCGGCGCGGGCAGCCAGCCAGGTGGCAAGCACACGGACGGCCGCAAGCCCAAGAGCCAGGGGCCAAATTGTCGCGAGCAGGCCGAGGTCGAGATGGGCGCCGGCCAGCGCAAAAAAGACGACGTAGGCGACCCGTCCGCCCTGCGAGGTTGCCTCGAGCAAGAGCTCGCCGCCGCTGCGCGAGACATTGGCGACGATGAGCCCGGCGACCACGAAGAGCAGCAGCATGTCGTAGCCGAAGAAGGCCGCAAACTCGGCCATCGCGTAGGCGACCACGCCCAGGAACAGAATCGGCTGACGGCCCACGAACTTGAAATAGCCGGTGATGATCAGCCCGAGCATCGTGCCGCTCGCCACCGAGCCGAGCAGGTTGTCGCCGACTTGGCGCAGCGCCCCGAGGCCCATCTGACCCCGGCCGCTCGCGATGCCGTCGGCGACCTGAATGGTCAGCGCGAACAGAAAAAGCACGATGATGTCGAAGGCGACCACGATGGCGATCGCGTACTGGGTCAGAGGCCCTTTGGGCCGAAACTGCGCAATGAGCCCGAAGGTCGCCGCCGGCGAGCGCGAGACCGACAAGACCGCCCAGAGCAGCGCGCCGGCAACCAGCGTCCCGCGGCTCCCCTGCGCGAATTGCGGCATGTTCGGCCCGAGCCACCAGAAGGCCGCCCCGGCCAACGGCAGCACGATGGCGAGCTGGGTGACCGTCGCGGCGCCCAGCGACTTGGCGCTCGAGCGCAGCACCCCCATCGTCAGCTCGCCGCCGGCCGACAGCGCGATGAGCGCGAGCGCGAGCGCGTTGATGGGCGTCAGCCCCCCGACCGTGGTCGCGGGCACCAGGTCGAGCCCATGAGGGCCGAGCACAATCCCCGCGAGCAGGTAGCCGGTCAGGTGCGGCAGGCCCGCCCGCTCCATCAGCTCCGCGAACAGCTCGCCGCCCAGCAGCAGCAGGCCCAGCCCGGTCAGCGGCGCGGCCAACCGGTTGTCCACCGGCACGAGGCTGAACGCCCCCGCGCTCATCCCGAGCAGCGCGGCGAGCGCGGCGATCTTGGCGAGGAGGCGCGTCCAGCTATCCGTGCGAACCATCAACCCTCCATTGTCCTGCTCGACTGGCCCGCGCCATTGATGGCGAGCTCGCCCTTGCGGCGAAGCAGGGCGACGAGCATGCGGCTGCCCAGAAGGTCGCCGAGCAGCGAGCAGGCGACGAAGGCCCACAGCAGCAGTTGTGCGTCCGCGCCCAGCGCCTGGCCGAGCGAGAGCACCATCGCGGTCGTCAGCCCTCCACACGACAGCGTCGCGGCCCCCATCCACGGGTCCGCCCCCGAGTCTCGACGCAACAGGTGCAGCACCGAGCCGCCGAGCAGCTTGGCTGCCATGCGCAAGGCGGCGATGAGCACGGCGACGAACACCAGGCGCGTGTCGAAGGAGAGCTGCGCGGCCAGCAGCACGAGCAGCACCTGAATCAGCGGCCGCTCGGTCGCTTCGGTGAGCGCCTCGACCTCCGAGGCGTGGCGGCAAGTGGCGCCGAGGCCGGAGCCGAAGAGCGCGGCGACGGCGACCGACGAAATCCCCAGGCGCAGCGACAGGCCCGTCCCCAGCGCCGAGAGCCCGAGCAGCGCCAGCCACGCGATGGCGCTGCGCAGCCGCTCGCGGCCGATGAGCACTGTCGCCATCCCCGCCAGCGTCAGGCCCAGCGCCACCGTGGCGCCGAGCTTCTCCCAGGCGCCCAGGCCGTTGCCGCTCAAGGGCATCGCCGCGAAGAGCGCGCCCAACAGCAGCACGCTGACCGTGTCGTCAATCTGGGTGAGCCCCTGGAGCCTGGTGGTCAGTGGGCCACGGGCGCCGCGGTCGAGCACCCAGAGCACACCGCTTCTGGTCGAGGGGGCGCCCACCGCGGCCAGCGCCCAGCAGACCGGAGTGCTCAGCGAAAGCCCGAGCAGCGCGTTGGCCCCGTACACCAGGCCGAAGATGCAACCGGCCGAGACGAGCGGCTCGATCAACAACAGCAGCGCCTCGTGGCCGAGGCAGCGTGCCGTCTGCAGCAACCGCAGTCCGAGGCGCAGACCGAGCCAGCCGGCGGCCGCCGCCATCGCGGGGGCCGCGGCCTCCAAGAGCGCCTCGGACAGAAAGCCAAGGCCCGAGGGGCCGACGACGATCCCTATCGCGAGGAACTCGGCGCCAGAGACCAGCCCGTAGCTGCGCCGCGACTTCTGGCTGAGCACGAAGCTGACCGCATAGGCCGCGGCGACCAGCACGAGCAGCGTGACGATGGAGTTCATACCGCTGCCACGTCGCCGCCCGAGCGCTCTGACTCAGAGCCGCGCGCCTCGCTCAGACCCGACCAGAGCGCGAACAGAAGCTCGCCGTGCAGCTCCGGGGCCGCCGCGGGGATCGTCACGCAATAGCGACACTCGTACGCTCCGACCTCGACCAATTCGACGCGCGGCTCGCCGGCCGTGTGCCGCTCGGCAAAGCGCCGGGCTGTCGTCTCGAGCCGTTCGCGCACCTGCGCCGGAAAGAGCGCTGCAGACACCCGCAGCTCGGCTTCGAGACCGCCGTCTGCCGGCAGGCGCCTGAGCGGCTGGCGCAGCCCGAGCAGGTGCGGCACCAACACCTCAGTGCCGTTTGGCTCGAGGAGCCGCAAGTGCAGCAGCTCCAACCCCACCAGGCGGCCTTGCCTGCCGTCGGGGAGCCGGACGAGATCGCCCAGCCGGAAGCGGCGGTTGAGGGTCGTTTCGATGCCCAACGCCATGTTGGCGGCCAGAGGCAGCAGGGCCAACCCGAGCCCGGCGAGCACCACCACTCCCGCGACCGCAAACAGCTCGCCGCTTGGGCCGGTCAGCAGCGCCACGAGCAGCAGCAGGCTTGCCAGGATCAGCCCGAGGCGCAGCAGCAGCCGCACCGACGGGACGAACTCGGGGCGCACCGCGCCCAAGTGAGCCCTGCCGCTCGCGACGCGCTCGGAGGTGAGGTTGATCGCGTGCCAGCCGGCCTGCATGACCACCCCGAGCAAGAACAGCAGCAGCAGCGTCGGGACGCCGGCCGAGACGCGCTCGGCAAGAGAGAGGAAGGGCTCGGCGGCCCAGCGGGTGAGCTGCTCGCGCAAGGGCCTGCCGGCATCAAAGAGCGACAGGCTGCCCACCAAGAACAGATAGGCGATGGCCGCGTAGGCGAAGAACTGTGCGCCGTGCAGCAGGATGACCGCCAGCCCGCGCAGCTTCTCGTCCCCGAGCACCTTCGACAGAAAGCCCACGGAGTCCGGGTCGGTCGATTCGACCCAGACGCGCAGCTTCGCCGCCCAGCACCGCACCTGCTTCATGAGCAGCCAACTGAGAAACCCGAGGAAGACCAACAGCCCGAGGTTGAGCACGCCGTGCTTGAGCGTCGCCCGGCGCCGCTCGGCGCGCAGGAAGCTCTCGAGCACCTCCTTTCTCTGCTCGGCGAACCGCTCGAGCGAGCGCTCTCCCTCGGCCTCGGCGTCCGCGGGCGTCAAGGAGAACAGGATGCGGTCGCCGAGCCAGAACGTCGCCTCGTCCCCGTGCAGGTTGACCGAGAGCTCGCCCTCAACCTGCTCCTCGAGCACCGATTCGAGACGTTCGCTGGCTTGCTTGGCGCGTTGGGCCGCGCTGATCTCGCCCCGCGGGGCGCGGATGACGAACGCCGTGCGGTCGAAGACCTCGACTTCCCCGGTGGCATTCGGGCTGCTCGAGGCGCCGGGAGCGATGGAGAAAAGGCCGGCGGCCAGGGCCACCAGCGCGTCAGAACATGGGGTCATGGCGATCGTCCATAACGCAATCGGCACGGGGTCGTGCAAGACCCTCGAGCGATCCGGGCGCATGAAGCGAGAATTCGCGAGCGAACAGGGCGAAGAAACAACCACGGAAACAGCACAGGCGTCGACAGGCAAGCGCCCATCGGCCGTTCGGGGAGCGAAGGAGGGAAGACGGGCAGCGTCTCGGCTTCTTGGCGAGCGCCCGCGTTTGCCATCGGGCCAGCACCAGTTGCAGGGGCCTTGCGGCCGCGAGGCAATCTTGGGCAGCCTCGAATCGGCTCCGCGAAAAAGAGAGCCCGTGAGCGCAGCCGTCCTGATCACGCAGTGCCTCCAGCGCGACTTTGTCGAGATCGTTGGCGCACACGGCTTTGGCCGCTTCTTGCCCGCCGGCGCGGCGCATCGGCGCGACGCCGCGCGGCAACCTCGCCTCGCGCGTCGACTGTCTGGAGGCCGAGCCTCCCGGACGCCTGGGCATCACGCTCTGCCCCGGTCGACGGGATCGAGGGCGCTCACTCGACGAAGACCTCGCGCGGCCGGCCGAGCAGGGGACGGCACGATGGGTGGTCTCGATGACCGACGCCGAGCTCGCGTGGGCGGGCGTTGCCGACCTGGTCGAACGTTCGACCGCCCGCGGCATCGCGGCATCGCGGTGGTGGGCCTGCCGTTCGCCGACCAGTCGATCCCGCCGCTCGACTCGGCCCGACCGATCGCGGCTGGCCGCTTCGGAGGCGGGAAAGAGCGTCGTCTTCCGTGTGCCTCAGCGGCCAGGGAAGGTCGGCCACACCGTGCGGGGCTGCGCTCGTAGATGCGCGGAATGCAGGCGGAGTCCGCCGTCGACCTCGTGCGCCCAACGATCAGCCTCCCGAGCAGCGCGGGAGGCGGAGTCGGCCCAGCTTCGGCCTCCGCAAGCTCGGCTTGCGCTGGGGCTGACCGGCCATCGCTCGAAGGAGCCTTCGATGCGCCGCTTCAGTCGAAGAGCGCCTCAACGAACTCCTGTGGGTCGAACGGCCGAAGGTCGCCGACCGACTCGCCGATGCCCACGTAGCGTACCGGCACCTTCAGCTCGTCGCAGATGCCGATGATGACCCCTCCCTTGGCCGTGCCGTCGAGCTTGGTCAGGACGAGGCCGGTGACCTGCAGCGCGGCGTGAAACTCCCGTGCCTGGGCGATGGCGTTCTGGCCGTTGGTCGAGTCGAGCACCAGCAGGGTCTCGTGGGGCGAGCCTGGCAGGGCCTTGTCCATCACCCGGCGCACGCGCCGCAGCTCCTCCATCAGCGGCGCCTTGGTATGGAGCCGGCCGGCCGTGTCGGCGATCACCACGTCGCAGCCGTCGGCCTGACCCTTCTTGAGGGCGTCGAAGATGACCGCGCCGGGATCCGAGCCCTCCTTGCCTCGGACGACCTCGGCCCCGGCGCGCTTACCCCACACCTCGAGCTGCTCGGTGGCCGCGGCCCGGAAGGTGTCGCCGGCGGCAAGGAGCACCTTCTTGCCCTGCGCGGTCAGCTTGGCGGCGAGCTTGCCGATGGTCGTCGTCTTGCCCGAGCCGTTTACGCCCACGACCATGATGACGTAGGGCTTGTGGGCCGACACGTCTGCGGCCGCGTCCTTGAGCGAAACGATCTTGCGGACCTCTTCGCGAATGGCGTCCTTGAGCTTCTCGGGGTCGGCGAGATCCTTCGCCCGGACCTTCTCGCGAGCGAACTCGAGCAGGTTCATGGCGGTCTTGACCCCGATGTCGGCGCTGAAGAGGACCTCCTCGAGCTCGCCGAGGGTGGACTCGTCGAGTACCTTGTTGCGACCGAAGAAGGCGTTGAGCCCGGCGATGAAACCACCGCGGGTCTTCGACAGGCCCTCGGCGAGTGTCTTGCCCGCCTCGGCCTCGATCCTGCGGCGCTCCTCTTCCTCGGCGCGCCGGCGTGCGGCCTCTTCCTCGAGAGCCTTGAGCCTCTTCTCCTCCTCGGCGAGCCGCCGGGCTTCTTCGGCTTCGGCCTTGCGCCGCTCGCGCTCCTCTGTCTCCCGCGCGCGCTTGTCGCGGTACTCGGCCTTCTTGCGCTCTTCTTCCTCCTGCTTGAGCCGGCGCTCCTCCTCTTCGGCCTTGGCCTGGAGGGCCTCGGCCTCTTCGCGCGCGCGCCTGGCCGCCTCGCGGGCGTCCTCGGCGCGCCGGTGCGCTTCGGCGTCGCGCGCCTCCTTGGCCTCCTCGATCAGCCGCTTGGCCTCCAGGCGCGCAGCTTCGGCCTGATCCGCAGCCTTCCGCGCCTCTTCGGCGGCCTGCTTCGCTGCCAGCTCGGCCTCGGTGAGCGGGCGCAGCTCCTCGACCTTGCGACGGGGCGCCGCGACCTCCTCCGGCCCGGCGGGCGGAGGGGCTATCTCGCCAACTCTTCGCTTCTCTTCGAGCTCGCGCCGCTTGGCGACGCCCCGCTCCTCGAGCTCGGCGCGCCGCTGCCTGCGCTTCTTCAAGAAGGCGTAGACGAAGACGAGCAGTATCGCCGCGATGGCGCCGGCGACCACCCAGGTCGCGACGTCGGGCGCCCCGGCCGCTTGCGGCCCGGCGGGCTGCTCTTCTCTCTGGGCGAGCACAGGGGTTATCGGCGCCGTCGCGGCAGCCTCGGCTGAGGCGGGGGCCAGGCCTTGGTTCGCTTCTGCCATTTTCGAAGAGACCTCTCGAGTACGGAGCGGGCGCGGCCGGCGGTGCGGCGCGAGCGTCCCTCAGCGTTGAGTAGTCGGCGGTTATAAGCGATCTCGGTGTACCTCGCACGGTCGGAGCGCGCCCGACGCAGCGGGCGATTTTTGTACTCTGTCGCGGCCTGGACCTTTGAACGCGAGATCGGCTAGCGTCGCTGCGCCATGTTCCGCCGACCCCCTTCCAACACGCGCATCCTCGTTCTGCTGGCTGCCGTCCTTGCCGCCGGGTGCATCGAAAGAGCGCCCACGCCCCGCTCGCGCCGCACCAGCTTCAAGCGTTCGGGGCTGACCGACCTCGTCCTTGCCGACGCGCCGGCCGGGCACAGGCGCGTGGGAGCCGTCTATGGGGACTCGGTCGAGCTCGCGGGCATCGACCATGCGCCGCAGACCCCCAAACCCGGGGACAAGGTGGAGGTCACCTGCGTCTACCGCGTGCTTCGCGAGGCGGACGTCGACTACAAGATCTTCGTCCACCTCGACGCCAAGGGCGGGCGCGCCGAGCGCATCAACGGCGATCACTGGCCGGCCTCGGGCCGGTACCCGACCGGTGTCTGGAGGAAGGGCGAGTACGTGCGCGACCGCTGGTCGTTTACTGTCCCCAGCTACTTCGACGGAGACGCGCTCGAGGTCTGGACCGGCTTCTACCAGCCGGGCAAGGACGATCGCTGGCCGCTCACCAACCCGTCCGCCGTCAGGCACGACGGGAACAACCGGGTGCTCGCGGCCTCGATCCCGGTGCGCTAGCCCGAGCCGCCGAGGCGGGAACCGACCAGCCCGGACACGCCGCGAGGGAGTTACTCGAGTTGCGTCGCCGCGCGCTTGCGAGTCGGAGCTCGAGTTCCTCGACACGCCCGGGACGACCGGCTTTCGCTCGATGAGCCCTCTGCCGGGCGCCCGATGTCGCCGAAGAGGTTACGCCGCCCCGCCCGAGGTCTTGCGGCGCAGCCGCGTCGCGAGCTTGCCGAGCTCCTTGTCTCCGGGGAACAGGCCGAGCGCGGCCTCACAGGCCCACAGCGCTTCCTGCGGACGGCCGACCCGCTCGAGGAGCTGCGCGAGGTGCAGTCGCGGCGCGGGGTCCGAAGGCGCCAGGTGTATCGCTATCGCGAGGTGCTCCTCGGCCTGCTGCAGCGAGGTTCCCAAGTGCAGATAGAGCCGCGCGGCTTCGCGGTGATAGGGCGCGCGCGTCTGGTCGAGGTGGATGGCGTCCTCGATGAGCCGCAGCGCCTGCGCCGGGTCCTGCTCCGAGAGCTGTTCGGCCTCGCGAAACAGGCTGCGGGCCTTCTCGACGCCCGCGAGCTCCTCGGCGCGCATCGCCGCGGCCTGGATGAGCGGGTCGCCCGGCTGCAGGTCGCGGGCCTGGCGCAGATCGAGCAGGGCGCTGTCGTACTTGCCCAGCTCGATCTTCTCGAGGGCTCGCCGGTAGAGCTCGCGGCCGCGATCGGGCGGCGCTTCTTTGGCCGCGGGCATCGGCTCGGGAGCCGGCGAGGCGAGCGCCTTGAGCGACTGAAGCTGGGTCGCGGTCAGCTCGGCGAAGCGCAGTCCCAGACCGCGTTTGCCCGCGGCGCGCACGGCCAGATCGGCGATCGCCAGCAGGCCGAGCGCACCTTCGGGCGTCGCGAGCGCAACTGAGACGGGGGTCGCCGGAGGTAGCTGCGGAGCACTTTCGAGAAAGCCCGTCCCGCGCGAGACGATCTGGCTGGCGAAGGTGGCCAGCGAGGCGCGGTCGAGCTCGGGCTGGAGCTGGAGGGGGCGATCGGGCGCCTTCCCGGCGAGCAGCGTATAGGCGAGCTCGAAGTCGACCGGCTTGGCCAGGCAGGCGAGCGCACGTCCGGCGGCCACCGCGGCCTCTACGCGGTCGTCGACGTTGCCGCTCATCAGCACGGTTCGCGGCGGGTTCGGCAGTCGGGACAGCTCGTCGAGCACCGAGAGCCCGTCGACCTCGGGCATCCAGACGTCGAGCAGGACCGCGTCGATGCCCCCGGCTCGGACGCGGGCGACCGCGTCGAGCCCGGAGAAGACCGCTTCTACATGGCAATCCCTGCGGGCCAGCAGCCCGCGTGCAGCGCGGACGAGGGCAGGGTCGTCGTCGACGATGAGGATGTTGGTTCGCATGTGCTCGTTGGGCCCGCGCGGGCCCTTTCCCCCCATAGCCTGGCTGGCGCCCGGCAGACCTGTCCGGTAGCGCTCAGCGTGAAGCTGCCAATCTAACGCCGCGGGTGCGGTGGGCCAAGCGCCGAGCGGCGGCCCGCGCTCAGAGTATGGGCCGGACGGGCCGATTGCTCGGCGCGCGCCGGCGAAAAAGTGGCCGGAGTGGAACGGTAAGCCGAGTTCTGTTCCCCGCCGAGGCGGGGCGGCGAACATTCATCTAGGGCCGCGGTTGCCCGCGGTCTCGAGCGAGCCAACCCGGAGGCATCGGACGGGCCGTCCTTGCGCGGGATTGCTCCCGCTCGCCTCCCTATTCGCTCTTGCTCCGGGTGGGGTTTGCCGTGCCGGCGACATCGCTGCCGCCGCGGTGCGCTCTTACCGCACCTTTTCACCCTTACCTGGCCTCCGAAGAGGCCTTCGGCGGTCTGTTTTCTGTGGCACTTTCCTTCAGGTCGCCCCGACTGGCCGTTAGCCAGCACCCTGCCCTATGGAGCTCGGACTTTCCTCCCGCGCTTTCACGCCGGCGTTCGCCTGTTCCACTCCGGCCGGCCAAGTATTAACACGGGTCGCGGCGCGGGTGTTGCCCGCCGGGAGCCCGATTCGAGGTTTCTGTCGGAGCCGATCGGCCACCAGGGGCCCGCAAACGGCCCCAGGAGCCGAGCAGGGGTGCCGGCGGAATAGCAGGGCTGAGGCCGATGGCTCGCCTGGAGGCCCGCTGGTGGCCCAAGGGGAGGAGCGGCATCTGGGGAGACGGCGGCTTTGGTCGGCGAAAGACGAGGGGAGGCGGCGAAGGCGTCGACTCGACTCGACCAACCGCTAATTCGGCAGGTCCACCGAGGGCGCCCGCAGCCGCATCCGCCGCTCCATCCGCTCGAGGCAGCCGAGGAGCTGCTTGCGCTTGATGCGGTTCTCGGTCGCCTCGGCAACCGCGGTCATCTGCTCGGTCAGATACCGGTAGAGGAAGATGAGCGCGTCGTAATCGGCAGCAGCAATCCGCTCGCGCCAGCGCTCGTTTCGCATGTACTCGTCGACCGCGAAGATGTCGTGCTCGAGCTCCCAGCGGGTCAGCCGGAAGGCCTCGACGAAGACCCGGTCATCGGGGCGCATCGAGCCCGGCTCGAAGAGGGGGCGGAAGCGCTCCTCGTCCGCCGCGCGGCTCCACTCCTCGACCTCCAAGGGCCACTTCGACAAGTCCTCGGCGAACAGCTTCGCGAGCTCCTCGATGAGGTGCTCGGCGATGGGGACCGGCTTGAGGTCTTGGATGAAATCCCAGCGAGAGGCCACGGTTCAGGACTCGATGAGGCGGGGGCGGGGGCGCTCGCCGTCCCTCGGCGGGTCGCCCAGCCCCAGGGCAAGCTCGCGCCGGATGACGCTGTAAACGCTGCGCTTGAGCACGAATTCCCGGTGCGTGACGCCGGGGACCTCGACGTTGAAGAGGTTCGCCTGCGAATCGGCCTCCAGGATGCAAGACGGAAACGGGCTCGCCCGGTCGGCCTTCGAGTAGATGGAGACGAAGCGCACGTTCGGCGGGAAGCGCCCCATCTTCAAGCGGCGGATGAACGGGCTCATTGGCGCCATCTGCCAGACGCTCTTCGAGACCAGGCCCATCGTCGCGATGCCGGCATAGGCGGCCGGGGTGCCGTTGTGCGGCGCCCCCAGCGTGATGAGCGTGCGGCAGCGCTTGTCGCCGCCCAGTCGCTTCACGTAGTAGCGGCCGATGAGCCCGCCCTTGGAGTGCCCGATGATCGAGAGCGGGCCGAGGTTGTAGCGCGTGTAGAGCCGCTCGACCTTGTCGCGCACCTGCTCGGCGCAGTCGTCGATGCCGCGGGTGTTGAAGGCGTCGAACAGCCCGCCCAGGTTGATCGACCAGACGCAGTACCCGTCGCGCCGAAGCCGCTTCTCCAGGACCTCGAAGATGCGCCGGGTAGCCATGAACCCGTAGAGCAGCAGCACCGGCCGCTCGCCGTGCGTGAAGTCGGTGCGCCGGACCACCTCGTTGCCATGGCGATCGAGGTTCAGATAGCCCTTCAGGTTTCTGAGGCGCTTCTCGAGTCGACGTCTGGGGTCCGAGGCGGCCATGCGCGGTGGATGATAGCTGGCATTGTCTTCGGGCGCCCACAAATGCGGCCGGCCTCCTTCGTGCCGGCCGCGGCTTGCGCGGGGTCTGCGGTCGGCTCGCGAGCCTTGGCCCGGAAACGAAAGCGAGCCCGGCGTCTGGCCAGGCCCGTTCCCGCGATTCAACTCGGTCGAGCCCCTTGCGAGGGGCCCGCTCGAGCGCTACTTCGCGAACACCACCGCCGGCTCGGCGGCAAGCAGCGCGATCAGCGTCGCGCATGCCGTCAGATCGACCGCCTCGCCCTCGGTCAGCTCGCCGGCCGCGGCGGTCTCGACGATCTCCCACGACTCGGGCTTGAGCGTGACCACCGCCTTCGGGCCGCGGTACTCGGCCGTCGCCCCGTTTCTCACCAGGCTGTGGCGCGCGCCGTCGAGGGTCGCCTCGAGGCGCAGCTCGTCGCCTTCGCGGACCATGTGGAAGGCGTCGCCCTTGGCGGTCTCGAAACCCTCGCGGTCGAGCCAGAAGCGGGGCTTCTGCTTGTAGGGCGCGTCGGCGGTCGGGCAGAAGGTGGCGCAGTTGCCGCACTCGTTGCACGAGTCGCCGACATTGATCGTCTGCACCGACTGCGTGACCGCGAATGGCTTGCTGCCCTCGGCGACCAGCTTGCCGCCGCGGGCGACGAGGCTCGGCAGCTCGAGCGAGAGCGGCCGGGTCACGTAGGCCTGGTTCGCGCGGTTTGGGCAGACCGTGACGCACAGGCTGCACAGCTCGTCGCAGTCGAGGCAGCGGTCGGCCTCGGCCACCGCGGCCTCGGCGCTCAGCTTGCCGTGGACGACCTCGAAGCCGCCGCGTTGGTCGAGCGGCAGCACCGGCACGGTCTGCGGCGAGGTCTTGCGCGCCTTCCTGGCGAGCAGCGCCTCGGTCTTCTCGTTCTTCGCGAGGATCGGCTCGGGGGCTACCTCCACGCCGTGCCGCTTGGCGAGCGCCTCGGCGAAGCGCCGCCCGTCGGCCGCGGCCTTGATGATCGATGCGGGGCCGCGCACCAAGTCACCGCCGGCGAACAGGCCCGGCTCGGTGGTCTCGAAGCTCGCGTCGACCTTCAGCGTGCCGTTGCGGTTGCGCTCGACCTTGTGGCCCTCGAGCATCCCGAGCACGGTGTCCTGGCCGATCGCGGCGATGAGCGTCGAGCAGGGCAGGGTGAGCTGCTCGCCGGTCGGCTCGGGACGCGGGCGGCCCGACGCGTCGGGGGCGCCGAGCTTCATCACCCCGCAGACCAGGCCGGTCACCTTGCCGTTCTCGACCTGGACGCGCTCGGGCGCGAGCAGATCGCGCAGGCCGATGCCCTCCTCGACGCAGGCCTCGATCTCCTCGGGGGCGGCCGGCATCTGCGCGCGGGTGCGCCGGTAGACGAGGTCGACGGTGCCGTCCTTGACGAAGCGGCGCGAGCTGCGCGCGGCGTCCATTGCCGAGTTGCCGCCGCCGACGATGAGCACGTGCTGGCCGAGCTCCATCTTGCCCTCGGCCTTGGCCTTCTCGAGGTAGGCGAGCGCGTCGAGCACGCCCGCGGCGTCCTCGCCCGGGATGCCGAGCTTCTTGCCGGCCGCGGCGCCGACGCCGATGAAGGTGTACTTGAAGCCCTGCTCGCGAAGCTGCGTGAGGGTGAGGTCCTTGCCGATCTCGACGCCGAGCTTGATCTCGACGCCCAGCGCTTCGATGCGCGCGACGTCGGCGGCCAGCGGCTCGCGGCCCATGCGGAACGGCGGGATGAGGCCGCCGGGCATGCCGCCGAGCTCGCGGCGCGCCTCGAACACGGTCACGCCGAAGCCGGCGAGCGCGAGGTAGTACGCCGCGCCGAGGCCCGCGGGGCCGGCGCCGACGATGGCGACGCGCACGTCGAGCTTCTCACCCGCCTTGCGCGCGGCCGGCGTACCGTTCTCGATGGCGAAGCGCTTCACCTCGCGGATAGCGAGCGGCGCGTCGTAGTGGTTGCGCACGCAGCGGTCCATGCACGGATGGTCGCAGATGCAGCCGGTCACCCCGGGCAGCGCGTTGGTGCGCAGGATGACGTCGGCGGCCTCGTTCGGCCGGCCGTTGGCGACGAGCCACAGGTAGTCGGGCACGTTCTGGTTCGTCGGGCAGCCTTCCTGGCAGGGCGCGGCGATGCAGTCGAAGCGGCCGAGGGCCCGGCTGCCCTTGGTCGCCATCGGGCGGTCGCGGGTGAGGAAGCGCTTGTCGCCGAAGACCCGCGCCGCGTGGCGCCGCAGGTTGCCGCGGGCCCCGTCCTTGTGCTCGCCGGCCGTCTTCTCGGCGAGCTCATCGAGCGAGCCGGCGCCCAGCCGCGTCATCTGCGCGTCGAGGTTGACCAGATACTGCTGCAGCCGCGCGTAGCCGCCCGGCTTGAGCAGATCGGTGCTGACCGTGACGGGCGAGAGGCCGTCGGCGACGAGCTCCGGGTAGTTGAGGGCGTCGGCGCCGCCGCAGAAGGAGATGGGCACCTGGCCGTCGAGCTCCTCGGTGACGAGGTGCGCGAGGTTGAGCGTCAGCGGGTGGAGCGAGCGGCCGGACATGTACATCATCTTTTCGTTCGCCGGGAACACCGTGCGCGTGTTGACCACCTCGAGCGTGTTCGACAGCTTCAGCCCGAAGCTCTGCTCGCGCCCCTTCGCCGTGGCGGCCAGGTTGCGCACCATCGCCATCGCGTCTTCCCAGCCCGGGTCGTGCTCGAAGGCGACGTCGGGGACGGTGATGTCGAAGCCGCACTTCTTGTTGAGGATCTCGCGCAGCCGCTCGGGGCCGAGCAGCGTCGGGTTGAGCTTGACCCAGGTGTGGACGCCGAGCTCGGTGAGCAGGTAGCTGGCGATCTTCTCGATCTCCGTCGGCGGGCAGCCGTGCATCGTCGAGAGGGTGATCTGGTTGGACAGCTCGGCGGCGATGGGCAGCTCCTTGACCGCCGGGTAGGCCTGGGCGACCGCCTCGATGGCCGCGGGCAGCTCGGCCTTGGCGTCGCGCATGCGGCGCAGGAACCGCTGCACCTTCTCTCCCTGGATGCCGGCGAGGTCGTAGCCGACGCTCATGCTGAAGAAGACCCCGGGGTCCTTCAGCCCGAGCTTGTGGGCGATGGCGTGCAGCAGCACCCAGGCCTTCAAGTACTCGTCAAACGACTGGTCGAGCTGCAGCTCCTGCGACCACTCGCAGTTGAAGGTGGCATCCTCGCTGTCGATGCAGGGCTTGGAGACGTTGAGCTCGTCGAGGGTCTGCACCGTCTTCAGCTCGATGAAGCGAGCGCCGGCCAGCCAGGCGGCGACGATGTTCTGCGCGAGCTGGGTGTGCGGCCCGGCGGCGACGCCGAGCGGAGCGGCGAAGCTGCGGCCCATGCGCGTGAGCGCCATCTTCGGGTCGGGGACCTGGAAGTTGTCGCGCGGGATGCCGAGGACGGTCGGCTGGCCGTCGAGGTCGCGGAAGATCCAGCGGGCCAGGGTCTCGAGCGGGATCGGTCGGAAGGGCTTTTCCATAGGGTCTCCTCATCGGTCGATAGAACGCGTCGCGGACGCCGCCCCGGTAACGCCCACGGGGCGACACCATCTGCGAGCTGACACAGAACCGAGCGAATCTAACCCGCCGTGACAGGGATGCCTAGCGAAGCTGGGCCAAACCGGCGCGGCGGGGACCGGTCGGCTCAAGCCTCGCACCGGCTGGCCCGGGTGTGTCCCGTGCACGGGGCGAAGCGAAGAAGGCTGGCCCGGGCCGCGGGAGGCGGCCCCTCTGGCTCGCTCGACGCTCGGGTCGACCACGGCGTAGGGCGCGGGCAGTCAGTCAGGTCGAAGTCGAGCAACTGTCCCGGAAAGCAAGCGCCTGCGCCCCGGTCGCCCGAGCTTCACACCGGGGCTTTGCCCGCGATCTCTCAGGACCAGCCGTCGCGCCGAAGGGGCTCACGCCGTTTCGAGCTTCGGACGACGAGGCAACCGCCGAGACCTCTGGCCTGCCTCCTCCCCTCTCGAACGGCGCACGCTCCACCGTGCTCTATCCCGGGTCAGCACAAGGCGGGCGATCCGCCAATGAAGGCGCTTCGTGGGAGCGTTCGCCCGTGCCGGCGCCTGCCTTGTCGCATGTTGAGCATCGCCGGGCGCACCTCTTTTGGAGCGCTCCTTCGCGCGCGGCCGGGACCGAGAAGGTCGACGGATAAGGAGACGCCCGGCGCCCGCCGAGGCGGACGCCGGGCGGTCGGCTCGCGGCGCACACGAAGCGCCGCCGAGCATCAGTCGAGATCCATCCTGCCGACGACCAGTGTGACCGCGCCGCAATCGCCGGCGGGTGCCCGCACCACGAAGTAGTGCTCGGCGGTGCCGTCGATCAGGCTGAAGAGGTGGCACCCCTCGCCGAATTCAAAGAGCTCGAGGTACCCGCAGGTTTCGCCGCCGCTGGTGTCGCCGACCTCGACCTGCACTCCCTCCGGACCGGTCAGGCACAGCCCGTAGGTGCCGCTGCCGGTGAGGCTGATGACGACGTCGTTGTGGCCGGCCGGAGGATCGACGCCCAGGCCGTTCTCTCCCCAACCGCAGAGGCTGCCGGCAAAGCCGGAGCTGCCCTCGGGGACGGCGCTGGCGAAGACGGGGCTCGCGCACGACAACCCGGCGCACGGACCGACGCCGAAGCAGTCGGGGTCGGCGCAGTCGACCAGGCCGTCGCAGTCGTTGTCGACCCCGTCTTCGCAACCGAAGGCCGTGCTGCTCTCGCTCAGGAGCGGCCACATCGAGAGGCCCGCGTCGAGCGACGCGCTCGAATCGGCGACGCCCGGCAGCGAGGCGGTCACCGAAATCGGATCCATCAGAAGCGGGGCGCCGACCGACACCAGAGCCACGACCACGCCGTTCTCGTCGGTTGTCGCCGAGGCGGTCGCGGTCCCCGTACCCGACGGGTTGCCGCCCGCCAGGAAGCCGGAGACGCTCGCGCTCGCGTCAGGATAGGAGACCGTCAACTCGACGGGCACGCCGGCCGCCAACGTCGGGTTGCCAAACGCGTCGAGGAGCCCGACCTCGATGACCGCCGGTGTGGCACAGGCCAAGTTCGCCGAGGCGAGCGCGCGCGCGGTCACCGAAGCAGAGCGCGGCGTGCTGTTCGGCACGAAGCCGACCAGGCCGTAGCCCCAGCCGAACGAGTCGATCGCCACGTCGTCGACGTACCAACCCGGGCCATTGGGGAGCGCTTCGGACGCGTTGCTTTCGAGCAGGAAGCCGAGCAGCGCGGTCGCCTCGGAAGAGCTCCAGATCGTCCACAGCTCGACCTCCTGCCAGCCGCTGCTCGCCCCGGTGAACTGGTGGTCGCCCCACCGGTCGTAGGGATCCCAGCAGGGCCCGACGCCCGGCGCCGACGCGTAGGGCTCGCCAAAAGGCGTCTCGCGGCTCAGGGCCCCGGCGCCGAAGTAGACCTGGGCCGACGCCGGTGCGCACTGCGTGGGCGCCGGCTCGTCGTAGGCCCTCTCGTTCTCTGGCCTCCAGGCCTGCAGCGCGCCCAGCTCGTACCAGTGGCTAAAGCGCAGGCGGAAGTACTGCGGGTAGCCGCCGCCGAGCAGGGCCACGGTGGTCGTCGCCTGGTGCGGGAGGGTCGGGATCGGCTGGTGCTCGAAGTTGCCCGCGAGGTTGGTGGCGAGCACGCCGGTGCCGCCGTGCGCCGCGTTCGGGCCCGAGGTCGGGGCGCCGATCTCCCAATCGCCAATGCGGCGCCAGTCGAGCTCTCCCGATTCGAAGTCGTGCCGCGCGACCTCGCGCCAGCCGCCGCCGCGCAACAAGCGGCCGGTGCTCTGGAGCGCGGCGGAGACGACCTCGACGCGAGCCAGGCCGGCCGCGCCCGCGCTGAAGAGCTGCACGGTCGCAACGCCGCTGGTCGTGGAGATCGAGGTGGTCGTCAGCCCGTTGTCGAAGGCCTCGAAGGTGGCCGGCACCGGGCTGCCCATCGTGCTCAGCACGACGTCCGCCTCCTGATCGGTGAGCGGATTGCCGTAGGCGTCGGTCACCCGGAAGGTGAGGGTGGCGCCCTGCGTGTCGGAGACCTCGACGTCGGAGACCGCGTCCATGAGCACGAGCGCCGGGGTCCCGGCGACCACCTCGAGCGAGAAGTCGGCCTCGACCCGGTTGCCGTCCCTTCCGGCGACGGCGCGCACCTGCGCCTCGCCTATCCTTCCGCCGGCCCGGACGTTGTTCCAGGCGCCGCCTTTTCGGTCGCTGGTGGTGCGTGAGCGCTCGCCCGCGGCGTTCGTACCGTTCCAGTCGACCCTGACCTCGGGCAGCGGGAGGCCGCAACGGTTGGTGATGTTGATCAGGAGGGGACGCTCGAAGACCTCGCCCGCGCGCGCGGTCTGGTGGTCGCCGCCGACGATGCTGATGAGCGCCGGGGCGTCGTCGGCGACCACGCGCAGCGGCGCCGAGGCGTACTGCTCGTCGAGGTCCCGCACGAAGAGCCGGATCTCGTAGTCGCCGGCCGCGTCCGGATAGAAGAAGGTCGTCGGTGCCTCGCGATTGCTGAAGGTGCCGCCGCCGCTCTCGGCGGGCGAGCGGGTGACGATCCACTGGAAGAGCAGCGGCTCGCCCGCGGGATGGACGGTGGCGCTCGCGTCGAGCGAGACCTCGGTGCGATTGGGCAGGCCGCACGCGCCCGAGACGATCCGCGCGACGACCGAGAGCGCTGTCGCCGGCTCGGCCGGCTCGACGACGAGCCGCACCTCGGCGCTCGCCTCGTCGCCGTTCTCGTCGGTGACCTTCAGGCTGGCGGTGAACTCGCCGGCCGCCTCGTAGACGTGGACCGGGTTGGCGACGTTCGACTTGGCGCCGTCGCCGAGCTCCCAGGCGTAGCTGAGCGCGCCGTCACCCCCGCCGGCAATGGCCTGGAAGGCGACGCGTAGGGGCGCTTCGCCGCGGGTGACGTCGGCGTGGGCCCAGGCCTCGGGCTTCTTGTTCGACCAGACAACGATAGTGACCACGTCGCTGCCCTCGTCGCCGTCGGCATCGCTGGCCGTCACCCGCACCTGATAGGTGCCGGGCTCGGCGAACTCGTGCGTCACCTGCAGCCCGCTGCCGGTCTTGCTGTCGGCAAAGTCCCAGGCGAGCGCCTTGTCGCCTTTGGCGCCAGTGACCGCCGCGCTGAAGGCCACGGTCAGCGGCGCGGGGCCCCGCGCCGGATGCGCCTCGATGCGCACGCTGGGCACGTCACCCCCGGCACCGCCTTTGGGAAGCGGCTGCGTCGTCTCCTCGCCCCCACAGGCGACCAGCCCCACGAGGCTCACCGCCAGGGCGATCCTCCCCATCGCACGCTGTCGCACGCTCATGTTCGTCTCCTTTGGTGAGATTTCCAGACCTGAACCTACTACGGGCCCGCCTCCCCGGTGTACCGCCGGCCCGGCGGGCGGACGCGAGGCGGATGCTGGACCGCCGGGACCGCGACCTTTCGCCGGCCCCTCGCCCGCCGGAAGGGCGGCGCACAGCGGGACGGATGCCCGAGCGGCAGTTTCGGGCGATAGTGCGCCGCGAAGCGCTCGCCCGGCGTGACGGATGCCGCTGCCGGCGAGCCGCCCGGAGGCAGCCCGATGATCGTCGAAGTCCCTCACCGCCGGCTCGCGGCGGAGACGCTCCAGAAGCTGATCGAGGAATTCGTCACCCGCGACGGCACCGACTACGGCGAGCAGGAGGCCTCGCTCGAGCGCAAGGTCGAGGACGTGCGGCGCCAGCTCGAGCGCGGCGAGGCGGTGGTGCTCTTCGACTCGGAGAGCGGCTCGACGCACGTCTCGCCGAAGGCGCGGGGCGCGACCGGAGCGGGCGGGGGCGAGTAGCGGCGGTGGGTCCTCGCCGCCGAGGGCCGGGAGGAGGGTGGTGCGTTCGGCGGAGCGGACTTGGCCTGCCCACCCGCTCTTCCTTCGCGTCCAGCCGCGGGCTCTTGGTTTCCCATCCGGCGTTGACTTGGAGCCTCGAGTCAGAGGCCCGGGGCCTGCCGGAGCCATTTTGGTCGCGGCTTGGCCGGCTTGGGTTAGGTTTGCAGCGATTCTCACCGGAGGAGGTTCGGATGGCCGAGGTCAAGTACACCGAGTTCGCGCAGCAGGCCGTCAGCATGGCCGACATCTTCAACGGGACCTTCCACAAACCCCTCCCGGGCCGGCCGGCAGACTTTCGCGTCGAGCTCGCGATTCCGGACGGACCCTCGACCGCCGGCGGGCGGCAGGGCACGCAGCACATCAAGCTCGTCCCGGTCAACGGCCGGGGGACGACGCTGGTCGTTGGCTGGGCGAACCAGGCCGCGGGCAAGGCGGAGATCCGCGGCTGGGAGCAGGTCAGGGCGATCGCCGCCGGGCGCCGCGGGAGCACCGGCCTGCCCGACGAGGCGGCCTACCGCAAGTTGATGCTCGACATGAAGCGCTTCTTCGAGCGCGAAGGGCTCGAGGTGAAGGTCGTCGCCACCTTCCGGCGCGAAGACGTCGACGAGGGGCCCGAGCCCTCCTCAGGGCTTCCGCTCGCCTACCTGTTCGGTGGGCTCGTGATCGGGCTCGCCCTCATCCTGCTCTTCGCGCTCTTCTTCCCGAAGTAGGCCGGGCGCCGACGGCGACAGGTCGACGCCAATAGAAAAGCGGGCGCCGCTTCGGCGCCCGCTTCGGTCTTTGGCGTCGGTATCGGAGGCCGGGCTACTCGATGGCCGCGAACCGCCGCCAGGTCTCGGGCGAGAGCTTCGCGGCCCGCTCGCACATTTCGCGCCAGTCGAGCGTCTTGAGCTCCTTGCCCTGCATCAGCACCTTGCCGTCGACGATGGTGGTGTCGACCGGGGCTGCGGCGACCCCGAAGAGGACGTGGCCGAGCACGTTGCCCGGCTCGATCGGCGTGAACGGCACGTGGTCGGAGACGATGAGGTCGGCGGGGGCGCCCACCTTGAGCTCGCCGAGCGTGCGGCCGAAGTAGCGCGAGGCGATGAGCGGGTTGGCCTTCAGCAGCATCTGCGCGAGCTCGACGAAGCCGACCCGCGGGTCCTTCGCCTCGTGGTGGCGCAGGAAGAGCCCCGCGCGCACCTCCTCGCGCATGTCGCTGGTCATCCCGTCGGTGCCCAGGCCGACGAGGATCCCGCGCTCGATCATGTCGAGCACGCGCGCGGCGCCGACCGCGTTGTTCATGTTCGACTGCGGGTTGTGCACCACGGTGGTCTTCGTCTCGCGCAGCAGGTCGATCTCGCGGTCGTCGACGTGGATGCTGTGGACGGCCATCGTCTTCTCGCCGAGCGCGCCGGCCTGGTGCAGCCGCTCGACGACGCGCTTGCCGTACTTGGCCAGGCTGTCCTGCTGATCGGCGAGCCCCTCGGCGACGTGGACGTGCAGGCCGGTGTCGAACTCCTTGGCGAGCGCCACGCAGCGCTCGAGCGTCGGGTCGCCGATGGTCATCGCCGCGTGCAGGCCGACCAGGCCGTGCAGCCGGCCGGTCGTGTCAGCCTTGGCCCGCTCGAGCCAGGCGCGGCTCTCGGCGATCCCCTCGTCGGTGCCCTGCTGGCCGTTGCGGTCGGTCACCTCGTAGCAGAGCGAGGCGCGGATGCCCGACTTGAGGACCACCTTGCCAATGCGGTCGAGGCTGCCGCGGATGGCGTTGGGGCTCGCGTGGTGGTCGAGCAGGGTGGTGGTGCCGGCGCGGATGGCGCGGGCGACCGGGATGAGCGCCGAGAGCTCGACGTCGTCCAGGGTCAGGGCGCGGTCGAGCTTCCACCAGAGGTTCTCGAGGACGGCGACGAAGTCGGCCGAGGGCTTCGAGGAGATGCCACAGGCGAAGGTGCTGTAGAGGTGGTGGTGGGCGCAGACGAAGCCCGGGAGGATGGTGCCGCCCTTGGCGTCGATGAGCTCGGCGTCGGGGTAGCGCGCCCTCAGGTCGGCGCACTTGCCTATCTCTTTGACGAGGTTGCCCTCGATGAGCACGGCACCGTCGGGGATGACCTGGTTGTCGTCGCCGAGGGTGAGCACCACGCCGTTGGCCACCAACTTCCGCTCGCTGTTCGCCATGTCGTCTCCTTGAGAAGGTGTCATTCGGGCAAGGTTGGCGACTTTCCGACTTTCGGACCGCGACCGTCAAGGCTGGCGCGCCCTGCGCGGCATGCGCTCGCCGGTCGTCGAGACGCTCGGACTCGAGGGGGCGTCCTCGGGCTCGGCCGCAAGGGCGCGGGAGCCTCGCCGAGACAGCGCCAATAGCGGCCGGCCGGGCGAGGGCTCGGGAGGTCGCCCAGCCCCAATGTTTGGGCTAGACCGTTCAGTGTCGGCTCCACTACGATTTGCCGCTCGTTCGTGGCGCGGCAAGCCGGGCAGGCGCCCGGGCCTGCGCGTCCCCCTTCTCCCCCGAGGGTCAACTGATGGCGCTGTTGATCAAGAGCATCGGCTACATCGCGACGATGGACGACGCCGGGCGCGAGCTGCGCGACGGCTGGATCCTCGTCGACGGCCCGGCGATCGTCGCCCTCGGCGACGGCGAGCCGCCCGAGCGCTCCGACATCACCGAGACGATCGACGCCAAGGGCGCGCTGGCCATCCCCGGCATGGTCAACACGCACCACCACCTGTACCAGACCTTCCAGCGCAACCTGCCGCTGGTGCAGGACGCCAAGCTTTTCGACTGGCTCGTCGGCCTCTACGAGGTCTGGCGCGAGCTGCGGCCCGAGGACGTGCACGTCAGCGCGAAGCTCGGCCTGGGCGAGCTGCTGCTGACCGGTTGCACCACGGTCGCCGACCACTTCTACGTCTTTCCGCACGGCCAGACCGGCGAGCTGCTCGACGAGACGATCCACGCCGCTCGCGAGCTGGGCGTGCGCTTCCACCCGAGCCGCGGCTCGATGTCGCGCGGCCGCTCGCAGGGAGGCCTGCCGCCCGACGACGTGGTGCAGAAGCCCGAGGAGATCCTCGTCGACAGCGAGCGCGTGGTCGCCAAGTACCACGACGCCTCGCGCTACAGCATGTGCCGGCTGACCCTGGCGCCTTGCTCGCCCTTTTCGGTCACCGACGAGCTGCTCATCGAGTCGGCCAAGCTCGCCCGGACGCGCGGAGTGCGCCTGCACACCCACCTCGCCGAGACGCAGGACGAGAACGACTTCTGCCAGAAGACCGTCGGCGCCCGCCCGCTCGCCTACATGGAGAAGTGCGGCTGGCTCGGCCCCGACGTCTGGTACGCCCACGGCGTCTGGCTCAACGAGGAAGAGCTGAAGCTGATGGCCAAGACCGGCACCGGCATCGCCCACTGCCCGACCTCGAACCTGCGGCTCGGCTCGGGCATCGCCCCGATCCCCAAGGCGCTCGAGCTCGGCGTGCCGGTCGGCCTCGCGGTGGACGGCTCGGCCTCCAACGACGCCTCGGACATGATCCGCGAGCTGCAGATGTGCACGATGGTCCACCGCGTGGGCACCGGGGTCGAGGCGATGCCCGCGCGCCGCGCGCTGCGCGTCGCCACCCGCGGCGGGGCGAAGGTGCTCGGGCGCGACGACATCGGTCAGCTCGCCCCGGGCATGGCCGCCGACATCGTGCTCTTCGGGCTCGACGACCTCGGCCTCGCCGGCGCGATGCACGACCCGCTCGCCGCGCTCGCCTTTACCACCGGCATCCGCCGGGCGCAGACCGTCCTGGTCAACGGCAAGCTCGTGGTTCGGGAGGGGCGACTGCAGAACGTGGACACCGCTGAGCTGTTCGCCCGCTCGAATCGCCTCGCCGCCGGCATGGTCGAGCGCGCCTCGGCGCGCACCAAGATCGACTTCCTCTCGCGGCGCGAGGGCGGCTCGGCGGTCTGAAGATCTGTCGAGAGAAGCTTCTTCGACTCCGTCCGTTTCCGCTCACCCTGAGCGTAGCTTTCGGCGCGCGAGTGGCGGGAGCGCAGTCGACTCCCTCATTCCTCGGGTGGCTTCGCTCAGGCCTCTCGACTTTGCTCGAAGTGAGTCGGTGGGGGCGGGCCGCGCTCAAGGAGACTTCCCGACGCGTCTCGAGGGACCGCAAGCCGGCGCGCGCGAGGGGCAAGGTGTGGGCGCGGGCCGCGCCTCGCCGCAGCAGAGACTCGACTGTGTCCGGAAGTTGTTGGAGGAACGGGCGTCTTCTTGACATAGAATCGCCGCGCAGATTCAGACCCCACCCTGCCTCCGAAACGCCGCGAGCGAGTGACGCCCGGTCGAGCTGAAGGGAGCTCTCTCGACCGCGACGTGGGCGGGGCAAATTACCGTTGAGCCACCAGCCAAAGGATCCACTCATGAAGCTGTGTGAATTCATCCGCCCGACCAGCTTGTCCGAAGCCCGCGACAAGCTGCGCGAGCTGGGCCCGCAGGGTATGGCCCTCGCGGGCGGCACGGCGCTCCACTTCCTGCAGGACCAGACCACCCGCCGCGCGGTAGACATCACGCGCCTGGGCCTGTCGTTCATCCGGAAGGAAGGCGACTTCTACGTCGTCGGCGCCACGACCCCGCTTGCCGACATCCAGCGCTACCGCGCCCCCGACTGGACCCTGCACGAGGTCTGTCGGCGCATCGCCACCCACCAAGTCCGCAACATCTCCACCATCGGCGGCAACATCTGCCGCGTCTTCCCGTGGGCGGACCTGCCGGTCGTGCTGCTCGCCTTGGACGCGCGCATGGTGGTCTTCTCCGACAAGGAGGAGGAAATCGTCTCCGACGAGTTCTTCGACGGCCAGCCCACCCAACGCTTTGCCGATGGCAGCCTGCTTACCGCGGTCAAGGTGCCGCTGCTTCGGGCCCACCAGGGCTTCGGGGTGGTGAAGGTCTCCCGCAACTCGGCGGCCTTCTCGCTGGTCACCATGGCGGTCTCCCTCGAGCTCGACGGCGAGGTCATCAAGACCGTGCGCGTGGCGGCCGGCGGCGCGGTGCCTTTCCCGCGACGTCTGCCCACGGTCGAGGCGGCCCTCGTCGGCCGGGAGGCCAAATCCGAGGTCTTCCGGGAGGCGGCGACCAAGGCGGACTCCGACGTCTCGTGGCGCGGGCGCGAGAGCCTCAGCCCCGACTACGTGCGCCAGCTCGCCGAAGTCTCCCTCCACGACGCACTGGAGCGGGCCGTCTCCTTCGCCCGCGCGAGGAACGCGTGATGAACCAGTACCCGATGACAGTTTCGTTCACCCTCAACGGCGAGAAGCGCACTTTTGCCACAGCTCCCGGCGAGAACCTGCTCGACCTGCTGCGCCGCAGCGGCCTGCGCGGCACCAAGTTCGGGTGCGGACAGGGCACCTGCGGCGCCTGCACCGTGTTGCTCGACGGCCGCGCGGTCAATGCCTGCCTGCTGTTCGTCGGGCAGGTCGAAGGGCGCGAGGTTTGTACGATCGAAAGCGTCGGCAGCTTCGACAAGTCCTCGGAGATCCAACAGGAGCTCATCGACGGCAGCGCCGTCCAGTGCGGCTACTGCATCCCGGGCATCGTCATGAGCGCCACGGCGCTGATGAAGGCCGAGACGAAGTACGACGACGAGATCGTGCGCGAGTACATGGACGGCAACATCTGTCGCTGCACCGGCTACGAGAAGATCTGGGGCGCCCTGCGCCGGGTCCTCGATCGGCGCGAAGCCAGTCTGGCCAAGGTGGAGGGTTCGGGTTCCAAGTCCTGACGCTTGAGTCCTGTGACCGCCGAACCCTGATCTCTGGCCCTCTCCCTCGGAGGTTTCCCATGGGAAACGACCCCAAGAACTTCAAGCAGGTCAATCACTCCGTCACCAAGGTCGACGCCCGCCAGCTCGCCCTTGGCAAGGACTCCTACGTCGCCGACTTCGCCCCGGCCAACGCGCTGGTGGTGAAGATGCTCTGGAGCCCGCATCCCCACGCGCGCATCGTCTCCCTCGACGTCTCCGAGGCCGAGAAGATGCCCGGCGTCAAAGCGGTCTTGTGGCACGGCAACGTCCCGCGCATCGCCCACTGCACCGCCGGACAAGGCTTTCCCGAGCCCTCGCCCTACGACACCTTCATGTTCGACACCAAGGTGCGCTTCGTCGGCGACCGCGTCGCGGCAGTCGCCGCGGAGAGCGCCGAGCAGGCCGAGGCCGCGGTGGCGGCCATCAAGGTCGAGTACGAGCTGCTCAAGCCCGTCCTCTCGATCGACGAGGCGATGGCTCCCGACGCGCCGATCATCCACGACGAGCCCGAGGCCCACGTCCCCATCCCCATCCCCTACGATCCGAAGACGAACCTGGTGGCCCGGGTCGCCTGCGAGGCTGGGGATTTCGAGAAGGGGATGAAGGAGGCCGACTTCGCCTTCGACGACACCTACGAGACGCCCTACGCCCAGGCCTGCCCGATCGAGCCCTACACCTCGCTCGCGCAGCTCGACTCCTCCGGGCGCATCGTCATCACCACCTCGACGCAGGTGCCGTTCCACTGCCGCCGCATCGTCGCCCGCACCCTCGACGTGCCCGTGCAGAAGGTCCGGGTGATCAAGCCCCGCATCGGCGGCGGCTTCGGCTGCAAGCAGGAGGTGCTGCTCGAGGACGTCGTCGCGATGTTCGCGCTGCGCACCGGGCGCCCGGTGCTCTGGCAGTTCACGCGCGAGGAGACCTTCCGCACCGGCCGCACCCGCCACCCGATGCGCGTGCGCATCCGCGCCGGGGTCAAGAAGGATGGCACCATCACCGCGCTGGGCATGGACTGCTGGAACAACACCGGCGCCTACGGCGGGCACGGCCTGACCGTCGTCTCCTGCTCGGGCTCGAAGGTGCTGCCGCTGTACCGCTGCGAGAACATCCACTTCGACGGCAAGGTGCTCTACACCAACCTGCCGGTCGGCGGCGCCTACCGCGGCTTCGGCGCCACGCAGGCCTTCTTCGCCATGGAATCGACCATCGAGCAGATGGCCGAGGCGATCGGCATGGACCCGATGGAGTTCCGCCAGAAGAACCACATCAAGTCGGGCGAGGGCTCGCCCATCTTCGCGGCGCTGGGCGAGGGCAAGGAAGGCGTCCCGATGACGGTCGGCTCCAACGCCCTGGCCGAATGCATCGTCAAGGGGGCCGAGGAGGTCGGCTGGAAGAACCGCACCGACTGGCGCAGCAAGTCCGGGCGCTATCGGCGCGGCATCGGCATGGCTTGTCTGATGCAAGGCTCCTCGATCCCTCACATCGACATGGGCGGAGCGTGGATCAAGATCAACGACGACGCCTCGTTCAACCTGATGTTCGGCGCCACCGACATCGGCACGGGCGCCGACACGGTCCTCGCCCAGATCGCCGCCGAGGAGCTCGCCACCACCGTCGACAAGATCATCGTCTACGCCTCCGACACCGACCTGACGCCGTTCGACGTCGGGGCCTACGCCTCGTCGACGACCTACCTGTCCGGTGAGGCCGTGCGCAAGGCCGCCGCCGAGGCCAAGCGCCAACTCCTCGCCTCGGGCGCGGAGATGCTCAACCTGCCGGTCGAGACGCTGCACTGCGAGGATTCGGCGGTGCAGAACGCCGACGGGTCGAAGAAGGTCTCCTACGCCGACATCGCCGCCTATACGCTCTACCAGAAGAACCAGTACCAGATCTTCGGCACCGCCTCTCACATCACCGAGAAGTCGCCGCCGCCGTTCGCGGCGCACTTCGCCGAAATCGAGGTCGACACCTGGACCGGCTTCATCCGGGTGCTCAACTACATCTCCACCATCGACTGCGGAACCGCGATCAACCCCGCGCTGTGCGAGGGGCAGACCGAGGGCGGCACGCTCAACGGAATCAGCTACGCGCTCACCGAGGAGTACATCTTCCGCAACGGGCGCATGACCAACCCCTCGTTCGCCGACTACCACATCTACTCGATGCGCGACCGGCCGCCGATCAAGGCCATCCTGGTTCCCTCGTACGAGGAGACCGGGCCGTTCGGCGCCAAGAGCGTCTCGGAGATCTGCATCAACGGCCCCGCGCCGGTGTTCGCCAACGCGATCTACAACGCCACTGGCGCGCGGATCCGCGAGTTCCCCTTCACTCCGGAACGGGTCCTCAACGCCATCAAGGCGGTCAAGCGGGAGGCGTAGCCTTCCGTTGAGCTGCGCCTCGGGCCGACCAGGCGCGGCGAAGAGATGAGCACTGGGCCGGGCTGCAACCGGGTCCAGTGCTGCTTGGCGCGGGGCCCC
>DHSB01000068.1:27980-36989 GCA_002408385.1 Myxococcales bacterium UBA5297
CCCTCGAGAGGTGTCGCGAAATCTTCCGCGGCGGATCACCGCGAAGCGGGGACCGCCGCCGTCCCGACGACTTGCGTGCGCGCATCAAGAAGAGGCGCTGAAGCGAGACTTTGGAAGGATCTCTCGACCGATCTTCAGGCCAGCGGGCACCGTCGATGGGCGCCTTTGCCCGGCCTCGACTTCGGCCTCAACCTCTGGGCGGGCGCCGAGCTCGCCGCCTGCGGGGCAGGGCAGGCCTTTGCCACAGCCGCTTCGGCAGGGGCCTCGCGCCACACCGGCGCTCTTGGAGGCCAAACGGAGCGGGGCGGCGCTGATCAACCGCCGGAGAAAGGCGACAAGAGCGTGACGGTGTCGCCGTCTTTGATGGGCGCGTCCCAATCGACGAACTCATCGTTGATGGCGGCCTTGGCGATGTTGGTGGTCAGGGGAAGAACGCCGCTGGCCTGGATCTCGTGCAACAGTGCCCGGGCGCTCTCAGCCGCGGTCTCGTAGGTTTCGGTCTGCGTTCCGCGGCGCTCGCCGACGAGCGCAAAGTACCGAATCGTTACGGTCTTCTTCATGCCGGGGGGAATAGGCCATGCCCGCGCACGCTGTCAAGAACGGCGGGTTCCAACGGCCTTGGAAGGGAAAAGGGCGTGCAGTCCGCTCGCTTGGAGCGAGAAGCAAAGCGCCCGCTCGGCAGCGGGTTGTGGTTTGCAGGCTGTGTAGGCAGACGCGGAGGCAGGCCCTGGCCTCGCTGAGCGCAGGACGCTGTTCATCCAAGGTCGGCACGAACGAGCCTGACCCGGGCCGTCGCTCGCCAAGGGGGCGTTTGCGGGACTGGCTCTGGGCCATCGGCTCGTGGAGGCGGTTCTGAGGCCGACGCCGATTAGCTCTCCTCCTCGCCGAACACGGTGCTGGACACTCGCTACTACGAACGGAAGGGACTGCCGAAGCTGACTTGCAAAAAAACCAACCAACCGAACCGCCGGATGCGGAGCCGCATTTCCGGTCGTATGGCAGGGGAGTGACGGGGCGCCCCCGTCACCCCCAATGACGATCTATTCGGACCAATAGGGGCGGCGCCGCCCGGCCACCTTGCAGATTGAAGACCGGGCGGGGCTGCGCTCAGCGCGAATTTTCTGGCTGGGCGCTCGAGCTTGGAGGCGGTTTCGCTCGTCTACGGCGGAGGTCTACAGCGCGCGGATCCCTATCCACACCATCGGAAAGGCGAAAAACGGGCTTTCGCTCTCGATGCCCGGAGGCGGATTGCTGCTGTAGAGGCCTGTGCCGACCGCGAGTTGGGGCAGGACGTACAGGTCGAGCGTCTCATTGCGCAGCAAGTCAAACCTGTATCCGACGCGGAGCTCGCCCCAGATGTCGAAGGCCGCGTAGGTCTGATTGTCCTCGAACGAGAGGACGCGATCGTAGGCGGGCCACAGCTCGAGCTCCGCGTGGAGCCCGCGCCAGAAGAAATGCCGGTAGCCAAGCAGCACGCTATGCGCGTTGGCGCGGCCAAGGTCCCCGAGGTTGTTGTTCATATAGGCGTAGCCCGTAGTGAGCTCGCCTTGGCTCCACAGCGCGTAGGTCAGGTGCAGGACCCAAATCCTGATGAGCGGTGAGAGCGGCGTCACTTCGAGCCCAAGCCGGTGGCTCGAGTCGTGAGGCCATCTGGCAGAAGCGCGGCCTTCGTCCGCTCGTGCTGTGCCTGAGAGCAGAAAGAGAAGTAGCGACAGACAGACCAGGTGCCTGCTTGGTTGACGCATCGGAAATCAGCTCCAAACCCGTGGCCGGTGTGTCTTGCCATGCCGCAGGCCTCCAGCCTCCCCGCGGAAAGGAGCTTACGCCCGGCCAGATCGCGTAAGCAGGCTCGAAGGCAGTTTTCAGGCAGCCGAGTCGGTCGATCGGAAAGAAGCACGCTGGGCGGTCGAGACAGTCACAGCACGCGCTCGTCCAAGACCGGTCCGGCACCAAGGGGGTTCACAGACTGGCACCTACCCGCCCGACCTCGACATCGCCAGCTCGACCTCGTCCCATCCTTCAGCGCACAGCCGAGCTTTTCCACCGACCCGTTCACCGCGCAGTGGAAGAAGCGCAGGTGGCTCTGGTGGTAGCCGGCCTTGAGCAGCAGGTCCTGCAGGCAGGCGTCGTTCTGCAGCTCCATCTGGAATTTGTCCTTGCCCATCGGTTTGTTGAGGGCACCGAGGATCTTCACGCGCACGTTGAACATGTTGCCTCCTCGCCAGGGGTCCGAGCGGGTCGGCGCAGCTTCAAATAGTCGCGCGCAGAATAGCAGGGACCAAGCCGGCTGTTGTGTCCTCGTCTGAGCGCTCCGCCGGCAACCGAATGGCTTGACCAGGGCGTTTCGGCCGTTATCATTGCTGGCACATACGAACGATATTTCGGGAATTCCCCTGCCGTTCTCGTGATGGGTGGCATGCATTCGAACCTAAAGTCCATTCCGGGGAATTCGTTCTAGCGAACCGTGAGCAAGCCCTCGCTTCGGCGAGAAGGACGCCTTAGGCCGCTAGCGGATTCCCCACCTGTTTCCGACAGGTTCAATGGACGCCTTCCACACGGCTCGGCGGGGGATTTTTTTCTCTTGCTCGGGCGCTCGAGCTCCTCCCGGCGGCGGCCCTTCGCGGGAAGATCGCCCCCGTCTTCCGGGCCGCGCCCACCCTACGGATAGACCAGGAAGGTCTCCGAAAAGCGCTCGGCGTCCGGACCACTCAGGCAGGCGAGCGCGCGGGCGACCTCTTCGACGGTCATTCGCCCGCTCGGCACGACGCCCGCCTCGTCCTCGGAGGGGAAGCTGTAAGCCATCCGGCGCATCAGCGGCTCGAGCCCTTTGAGGTCGGGCTTGCCGCGCAGCGGCGGCAGCGACGGGCCATAGCGGTCGGGCCCTGGCACCTTTCCCCGGTCGGCGACCACCTCGATGCCGTCCGAGCGCATCACCACCCGGACCTTGCCGACCGGCTCGGGGGCGTCGAGCCAGGCGGCAAATTGCCCGCCGCTGAAGGGGCGAAACGGCAGGCAGCGCACCGAGGCTGAGTCGCCGACCAACAGGCACGCTTGGGCCTTGGGCTCGAGCGCGAGCGCGAGGGCGGCGAGCGGCTCCGAGAGGTCGGCCATGAGCAGCGAGCCCTCGAGCTCGAGCCCGAGCTGCTTGCCGCGCAGCGCAGCGAGCCCCTCGGCGCACTCGGGCGCTTCGGCGCCGCAGGCTCGGCCATCCGGCAGCAGCAGCTTGCGAGCGCGCACGCGCAGGATCTCGCCGCTGAAGCCGGCCTCGCCGTAGCCGTCGGGCACCCGCGGCACGTGCGGCGGAGCGGCGGTGAGCTGCGGCGCGGAACACCTCGGGCAGCCGACCGCGGTCAGCGCGACGACCAGGGCAAGCGTCAGGCTGGACTCTCGAAGATGCGCCACCAGGGCTCCTGCTCGCGTCGCGGGCGCGCGCGAGGGGCGATTGTAACCTGCCCGACGCCTTTTGATGCCTGAGGGCTGTGCTAGGCTCAACGACTTTCGCGAAGCAAGGTGAGCGCCAATGCCCGGCTCGTCGGGGCACCCATTCGGCAAGTACGTGCTCCTCGACCGCATCGCCGCGGGCGGGATGGCGGAAATCTTCCGCGCCAAGTACTTGGCCGCCGCGGGGGTGACCAAGTCGGTGGTGATCAAGCGGATCCTGCCGCACTACGCGGGCAACCGAGCCTTCGTCTCCATGTTTATCAACGAGGCGAAGATCGCCTGCGGCCTCTCGCACGGCAACATTGCCCAGGTCTTCGACTTCGGCGAGATCGACGGCGAGTACTACCTGGCGATGGAGCACGTCTACGGGCAGCCGCTCTCGCGCATCGCGCGCCGGGCCCACGAGCTCGGCGTCAGCGTGCCGACGCCGTTCGCGCTCTTCGCCATTGCCGAGGTCTGCAACGGCCTGCACTACGCGCACACGCGCTGCGACGACGCCGGCCGTCCCTTGGGCATCGTCCACCGCGACGTCTCGCCCCAGAATCTGCTGGTCGGGTACGAGGGCGAGGTGAAGCTGGTCGACTTCGGCATCGCGAAGATGCGCTCGGCAGGCGGCGAGGGGCACACCGAGCACGGCGCGCTCAAGGGCAAGTTCGTCTACTTCTCGCCCGAGCAGGCCCGCGCCAAACCTCTCGACGGGCGCTCGGACATCTTCGCCACCGGCATCGTGCTCTACGAGCTGCTGACCGGACGGCGTCCGTTCGAGGGCAAGATGATGGAGGTGCTCGGGCGCATCGTGAAGGGCGAGCTGGTGCCGCCCTCGGTGCTCGTGCCCGAGCTGCCGCGCGAGCTCGAAGAGACCGTGATGCGCGCCTTGGCGACCCGCCCCGAGGACAGGTTCCAGAACGCGCTCGAGATGCACGACGCGCTGCACACCTACCTGCACCAGACCGAGCCGGGCTTCACCTCCGGCGCCGTCGGCTGCTTCGTGCGCTACCTCTTTCGCGCCGAGCTCGAGGCCGAGGGCGCGCGTCCCGAGGTTCCCGCCGAGTTCGAGGAGCAGCTCGAGCGCTGGAAGCGGCCGACAAGGCCCGGCTCGCTGCGAGTACCGACCTGGCAAGAGGCCCGCCCGCGGCGCATCACCACGGTGGAGACCGAGGTCGTCCCGCGCAGGCTGCTGTCCGGCTGGCGCAAGGTCGCGGCGGGCGCGGCGGCGTTGTTCGTGGCCGGGGTCGCGCTCGCCTTCCTCTTTCTGCCCGCGGGCGGCCGCACCTTCGCGCTCACCGTCACCTCGCGCCCGCCCGGCGCCACGGTCTTGCTCGACGGCGAGGAGCGCGGCGGGGAGACCCCGGCGCGCCTCGAGGGGCTCGACGCGACGGTCGCCCACCGGGTCGAGCTGAGGCTCGAGGGCCGGCGCCCCTTTCGCACCGAGGTGCCTCCGCAGAGTGGCGAGGAGCTTGCGCTCGAGGCTGCGCTCGACGATCTGCTGGTGCCCGGGACCGCGCCGCTCCCCTCGGGCGTCGACCTGCGCGATCCGGTCGAGGACCGCTTGCCGCCCGGCCCGATCGCCGAGCTCCCGGAGTCGCGCCTGCAGCTTGTCGCCCGCGAGCACGCGGTCAGCATCCCCGCTTCTCCCGCCTCGCGCATGCGGCTCGACCCGGCGAAGACCTACCGGCTGAGCGTCGAAGGGGTCGCCTCGCTGGAGGGCGCGGGGCGCGAGCAGCGGCTGCTGAGCAGCGTCTTCTACTTCGGCGAGCGCGTCACCGGCGCGCGTACCGAGGGCAGCTTCGGCCAGATCCGCAGCGACGCGCCGGTCGAGGTGAGCGGGCTCCGGGCGCTCTACGGCTTCATCCTCGACGACTCGCCCGGGGACAACAGCGGCGCGCTCAAGATTGGCGTCGCCGAGAGGCGCTCGCGCAGCGGCGAGGTGCTCCTCGTCGACCCGGCGCGCAACTTCATCGCCCGCACCTCGCGCTTGGCCCGCTTCTCGGGGCTCGAGCCTTCGGTCACCTACTCGGTCGAGCTCACGGGAACGGTCGATCTGGGCGCGGGCGGAGGTCCCGCGGCGCGGCTGCTATACTTCGTCGAGGCCGGCGACGATCCGCGCCTGCCGCGCGGCGGCCAAGGGGTGCTCGACGCGGGCGTGCCGCTGCGGGTCTCGGGCGCGCGGTCGCTGTGGCTGCTCTTGCCGGACGACGACCCGCTCGACAACTCGGGCGAGCTGAGCGTGTCGATCTCGGCGCAGAGGACCGCGGGGCGCTGACGAGCGGCGTCGAGAAATCCTTCTCGGCCTCGTCTCCCGACTCGCGCACGCAAGAGGCCGCCGCGACGGCGGCGCCCCCTGCCTGGCGACACGCCGCCAGCGATGAACGCTTGGAAAATGCAGCCGCCGAGCTCGTGCTCGATTCCCGGCCGGGCGCGTTGCGATGCGCCCCCTACCAACCAGCGTCCGGTCAAGCTGGCCCCCGTGCGAAGCCGCTACCGCGCGAGCCACTCGACGGCGTTGAGCGCCAGCGCGGCGTTCTGCTGCTGCGGGTGGTGCCAGCTATCGAGAGAGGAGTCGGTCAAGCCGTGGCTGTCGGTGCCGTCGTTGAGGATGGACGAGTCGCCGATGGCGACGACGCGACCCTCGTCCACTTCAGCGGCGACGACGTACGGGCTGCCCTGCTCATAGCCGGCGGTGCCGAGCGGCATCGCGTGCAGCAGCACCTTCGCTTTCGCCGCGTCGTGGATGGCAAAGAGGCCGCCCTTGTTCATCCCTACGCGCGTCACGTCACCGTGCGCGCCCTTCAGCACCGGGTGCTCGGACGAGCTCGACTCGAGCGCCGAGGCGACCCGGCCGTTGAACCCCTCGATTCGGCCCGACTCCGAATAGCCGATCGGTGCGACCGAGAAGCCGAAGGGATTCGCCTCCAGCTTCCCGTCGCCCGCGGCGCGGAAGAGCTCGTTGAGGGCGCGGACCGAGTCCCAGCCGTTGCCGTCGCGATCGCTTTCGGCGTGGTCGGCGATGAGCAGCAGGCCGCCGCCTGAGCGCACGAAACCGAGGACGGCGGCGGCCTCTGCCGCGGTGATCTCCGAGCTCGGCTCAGGCACCACGAGCACCGAGTACCTGGCCAGGTCCTGTGTCGAGCCGTCGCCGAAGGCAAAGCGCGAGCCCGGCGGCAGGGTCTCGACCACAAAGCGCCCTTCCGCCAGGTTCTTCCCAAACGCCGAGAGCGCGCCCGACCAGTCGCTCTCCGAGGCGGGGACGGACGGCCAGGGGTGGCGGCCCGCGGAGTCGACGATCCAGTCGGCGCTGCCCGCGCGCTGCCGGTGCGCGTCGTCGAACAGGACGCGCTTCTTCGAGCCGAGCGCACAGTCGCTCGCGCCGGCGTGCAGGCAGTCGGGGTCGGCGCAATCGACCAGCCCGTCGCCGTCGTTGTCGCTGCCGTCCGAGCAATTCGCCGCGCCGAGCTCCCAGGTGAGCGGCGGACAGACGCTCAGCGCGGGGTTCTTCAGGCAGTCGGGGTCTGCGCAGTCGACCAGCCCGTCGTAGCGCGGCTTGCCGAGCGGCGACTCGACGTCGTCGACCCCGTTGGAGCAGAGCTCGGCGGTATTCTCCAGGGCGTCGCAAACGGTGACCATCACCGAGTCGCGGCACCAGAAGTCATCGCAGTCCAGATACCCGCTTTCGTCGTCGTCGACGCCGTTGGAGCAGAGCTCGTCGCTCGACTCGGCGCCCGGCTCGGCGGTCGCCGGCGCTCCGGCATCGCCGCTCAGGCCAGCGTCGGGCAGAGGTCGCGGTTCGGGATCGGAGCTGCAGGCGAGGAGGAGAGCGGTTGCAGCCAGGATCAACGGACGTGGAAGGACGAGCATGGTTGGCCTCCGAAAGTTCGCGGCATCGTACGCTTGCGATAGGCCCGTGGGGGCGCATGGTATCGTCCGCCGCATGAAAAAGCCCGCCCTCGTCATCGCTCTCGGCTCTCTAATGGCAACGGCCTGTGCCCCCTCTCTCTCGCAGAGGCGCGAGACCGCCGCGGGCACCCTCCAGGCTCTCCAGGAGGCGCGCTTCGAGGCGGCTGCCGTCGAGGCCGGCAAGGTCCTCGAGACCGATGCAGAGAACCCCTACGCGCGCCTGGCCGCGGCCATCGCGCGCTACCGCGCGGCGACGCACCAGATAGCGACCGACGCCCCGACCGTAATCCTCGGGGCCGTACAGACCCGCGGCGTCAACCACCAGTACCTGCGCATGGCGCTCGAGCAGTTCGAGAAGGACCTCGGGCTCGTCGAGGACGATCTCGCCGTGGCGGCGAGGTTCCCCGACCTCGCGCTCGACCTGTGCGTCGCGTGCTGGGAGGTCGACTGGAACCGAGACGGCGAGGTTGGCGAGGGCGACCGAGCGCTGCTCGAGATCGAGCGGGACGAGAACGGCGACGAGCTTGCCCCCGACGACCCGAGGCGCCGCCCGACCTACCGCTACGACCACGGCGACGTGCTCTGGGCGCGCGCCTTCGTCAGCTTCCAGCGGGCGGTCGTGGACGTGCTGCTCGCCTATCGCTGGAACGCGCTCGACAAGGTGCTTCCCGCGTTGCTGCTCGGGATGTCTCCGACGGTCACCTTCGAGCTCGCGCACCCTGAGCGCATCGCCGCCGCCCGCGAGGCGCTCCTCCGCGGGCTCGATCTCGCCGACGCCGCCCGCCGGGCCTACCTCGCCGAGTCGGACGACGAGCGCGAGTGGGTGCCCAACCCCCGGCAGAAGGACCACCCGATGCCCCTGGTCGTCGACGAGGCGCTCTATCAGACCTGGGAGCTCGTCCTCGCCGACCTGAAGAAGGTCTTCGCGGGCGAAGAGGGGCTCGGGGTCGCCGACCTCTTGCAACTCGCCGAGCCGTCCGAGTCCGACGAGTTGCCCAAGGGCTACCTCGACCTCGGCGGCATGCTCGCGCGGCCGAAGAACATCGTCGTCGACCTCGGCCAGCTCAAGCGCGACCTCGACGACGAGCGAGCCGAGCCGCTCCTGCAGCACCTCTTCGGCGAGTTCTACGTCCCGACGATGACGCCCTCGCAGCTCCCGACCCGGCTGATGCGCATGAAGGACGAGATCGACCGCGGCGAGGAGTCGCTCGAGCGGAAGCTTCGATACCTGCTTTGGCTGAACTAACGGAGTTCCGTCTCGAATCGTGCTTGGTTCCTCGGCCCCTCGAGCCGCCGCGACAGGCGCGTGAAGTGGTAGCCCGGTCCGTCGCGCTCGGTGGTTGGGACAGTCGGCGAAGCGTGGGGCTAGTCGCGGTGCGGTCGTTTCTGAGGATGGATTCGCCGGCTTCAAACCTGGCTCGAGATGGCGTGGCCGGACGTGACGGGGCGAGTCGGTTCGCCGGCACCGTTGGCCCGCCGCCTCCCCTCGCAAACGGCCCGCATACGAAGGTGGTCGTCTCCTGCTTGGTTGCGCGGGCCTGGGAGCAACTGTCTTGCATCGCAAGTCCCTACGCTTTTGCCCCAATCCACCAGCTCCAATCCCTTCACCGCACGCGCTTGCGCACGTGAAAGCCCCCTCCCGGCGAAGCGGGGGAGGGGGTTTGGGGACCTACT
>DHSB01000068.1:37231-51616 GCA_002408385.1 Myxococcales bacterium UBA5297
TTCCGGCTCGGCCGGCTTGGGGGCAGGTGTGGGGAGAACTCTCGCAAGCAGAGAGGAGGAAGGGTTCCGCGACGGCCCGGATGCGTACGGCTTCGGCTCGAGCAGATAGCGGAGGGTTGTGCTGGCCGCGGAGTGCGTTGGCCCGCCCCCTCCCCTCGCAAACGGCCCGCACACGAGGCTGCTCGCCGCGAACTTTGTTGCGCGGGCCTGGGAGGGGCGATCGTGGGTGCTCGTTTTCTGGTTTGCGGCTTGGTCGCACAGCGGCGGTGTTTCTCGTGCAGGGCGCTTCCAGCGCTTGCGAGGGCAGCTTGAACAAGTGACCGTCGACGCGCCGGCACACGCGATGGCCCCTCCCTGGCGCGCCCTCGTTGATCGAGTCGAGCACGATGGAGTGGGCGCCGTTTGGGAGGGAAGGAACCGCGCTTCGCGGCGAGCAGAACCCCGGGCTATCTGCACAAGCCGAAGCCTGGCGCGCTCAGTCCGTCGCGGATCCCTTCCTCCTCTCCACTCGCGAGACACCTTCCCACACCCCCCCAAACCCCCTCCCCCGCTTCGCGCGGGAGGGGGCTTTCACGTGCGCAATCGCGTGGGCCAAGGGATTGGAGCTTGTGGATTGGGGCAAGAACTAAGGAACTGCTCGGAGCTCCTGCTTCGACAACCTCCGAGCTTCAGCGCACGACGACCAGATCGACGACGCGGGCCCGAGGCCCGGTGATGGTGACCTCGTGCCCCTTGAGCTCGAGCGGGCCTCCTCCCGCCAGCTTCACGCGCCAGGCGCCGTCCTCGGACTCGACGCAGCCACGCTGCTCGGGGCTCGCGCACTCGGGAAGTCGCGCACCGTTCGCGAAGAAGCCTTCTCCCTGCCGAGCGCACGTAGTCACCGCGTACGTCGTCCCGTCGCGCTCGACGAACGAACCGGTTCCGCCTGCGAAGACCCGCACCGTCCGACGGTCCGCCACGTCGTCGAGGTCGACGACGCCGGGCGCCGCGGGGACGAGCGTCTGGACGCTCTCGGGGAGCATCGGGACGACCGACCCGGCCCGCGCGAAGAGCGGCACCTCCTCGAGCGGCGCGTCCACCTCGAGCTCGACCGGTCCTTCGATCGCATCGCCGCCCTGCCACGGGATCCAACGTCCGGGCGGAAGGTGAACGGTGCGGCTGGTCTTGCCCTCCTCGAGCACCGGGGCGACGAGCAGCGCCGGCCCGAGCAGGTACTCGTCCTTGATCGCCCAGCCGGGCCCGAACTCGGGGAACTGAAGCGGCAGCGCACGCATGATGGGCAGGCCGGTGCTCTCGGCCACCGCCGAGCAGCCGTCGAAGTAGGGGAAGAGCTGGATGTGGAGCTGCGCCCAGCGCTTGAAGTGCGCGATCGTCTCGTCGTCCTTGCCGAACCACCAGTTCCTCTTGGCGTCGATTCCGTGGTGCGTGCGCATCACCGGCGACAGCGCGCCGAGCGAGGTCCAGCGGAAGAACAGCTCCTTCGTCGACGGCGGGTTGGTCCCGCTCTGGTAGCCGGCGATGTCGTGCCCGTAGGTGGAGACGCCGGCCAGGCCGAGGTTGAGCCCCAAGGTGACCACGGTCGGCACCCCGTCGTCGGCCTGGAAGCTGGTGCGCTGGTCGCCGGCCCAGAAGACGGGCACGTTCCGCGTCGTGCCCAGCCAGCCGGCGCGCGAGAAGAAGAGGCGCTGCCTGCCATCGGAGGCGCGCTCGGCGAGCACCTCGGCGTTCAGCTTCGCCCACTCGTCGGGATAGCGGTTGTGGGCGAGCAGCGGGTCCTCGCCCGAGGCGAGCACCGCGTCGTGCGGCAGCCACTCGCCGAAGTCGGCCATCCAGCCGTCGAAGCCGACGTCGAGCGCCTTGCGCAGGTAGCCCTTCACCCAGTCGCGGGTCTCGGCGCGCGAGAGGTCGGCGAGGCCGGAGGGTACGAAGGTGACGCCATTGAAGAGGTACCGGCCGCCCTCGGGCGAGACGACAAGGTGGTCGCCGGCCGTGGCCTCTTCGAAGATGCGCGTCTCCTCGACGAGGAAGGTGTTGAAGTAGGCGAACCACGCGAACCCGAGCTCGTGCAGGTCGGCGGCGAGCCTCTCCGCGTCGGGGTAGAGCGTGGGATCGAGCGCCCACTCTTCCTTGAGCCGATAGCCCTGCGGATTCTCGAAGCCTCCGCGAAAGTCCTCGGTCCAGAGCGCGGAGGAGGGGATGCCCTTCTCGCGGATCAGCTCGGCGACCGCGCGCACCTTCGCCGTGCCGTAGATGGCGTCGTTCCAGGGCGCGAAGGCGAGCGGCGGCGGGCGCGGCGACCGCCCGAGGAGCCCCGCGGTCGCGCGCTCGAGCGCCTTCGCGGGCTCCGGGCCGTAGAAGAGCCACAGCTTCAACGTCGGCGCCCAGGTCTCGATGCGGAAGGCGTCTTCCTTCTCGGAGCAGAGCTCGAAGACGGTGCGCGTGTCCGACTCGACGACCCCGATGTAGCCGCGCTGCGACAGCCAGGTCGGCAGGCCCATGCTACTGGCGTGGCGCGTCCCCTCGAGCATCCAGAACTCGCCCGGATCGTCGGAGTCGCTCTTGCCTACCCCCGGCTCGCTCGTCCAGATCGGGATCTTGTGGCCGCGGTGATCGAGCGCGTCGGCCTGCGCGCCGAAGCCGAGGAAGCGATCGTCGCCGGCGCACTTGAAGGCGAGCGAGAGCCGGTTCATCGCGGGGTCGTCGGCGGTGAAGGTGAGCAGCAGCGCGTTCTCCGAGGGCGCCGACACCTGGAGCTGTGCCTGCGCCTCGCCGGACTCATCGGCCCAGCGGACGGGTGAGTCGGTCACGGCGCCCGACAGCGCCTGGCCCCTCGCCTCTCGCCAGCGCTGCGCGCCTTCGGTCACCTTGAAGCTGCCGTACGACATCTCCCACTGCGCGGACGCCTTGCGTGTGGCGAGCGGGGCGTAGGCCTCGGAGCCGCCGAGGTACGACTCGAGCAGCGGAGCCGCTTCGCGCGACAGGGGCGCTATCGACAGCCCGCCCTCGGCGATGCGGACCCGGAAGTCGCCGATCGCTTCAGGATCGGGGGCGGGCTCGGGCTCGTTGTCGCTGGAGCAAGAGAAGAGGAAGAGGGACGAGAGCAGAACGGCGACCGGTGAACGCATGGCGCGGCAGTATGCCACGCGGCAACGGAAGGACCCCTCGCGCGGCAGTCAGGATGTGTCGGGAAATCTCCTGCTCAGTGTGGCGTGCGCGCAGGAAAGAAGAGGCGCTGAAGCCAAGCTGAGAAGGACTCTTCGACACATCCTCAGGGCATCGAGAGGCCGCGGGCCCGCGCCAATCACGCGAAGGGCCGCGACCGCTCTCCCGCCCCGTCTACCTTCGATTTCGCCGCACGAGCCCCAGGGCCAGCAGCGCGAGCATGGCCAGCGAAGGCTCGGCGCCGCCGGTGGCGCAGCCGCATCCGTCGGCCTTGGCTTCGGAGACGCCGGAGGGCACCTTCCCCGCGTCGAGAGGCTGCCCGCCAGCGTCCAGTTTCGCGCCCGCATCCGGCGAGATCCCAGCGTCCGGCTCGACGCCCGCGTCGGGCTCGACGCCCGCATCCGGCTCGCTTCCCGCGTCGGGTTCGATCCCGGCGTCAGGCTCGTCTCCGGCATCGGGTTCGAGGCCCGCATCCGCCTGCCCGGAATCCGGCATCCCAGCGTCCGGAACCGGCAGGCCGTCCGTGGGATCCGTTCCTGCCTGGCACTCGGCCGCGTTGCTCACTCCGTCGCCGTCGGCGTCCTCGGCCCCGTCGGAATGGTCGCGCGGATCGAGCCCATAGCGCGTCTCGCACTCGTCTGAGGCGCCGTCCAGGTCCAGGTCGCCGTCGGCGAGCGAAGGCTGCAGATGCGCGATCACGCGGTTGAAGACCTCCACGCGCGCGCTGGCCGGGACGATCGTCTCGAGCGGCAAGCCGAAGAAGACGACGTTCGCCGAGGCGATGGCCGCGCCGCGACCGTCGGGATAGGTCATCACCTTGCTCGCGCCGCTCGCCGCGTCGAGCACGTCGGGGTAGCGCACTTCGTAGACGCCCTTGGTGCCGTTGTCGAACTCGATGCCCGAGAGCCCGGCGAACGGGCCACCCGCCACGCCGGCGATGGTGAAGGCGTCGGCGTCGTCGGCGACGAAGCTGGCCTTCAAGGTGCCTTGGAGGAAGGCGAGGTCGCCGGCCGAGCCTCGGTCGCCGAGATCGAAGGCTATCTCCTCGCCGGAGATGAGCAGCTTGCCGCCGCCGCCGAGGAAGGCCGAGAGGAGCTGCTGCATCGCGGTGGAGACCGACTCGTGCTCGACCGAGTCCTTGCCGGCCTGGAAGTCGACGAGCTGGTAGTCGGCGAGGTCGACCGTGCCATCCTCGACGACCCTGTCGAGCGCGCCGTCGAAGAAGAGGTCGCGGGTGCCGGCCAGGCCCTGCGCGTGCTCGACCGCGTAGCTGAGGTCGTTGTCGACGACCTGCACCCAGGCGTCGCGCCGGTCGTAACCGCCGACGAAGAGCGCCTCGGCGGCTCGCCCCGGCAAGTTGCGCGCGCCGCGGAAGCGCGCCGTGACGGCCGGCGAGGGCAGGCCTTCGCCGTTGGCGTTCACGCCGGCGACCCGCACCGCGTAGACCTGCCGCGGCGTCAGGTTCGTGACCGTGAGCTCGGTGCCGGTGACTATCTGCCCCGCGTCGAAGGCGCGCTCGCGACCGGAGCTGGGGTTCTCGAGCAGGAAGACGCGGTAGGCGGTCGCGTCGGAGACGGCGTTCCAGGCGATGGTGAGCGAACCGTCGGCGTTGTTGACCGCGCGCAGGCCGTCGGGGCGGCCCGGCGGCGGGCCCTTGTTCTGATCGAAGAACTGGGCGACGCCCTCGGCGACGCCGTAGGCGAGCGCGTCGCGCCAGCGCGGGTCGTGCATCGAGCGGTTGTCGGCGTACCGGGGCGGCGGGGATCCGCTGGGGTTCGCCTGGTTGTCGAAGAAGCCGGTCTCGATCAGCGCGCCGGGGGTGTCGTCGAGGTTGCGCAGCTCGCCGAAGTTGGCGACGAGCCGGCCGCGGTCCTTCCAATTCGGATCCCAGTCGGCACGCACGCGCCTCAGGATTCCGTTGTGGACGAGGTCGAGGGCACGCCGCGAGCCCGGAGGATCGTCGCAGTTGACCGCGGCGTCGCTGCGCGAATGGTCCGAGTACATCTGGCACGAGTAGCGGTAGGACGAGGTGCCGGTGGCGGTGCTCGGCGAGGTGCCGGCGGCGTTGCCGTGGATCGAGAGGAAGAGGTCCGCGCCGATCTCCTCGGCGTAGAGCGGGCGGATGGAGACGTCGCTCGTCGAGGTGAGGGAGGTGCCCGCCCAATGCACGTAGCTGACCGCGCCCATCTGCCACCAGGGCTTGTTCGAGGTGGACCAGACGCCGCCGCCGAACTTGACCGCGTCGGCGATGAGGTAGCCGCTGCCGGGGTTGGAGAGGACGATTTCGCCGGCCCCGGTGGGAAACCAGAAGGCCCCGAGGTCGAGCCAGAACAGGCCGTTGAGCTGCTGGTTCAGGTCGAAGAGCGTCGAGCCGCCGCCGTGGCGCACCTCGACGAGGGCGCCGGTGGTGCGGTTGCCGCCCGGGACGTAGCGCAGCGCGACCCGGCGCGGGCCGGGCGAAGAGAAGCTGGCGGCAAAGCGCGCCTCGCCGCCCGAGGCGTTGGCGCGGTAGTCGCCGCCGTGTCCGCCGGGGTTCGATCCGGCCGTCCACGAGCCCGATTCGCTGTAGCCGCTGTCGCCGTCGTCGACGGTGACCGGCGCCTTGAGCGAGTGATCGGGCTCGCGCACGAGCACGACCTCGGCCCCCATCCCTTCGAGCAGCGGGATGATGTGGTCGCTGACCAGCTCGGCGTTGAAGAAGTCCTCGATGATGCCGCGGCAGGAGCCGCAGCCGGTGAAGTCCCACCTCGAGCGCTGGGTGCGCCAGCCGCCCGAGCCGTTGTCTATCCAGCCGTGGCCGGCCGAGATGGCGATGCGCTTGCCGAGCAGCGCGCCGCCGCGCGGGAGCTGTGGCGCCGGCCTTGGCACAGGCCGCACGTGCAACGTCCGGCGCTCGGGCGGGCGATGGACTTGGGTGCCTCCGAGCCGCCGGTAGCTGCCGTCCGGCGCCTGCACGTGGATGAAGGCGCCGCCCTCGATCTCGAGGGCGCTCATGGTTCCGAGCAGGCTCTCGAGCCGCAGCTCCTCGACCACCTCGGCGAGCGCCGGGTCTTCGGCGAGGGCGGGCTCGCTTCCCCAGTCGCCGCCGAGGAAGAGGTGCAGCGAGTCGCCCTCGCGCTCGACGCGGTCGATGGTCAGGCCCGGCGGAAAGAGCGGCTTGTCTTGGGGACCGTGGTCGCTCGAAGCGCGCAGCTCGAGCAGTGCCCGCTCGAGGCGCTTGGAATCGCCTTGCGCGGCGGCGGGTATGGAGAGCAACACCAAGAGCGCCAAGGCGCAGCGGGTCGTCGTCACCTTCGACCTCCTCGAGATGCCGCCCACTATAGCCCGATGCCCGTAGCCGCCTCAGAGGACGGGCCTTCGCCTCCGGTCGAGTCGGCGGGCAGGGGCCGAGCTTCGCCGGATGAGCGGCGTCGCGACGGCTGAGGTATTTAGTGTCCGCTTTCGACACTTTTGGGGCCGGTGGCAGGGGCCGGCGCAAACACTCGTGGCGCGTCCTGGGAGTCACGCCTCTGCGCCTGACGGCAGGGCGCCACGAAAGCCGAAGAAGGGGTTTGAAGTGCAGTCAACGCGAGCTCTCCTGGTGCTGTTGCTCCTCGCCGCTCCGGCGTACGCCGCCAAGTCGCAGCCGACTGATCAGCCGGCCGAGCAACCAGCCGGGCAGCCGACGGAGCCGGCAGTCGAGTCGGGCCCGGAGAGCGGCGCGGTGCCGGCGGGCGAGGAGGTCGCGCGCTTCGAGCTCCTGCTCCTCGGCAACCTCGAGGGAGAGCTCGCGCAGGTGCGCTGTCGCGAGGAGCCCGATTCGGACGAGTGGGCCTCCTACGCGAGCCAGGCGCGGCTCTACTTCGACCGCAAGGAGCAGGCGGCCGCGAGCGGCGCCCTCGAGCCGGTCGCGCTCAACACCGGCGACTCGATCTTCCCGGGCGCGCTCGCGCGCTACCTGCTGTCGAAGGGCGGGCAGGGCGCCGCGCAGCTCGCGAGGCTCCTCGCGCAGATCCCCTACGCGGCGCACGCGGTGGGCAATCACGAGTTCGCGCCACCGCGCGGCGAGTATCGGAGCTTCTTCGCGGCTGCCCAAGAGTCCGGCCTGGCGGTCCAGGCCGCGAACCTGCGCTGCAAGGAGAAGGGCGGCGCCGAAGAGATTTGCGAAGCCGTGGGGACCGGGGAGGGCGGTCGCGCCTTCTCGCTGGTCGAGCGCGGGCCGCTGACGATAGGCGTCACCTCGGTGGTCGACCCGGAGGTCGTCGCGCTGCTCTCGCGCAGCCGGCTCGAGGGGCTCGAGATCGCCGAGCCGAGGGAGGTCCTCAGCGGCCTCGTCCCGCGGATGCGCGAGGCGGGCGCGGACCTGGTCGTCGTGCTCTTCCACCTCGCGGGCAAGCAGTCGGGCGAGAAGGCCGAGAAGCTCGCGGGGCGGGTCCCGGGAATCGACCTGATCGTCACCAACGGCCTGTTCGAGCCCTTCGAGCCCGACCACGACATCGAGCTGAGCGAGACGCGGCCGAGCGGCTTCATCGTCGCCCCGCGCACCCGCACGTTCCTGGTGGGCGCCGACACGGGCAGCCTGCGCGCCGTGCTCGCCTCGGCCGAGGCGAAGCGCGCCGAGGACGGCCGCTGGCAGCTCGTGCGCCTCGACCCGAAGACCGTCCCGACCAGCGAGCTGCCGCCGTACCCGGAGACCGCGCAGATGCTCGAGGAGGCCGCGCGCGCCTACTGCGAGGACTGGGGAAAGCCCCTGCGCCCCGGGCTCGAGCTCGCGCAGGCCTTTGACCTGCAGGACCTGCGCACCTTCGTCCTCAACGTGATGCGCTTCCAGACCGACTCGGAGATAGCGCTGGCGAACGCACAGTCCTTCCGCGGCCAGCTGTACTTCCCGCTCACCGACACGCTCACGAGCGCTGACGTCTACGCGACGCTGCCGTACGGAAACCGGCTGGCGACCTTCGTGGTGAAGGGGAGCGAGCTCGCCGATCTGGCGAAGAAGCTCGGCGACGAGCTGGTCGCCTCGGGCCTCGAGGACTCGAGCAGCGGGCTCAAGGTCAACGGCCGGCCGCTCAACAAGGACCGGACTTACCGGGTGGCCGCGAATCAATTCCTGGCCGAGGGAGGCGACGGGGTCTTCGATCCCAAGAAGCTCGAGCGCCTGGCGTTCTACTCGCCTCCGTGGAGCGAGTCGCAGCCGACCATCGCCGCGGTGGTCGTGCACTATGTCGCGACCGGCCAGCACCTTCGGCGCGGAGACGACAAGCTCGCCCCCTCCGAGAGCTTTCCGGACCTGCACTCGAAGTTCCTGTGGACCTACACCGGGTCGATCAACTCCTCGTACAACCGCGTCAGCGTCGCCAATCCCCAGCGCAACGGCGCGGCGGCCTACGACAGGACGAGGCTCAACCTGACGGCGAGCGACGTGGTGAACATCGAGGCCAAGGCGGCCGCCCGCGCCGACAGCCGCAACCACGGCTGGGACAACGACCTGCTGGTGCTCTACGCGACGACCCGCCTCAACGGCGAGGACGCCGCGGGCGGCTTCGAGGAGACGAGCGACACCGTCCGCCTGCGCAGCGCCTACAAGTTCCTCGGCTTTCGCGCCGCGAGCGGCGATCGCTGGTGGGTGCCGGTGCCGTTCGCCGAGCTACAGGTCGAGAGCGAGTTCAATCGGCCCGACGAGCGGGCGTGGCACCTCTTCGAGCTGACCGGCATCGTCGGAACGCTGTTCCGCATCGCCGGACCGCTGGAGATCAAGGTCGGCTTCAACGGCAAGCGCGATATCTTCCAGCCCGACGGCGAGACCACCTTCGGCTTGAATGCGGGCTATCAGCTCAAGCGCTTTGACGTCTTCAAGCTCCTTGGAAAGCCGGTTCAATTCGAGAGCGAGCTCGAATACTTCTTCAACAGCATCGGTGGGGCGAATATCCAGGAGCTGCGCTCGCTCAGCCGGCTCTATTTCTCGCTGACGCACCGGCTTTTCTTTACTGCGAGCTATAACGCGTATCTGTATCGGACGGCCGAGGTGCGCGTGCCCGGGCATTCGAATGAGATCAACGTCGGGCTCAATTTCCTTTGGGATAAGACGGTGCAGAGTTTTTAGGGCGCTGGTCGAGAGTCGAGGGTCGAGAGCGGCTTCGCCCGGAAACGCCAACAGGCGGCTTGTGGCCGAGGCGGGTTGGTAGGGGCGCATGGCAATGCGCCCGACCGGGAATCGAGCACAGGGTTGGCACGGGCGGTTGCGACAAGGTTTACCCAGAACCGCGGTGGCGATCGAAACGGACCGCTTCCCGCGACAGGCGGGAAGCGGGTTGACGGCATGGTTCCGAGCTCATGCCAAGAAGCGACACATCAAAGCGTAGAAGCCGCTGCATCGCGAGCACTTGGTTGGGAGCCGCTTCTTGGCGGATTGGCGCGTCGACTGAGCCCGCTGTGGAAACTACTTGGCGGGCGCCCAATGGCTTCTCGAGCTAACCAGCATCGACCGAAACACCGCCATCCCGGTTGTCGCTATTAATACCTGTTTCGTTCGTTGGTCGTGGAGCGGATGCGGCCTGAATGCCAGTTAAAATGAGGGCTTCAATTTCGTTCCTGGAATACGCGCGCTCGCCGTAAATGAATACGTCCTCCTGCATAGGAAGGAGGACATCCACGATGGCTCCAGGGGTCGTAAGACCGCTAATTGAGCCAGCGGCGGCTACCAAGGCAAGTGTGTGGATTGGAATGCTTTCCTTTGGCGGCTCGAGACATGCCTGCTCTTCTGCAATAACCGCGGCCTCAGTGCCTATTGCGCGGACGCACCCTCCGAGTTCCACAAGGAAAGAGGGAGGGGTTCCGAAATAGTGTTGGCGCGCCTCGAAGGCATACCGAACCCCGGCTTGCTGTTCCTCGATGCATTCGGCGAAATCGCAATCGCGAACTCGAATTCGGTTGTGATGCTCGACAGTTGTCACTTCGACCAGTGCTATATATCCATGAGGTGACCGCGCAACGGCCTCGAAGCGGAGGTCCAAACCATTGGGGGAACGCGAAAGGAAGTTGCTGGGCGGATTTTCGCTGGAGGGCTGCGTTGGGCTTTGTGCGACCTCCGTGCATCCGGCGACCAAGAGGATGACGAAAATACAAAAGAATGCTGTGCGCATTTTGTGTCTCCTGTCCGCTACTGCGATGTGTATGCAAGAGCGTATTCGTTAATGATTGTTATCCTTCCGTTGACAAATTTGGCGACAGACCTATACGCTACGGCGGCGCCGCTCTCTTGGATGCCTTCGAGTGGGAACGCCAAAGGCGGGGTATTTAAAACAGTCGAACCGGGAGTTTGGAAGTTCACTTCGACGGGTTGGTCTTGATTGGCGGCCTTTGTCCATGGAAGAGTGACAACCCATTTTGCTCCTGTGCCGCCGTCAATGGCATAGCCTAGATTGCTCCATTTGCCATAGTTAACATTCGCGACGACCGAAGGCGGGATTTGGGGGCCGTAGGTTGTGTTCGGTGCAATTGTTTCCGTGAAAAAGCCATAAAAGTCGTCGGCCTCGTAAACGATTGCGCACTCGGAACTGCCGCACGTTATTCCGGGGGTCGCGTATGCTCGTGTTGCCTGTAGGGGCATTCTGCTCATGCTATCGTATAACGGGGCCCCCGGCTTACAAAAGTTGCGCATCGTGACTAGTTCGACTCGTTGATTTGTCGGTCCATCAAATTGACTTGCGACGGAGGCGACGGCAATGCCATCATCTATATGATGGTATAGCGCCGCTGCGGGGCCGTGCCCCCAAACGAAATAGGGGTCGAATACGCCGCCGCTGTCGTTCGCCTGACCGTTCTTGCAGAACTCCTTGAATAGCACCGTGTCGCGCGGATAGCCGGGATTCAGTTGATCGGATATTTGTTTGGAATAAAAGACGACGATGCTGCCGTCAGCTAGTGCAATAATGGCCGGTGAAGTTGTAACATTGATGTCGACTAGTATTGGAGTACTCCAGGATTCTCCTCCCGTTGCTGATTCGATCAGCTTTACCGCTCCGTCCGGCCCGGGCTCGACAAACGCGATGGCGTAACGCCCTCCTCCGTATGTGATGGCAGGTCTGCTTGTAGTTAATATCGTGGGGTCGGTGCGGTAATCGATGGCGTTAAGGGAGGCTGACATATATCCGACGCGGACAGGCCATTTCAAATTTGGTCCATAAATGGAAATTAGGCCGCGCCTGTCGTCCATTCTTGGCCACCGACTTAGGGCACGCAGTTCGTTGTGGTACCAGGGCCGCATCACTGCATCGGTATCCCATGTTGTATGGTCGAGGCCCAAAACGTGTCCGAATTCATGCACCGCGACATTGGTCATATCAACATAGGTTTCGTCTTCTGTGTATCGCAGTGCCCAGTGGTTCTTGCCGCCCGGCGGGAAGGTGCCTTGGTATGTGCAAGCCGCGGAGCAAGCGGCTGGATTGCTTCTGCAGGTATCGCAGTCGAGGGAGGTTTGGCATTGCTATTGATAAAAAGTCACCTGTGGCCTGTTTGAACACGAATAGCTTACTGCTGCAAGGGGCGTGCTGCTGTTGATTAGCCCAGTGTAGCAGACGTCCATTCTCACAGTGACCCCGTAAGAAGGGTATTGGCCAGACCCTGTTTCGCCTGAATAAAGAAGTGTTTCGGAGGCGCCGCCATTGATGTTCCATGAATTGATTGCTTTTTCGACTACTGTCTGGGCGTGGTTGCCGGAGATGCCGTCGATCGTCTCGAAGCTTTGCTTGTCTATATAAACTGGGAAGTTGTCGGGCAGCCTCCAGCCCAAAGGGCATAGCTGGTTGAAGCCAAATGCCGCGCCCGGAAACGTGATTAATAAAAATAGTATGCCGGTGTGAAATGCCTTGCGTTTCATAGCGCCTCGCGCGTTTGTTTTTCCTAGACACTGTATGGGTAGCCCGATTGGCAGTTTCGCTCAACGCTTCCTCGCGGGTCAACCTGCCCGCCAGGCCGCTGCCCCCACTCACCAGGCGGGCGATGCACGCCCCCGAACACCTAACGTTCTGGAAAGGCGCCCTCTCAGGGCGCGGGGGGCTGATCGCATGGCACGAGAGATCGTTCTTCCGCCTACCGGGGAGCCAGGCTCCCGGCAGGCGGGCTCGCTGCTCTTCATCGGAAACGCCACGGTGCTGCTTCGCTACGCGGGTTTCGTCATCCTCACGGACCCGAACTTCCTGCACGCGGGCGACAGGGCGCGGCTCGGCTATGGCCTGCTGCACGCTCGTCGTCTGACCGACCCGGCGCTCGAACTCGACGAGCTTCCCAAGCTCGATCTCGTGCTGCTGTCGCACAACCACGAGGACCATTTCGATCGCAAGGTCGCCCGCGAGCTCGATCACGCGCTGCCGATCGTCACGACCCGCCAGGCCGCTCGGAAGCTCGCCAAGAAGGGCTTCTCGGCCACGGTGCCGCTGAAGACCTGGGAAGACGTCGTCTTCGTCAAGGGCAACGACCGGCTACGCATCACGGCGCTGCCTGGCCGGCACGGCCCGGGCTTCATCTCCCGGCTCCTGCCGTCGGTGATGGGCAGCATGCTCGAGTTCGAGACGCCCGAGGCGAAGACGCTGCTCAGGCTCTATGTCAGCGGCGACACGCTGATGCATCGCGACCTGCGCGACATCCCGAAGCGCTTCCCCGAAGTCGACCTGGGAGTCTTCCACCTCGGCGGCACGCGCGTGCTCGGGGTGATGGTCACGATGGACGGCAAGCAGGGTGCGGAGGCCGTGCGGTTGATCAAACCGCGGACGGCGGTGCCGGTGCACTTCGACGACTACGACATCTTCAAGTCGAAGCTCGAGGACTTCCAACGCGAGGTGAGGGCGGCGGGGCTCGAGGACCGCATCCGCTACCTGGTGCGCGGCGAGGCGCTCTCGTTCCAGGTGGTCGAGGGCGAACGGCTCAGGCCGCTGCCGCTGAGGGACGAGCTCCACAAGCCGTCGCCGCATCCGCCGACGACGTAGGGGCTATCCCTTTGGTGTCGAGGTGGGCGGGGCTATGGTCCGCCTCGGGCTCGTCCAGAACGCGCCGCGCGGTGCCGAGGAAGCCCTTGCCGGAAGGGGAGACTGGAGGTGGCGCGGCGGCCGGTTGGCCCGCCCCCTCCCCTCCCAAACGGCCCGCACGACCAAGGTGCTTGTCACCGACTTGGTTGCGCGGGCCTGGGAGGGGCGATCGCGTGTGCTTGCCTTCGGGTTGCTGGTTCACGCTCTTCCGCTTCTACGGCCCGCAGCCCGCGCTGTTCGACAAGAGCTGGCGGATGGGGACATCGAGAGGCTTCCGGGCGACGCACTCGACCGAACCACCGCTCCCGTTCGAAGCAGGTCCTACTCCGACGGCCGCGGATCGGATCCCACCGGCTCACATGCGCCCCGCACGTATTCGTACCCAGGCATGTCGAGGGTGTAGGTGTTGTTTTGGAAATCCCACGCCGACAGCGAGAAGCTCGAGAAGATTCCTCCGTTCTCACCGCTGCAGGTGCCGAGCCCCACGAACGGAGAAGTTTCTAAGCGGCACTGACACCTCAAAGGTCGGTCCGGATCGGACGGATTGGGGTTCTCCGTGCACGGAGCGCCGTCACAGACCGCCCAGTGCAAGTCGCCGACATATCCCGGTGCGCCTGGATCGCAGGGCACGAAGCCCTGCGCCAGGATCTCGCACCATCCGCGATACGAGTAGGTCGAAACCCAGGCATAGATGACGTCATCCACGGTGTACTGACCGTTGCGGATGGACTCACACACAGGTGCCTCGTCCACGTCACAGGAGGCCTCGCGAGTGCATCGAGTCTGCGTCTGGCGTTTGACCTCGAGGTCCTTGATTTCGGCCGTGTAGACGATGTGGGCTTCGTTCACCCGCATGCAGTCGCAGTCGGCCCGGTCTCCATTCATCGTGCAGTCGAAGGATGCGCTACAGAGGGCGTGCCATCCGGTGCAGACGACCGCTTCTTCGGGCGCTCCATCGAGTCCATGGACGTCCGCCTTCGAATCGCGACAACTGTTCGCCGCCAGGGCCAAGGTGGTGATCGCCAGGAACTGAAGTCTCATATCTTCCCCCACGAGCCGTTCCGAGAATGTGCATCCTGACCCGCGCTGACCGCCGGACCGTGCACGTCAGTATCCGGATCCCTCCAATGGCTCGGCGCGGCGGGCGGGGCACGAGGCGGGAGCGCAGCTTGGAGCCGGGCTCGAAGACCCCGAAGTAGCGCACCAGGTGCGCCCGCGGCGG
>DHSB01000068.1:51809-52113 GCA_002408385.1 Myxococcales bacterium UBA5297
GCCACCGTGCCGTCGTGGGCCGGGCGCCGCAGCCGCAGCACGAGACGCCCGTCGGCCGCCTCGCTCAGGCGCGAGAGCGCCAGCGGCGGGCGCAGGGCGTAGCGGCACAAGGCCTCGAGGCCTTGTCGGTCGTGGGCGTGCAGGTGCCGGCCGGCCTCCAGCGAGAAGCCCTCGAGGAAGGCTGAGAGCTTGGGCTGGGCCTTGGGCCGCGCGAAGCCGAAGTGTGCCTGCACGGCCTCGACCTGCAGGCGCGAGAGCGCGTCGTCGGGTTCGGCCTCGCGCAGCCCCAGGCGCTCGACGAGCG
>DHSB01000100.1 GCA_002408385.1 Myxococcales bacterium UBA5297
TCAGTTGCAGATCTGCACCCATCCGAATAGAGGGGACGCTCCGAAACGAGGAGAAAGGAGGCAACCGCGGAGACCGTTGGCCCGCCCCCTCCCCTCCCAAACGGCGCGCACGTCCACCGTGCTCGACTCGATCAGCGAGGGCGCGCCTGGGAGGGGCGATCGCTCGTGCTGGCCTTCCCCATACCGGCTTGATCGCACTGCAACACGCGCGAACGCGGCTTGTCGTCTCGATCTCATCAGCGCCCGAAGGGCGGGGCTTCCACAGGGCCGCGCGTAAAGGCGAACCACGGTCGATCAGGAGAAGACGCGTCGCGTTCAGCACGGGCGATCGCCCCTCCCAGCCGCGCGCAACCAGCTTCGAAACGAGCACGGCGTGCAAGCGCGGCGTTTGGGAGGGGAGGGGGCGGGCCAACGGAGCTCGCGGCCAGCACAATCCTCCAGTGCCTGCACAAGCCAAAGCATCTCGGCCAATCCGAGCGAGGCATTGAGAAACCGAGGGAGAGAGGGTTTCGGGGTGGGGAGCAGCGCCCCGGAGCTCGCGGCCAGCACAATCCTCTGGTGCCTGTACAAGCCAAAGCATCTCGGCCAATTCGAGCGAGGCATTGAGAAACCGAGGGAGAGAGGGTTTCGGGGTGGGGAGCAGAGCCCCGGAGCTCGCGGCCAGCACAATCCTCCGGTGCCTGCACAAGCCAAAGCATCTCGGCCAATCCGAGCGAGGCATTGAGAAACCGAGGGAGAGAGGGTTTCGGGGTGGGGGAGCACCGCCCCAGAAACTCGCGCCAGCTCGATGTCCGCCTGCCGGTACGAGTCCCCGATCGGCCCCGAGCCAGAAACGACGAGCAAGGGAGCGTTCGGCACAGCGCGGCAGACCGTCGTGCGCGGGCCCGCAGATCCGATCGGGTTCGCGAGCGCGGGGTCGAAACACCCCCGGGAAATCCGCCAAGTCCGCCCGGCCTCAGGCTCCACCGACGCGAAGACCGGCCCTCCGGTCTCCGCTCCCGGGCACGCTCACCTCGGCGACCAAGAGGTGGTGGTCCGACGCGTCGGTCCGCTCGACGCGCGCGGCGGCGGGCACAACCTCCGGCGAGGCGAACAGGTAGTCGATTCGCACCGCGGGAAGCAGCCGGCCGAGCGGGTGCGTGCCTCCGCGTCCCTTGCCCGCCGCTCGGAAGAGGTCGACGAGCTTCGAGGTGAGCTCCCGGTACATCGGGCTGAGCGACACGTCGTTGAAGTCGCCGAGCAGCACGCAAGGGCTCGCGTCGGCGAGCAGGCCGAGGATCCGTCGCGCCTGGCCGAGCCGCAGCCCGGAGCGGCCGATGCGGTGGCTGAGGTGCGTGACCGCGACGGTCACCTCGCCGTCCGGGTGTGCGAGCCTCGCGCGACCGAGCACGCGCGGCTCGACGCCTTCGGGCACCGGCAGCCTGTCCTGGCGCGGGGCCGCGAGCGGGAAGCGCGAGAGCAGGGCGAGGCCGTACTCGCCGCCGTCGCGCTCGAGCGCCGGGAAGAACTGGTGGTGGGCAAAGCCCGCCTCGCGCGCGAGCAGCGCGGCCTGATCGAGGCCCGACGACCGGCCCGTGCAGCGGTCGACCTCCTGGAGCGCGACCACGTCAGCGGCGACCGATTTGAGGCGGGAGACGATGCCGGGCAGCCCCCTGCGGCAAGACTGCAGGTTCCAGCTCGCGAGGCGCAGCGGGCGGGAGGAGGGCGCCTGCTCGCCGAGGGTCGATGGGCTGGTCAAATCCGCGGTGCCTCCTTGGAGCGGAGAGACGCTAACAGCGCGGGCCCGAAAACCATGAGGGCCCGGCCGGCAGCGGCTCGACTCGTCGTGTGACGGGCACGCGGGGCCGCGCGCGCCCCGTCGGCCGGGGCTCGAGCGTCCGACAGCTCACAAGGTCGCGTGCTATCCTTCCGCGCCTTGCTCGGAGGGACAGATGATCCGCACAGTCGTCACCGGGGTTTCAGGCAGGATGGGCAGCTCGATAGTGCGCTACGTGCGCGACGCCGACGACCTGGAGCTGGTCGGCGCGACCGAGCGGCCCGGCAGCGGCAACATCGGCCTCGACGTGGGGCTCGCCTGCCGGCTCGGCAACTTCGAGGTCCCCATCGTCGACGACCTCGCCAAGGCGATAGGCAAGGCCGACGTGGTCATCGACTTCAGCATCGCCGAGGCCTCGGTCGGCCACGCGCGAATCTGCGCCGAGCACAAGGTGCCGCTGGTCGTCGGCACGACCGGCCTGACGGCCAAGGCCAAGGCCGACATCGTCGCCGCCTCGGAGAGGGTCGCCATCCTGATGGCGCCGAACATGAGCGTCGGGGTCAACCTGATGCTGCGGCTGGTCGAGCAGGCCGCGCGGGTGCTCGGCGGCTCGTGCGACATCGAGATCGTCGAGATGCACCACCGGCTCAAGAAAGACGCGCCCTCGGGGACGGCCCTGCGGCTCGGCGAGATAACCGCGCAGGCGACCGGGCGCGACCCGGCGACCGACCTGAAGCTCTCGCGCGTCGGGCAGATAGGCGAGCGGCCCAAGGGCGAGATCGGCATCCAGGCCCTGCGCGGCGGGGACATCGCCGGCGAGCACACCGTCTACTTCGCGAGCGAGGGCGAGCGGCTGGAGATCACCCACCGCGCCTTCAGTCGTGATCAGTTCGCGCTCGGTGCGCTGCGGGCCGCGCGCTTCCTCGTCGGCAAGCCGCCCGGGCTCTACGACATGGGGGCTGTGCTCGGCTTCTGATGCGCCTGTGCCGCTGCCAGATCGACGGGGAGCCGCATTTCGCGCTGATCGAGGGCGAGGAGCTCGCGCTGCTCGCCGAGCCGCCGTTCTCTCGCATCGTCCGCTCGGGCCGGCGCGTGTCGTTCGAGGCGGCGAGGCTGCTCGCGCCGGTCGAGCCCTCGAAGATCGTCTGCGTCGGCCTCAACTACCGGGCCCACGCCGCCGAGCTGCGGATGGCGCTGCCCGAGCACCCGCTGCTCTTCCTCAAGCCGCCTTCGGCGCTGCTCGCTCCCGGGGCCGACATCCTGCTGCCAAAGGAGAGCGCCGAGGTGCACTACGAGGCCGAGCTCGCCGTGGTCATCGGCCGGCGCTGCCGGCGCGTGAGCCCCGAGCAGGCGCACGCCTGTGTGCTCGGCTTCACCTGCATCAACGACGTGACCGCCCGCGACCTGCAGCGCGCCGAGGTCCAGTTCACGCGGGCCAAGGGGTTCGACACCTTCGCCCCGCTCGGCCCCTGGATCCAGACCGGGCTCGACCCGAGCAGCCTGGCGGTCGGCGCGCGGGTGAACGGGACGGTCCGGCAGGCCGGCTCCACCGCGGACATGGTCTTCGGCGCCTTCGAGCTCGTCTCCTTCGTCTCGCAAGGAATGACGCTGCTGCCGGGTGACGTTCTGGCTACGGGAACTCCGCCCGGGGTGGGCCCGCTCGTCGCCGGGGATGAGGTGGAGATCGAGGTGGAAGGCATCGGCGTGCTCCGCAATCGCGTGCGAAACGAGGAGCGCTCGTCAACGGGTGAATGATGCAGGTCTTTCTCGGCTTGGGCTCGAATCTCGGCAACCGCGAACAAAACCTCGCGCAGGCGATAGCCCGCCTCGCAGCTCTGCCGGACACCGAGGTGCGGAAGAGATCCTCGATCTACGAAAGCAAGCCCATTGGGCCGGAGCAGCCCGACTTTCTCAACGCGGCCATCGAGATCAAAACCTCGCTTGCGCCCAGCGCGCTGCTCACCGAGTGCAAGAGGATCGAGCGCGAGCTGGGGCGCGTCGACGGGCCGCGCTGGGGCCCGCGCCCGCTCGACATCGACCTGCTGTTGGCCGACCAGATCGTGGCTGAGCCGCAGCTCCAAGTGCCGCACCTCGAGCTGCACAAGCGCGCCTTCGCGCTGCTGCCGATGTGCGAGCTCGCGCCGGAGGCCGTCCATCCGGTCTTCGGCTGGAAGCTGTGCGAGCTGCTCGCCGACGTCGCCGACCAGCAGGTGTGCCGAGTCGGCGACTTCTACGTCGAGACCTGAAGGGCGCGGTGCGCCGTGGGCTGGACATCGCCGCGGCCGATCGGAGCGCCGCCCTTCATGGCGGCGTGCCGTGGAGCGGATCCGCTGCGCACGCCCGTACCCTCCCGCACGCTCGCCGAACCTTCGTCATCAGGCTCGCTGCCAGCCGCCGGCCATCCGTGGCTCGAGCAGCGAACAGGGGAGCGGGCAGCCCGACCGTCCGCAGCGCAGATTAGCGCGGCGAAACTCGGGCGCCGGCTGCGGCCGGTGCGGGGGCTGGCTTGCGCCAGCCTTGCGTGGGAGGGCTGTATGAGTAGAGCGCTTTCGATCGTCATCGCAGCAGGCGTGCTTCTCCTCGCGGGGACCGCATGCAGGGACCAGCAGCGGGAAGAGCAACAGCCAGGACAGCAACCGGGCACCGGCGGCGCAGGCAAGCAGGACCAGCAGGCGCAGGGGCAACAGCAGAAGGAGCAGACCATCACCGGGCGCGTGGCGAGCGTCGACCGCGACAGCCTCACGGTGCTCGACACCCGGCGCAACGAGGTCGTCGAGCTGAAGGTGCCGGGCGACGCGCAGGTGATGCGCGAGGGCCAGCGCATCTCGGTCGAGGACATCTCCGAAGGCGCCGAGGTCCGGGCCAGCTACACGATGGACCGGGACCAGAAGGTCGTCAGGTCGCTGACGGTGACGAGCGAGCCGCGGAAAGGCCAGCAGCAGCAGAGAGAGCAAGAGCAGCCGCAGCCGTAGCGCGCCCGCGGCTCATGAGGTCGAGGAGGCCGGGCCTTGGCTGGCTGTGTCCCGTGAACGAACAGCCGATCGCCGAAAAGCCTGCGCGCGAGCCGTAGAACCACCGCGCGAGCAATGTGAAAGTCGCCTCTCCCGCGCTTGCGCGGGAAGAGGAGATTTAGGGGTGGGGCCCTCCGACTTCGGCCCTCGCAAGCGCGGCCTCCTGACCTCGAGGTTCGTCGCCCGGCAGCAGGATTCGATCTTCTTGCCGGGCGCCGGAAACGCCAGCACGAAGGCTGGCGCACCGTCCGCGGCGCCTCGTCAGTTGGGCCCGTACAAGGTGCAGCGGCCGTTGACGCACCTGAGCCTGCCGGTGCAGCAATCGGTCGAGCTCTCGCACTTCTCGAACTCTTCGGCGCATCCGGGCCCTTCGGTCCCGCAGACCTTGCCGAGCTCGCCGGTCGGCCGGCAGAAGCCGCCGCAGCACTGATCGCCCGACTCGCAGCGCTCGCCGTCGTCGCGGCACGGGTCGACCGCCCAATACCCGCGCGAATTGCCGGCGAGGAGCTCCTGGGCCGGGACGTAGAAGGCCGGATGGCTCGGGTCGGTGCCCGGTTCGGCGTCGAGGTCGAGGGCGGCGACCCAGAGCTTCTTGGGCGTCGGCTCCTCGCTGATGTCGTGGAAGCGCGGGTCGCTCCAGAACGGGTTGATGGTGGCGATGTTCCCGTAGAGCCGGCGGCTGGTGAAGATGACCCAGGCGTAGCCGCCGGAGGCGACCGGGCTGACCGTCGGCTCGTAGTTGAGCGTCGCGTCGTCCTCGTGCCCTGCCGGCGCGGTGGGCAGGTAGCCCTTGCCGTTGAGCCTGTCGAGCGGATGGGCCTGCCCGGTGGCGAGGTCGGCCCACCACAGCTCGGCGCGCGTTCCCACGTCCGAGCAGGGGCCCGAGCCGTCACAGGTCGAGCGGGTCTCGCCGAAGGCGCGGCCGTTGTAGACCAGCTCGAGCTCGAAGACCACCGCGTCTCCGGCGGGCAGGAAGCTCGGGTAGACCGCGGTCTGGCCCTCGGGTGGGGTGAAGAGCATCTGGAACTCGCCGAAGCTGTCCGGGGGCATGAAGCGCATCGCGGCCAGCGAGCGGCGATCGCCCGACTGGCCGTCTACCTCGCCGCCGTACCAGTTGAAGGCGACCCGGAGGCCGTCGTGCGAGAAGCCCGGGGTGCCCGCGCGCAGGCCCGCCGGCAGGCCGTTGGTGGCGATCGGCGCGCCGTCGGGCACCGAGTAGAGGGCGCTCGGCAGGCTCGAGGAGCCGGCTATCGGCGAGCTGTTGGAGAGGGCGAAGGTGCCGGTCGGGTCGAGCCCGGCCCAGGCGAAGCGGCCGTCCTCGGGGCTCATGCGCGTCTCGGCGTTCTGCTGATCGAGCGCGTAGGCGCTGGTCGCCGCGTAGACGTCGCCGCGCTGCGCGAGCATCGTCGAGCCGTCGGCCGAGACGACGTGGCAGACCCGGCAGGACTCGTGGGCGCCGTCGCCTCCGGCGACCAGCGAGGGGTCGGTCGAGCCGCCGCGGATGGCCAGGGTGGCCCCGCCGAAGCGCCCGTCGCCGCCGAGGGCGCCCGAGTAGTTCTTGGCGAGGTTGGTGCCGTAGGAGTTGTAGTAGATGACGCCCTTGAGGAACCCGGAGGCGATGCGCCAGGTCGCGGTGAGCGGGCCGAAGCTCTGCCCGCCCGAGGCGAGCACGAGCCGCAGCGAGACGTCCTTGCCGGCGCAGGCGTCGTTCATCCGCTCCCAGGCGGCCGGGGGGATGGGGTGGTGGAGAAACGGCGCCGCGGTCCGCGCGAAGGTGCCGCGGTAGGAGAAGGCCGGGCAGTCGAGCCGCAGCTCGACCGCGTCGTAGTCGCGTCCGCCCGGCGCCCACTGCAGCAGGGGCGCGAGGATTCCGCGCGGCCAGACCGTGCCGTCGTAGGGGTAGAGCAGGGCGAGGCCGGGATCGGCGCTCGGGGTCTGCTCGAAGACCTCGAGGGTCGCCTCGTCGACCGCCCCGCCGAGCCCCTCACCGCCGACCCCGCCCCAACCTCCGGCGCCGCTGCCGGCGTCGGGGGCACCGCTGCCGCCATCGGCCGCCTCCCCGCCGTCGGGCGCGCCGTTCTCGGAGATCTCCAGATGCACGGTGACCGTCGTCGAATCGCTCGCCAGCCCGTAGGTCGCCGTCACCTTCGCGTGGCCGCCCACGTTCCCGTTCGCGGTGAAGAGCCCGGTGGCGTCGATGGCGCCGAGCCCCGGGGTGTCGAGCTTCCAGATCGGAGAGACCGGCGCGCCGTCGGCGCGGGCTTCGAACTGGAGGGTCGGGCGCGCCTGACCGTAGACCGCGCGCAGCAGCGGATCGCGAGGGGTGATGCGCAGCGTGCCGGCGAAGGGGGTGCCGGCGTCGAGCGCGCCGGCGTCGCCGGGCAGCCCCGCGTCGGGGCCGGCGTCACGCTTTCCGGGCAAGGCGGTCTCGCGGTCACACGCGCCGAGGACGGCGCAGGCGGCGGCGAGGAGGGGAGCGAGGCGGTGCGGTCTCATCGGCGACTCCGAAGGCGCGGGGACGGCCCATTGTAGGCGCCTTGCGGAGGGCCGACCTTCGTGTCGGCCAGATCGGGCCGGGCTTCCACGGTTTGGCGCGATCAGAACGAAGGCCGAGCGAGGAGCCGAACCGCGATGCCCGCGGGCGTGAAAGCCGGTCGGATGTGGCTCCAGGCCTCGTCTTCGTCCCACACGCCCGCCCGGTGAAAGCCCGCCGGATGTGGCCCCAGGCCTCGCCTTCGTCCCACGCGCCCGCGCGCGTGAAAGCCCATCGGATGTGGCCCCAGGCCTCGCCTCCGTCCCACGCGCCCGCGGGTGTGAACTAGTGCGGCGCAACGGAATCGTCCGCCCCGGCCTCCGTCCCACGCGCCCGCCTTCGTCCCCCGCGCCCGCCTTCGTCCCCCGCGCCCGCCGTTGTGAAAGCCCCCTCCCTTTCGGCGCGCTGAGGGGCTCGCGGCGAGCAACGTGGCCCGACGCGCGCCGAAAGGGAGGGGGTTTGGGGGTAGGTTCGCGCTGCGGCAGGTACTCAACCTCGCGGAGAGCACAGGCCGGTCGAGCCATGCTCCGGGCGCATCATGTCCCGGCAAGCGTCCGTCTCTTGCTCGACCTCGTCCGCGCCGAGGACCAGCAATCGGAGGTTTGGCGCAGTCAGAACGAAGGTCCGAGCGAAGCATTTGCGGAAACGGCGGCCTAACCCGCCATTTCGCTCGGGTTGGGCGTCTTCAACACCAGGAAGGTCGCGTCGGTCTGGCCGCTGTTGCGGATGGCCATCGGCGTCTTGAAGGCGACCGGCTGCAGGTCGCCGCGCTCGAGCGGGTGCTCCTGGCCGGCGAGGGTGGCGACCACCTCGCCCTCGAGCACGAGCAGGTGGACGTTGGAGTTGGCGTTGTGCTCCTTCACCGCCTGGCCCGGCCGCAGGGCGATCTGCATCACCAGGAAGCTCTTCTCGTCGACGAGCTTCCGATGGCCCATGCTCTCGTCCTTGTAGGGAACGTCCTCGAAAACGTTGCGCTTCATCCCGGTTCTCCTTGGCGCGCGGGCGCGCCCGTTGGTTTCGCCCGGCAATCTAGCCGCCAGATCCCGAGCCCGCCTTGACCTGGATCAATCGGCTCGAGAACCCGGCCGGCGCGGCCTGCTAGATTCTCCGAGCGATGAACGAGGCCAGCCTCCAGCTCCCGCCCGCGGTGCGCCGGCAGATCGAACGGCTCGCCGAGCTCTGGGCGCTGCCCGAGCTGCCGGCGCGGGTGACCGTGCGCTTCAGCGCGCGGATGTCGCGGGCCTGGGGGCGCTGCTATCCGGCGCGCGGCCTGGTGACCCTCAACCCGCTGCTGCGGACCGAGGCGAAGCGGCACCTGCGGGAGGTGCTCTGTCACGAGCTCGCGCACGTCGCGGTCTACCTCGTCCATGGCGCGCGGGCGCGGCCGCACGGCGCCGAGTGGCGGGCGCTGGTCGAGAGGGCAGGGCAGACCGCGCGGCTGCGGCTCTGCGCGCCGGGCGAGGCGGAGGGGCTCGAGCCGCAGACCCGGCCCGTCGTCCGCCGATGGGAGCACCGGTGCCCGGTCTGCCAGATGGTGCGGACCGCGCGGCGAAAGGTGCCCGGGTGGCGATGCGCCGAGTGCCGCAGGGCGGGGCTCGAGGGGAGGCTGGAGATCCGGGCGGTGTGAGGGCGCGGCCGCCGGGCAGGCGCGGGCGAATGGAGGTTGAAGCTC
>DHSB01000222.1:0-1654 GCA_002408385.1 Myxococcales bacterium UBA5297
CGCTTGCCCTCCTTTCGCGGTGACAGCCCCTCTGCCGGCGTCCGCTTGCCCTCCTTTCGCAGCGAACGCCCGTCTGCCGGTGTCCGCTGTCGCGACTTCGCCAGTCGGTGAGCGGAGATGCAGGCCCGACCGGCGCCACCGGGAGCCCCGGCGACCGCTGCGCGTCGGACCCGCGGGCTCCTTGGCCCGCGAAACGACCTGGCAGGCGGCTGCACGGCCGGCTCCCCGCACGGCCAAGGCGGCCGGTTCGCCGGCCAGGTCCAAGGCGCGGGCGTCCCGATCGGCGGCGTGCGCCGCTGAAACCGAGCGCTCGCTCGCCGAGGCTCAACGAGGGCGCATCAGGCTCTGCCCGTCCGCTCGATCAGAGGCGGTCCCGGCGCCCGCTCCTGGCGCACGTTTTCGCGTGGCGTCCGACCCGCTTCGCCCAAGTCACGCTTCCGTCGTCTTCGCCCGCGCTTCCTGTGCCCCGCCCTGCTTGGCGGCGACAGGCAAGCTGACGGTGAACGCGCTGCCCTTCCCCACCTCGGACTCGACGTCGATGCGCCCCTGGTGCTCGCTGACGATCCGGAAGCTGACCGACAGGCCGAGGCCGACGTTCGACCAGACGTCCTTGGTCGTGAAGAAGGGCTCGAAGATGCGCGGCAGGTCCTTCTCCGCGATGCCCTTGCCGGTGTCGGCGACCCGGACGCAGACCCGTTCGCCGTCCGACGCGGTGGAGATGGTCAGGCGCTTGCCGGCCGACGCGAGCATCGCGGTCCGGGCGTTCGAGACGAGGTTGAGCAACACCTGCGAGAGCTGCCCGGAGTCGCCGCGCACCGGCGGCAGCGCCGCGGCCGGCTCGAGCGCGATCTCGATGCCCTCGGCCTTCACCTGCGCCTCGACGAGCGTCATCGTCTCGGCGACCACGCGGTTGAGGTCTACCGCGCGCAGGTTGGCCGCCGGCCGCTGCTGCGAGAAGCGCAGCAGGTTCGCGGTGATCTCCTTCGCCCGCTTGGCCTGCGCCTCGATCTTCCGTAGCGCGGCGACGTCGCGGTCCTCCTCGGGCCGGTCGAGCAGCAGGAGCTGCGCGTTGCCGAGGATGCCGGCGAGCGGGTTGTTTATCTCGTGGGCGACCCCGGCGCCGAGCTGCCCGATGGCGGCGAGCTTCTGCGCCTCGAGGAGCTGGGCCTGCGCGGCCTTCAGCTCCGCGGTGCGCAGCTCGACCTCGCGCTGCAGCTCCTCGTTCCAGGTCTCGAGCTTTCCCCGGGCGGCCCCGAGCTCCTCGCCCATCGCGTTGAAGGTCGCCGACAGCTCGGCAACCTCGTCGGCGCCCTCGACCGGGATGCGCACCGACAGCTCTCCGCGGCCGAAGGCGCGCGCGCCCTCGGCGACCCGCTCGATGCCCCGCGCGAGGCCTCGCGTGAAGAGGAAGCCGACCGCGAGCAGCAGCCGGAGGGCGCCGCCGATGGAGAGCAGCACGGTGCGCCGCATCCGCGCCACCGGGACGAAGGCCTCGGCCTCGGGCATCCGGATGAGCGCGGTCCAGCCGAGATCGCCGGGCGCCCTCGCCGCGGCCCCGAGCACCGGCGCGCCGGGCGGGCCGTAGCGCGCCGAGCTCACCTCGAGGCCGGCAGAGCGCGCCAGCGCGAGGTCGCCCTCGTCCGGCCTCTCCAGC
>DHSB01000222.1:1850-3050 GCA_002408385.1 Myxococcales bacterium UBA5297
CCTCGGCGTCGAGCACCAGAAGCGTCCCGGCGCCCTCGTTCGCGACGGCCTCGACCCGCCGCTGCAGCTCGCCCAGGCAGAGCTCGACCGCCACGAAGAGCGGAGCGCCGCCCCCGCCCTCGACGGCGAGGGCGAGCGCGGCGAAGGCCGAATCGCGCGGGGCGCGCAGGTAGGCCGGCGACAGCGCGACGGCGCCGGGTCCGTTCTGCGCCAGCTCGGCGAGCGGGACCGACGCGCGAAAGGCGCGCAGCGCCTCCCCGGCCGGCGCCGGCTCTTCGCGCGGGGTGACTATCGGCAGCAGCTCGGCTCCCGAGTCGTCGAGCAGCGCCGCGGCCGAGAAGTGCCTCGACTGCTGGAGCAAGAGCCGCAGCGCGCCGGCCCGCTCGTCGGGCGACAGCTCCTTCCAGCGCAGCGGCCCGGCCGCCCGCGCGAGGCTCTCGACGGCCTCGTCGACATCGCGCGCGGCCTGCTGGGCGGCGAAGGCGGCCGAGGTCATCTGCTGGGCGCGGATGCGCGTCTCCAGCTCGCGCTCGGCACCCGAGAGCAGCGCGAAGCCGACGACCACCACCGGCGCGAGCGCCGCGGCGAGCATGAAGAGCACGAGCTTGTGGTACAGGCGCATGCCCTCTTTCCGATCAGCCGGTCTTCTTCTCTGCCTCGAGCTGCGGCTCGGGCGCCACCACCGGCGCGGTGCGCGTCGCCAACATGCGCGCTTGGTCGCTGTCGCTGCGCAGGTACTTGCTGCCGGGGATCGCCTTGGCGCGCTTCTTCAGCTCGGCCGCGGCCCTGGAGACCTCGTTGTGCTCGGTGAAGCGCCCGTCGCAGATCACCGCGGCGACCGAGACGCTCATCAGCGGGAAGCGGCGCCGCTGGCCAAAGCGGTCCTCGGCCTCGATGTAGCCGCGCCGGCGGTCCTCGGCGTCGTAGTAGAGCGGGATGAGCCGGTCGAACGCGTCGATGATCTGCTGGCAGACCGCGTCGACCCGCTCGAGCGCGGTGACGAAGACGAAGTCGTCGCCGGCGACGTGTCCGACGAAGTCCCCGGGCCCGGCGACCAGGTCGCGCAGCAGGTCGCCGGTCTGCTGCACGACGCCGTCGGCCTTCGCGTACCCGTAGTGGTCGTTGTAGGCCTTGAGGTTGTCGAGATCGAGGTAACACAGGCCGAAGCGCTCTCCGGACTCGAAGCGGCGCACCACCTCG
>DHSB01000222.1:3173-4122 GCA_002408385.1 Myxococcales bacterium UBA5297
ACTCGAAGCGGCGCACCACCTCGCGCTCGATGGCCGCCGAGCCCGGCAGCCGCGTCGTCGGCGAGGCGCCCAGCTCGGCCTCCTTGCGCCGCAGCACGGTCTCGACCCGCGCGGCGAGCTCGAGGGCGTCGAACGGCTTGACCAGGTAGTCGTCGGCGCCCAGCTTGAGCGCTCGCACCTTGTTGGCGGTCTCGCCCTTGGCGGTCACGAAGATGACCGACACGTGCCGCGCGGCCCGCTCCTCCTTGAGCTCCTCGAGGAAGGACAGGCCGTCGCCGTCGGGCAGCACCAGGTCGAGCAGGAGCATCTCGGGGTGGTGCTCGCCTATCACCTGGCGCGCCTGGCCCAGCGAGTCGGCCTCGAGCACCTGGAGGCCCGTGTTGGTGAGCACCTCGGCGCAGATCGTGCGGACGGCCTGCTCGTCGTCGACCACCAGCACCCGCGCGCTCGGCGCACCCTGACGCTGCGCGAGCAGCCCGTCGATGCCGGCCAAGAAGCGCGAGGTGTCGAGCGGCTTGCTGAGGAAGGCGCTCGCGCCGGCCCGGAAGGCCCGCTCGCGCTCCTCGCCGACCGAGAAGACGAGCAGGCGGGCCGCTCGGGTGTCGGGGTCGTGGCGCAGGATCTCGGCGAGCCCGAGGCCGTCGAGCCCGGGCATGCGCACGTCGAGGGTGACCACGTCCGGATGGTGCCTGCGGGCGAGCGCTATCGCCTCGTCGGCGCGGGTGGCGACGAAGACCCTGTGGCCGCGCGACAAGAGCAGCGCCTTGAGGATGAAGCCGATGTCCGGCTCGTCGTCGACGACCAGCACGGTGCCGGTGCGCCCGGCGGCCGGCTTCGGTCCGTCGTCCGCTGAGGCCTCGACCGGCTCGACCGGCAGCACGACGACGAAGCGGGCGCCCTCGCCCTCGGCGCTCTCGACCCAGATGCGCCCGCCGTGCGCCTCGACGAT
>DHSB01000222.1:4242-9503 GCA_002408385.1 Myxococcales bacterium UBA5297
GCCCGCCGTGCGCCTCGACGATGTTGCGGCAGATGGCCAACCCGAGCCCAGTGCCGCGCACGCTGCGGGTGCGCACCGAGCTGGCCTGCTCGAACTTGTCGAAGATGCGCTCGAGGTCGGCCTCGGCGATGGCCTCGCCGTTGTTCCAGCAGGTGAGGACCGCAAACCCCGGGACCCCGGCCGGCCGCTGCAGCTCGAGCTCGATGTGCCCGGAGCGGGGCGGGCAGAACTTGATGGCGTTGGTGAGCAGGTTGTTGAGCACCTGCGTCAGGCGCATCGGGTCGCAGACGAGCTTGACGGGGGCGGCCGGGGCGCGCGCCTCGATGCGAATCGCCTTCTCGCTCGCCGCCGCCGCGTACCGCTCGACGGCGCTGCGCACCAGGGCGTCGAGCCCCGAGACCTCGAAGTCCATGCGCAGCTTGCCGCCCGCGAACTTCGAGAGGTCGAGCAGGTCGTCGACCATCGCGTTGAGCCGGTCGGTCGACTCCTTGGCCATCGAGAGGAAGCGGCGCTGCTTCTCGTTGATCTCCCCGGCGAGGTTGGCGAGCACGAGGTCGACCGAGCCGCTGATCGCGGTCAGCGGGGTGCGCAGCTCGTGGCTGACGATGCTGACGAACTCCTCCTTGCGCTCCTCGAGCCGCTTCTGCTCGGTGATGTCGCGCAGGACGACGACGACCCCGGCGAGCGAGCTGTCCCGGTCGGTGACCGGCGAGACGGTCGAGTGCAGGGTGCGGTCGAAGATCTGCACCTCTTCGCGCAGCGTCTGCGCGCCGCCGTACTCCCAGCCGCGGACGAGCTCGAAGGGATAGAAGCCGAGCACCTCCTGCAGGTACTTCGCGGTGGCCTTGTCGGGCGAGGGGATGCGCAAGAGCTGGCAGGCCGCCGGGTTGATGACGACGATCTCGTTGCGCGCATCGGTGAGGATGACCCCGTCGGCCATGCACTCGACCATCCGCTCGATGCGCCGGCGCTCGGCGCCGACGGCGGCGGCGATGCTGCGCACCGCGCCGGCGGTCTGGTTGGCAAGAAGCGCGAGGAGCCGTGCGTCGTTCTGCTGGAAGGCGCCGCAGCGCGAGGCGAAGAGCACGATGACGCCGGCGGCGCGCCCGTCGACCGACAACGGGGCAGAGATCTGCTCGGTGAGGACCGCGACCTGGTCACCCGGCTGCTTGGCGCGCTGGCCGGTGACGCGGACGACGAGCCGGTCCTCGCTCGGCTGGCCTCCGGAGAGCTCGCGCCAGGCGGTCAGGGTGCGCTCCTTGGCCGCGAGCAGCGAGCTCTCGGCCGCCTCGGTGTGGCAGTGCACGTGCAGCGTGGCGGGCCGGGTGGGCTCGAGCGAGATGAGCGCGGCGGCCAGGTCGAAGGGGACCACGCGCGAGAACTCCTCGATGACCCGGCCAATGATCGTCTCGTAGCTGCCGAGCGAGTCGCCCGAGCGGCTCACCTGGTAGAGGATGTCGAGGGCATCGACCCGCTTGCTCAGCTCGCCGAGCAGCAGCTCGCGCTCGCGGCGCAGGGCGCGCTGATCGAGGGCGTTCTTGATGGTGACGGACAGCTCGGTGACGTCCCAGGGCTTGGTGATGTAGTGGAAGACCTGGCCGCGGTTGATCGCCTCGATCAAATCCTGGGGATCGGTGTAGCCGGTCAGCAGGATGGCGGTCACGTCCGCGCCGGCCTCGCGGGCGCGGGCGACGAGCTCGATGCCGCTGAGGTCGGGCATCTTCTGGTCGGTGACGAGCAGGTCGACCGGGCGCTCCTTGAGCAGCTCGAGCGCCTCGGTGCCGGAGGTGGCGGTGAGCACCTCGTAGCGCCGCTCGAAGGTGCGGGCGAGGATGTCGACGACATCGGGCTCGTCGTCGACGAAGAGGATGAGGGGGCGCAGCTTGGACTGGCTCATGGGTGAGAAGGCCGCACCTCGGGCAAACCGGGCAAACCGGGCACGCGCGGCGGGCCGGACTCGCAGCCTCGCGAAGGCAAGCGGCGCTGGGAGGCCGGCGGCAGTCCCCGGAGACCTTGGCTCAATCGGATCAACTCTCGGTCCTCGCGCCGCACGCCGGATGAAGGGAAAAGCAAGCAGTTCCGAGCGTGCCACCATTCCTGCGCGAACGCGAGAAGCCGGCCGGCCGGCGACCGATGCCCCTGCGCTCGCGCCGCGGGCGCAAGGCGGCGCTCTGCGCACCCCGAGGGCCAGGGCTCAAGGCCGCTGCAGGCTCGGTTGGCCCCACTTCCGGACCTCCTGATCTGCCGGGTCGTCTGTGACAGTCCCAGCTTCGAGGCTTTCGCGGGGTTGGAGCTGAGATCGGACGGTTGCTTGCGGAAGCGGCGACCGGCCTGAAACGCAGGAAGCGGTCCCCCGCTTGCTCCGCGGGCTCGCCGGCACCGTGCGCATTTCCGGGCTCGGCGCTGACCGTCGAAAGAGATTGGTCTGTTGTGGCTCCTGTGACCGTGCGCTCTCCGATGGAGTTCCTGCGGTAGGTCTGGAGTCGGTGGCGCTGCCCCGCCGGCCCGCCCCCTCCCAGTCCTGGTTGCGCGGGCCAGGGAGGGGCGATCGCGTGTGCTTGCTCTCTGCCTCGTGGCCCTCTCGCAACTCGGTGCGCGCCGAGCGCTCTTCTGCGGTTGGTGAGCAGGTCCCTGGAGGTCAGCGCGCGGGTCCGCACCCCGCGGGATTAGACCGATTCGGTGCCGCAGATGACCTCGGTCGACAGGATGGGCTCGGACTCGACGAGCGGCTCGACCGGTTCCGGCGTCGGCTCCTGCGGCGGGGGCTCGGGCAGCACGCCCCGGGCGCCCGCGTCGATCGCGGAGAAGGCAGCGAGCTCCATGGTCGAAAGCCAGGCGAGCAACGCCGCGCCTATCAGGCCTGTTACCAGGCTGCCGACAATGGGGACGACGAGCGCGACCCGGCCCTCGCCCACCGGCACCAGGCCGCCCGCGCCCGCGACGATCGCCGCGATCCCTTGGAGCAGACCGAAGGCGAACATCAGACCGGCGAGCGCCCCGAGCCGCTCGAGACCGAGCCGGGCGGCCGAGCCGAGCGCGCGCACCGGGCCCTCGTCCGCGGCCACCGCGCGCACCATCGTGAGGCGGAAGAGGCCGTCGACGGCCTTGGTCACGATGAACGCGAGGACCAGCGCGAGCGCCAAGGCCAACGCGCCCGCAAAGCCGCCGCGGCCGGTGCCGAGCGCGCGGGCGGAGGCGAGGCCCGACGCGCCGATGGCCGTCGCGCCGAAGAGCCACGCGGACAGGTAGATCGGCACGAAGAGCAGGCCGACGAGGGTCGCGGGCGCGAGTCGCTCGACGATGCGGGACACGGTGAAGGGGACCTGTTCGCCGGAAAGGCGCAGCCCGAAGATCCGCGCGCCGGCCGACAGCCAGACGAGGCGCAGGACGAGAACGAGCGCTCCGGAGACGAGCGCTGCGCCGATGACCGGCAGCGTCGGAGCCGGCAGGGAGAAACGCTGCAGGTCGACCGGCTCGCCGAAGAAGACGAGAGGCTGTGAGAGCAGGCCCTCGAAGGCGACGCGCAGCGCCAGCACGGCGAACAGCAACTGCAGGCCCAAGCCGAGCAAGACCGAGGCGCTCTCGCCCACCCAGGCAAGAGCGAGGACGCCGGGGGCCCGACGTGCGAGGCCATAGCCGGTGGTGAGCGCTTCCGAGAAGCCGATTCTCCGCGAGGTGGACACGAGCGCGGCATTCTCACCGCAAAACGGGCGCGCGTGAAGCGCCGAACGCACACGGGAGGGCTCGTCCTTGCGCTATACGCGCGTTCAGCCTACAGTCCCGCGCCTGAGGTGGCCCCATGGACGAGTTGACCGAGCGCCAGAAGCAGATTCTCTCCTTCATCATCAAGCGAAGCGGCGAGCGCGGCTTTCCGCCGACCATCCGCGAGATCGGCCAAGAGTTCCACATCAAGAGCACCAACGGCGTCAACGACCACCTCATCGCCCTCGAGCGCAAGGGGTACCTGCAGCGAGGCGAGCAGAAGAGCCGCGCGCTCGTTCCCACCGCCTCGGCCCGCAACCTCCTCGGTCTTGTCGCGGCGACTCCCGGCCGCTCGGTGGAGATCCCCGTCGTCGGACGCGTCGCGGCCGGCGAGCCGCTGCTCGCCGAGCAGAACCTCGACGACGTGGTGGAGATCGACACCGCCCTGCTGCCCCGCGCCGGCAAGGACGTCTTCGGCCTTCGGGTCAAGGGCGACAGCATGATCGGCGACGGGATCCTCGACGGCGACATCGTCTTCGTGCGCCGTCAGCCGAGCGCCCAGCCCGGGGACATCGTAGTCGCGATGATCGAGGGCGAGGCGACCGTCAAGCGGTTCTATCCGGAGGGACGCCGCGTCCGGCTGCAGCCCTCCAACCCGTCGATGAAGCCCATCGTCATCGAGCGCGAGGCCTCGCGCGACCTCGCGCTGCTCGGCATCGTGGTCGGGGTCTTCCGTAGGGTGGCGAGCGCGTAAGCTGGGCGACTCGAGCGGGCCTCCCCCCGCGCCTCGCTTACCCGATGGCCTCGCCTGCCCGCTCGCCCGCGAGGAACGCGGCGACGGCCCGGCCCACGCTGGTCAGCCCCACGCTGAACACATGATCGGCGCCGGGGATGACGACCAGCTCGTCGCCCGAGCCCTGGCAGAGCTGCGCGAGCGCGCGCCGGTCGCTCAGCGGGTCCTTGTGCCCGACGACGACGAGCCCGGGCACCTTCAGGCTCGCGAGCGGTGAGAAGTCATAGGCCGAGGTGACCGGGGCGATGACCGCGACCCCCTCGAGCGCTTCTCCGGAGAGCGCGAGCTCGAGGGCGACCTCGGCGCCGAAGTCGTAGCCGACGACCACGCTCTCTTCGTGCCCGACGTTCTCGCGCAGCAGGCCGAGCGCGGCGCGCGCGTCCTCGACGCAGCCCGCCCTGTCCGACAGCGCGCCCTGCGAGGCGCCGACGCCGCGGTAGTTGAAGCGCAGCGTCGGGTACCCGCGCTGCGAGGCCGAGAAGGCGAGCTCGGCGCAGACCGGCGAGTCCATGCTTCCGCCGCGGCTCGGATGAGGCGCGAGGATGAGCAGCCCCGGCCGCTTCTCGCCGCGATGCGAGAGCGCGTCGAGGTAGAGGCCAGCCGACGCGATGACGGTGGGCCGCTCGAGAAACTGTCCGCGCAAGACCATGGGCACTCCTCAGAACGCACCCGCGGGCGCGAGGCAACACTCGGACGCGAGGCCGCCCGGGTGCCGAGCTGCCGCCCCAAAACCAAGGCGGGAGCTCCGCGCTGGTCGGAGCTCCCG
>DHSB01000222.1:9632-21387 GCA_002408385.1 Myxococcales bacterium UBA5297
CGGGGCCCCCGCCTGCGGCAAGACCTGGCGCGCGAGACTAGAGGACGTGCAGGTTCTCGGCCTCGACCCGGGCGCCCTTGAGCTGGTGCGTGACGGTGCAGTTCGGGTGTTCGAGGTTGAAGTTCGCCTCGCAGGCAGTTCCGGCGCACCCGTAGCTGTCGGCCTGGGTCCAAGTGCCGCTGAAGGTGTCGCCGTCGACGGTGAGCTTGATGGTCGTCTGCACCGAAACGGTGACGACGGCCGCGCCGTCGTAGCGCTTGTCGATAACGGTGTCGGTCACGTCGAAGGTGTAGACGTCGTCCTGGAAGGTGCCCTCGAGCGTCTGGTTGCTCGGCAGGTTGGCGGCGCCGTTCACCTTCACGCCGGTGAGGAAGAACTTGCCCTCCGGCCCCTCGTAAAGCTCCCAGGTGCCCAGGTCGAGCTGCACGCCGGTCTGGTGCTCCTCGTCCGGCGGGATGCTGTTCCTGTAGCAGGAGTCGGGGACCTCTCCGCGGAACAACGAGACCTTCCAGACGGTCAGCGGCTGAGGCCCGCAGGCCGCGCCGGCGATGAGTGCCAGACCGAGAATGACGCTTCGCTTCATGATGGAGCCTCGCATTGCTTTTGGTGGTTGTGCCGGCCCGCGATGGACGGTCGATAATAGGGCTGGCGGGATGGCTGTCAAAGACCCGACTGCGCCCTCCAGAGGACGAAGAACTTCAAGTAGCGGCCCTCTGGAAATTGCAGCAGCACAGGGTGGTCGGGCGGCTGGTAGCGCTGATGGACGAGCTGCAGGTCGACGCCCGCATTGAAGCCGGCCTCCTTGACCGCTCCGAGGAAGGCCTCGCCCGAGACCCGTGCGGTGCAGCTCGAGGTGCAGAGGATGCCGCCGGGCTTGAGCACCGAGAGCGCGGTCCGGTTGAGGCTCGCGTACCCGGCGACCGCGGCCTCGACCGCGCGCTGGCTCTTGGCGTAGGCGGGCGGATCGAGGATCACCAGGTCGAACTGCCGGCCCTGGGCCGCGAAGAGCTTGAGCACCTCGCCGACCTCGGCCGCCAGGAAGTCGTGCGCCTCGGCAGGCAGGCCGTTCTCCTTGAAGTTGCGGCGCGCCAGGGCGATGGCGTCGGCGTCGAGGTCGACGCTGGTCACCTGCTTGGCGCCTCCGAGCGCCGCGTTCACCGAGAAGCCGCCGGTGTACGAGAAGCAGTTGAGGACCTCGCGCCCGCGCGCCAGGTCGCGCACGAGCCGGCGGTTGTCGCGCTGGTCGAGGAAGAAGCCCGTCTTCTGTCCGGTGAGCACGTCGACCAGAAAGCGCGCTCCGCTCTCGCGGATGGCGACGAGCTCCGGGGCGTCCTCGCCCCACAGCGTCCTTCCCTGTGGCCGGCCCTCTTCGCCCTCGGTCGGCTCGCAGTCGACCTCGTCGCGGCCGACGATCCCCTTCAGTCCGGGGACCACCGCGCGCAGCGCCTCGAGGATGATCGCCCGGTGCGGGGTGAGGCCGGCCGAGTAGAGCTTGAGCACGGCAAAGCCCGAATAAAGGTCGACGATGACCCCGGGCAGGCCGTCGCCCTCGCCGTGGACGAGCCGATACGAGTCGCTCTCGGACCTGTCGAGCAGCGCCTCGCGCAGCGACAGGGCGCGCGCGAGCCGGCGGCGAAAGAAGGCCGCGTCGACGCTCTCGCGCTCGTCGCGGGTGAGCACGCGCACGGCGATGTGCGAATAGGGATCGAAGTAGCCGCGGGCGACGAAGCGGCCGTGGTCGACGATGTCGACGATGGCGCCAGCGGGCAGCTTGGGCGCCTTGGCGATGGCCTGCTTGAAGACCCAAGGGTGACCCGCGCGCAGGTGGCGGGCGAGGTCCTTGACGAGCGTGAGCTTGAGGTTGGACATGGTCGTATGCCAACGTAGCGGGCCGTCGGCGCGCCTATTTCTCAGATCGCGACGAAGAAGTGAACCGCGCGCCGCTTCGCCCTCCCTCCCAAGGAGCCACCATGCGTCACGAGCACTGCGTGCGGTGCGCCGTTCTCTCCTGCCTCTTCGCATTCGGCTGTGTGGCTCAGAGCGCGGAGACCCGCGACACGGTCTGGGACATCGACAGCCCCGACGCGCCCGAGGCGCTCGGTGAGGTCTCGACCAGCGAGCAGGAGCGAGCCGACATCTCCTGCGCCCGGCAGATCCGAGCCGACGGCGAGAAGCTGTGCGGCGACGCGCCACCGACCTTGCCCGAAGGCTACGCCGAGCGAGCCCGCCGAATCTGGCAGCAGCACACCGCGCGCTGCCTGGGGATGCGTTCGCGCGCCGCGCTGCGCGAGCTCGACGAGTGCGTGATGGGCCTGGAGCAGGCTCCAAACCAGGTGGATCTGCAGACCCAGGGCCGGCGCGACAGCGCGCGGGCCAATCTCGGCGAGCTCCGCGCCGACCCGCTCTTCGCGCACGCCCGCCGGCTCGTCCGCGAGGCGCGTGACGAGGCGTCGATGGCCGCTCAGGACTACGAGCAGGCCTATCAGCGCGGCACCGCCGCCAACGTTCGCTTCCGCGCCGAGGCCTGGGAGCAGGCCGAGAGGAGCTTGCAGGAGGCCGAAGACCGGCTCCGGGAGATCATCGTCAAGCACGGCGTCGACCCGCGGGACGCCCGCGCCCTCGGCGTCTGGTAGGCCGGCGCGGCCCCGGCCGCGCATCCGCCCCGGACAGCATCGCCCAAGAACGCGCGCCGCAAGCAGGCCCATCGGCCATGCGCGAGTGACCACTCCTGCCCGACAACGGGCCGGCGCGGGCAGCCGGGATTCGACTGGCCCGCAACGGCTCAGGTGCGTGGCGATTCGAGGCGAGGCTCGGACAAAGCGGCGCTGCTGCCTGCGGCGGCCCGGAGATTCGCTTGGGCCGCCCCTTCGCGGCAGCGCCTCCGGTGAGCTCTTAGCGGCGCTTTCCCTTCGCCAGCTTCACGGCCTTGGTGGGCTGCCGCACGGCCGTCTTTGGCTTGGCCGCCTTGGCGACCTTCGCGGGGCCGGCAGGCTTCGCCTTCGGAGCGGGCTTGGGCTTGGCTCGCTTCACCGCCTCCTTGACGGTCTTCGCCGCCTTGGGAGCAGGCTTGGCAGCCTTGGGCGGTGCGGCGGCCTTTGCACGCGCAGCGGGGGCCTTCGGCGGCGCCTTTGTAGGCTTGGCCGCCTTCGCGCGCGTCTTTCGCACGCGCCTGCCCATGATGATTTCCATCTCGTGGGGCTTGAGGTAACCGATGTCGTAGAGCGACTGGAATACCTTCGCGGCGCTCTCCTCGACCGTCTCGAGATCGGTGCGCAGCACAGCCTCGGCGTGCTGTGGGGTCTCGTAGGGATCAGTCACTCCGATGAAGTTCGGAAGCTGCCCAGCGAGTGCCTTCTTGTAGCGACCGGACGTGTCGCGCTCCATCAGCTTCTCGGTGGGGCAATCGACGAAGACCTCGATGAAGCGGCCGATCTCCTTGCGCAGCGCGTCCCGGGTTTCGCGGTACGGGCTGGTATTGGCCGCGACGGCGACGCAGTCGTTGCGCGTCAGCAACCGAGCGACGTAGCCGATGCGGCGGGTGACGAGGTTGCGCTCCTCTTTGTTGGTCCCCTGGCCGCCGGCGAGGACCGAGGCAAGCTCATCGGCGTCGATCAACTCGACGCTCCGGCCCGCAGCACGCAGGCGCTCTGCGAGGTTGTTCGCGAGGGTGCTCTTGCCTGAAAGGCTCATCCCCGTGAGCCAAACGGTGAATCCAGTGGTCTGCGGCATCTTCACCTCCGAGCCCAATTGCTGATCGCGTCCGGGCGACCGTACGCTTTGGTCAACACCATCGGCCTGCGTCACCGGAGGCCCGACGGGCCGCGGCGCGAGGATGCCGAGGTCCGCGGGTCCCAGCCCGCCTCCCGAGTTCCCTGTCTTTGAAGAAAGGTCCGCGCCCCGCTCTCGAGCGAGAAAGACCACGGATCCTTGCCCTTTTCTCCAGAGAGAACTCAGGACGAGGAGCGATCGCGGCAGCCGGCCCGGCCCCGACCAAATCCTCTAACGTCAGCTCCCCCGAACTCCTTTTGGAGAAAAAGGAGCTGTTTTTACCTCAATTTTTGCGCCTGTGCAACATCCCTCGCGTTGCCAAGGGCGCAGCCGCTCGCACGATGCTGAGGACCGGCCCTCACCTCCGGCCCCGACGCTCCGGGTCCCAGAGCGCCTCCAGGGGCATCCGAGCGAGCCATAAACCGTCGGGATTTCGGGTAGATCGGCCTGGGGCTCGCCCCCTCACGGCGGGCCCGAAACCCCGCCCGAGGCCCCTTCAAGCACGGGCCGGTTCAGCCCTGCTTCTCACCCTCTTGCGAAGCCTTCTGCTGGCTCGCGAGCGCATTCCCCTCCGCCGGTGACTCGGGAGACCGGGCGATAGGCCTTGCGGCCGGCTCGGTCGCAGGAGCCGCTCCGGGTGCCGCGGATGGCGCCGCCGCTGGAGCGGGAGCAGGCGCGGTCGAAGGGGTCCCCCCGCCCGCGGCTGCCGTGACCTCGGACTTGCGCCTGCCCGTCTCCACCTTCGGCTCCTCAGGCAGCGAGCGGCGTGCGCCTTTGGCCTCGCCTTCTCGCAGCGCGGGCGTTCGCACGGGGACGGCCATCCCCTCGGCACCGCGCACGAAGGTAGGCCTCGCCGCCGACACCTTGACATCTGCCGACTTGTCCGATGGCTTCGGCGGAGCCGTCTCGACCAGCCGCCCTCTCGGCAGGGCGGACCGGAAGCGTTCGAGCCAGGTCTTGACCTCGGCGATAGGCAGCGCCGGGCAGGAGTTGCCGTTGACCCCCTCCATGTCCCGCGCCATGCAAAGGGCGTTGAGGATCGCCTCCTCGGTCGCCTCCATGACCGCCTCGTAGAGAGGGTCCAGGCGCGCGTCCAGGAGGATCTTGAGCCGATAGACCATCTTGCCGGTGCGCCGCGGGATCTTGTTGGCCGTCGAGAAGGCCAGGATGATCTCGCCCGAGCCGTGGGCCGCATAGGAGCCGACCCGACCGATGCCCAACGCGGCGCGCTTGGCGAGCCGGTTGAGCTGATGGGTCTGCAGCGGCGCGTCGGTGGCGACGACCGTGATGATCGAGCCGTAGCTCGTCTGCCGGCGCGGCATGCGCTGATAGCGCTCCTCGAGCATCTCGCCGACTGGCAGGCCGCCGATGCGCAGGTTGTGGCGCTTGCCGAAGTTGGCCATCACCAGCACGCCGATGGTGTAGCCGCCCGCGACCAGAGGCAGCTTGCGACTCGAGGTGCCAATGCCGCCCTTGAAGTCACAGCAGATCATCCCGGTGCCCCCGCCCACGTTGCCCTCGGCGACCGGGCCGTCGGTGGCGGTCTGGATGGCCTCGTAGACGTGGCTCTCCTTGACGTGGCGGCCGGCGATGTCGTTGAGCCAGCTATCGTCGCATTCGCCGACCAGCGGGATGATCACGTCGTGCTCGTCCCCAATGCCCGGGTAGCGCTCGACCATGTACTTGACCGCCGCGTCGGAGACCGCGCCGACCGACAGGGTGTTGGTCAGGAAGATGGGCGTCTCGATGAGTCCCCACTCCATCACCTGCGTCAGGCCCGAGACCTCGCCCGCCCCGTTGAGCACGAAGCCGCCGCCGACGACCCGCTCGTCAAAGATGTTGCCCTGGTTCGGGAGGATGGCCGTCACGCCGGTGCGCACCGGGCCGCGGCCCGCTTTCAGCGCGCCGGCGCCACGCTGGATGGTCGAGTGGCCGACGAGCACTCCGGCCACGTCGGTGATGGCGTTGTAGCGCCCGGGCTTGAAGCGCCCGAGCGAGACGCCGAGCTCGCGCGCCCGAAACCGCGGTCCTTGCATCCTGGGGGAAAACAGCTCGCTCATGGCCTCGAGGATACTCCGGGGCGGCAGCGCGCCCGCCTCTGTCTTCGACGCGGCGCAGTTTCCGCAGCAAACCGCTGCCGGCGCGCCCATGGACCGGGCCGTGTCGTCTTGCTATCGACCGCCAGCAACCGCGAGCCGGCCGCATCCTGGCGGCCGGCGACCTAGTCCAGCTTCGCCTGGTGGGGGTCGGCAGGGGCGGCGTTGGCGATGCCTTGAGCCGAGCCCGAGCACGGCCTACTTGTGCCCCCCTGAGGCGCAGTCGCAACGCTTGCGCCGTGGCCATGCGGCCCACCGGCAGCGCCCGGCCCGCTCGCCACCGCTTGGCTGGCTGAGGCCACGGCAGCGCTCGCCGGGGGGCTTGCCGCGTGTCCGTTGGCGCTGCCGTTCGCGTGGCGAATCGAGCCTTCGGCTTTGGCGACCCGACGCTCTCGCTCGCGCTCCTTGTAGCGGCGGATAGCGCCGGCGAGGATCTCGCCGATGAGGGTGCGGTAGTCCATGCCGGTCGCCTCGGCGATCAGGCACAGGTCGCTCCAGCCCGGGGTGAGGCCCGGCAGCGGGTTGCACTCGATAAAGTAGATCTTGCCGCTCGCATCGAGGCGAAAGTCGATGCGCGCCACGTCGCGGGCGCCGAGGATGGTGAAAACGTCGCGCGCAGCGTCCTGCATCTTGCGCGCGATCGCCGGCTCGAGCTTGGCCGGCACCTCGTACTTGACCAACTCGGTCGAGGCGAGCTTGTGCTCGAAGCTGTAGACAGGCAGCGGGTCGGTCTTGTCGGTGAAGACAATCTCCATCGGCGGCAGCACGCGCGGGCGCCGCTCGCCAAGCAGGCCGACGGTAAACTCGCGGCCGGTGATGTACTCCTCGACGAGCGCGGGCTGGCGGTACTTGGCAGCCATCTCGCGCGCCGCCTCGCGCAGCTCCTGCTCGGTGGTCACCACGCTCTTGGACATGACCCCCTTCGATGAGCCCTCGGCGACCGGCTTCACGATCATCGGGAACTTCATGTCCTTCGGCAGGCGCTCCTTGCCGGTGCTCATGAGCATGAAGGCCGGTGTGTAGACGCCCTCCTGGCGCACGACGCGCTTGGCCAAGCCCTTGTCGAGCGCGATAGACAGCGTCGCCGGGTCCGAGCCGGTGTACGGGATGTCGAGCAGCTCGCAGAGCGCCGGGACGTGCGCCTCGCGGGTGCGGCCGCGCAGGCCCTCGGCAATGTTGAAGACGACGTCGACGCCCGAGGAGGCGAGCTTGGCGAGCATCTCCGAGTTGGCCTCGAGATCGATCACCTCATGGCCATAGCTGGCGATGGCCTCGCGAATCGCCTGCAGCGTCGTCGGGCTGTCGTACTCGGCCTCGTCGTCGTGCGAGCCGTCGGCCTCGGGCCGCACGCGCTTGACGTTGAAGGCAAAGCCCACGCGCAGCGGCCCGGACTTGCGCGGCGGCTTGGCGCGGCTGCGATTCGGGTCCTTGAGTCCTTGGCGCCTGGCCGCGCTGTCGATGATCGCTCCGAGAGCGCCGTCGAAGTGCAGCCCCTCGAGGCCCGCGGCCGCGTAGAGTCCGGCGCCCGGCTGCAGCGACGGCAGCGCGTTGATCTCGAGAAAGTAGATCTCGCCTTCGTCGGAGACGCGGTAGTCGATGCGCCCGACGTCCCGGCAGTTGAGAATCTCGAAAATCCTCCGCGAGGTCTTCTGCAGCTTGTCGCCGGTGCCGCGGTCGAGCTGCGCGGGGGCGCGCACGGTGACCTGCGCATCGGGCGAGGTCTTGAGGCTGTAGTCATAGATGCGCACGCGGCTGTGGCCTATTTGGCGCGCCTCGTATTCGTACTCGATCGGCGCGAGCACCCCGCCCCGCTCCTTGGCGACGCCCTCGAGCAGCGACACGGCGATGTCGCGGCCTGCGATGAACTCCTCGACGAGCACGCCGGCCGGATACTTCGCGAGCTTGGCGGCCACCACCCCAGCCAGCAGCGCCGGTTCGTCGACCACCGAGTCGGTGGTGATGCCTTTGGAGGAGCCCTCGAAGTTCGGCTTGACGATGACCGGGAAATGAAAGCGCGTCGGGTCGGCCTCCTGGCCCGGCTCGATGAACTGCCAGACAGGGGTTCGGATGCCGTGCTGGCGTAGCAACAGCTTGGTGATCTGCTTGTCGAGCGTGACGGCGAGCACGTACGGATCGCTGCCGGTGTAGGCGATGCCCAGTTCCTCGAACAGCCCCGGGTAGAACGCCTCGCGGAAGCGGCCGCGGCGGCCCTCGGCGGTGTTGAAGATCAGGTCCGGGACGTAGGCCTCGAGCCTGGAGACGGTGCGCGAGGCGGGGCCGGAGACCTCCACCCTCTCGACCCGGTGGCCGAGCCTCTCGATGGCCGAGGCGAGGGCGTCGACGGTCTCCTCGGTGTCGAACTCGGCTTCCTCTTCGTTGTCGCTGAGCCGAAGGTTGTGCGTCAGGGCGATGCGCATCGGGTGCTCCCACGTGCCGTCGGGGCAGCGCGCCCCGAGCGGCGAATCAAACCGCTTGTCGAGTTGAGGTCGAGGAGCCGAGCGAGGCGCGAGCGGCTCCACGAAGCTGCGAAGGACCGGAGCGCACCGCCTCGAGCTTGGGTCGCTGAACGGCGAGGACCTTGGTGTCGACGACCTGGCTGCTCGCGAAGAGATCGCCCAAGCGCAGGCCGAGCTTGTCGGCGAGCACGCGAACGCCCTCGGAGAGGACCGTGGCAGCGCCGGCCACCGCGAAGAGAAGGTCGCCCCAGCCCGGCACGAGCCGCAGCAGCATCGCGAGGGCGAAGGGAAAGTTGCGCAGCGCCGACTCTCTGAAATCGGCCTCGCGCCGGGACGGCAGGTGCATCACCTTGATGCCGAGCAGCCTCTTGCCCGGCGACTGCCCGCGGAACAACCCGTCGGCGAACAGCAGATAGAGCACGGCCAGGATGCCGCCGGGCAGCCCTGCGGTCACGACGAGCAGCGCCGCCAGAATAAAGTCGGTTACCCGCGCGAGCAGGCGGGGCAGCGGCTCAGCCTTCGGATAGACCGAGCCCTCGGGGCGGGCGCTGAACAGTCGCCCGAACGGACCGCCGTGAAGGCGCCCGGAGCGGGTTGGGTTGGGAGGCTCTTCGCTCAAGCTCACAGAGACGTTCTTGCGGTCCCGTCCCTACCTCCAGCCCGGCGTCGGGTCGTTCCCCCTCGAGCGCCGGCACAAGAAGGCGCGGATTCTGTGGCCACCGCGCTCGGACTGTCAACGCCTCGCCGTTTAGCCTTGTTCCGCGGCGTCAGGCTCTTGCCGGGTGAAGAGCAGAAAAGCCATCGCCGGGCGCTTGCTTTGCTCGCGCATGGCGAACTGCACGCCGTCGTAGGCCCAACCCTTGTGGACCCATTCGTTGATGATCTCTTCGAGCGACTCATCGGTGACGGTGCTGGTTTCGACGACCTTGTAGGCGAGCATGGCGCGGGATGATTGCGAAAGGCCCGTCGCGGTGTCAACGAGCGCGAGCAACTGCCAGAGCAAGCTTGCGGCAGGCGGGTCCAGAGGTCTCGAGCTGCCGCAGGAGCTGACCCGAGGACCGCGCACGGGCACAGGGGGCACGGGCGAGCGAGGTCGGGTGAGAGCCCGCAGGGGTTCGGGCCCGGTATCCCCTCCCTCGAACAACGGTGGGCTGAACAGCCGTCGAGAGAGCCTTCTCCGCCTCGGCCCGCCCGGGGCGAGTTACCACTGTCTTTACAGGCGTTTGCCGGCCTGCTTCGAGACCTCAGGAAGGGGCCCGCAGAGCGCCAGGATGGCCCCAGAGCGGCCGTTCGAACCCCAGCGCTATTGAAGCAAGCCTGGAGGGTCAAGATCGCTCTACGGGCCAGCCAAGGCCCTTCCCGGGCCGATCCGGCCTCGAAAAGGTGCCCGAAGGAGCCCAAGGGCGGCTGAAAGAGATGGCGAGGACTCCTACGCGAGCGATGACCGCGCCTCAGAGCGTTCGCCGGCACCTCGGCACTCGAAAGCAAAGCGGCACCCGAGCCTGCGCCGGGTGCCGCTTCGCGGCTGCACTCATCTGAGCTTGCGCGCCCTAGCTCGGCCGGAACTCCGCGTCGACGACGTCCTCCTTCTTCTCCTCGGCCGCAGGGCCAGCCTCTGGGCCGGTCGGGCCTGCGGCCGCAGCACCCTCGGGCGCGGCGCTCTTGTAGAGCTCGGCGGCCGCCGCGTGGCTCGCCTTCTCGAGCTTCTCCACCGCCGCCTGGATGGCCGCGCGGTCCTCGCTCGTTTTGACCTTGTTGACCTCGTCGATCCCCTCCTGGACGGCTTTGACGGTCGGCTCGGCGAGCTTGTCCTTGTTGTCCTTGATCAGCTTCTCCATCTGATAGGCGAGCTGCTCGGCACGGTTGCGCAGATCGGCGACCTCGCGCTTGGCCTTGTCCTCGGCCTCGTGCGACTTCGCGTCGGCGACCATCTTCTCGACCTCGTCCTTGGCCAGGCCCGAGGAGTGGGTGATGGTGATCTTCTGCTCTTTGTTCGTCGCCCGGTCCTTCGCCGCCACGTGCAGGATGCCGTTGGCGTCGATGTCGAAGGTCACCTCGACCTGCGGCAGGCCACGCGGCGCGGGCGGGATGCCCTCGAGGTGGAAGCGGCCGAGCGAGCGGTTGTCGCGGGCGAACTCGCGCTCGCCTTGCAGCACGTTGATCTCGACGGTGGTCTGATTGTCGGCCGCGGTCGAGAAGACCTCGGCCTTTCGGGTCGGGATGGTCGTGTTGCGCTCGATGAGCCGGGTCATCACGCCCCCGAGGGTCTCCACGCCGAGCGACAGCGGGGTCACATCGAGCAGCAGGATGTCCTTGACCTCGCCCGAGAGCACGCCCGCCTGCACCGCGGCGCCCACCGCGACGACCTCGTCGGGGTTGACGGTGCGGTTGGGCTCCTTGCCGAAGAAGTCCTTGACCATCTGCTGGACCTTCGGCAGGCGGGTCGAGCCGCCCACCAGGACGACCTCGTCGATCTCCTTCGGGGCGAGCTTCGAGTCGGCAAGCGCCTTTCGCGTCGGCTCGAAGGCACGCTCGAAGAGGTCGTCGCACATCGCCTCGAGCTTGGCGCGGGTCAGCTTGATGTTCAGGTGCTTGGGCCCGGTCGCGTCGGCGGTCAGGAACGGCAGGTTGACCTCGGTCTCGGTCGTCGAGGAGAGCTCGATCTTCGCCTTCTCGGCCGCCTCCTTCAGGCGCTGCAGCACCATCTTGTCCTTGGAGACGTCGATGCCGGTGTCCTTCTTGAACTCGGCGATCAGCCACTCCATGACCCGCTGGTCGAGGTTGTCGCCGCCCAGGTGCGTGTCGCCGTTGGTGGCGATGACCTCGACGACGTTCTCGCCGACCTCGAGGATCGAGATGTCGAAGGTGCCGCCGCCGAAGTCGAAGACGGCGATCTTTTCGTTCGTCTTCTTGTCGAGGCCGTAGGCGAGCGCTGCGGCGGTCGGCTCGTTGACGATGCGCCGCACGGTCAGCCCGGCGATCTCGCCCGCGTCCTTGGTCGCCTGGCGTTGCGAGTCGTTGAAGTAGGCCGGCACGGTGATGACCGCCTCGGTCACCTTCTGGCCGAGGTAGTTCTCGGCGGCCCGCTTGAGCTTGAGCAGCACCTGGGCGCCGATCTCCGGGGGGCTAAACTGCTTGCCGTCGATGTCGACGCGCGCGTCGCCGTTCGGGCCGCGCACGATGTGATAGGGGACGAGCCTCATCTCCTCGCCCACCTCGTCGAAGCGACGGCCCATGAAGCGCTTGATCGAGTAGATGGTGCGCTCGGGATTCAAGATGGCCCCGCGCTTGGCGACCTGGCCGACCACCCGCTCGCCGTCCTTGGTAAACGCGACCACGGACGGAGTCAGCCGCGAACCCTCCTCGTTGGTAATGACAACCGGGTCCTTGCCCTCCATCACCGCCACCACGCTGTTGGTGGTGCCGAGGTCGATG
>DHSB01000222.1:21613-22199 GCA_002408385.1 Myxococcales bacterium UBA5297
CCCCCTTGCCCTTGTCAAACGCGCCCTATCGATCCAAGGGCCCCGGATTCGCTGACGGTTTGGCCAGGGCCGGCCGGCTCGCGGGCGCGTAGCGCGCTTCGCACCCCTGCCACCCGAGCGCGTCGACGGCCCCCTTCCCGAACGCCTGTAGGCGGCCATCCGACAACCTGCTAAGCCCGCTTATCCATTGAGGTTTGTCTCCTCCGGCACAGCGCGTCATAAATGGCACCCGGCCTGCATCCCCTCCGAGCACGAGTGGTTTCGCGTCTGTCGCGAGGAGGAGCCATGTACGTGCACCCGATTCGCCCCGAGCCCGACCTCAAGTTGGTGCCGGTCGAGCTGCGCGAAGCCGAGCCCCGCGTCGCGGTGTTGCTCAACGCCAACGCCAAGCGGGTCGACGAAAAGGTACGCCGCACCCTGTCGCACGTCGTGCCCGAGGGCGATCTTTACCTGACCCGCACCTTCGAGGAGGCCCGCGAGGTCGCCGAGACCGTGGTCGACCGGCGTTACCAGGTGGTCTTCACCGGCGGCGGAGACGGCACTTTCGTCGGCTTCCTCAACGAGATCTACAACGTCATCGAGCGCC
>DHSB01000222.1:22331-24822 GCA_002408385.1 Myxococcales bacterium UBA5297
ACAACGTCATCGAGCGCCGGCGGGCCGGCAACCCGTTCGCCGGACCGCGGCCGCCGAAGTTCGGCATCCTCAAGCTGGGCACCGGCAACGCGCTCGCGAGCGTCTGCGGCGCCTCGGGCGGCGACGGCATCCTCGACGACGTGCTGCGCGCCCGCGCCGGCGAGGTCTCGGGCTCTTTGCGGCTCGAGTTGGTAGCGACCGAGGGCAAGCGCGCTCCGTTCCTCGGCGTCGGCGTCGACGCGGCCATCCTCAACCACTACGTCGAGACCAAGCGGGCAGCGCGCGGCCCGCTGCGCAAGGTGCTCGAGGGCGCCGGCGGCTATGCGGCGGCCATCGGCCTGCGCTCCATCCCCTCCTACGCGGGCAAGCCCCGACCCAATATCGAGGTGCGCAGCCGCGGCCTCGCGTATCGGTTGGGAAGTGACGGTCGCCCGGTCGGCAGCCCGATGGGCCCGGGCGCGGTCCTCTACCGCGGCCCCGCCCTGATGGCGGCAGCGAGCACGGTCCCCTTCTACGGCTTTGACTTCAAGCTCTTCCCCTTCGCCGGCACCCGGCGCGGGATGATGCACCTGCGCATCGCCAACGTGTCGATCCCCTCCATCCTCACGAACCTCTATCCGCATATCTGGACGGGCCACTGGTTTCCCGAGGGCATGCACGACTTCCTGGCGGACGACGTGGAGATCCGCAGCGACCACAAGATTCCCTTCCAGGTTGGCGGCGACGCCGAGGGCTACCGCGACTACGTGCGCTTTTCGATGTGGAAGGAGTCAGTGGAGCTGCTCGACTTCGCAACCGCCTTGAAGCTCTGAGCCAAGCCGAGAACGGACCGCGCCTCCTGGCCCCGTCCCGTCCTCTCGGAGCGGCCACCTGATGCCGCTCGCCTATCCCCTCGCCCCGGCTGGCGGGAATGCCTTTGCTGTCCTCGGACAGGCTCGGCGGCAATCGAGAGCCGACGGCCGAGAGTCGACCGCGGGGAGCCCTGGCCATCATGAGGCCTGCGCTCCCCGAGGTGACTCGACACGACTGCCGACGGCTTTCCTGCCAAGGCCCCTCGCTACCTGCCCGGCACGCCCATCGGCTCCTCGGAACCGGGCGGCAGCACCTAACCTCAAGGTAGCGCTTTCCGAGACACCGTCCGGCGCTGAGGGCGGCCGATTCGCAGCCGAGGTCCAGGAAAGGCCCCCCTTTGCTGACCCGCTCGTGCCCCGCTCGTGGCCCGCGACGCACCTTCGACCCTGACATCGCGTCTTGGCCCGGGGCCTTCTGATTTGGCACCTGGGCAAAACTGTGCGACTCCGCACGTTCCCCTTCTGCCGCAGGCGCCCACGGTGATACAAGTGGCCGTTCGAGTCTTCGAGAGGTTAGCCGCCCGCGATGGAGCCCATGGTCGCTGCCGTCATCGCAATCGCCGTCTCGCTGCTCGCGAGCGTTTTCGTCGCGCGCGCGAAGCGCCGCAGAGGGCTGCTCAAGAAGGCCTCAGCCCACCTCGAGTGGGGTGACCTCAAGGGCGCAGCCGCTCTCTTGGAGCGAGCAGGCGAGTCTGTGCGGGCGGCCGAGCTCTTCGCCAAGGCCGGAGAGCGCAAGCACGCGCTCGAGCTCCTGATTCGGCTCGAGAGCTTTGACGCCGCCATCGAGGCCCTTCGCGGCGGCGACTCTGACGCCGTCAAGGCCGGCGCGAAGCTGCTCGGCGACTGTCGCGCGCTCGAGGACCGGGCTCGCGCCTCAGCACTCGCCGAGCTGGCACGCGGGGTCGGGGAGCATCGGCTCGCCGCCGACCTCTTCGAGCAGGCGGGCAATGCCGAGGATGCCCGAGCGTCGCGCTTGCAGGAGGCGCGCGCGGCGGCAGCCATGGGCAAGCACCTCGAGGCCGCGGCCCTCTACGAGCGGGTCGGCGAGCTGCGCGCGGCCGCTGTCGCCCGAGCCGAATGCGCTCGCCGCGAGACCGATCCGCAGAGGCGCCGCGATCTGTCCGCCCAGGCCTCGCTCGCCCTCGAGCGGTGTAACGACCTGACCGGAGCTGCCGAGGCTCTCGCGATCGGTGGCGACATCGACGGCGGCGTCAAGCTGCTGCTTCGGGCCTCCAACGTCGCCAGCGCCGCCCAGCTTCTGCAATGGCACGGTCAGCACGGACGCGCCGCCGACCTCTTCGAGAAGGCCGGGGACTTCAAGTCCGCCGCGCGCGCCTGCAATCAGGGTGGCGACAAGCGCCGCGCCGCCGCCCTGCTCGAGAAGGCGGGCGAAACCGAGCGCGCCGTCCAGCTCTTGCGCGAAGCCCAGGACCCGAGGGCAGCCGCGGCCATCTACGCCCGCGCCGGCAATGCCCAGGCGGCCGCGGAGCTGCTGCTGGGCGCCGCGGATGTCGACGGGGCCGTCCAGGTGCTCATCGACGCGCGCCTGCTCGACGAGGCGGTCGAGCTGCTGTGCAAGCAGGGCCGCCCGCGCGATGCCGCCGCGCTGCTGCAGTCTCACGGCGAGGAGCACCGCGCTT
>DHSB01000222.1:24952-31439 GCA_002408385.1 Myxococcales bacterium UBA5297
CCGCGCTTCGGTTCTGCTCGCCGAGTCGGGCGACCTGACGCAGAGGGCCAAGGTGCTCGCCGGCCGCGGCGACTACGAGGGCGCGGCGCAGGCACTCCTGGATCTCGGCAAGCCCGACGAGGCCAGATCCTTGCTCGCGCGCGCGACCCGCCTCTCGCCGCTCGGACGCTTCCTGCTCGCTCGCGCCTGCATGGCCGCCAATGACTACGAGGAAGCCATCGAGCACTTCTCCTCCCTGCTCGACAGCTCCTCGCCCGGGGTCGCCCGCATTGACGCACTCTATGGCCTCGCGCGCGCCTTCGAGACTCTGGGGCGCCTTCGCGAAGCCATCACCAGCCTCGAAGAGGTCGCCGCGCTCAACTCCGAGTACCGCGACGCCTCGCTGCGGCTGCGACTGCTGCGCGCGCGCCTCGAGCCGGCGGTCCCCGCCGGACCGCCGCCGATTCCGCTGACAGGCGACATCTCCTCGGCCTCGGCTCTCCCGCCGGAGTGGGGCGGCCCGTTTGCAGCGGTCACCTCGATGTCGCCGGCCGGCTCGCTCGGGCAGTCGCGCTACGACGGCGTGCCGCCGCGCTATGCAGTCGAGAAGGAGATCGGCCGCGGGGCGATGGGAGTGGTCTACCGCGCCCTCGACCAGCAACTCAGGCGCACCGTCGCCATCAAGGTGCTCGAGAAGCAAGCGGGCGCCGACCCGCGCATCCGCGAGTACTTCCTGCGCGAGGCGCGCGCGGTCGCCCAGCTTATCCACCAGAACATCGTCACCCTCTTCGACGCGGGCCTCGAGGGGAGCGCGCCCTACCTCGTCATGGAGCTCGTTGACGGCGACGACCTGCGCACCCGACTCCAGCAAGCAGCGCCTCCGCTGGCGCAGGCCCTGCGCCTTATCTCCCAGGTCGCCGCGGCGCTCGATTACGCTCACGGCCGCAAGATCGTCCATCGCGACGTCAAGCCGGAGAACATCCTCGTCGCCGAAGACGGCCAGGCCAAGCTGATGGACTTCGGGGTCGCCCACCTGATGCGCGAGGGCGCCACCTCGGGGCCTCGCCAGGCGACGGTGATCGGAACCCCGGTCTACATGGCCCCCGAGCAGATCAAGGGCGAGGGGATCGGCGGCTGGACCGATACCTACGCGCTCGGCGCGGTCCTCTATGAGTGCCTGACCGGCCGGCCGCCGTTCGAGCCGAACGCGGCGCTCTTCCACCACGTGAACACCCCCGCGCCCGACCCGCGGGCGATGCGGCCCGACCTGCCTGGCCCACTCGCCAAGCTCGTGCTGAGCTGCCTGGCAAAAGAGCCGAAGGAACGCCCCTCGAGTGCGCGGGAGATGAGCGAGACGCTCGTCGAGATCGCCCGGAGCCTTCGCGCCCCTTAGCGCCATTTCCGACACCGGCCGCTCGGTCTCCTCAGGCTTTCGGCGACTGGGCGCTCGTGCTGTAAGGCACCGTGAGGCTCGCGCTTTGTCGAGGGGCACTCGTCAAGAGGCCGCGGCCTTCACAAGACAGGCAACTCTTGCTGCGACTCGAGCGCCAAAGGCTCGAGCAGCTCACCCGCGGGCACAAGCGAGTAGCCGCGCAGCGCCGCCAGGGCGCGCTCCTCGAAGCAACCGCCGCAGGCAAGACGCTTCTCTACCTACCGCGCGCCTGTTTGCGCCGGCACTGATTCAGCTCGCGCTTCATCAGGAGGACGTGCGCGTCGTAGTCCTCCGGGGTCTTCTCCGGATTCCAGGCGAGCTCCTCGGGGCGCAGCTCGATGGTGACCCCGCCCCGCTTGCAGTCCTCGTCCCCTGGATGCTCCTGACACCAGAGCGCGATGGCGCTCGGGATCCCCTTGGCCGGATCGGGCGGACCGCCGCGCTCGAACTGCTCCTGCCGGCGCGCCCTGAGCCACTCGACACGCCGGGCGAGCCTCTGCTCGAACGGCTCGCACGGGCCTGCGGCCGCGGGCTGTTCGCCGCTCGCTTCGGCGCCCGCCTTGAGCGCCGCCGCGGGCTCTGCCGCCCCCGTGGCGCTCTTCTCAGGCTCAGCCGGGCGCTCGACCGCTTGTTTTGCCGTGACCCAGGCCGCGGGTGCCGGCGCGGGCTCGGCCGCAAAGGCCGGGGCGGCCCACACCCCGAGGCACGCGAGCAGGTGCCCAGCCTTGCGCTTCACGCCCTAGGCCCCGCCGCGCGTTGGCCTCGGGCGCTCGCCCGGCTCCCTGCGCCGTGAGACGTGGAGGACGATGTTGATGGCAGAACGGCCGCCCTCACGCCGGAAGACCTCTATCTCGCGCTTGAGCTGGGCGGCCTGCTCGCCACCGTCCGGGTCGGCGAGGCGCTCAAGAGCGCTCTCGACGAAACGGTAGTACTGGTCCACGAGCGCATCGGAGAAGGCTTCGGCCGCCAACGGCTCGAATCCGCTGCGCTCGAGCGCGGTCGACAGCTCGCGCGGGTAGAGCAGCTTCTCGCCCCGGCTCTGGTAAAACGCGGCGACCGCCGACGGCAACACGCGCCCGACGCGCGCCGCGGTCGTGATGGCAAGCCGCCCGTCCAGCTCGAGCAAGCGGCGCACTCTGCGCGAGGCCTCCTCGAGCGAGGGGCCGAGAAACCGCACGCTGCCTTCGCAGACCACGCAGCGGAAACCGCCTTCGGGCAGGTCGACCTCGCGCATGTCGGCCTGGACCGGGGTGATGCGCGCCTCGACCCCGTCGCGCCGCGCGGCCTCCATCAGGCTGTCGAGCGCTTGGGCATCGAGATCGACGCACGTCACCTCGCAGCCGTGCTCCTTGGCGAGCAGCCGCGCGGTCGGGCCGGAGCCCGAGCCCAGATCGAGCACCTTCGAGCCGGCGGTCAGCCCGCACAGCGCGGCGATGCGCCTGGAAATGTCGTCGCTGCCCGGGGCTCGGCGCTCCGCTCCGCGGTAAAGCCTGGCCAGGAATTCGGTCTCGCTCATGCGCCCTGTGACCTCCGGCCGCGGTCTATAGCAGGTTCGCCGCCAGCTCGGCCAGGGAGCTGCGCTCGCCCTTGGTCATGGTGATGTGACCGGCGATCTTCTCCTTCTTGAACCGGTTGACCACGTGCACCAGGCCGTTGTTGGTCGAGTCGACGTAGGGGTTGTCGATTTGGTACGGGTCGCCGGTCAGCACGATCTTCGTGTTGTCGCCGACGCGGGTGACGATGGTCTTCACCTCGTGGGGCGTCAGGTTCTGGGCCTCGTCGACGATGATGTACTGGTTCGGGATCGAGCGGCCGCGGATGTAGGTGAGCGGCTCGATCTCGAGGATGCCCAGGTCCATCAGCTCGTGGTAGCCGCGGCCGGACTTCTTGTCCGAACGCGACAGGTTCATCAGGAACTCGACGTTGTCGAAGATGGGCTGCATCCAGGGGTTGAGCTTCTCCTCGACGCTACCGGGCAAAAAGCCGATGTCGCGGCCGAGCGGGAAGATGGGGCGCGAGACGAGCAGCTTCTGGAAGTACTGCTCCTCCATCGTCTTCTGCAGCCCGGCGGCGATCGCCAGCAGGGTCTTGCCGGTGCCCGCCTTGCCGACGATGGTCAAGAGCTTCACCTCGTCGTTGAGCAACAGATCGAGGGCAAGCGTCTGCTCCATGTTGCGCGGCCGGATGCCCCAGACCCCGTCCTTCGAGGAGCGCAGCACCAGGACGACCTTGTTCGGTCCGCGCGAGGGCGAGAACTTGGCGAGCGCCGAGTGCGAGGGGTTCTGCTCGTCCTTGAGGATGACGAACTGGTTCGGATAGTGGTCGGGCAGGTCGAGGTCGGCCTCGCCGTTCTTGTAGAGGCTGTCGACCAGGGCACCGGGCACCGGGAGCTCGAGGTAGCCGGTATAGAGGTCGTTGATCTCGACCCGCTCGGCGTCATAGTCCTCGGCCTTCAACCCCAGCGCGTCGGCGCGGATGCGCAGGTTGGCGTCCTTGGTGACGAAGATGGCCGGGGTGTCCGGATAGCTGTCGCGGGTGTCGATGGCGACCGCCATGATCCGGTTGTCGGTGCTGTGGCCGCTCACCATCTCCGGGGGCAGCTCGCGCTCGGTGAAGACCACGCGCAACAGCCCGCCCTCGGGCAGCTTGACCCCATCGCCCAACGTGCCCTCCGAGCGGAAGCCGTCGAGAAAGCGCGCGACCTGACGCGCGTTGCGCCCGAGCTCGGAGAGGTCGCGCTTGAACTGGTCGATCTCTTCGATGACGTAGATGGGGATGATGACGTTGTTGTCGTCAAAGGCGAACAGCGCGCGCGGGTCGTGCAGCAGGACGTTGGTATCGAGGATGAAGTTCTTTTTCATGGTGGAGGGCTCGGGCTCGCCGCCCTGTCTCCCTTGAGACAGCAGGGTCCCTGTCGGACACACGACGAGCGGCCCGATTATAGGCGAGCGCATGTCCGGAACGAAACAATTGGTGCCCGCCGAGCCCCAGGCGGCTTGCCAGCCGGCGCCCGCTGCGCAAGCCGCGGTTCCACTCGACCTGCCGGGCCGGTTAGTATCCGCGGCCTTCCAACCTTGGAGACACAGCATGGACCAACAACTGCGAGAGAAGGTGAAGGGGTGGATCGCCGAGGATCCCGACCCGGCGACCCGCGGGCAGCTCGAGGCGCTGCTCGCCCAGGGCGCGCACGAAGAGCTCGCCGAGCGCTTCTCGGGACAGCTCGAGTTCGGCACCGCGGGCCTGCGCGGGGTGCTCGGCGCGGGCCCGATGGGCATGAACCGCGCGGTGGTGCGCCGCGCGACCGCGGGGCTGGGCGCCTACCTCGAGGCGATGGTCGAGAACGCCGCCACCCGCGGCGTGGTCGTCGGGCATGACGCCCGGCGCATGAGCCGGGAGTTCGCCGAGGAGGCCGCCTCGACGCTCGCCGGCGCGGGGATCCTCGTCCACCTCTACGAGACGATGGTCCCCACGCCCCTGGTGCCCTATGCGGTCTCGCAGCTCGGCGCGGCCGCCGGCATCATGGTCACCGCCAGCCACAACCCGCCCGAATACAACGGCTACAAGGTCTACTGGGAGAACGGCGCGCAGATCCTCCAGCCGCACGACAAGGGGATCAGCGCCGAGATCGACAAGGTCGGCCCGCTGCTCACCCTGCCGATGCCCCCGCTCGACGAGGCGCGCGAGGCGGGCCTCGTCCGGTCGCTGGGCGCCGAGATGGAGGCCCGCTACCTCGGCGAGATCCGCAAGCTGCTGCTGCACCCGGAGGTCTCGCGCGAAGTCGAGATCGTCTACACCCCGCTGCACGGAGTCGGCGGGAGGTTCACCCGCGCCGCGCTCTCGCAGGCGGGCTTCACCCGGGTGACCATCGTCGAGGCGCAGTTCGAGCCGGACGGCCGCTTCCCCACCGTGCGGTTCCCGAACCCCGAAGAGAAGGGCGCGCTCGATCTCGCCCTGAGCCTGGCGGCCGAGCGCGACGCGGATCTGGTCATCGCCAACGACCCGGACTCCGACCGGCTCGCCATCGCCGCCCGCGACGCCCCCGGGCACCACGTGCAGCTCAGCGGCGACCAGGTCGGCGCGCTGCTCGCCTACTACCTGCTCACCGAGAAGCCCGGCGGCGCCGAGCGCGCGGTGGTCACGACCATCGTCTCCTCCTCGCTGCTCTCGCGCATGGCCGCGGCGCTCGGGGTCCGCTACGCCGAGACGCTGACCGGCTTCAAGTGGATAGCCAACCGCGCCCTGCAGCTCGAGGCCGAGGGCGCCGAGCTCGTGATGGGCTACGAGGAGGCGCTCGGCTACACGCTCGGCAAGTCGGTGCGCGACAAGGACGGCATCAGCGCGGCCACCGTGTTCGCCGAGCTGGCCGCCTTCTGCAAATCCAAGGGCCAGTCGGTCCTGCAATACCTCGAGGAGATCTACCGGCGCTTCGGCCTGTTCCAGAGCGGCCAGCGCAGCGTCGTGCTCCCGGGCACCTCCGGCGCCGCGCAGATCAAGGCGACGATGGAGCGGCTGCGCGCGAGCCCGCCGCAGGCCATCGGCCAGGCCCCGGTGGTCGCGGTGCGCGACCTGCTGACGGGCGTGCGCAAGACCGCCTCTGGCGAGACGAAGATCGACCTGCCGAGCAGCGACGTGCTCGTCTTCGAGCTGGCCGACGCGCGCATCACCTGCCGTCCGAGCGGCACCGAGCCGAAGATCAAGTACTACTTCGAGCTGCGCGAGCAGATCGCCGAGGGCGAGCCGTTCGCCGACGCGCGAGCGCGCGCCGAGGCGCGAATGAAGGGGCTCATCGCCGACTTCCTCGAGGCGATTCGGGCGCCGTAGTCCCCGCGGCGGTTGCGATTCGGGAGGGGAGGAGCCTCGCCTCCTCCCCTTCCCTTCTGCACGGCGCCGGCCTCGAGGCGCGCTAGCGCACCGCCACGCTGACCGCCTTGAACTCGGGCGTCCCCGCGCGGCCGAGCAGATCGAACAGCGCCCCCTCGGCGGTCGTCACCACCGCCCCGAGGTCGCGAGCGCGCTCGAGCCCCCACTGCTTGTCCTCGGCCTTCCGCGACAGCAGCGCGTCGGCGCACAGGTAGG
>DHSB01000222.1:31552-52459 GCA_002408385.1 Myxococcales bacterium UBA5297
CGGCGCACAGGTAGGGCACCAGGCCCCTCGCCAGGAAGTCGCGCGCGGTCTGGAAGACGCACACGTGCGTCTCCATCCCGCAGAGCAGGATCTGCTTGCGGTCTCCGAGCGCCTCGACGACTTCGGGGACCGCGCACGAGAATTGGTTCTTCTCGAATGTAGGGGTCCCGTCCGGAAGCGCGGCGCGCAGCGGCTCGATCGTTGGCCCCAGACCTTTCGAGTACTGCTCGGTCACGACGATCGGCAGGCCCATCGCCTTGGCGCCCTCGATGAGCGCGCAACAGCGGTTGGTCATGCGCGCGAGCTTCTCCGGGTCCATCGGGACGCACATCCGCTCCTGGATGTCGACGACGAGCAGCGCCGCCGTTGTCCTGTCGAGCCTCATCCGCAGTTCGTCCATGTCTTCTCTCCTCGCCCGCCTCGCGGGGCGCGCTGCCGTACCCAAACGTCACGGGCGGCCGGTAGATACCGGCCGCCCGCGCGATTCTCTACCTGGAAACCCTCGACACCCGGGCGCAGCGACCTCGTGCTCCAAGGACTCGAGCTGGCCTACGGATCGGCCGTCTCGATGGTCATCGACTCGTTGTCGAAGACGAACTCCTCGCCGTCGGCGACCACGCGCCCGTCGATGGTCACCTCGACCGACGCGCCGTCAAGGTTCTCGAGGTCGCTGACCTTCATGGAGAAGAGGACATCGACTTCCAGGCTCGCGTCGTACTCGCCGGTCATCTCCACTTCGCCCTTCATCGTCAGATCGAGCGACATGCCCGCCAGCAGGTTCTCGAGGTCCATGCTGAACTTCATCGTGGTCGCCAGGTTCCCGTCGAAGGTGTTCTCGCCGTCGGCCGAGAACTCGTCGTAGGTGACATCGGCGGTGAACAGGCCCGTCTCCGTGTCGATCGCGTAGGTGAGCGTCGCGCTGCCCTCCTTGCCATCGACGGTGATGGTCATGCCGCCGCTCAGCGCGCCCCCGGGCGAGGCCTTCTTGCCGCCCGCGTTGTTCGTCGCAAAGGCGAGCCGCTGCAGCGCCTTGGCGGCGTCCTCCTTGCTCTCGATGCCGCTACCGCAGGCGGTGAGGGCCAGGGCGACCAGGGCGAAACTGAGGATTTTGACGTTCTTCACGATGTCCCTCCTCGGCGCGAAGCGCCGAATCTGTCCCTCGGCTCAGGGAAGCGGCATTCTTCCATCTTCTCCGGCCGGGCGACAACCTTGGCCACGCCAGCCAGTCCATCCGTCGCTTCGAGGCTCATCGCCACTCTGACCGGGGAGCGTGACAGAATGCGTGGCGATGAACGCGCTCGCCCTTCTGTTTTCGGCCCTCGTCGCGGCCGAGTCGTCGCCCTGGCTCATCTGGTCGCAGCAGGGACCCTCTGACGCCGTCTCGCAGCTCGTCGCTGGCCGCCCCGGCCAGACCCGCCGGATCGGCTCGCTCCCGGTGCGGCCGGATCATGAACCCCGGCTCGCCCTCTCCAAGGATGGCGCCTGGCTTCTCGCCACGACGAGCACCGGCCGTGATCCGGAGCTCGGCGCGACGCTCTGGCGTATCCGGCTCTTGACAGGCGAGGCGACGCGCGTCGCCGAAGGCGTCTCTTATTCGAAGCCGCTCGCCCTGCCGGACGGTCGGGGAGTCTTCCTGAGAGTCGCGGCGTTCACGCCCGCCGCAGCAGAGAGCTCGCCCCTGGATTTCGAGGGCCGCACGGTCGAGGTTCAGGCTCTTGACGCCGACGGCACCGCGAAGAGGCTCGCCGCTTTCGACTGCCTCGGCTTGCACCTCGCCGGGGTCTTCGGCGACCGCGTCGTCGTCTACGCCGTCACCCGCGATGAGGCGAGCTTCCATGCCGTCTCCCTCTCCGGGAGCTTCCCTCCGCGACGGCTCGCCGCCACGCCCGCGGGCCCGTTCGCCCGCGACTTCTCCGTCGCCGGCTCGCGGCTCGTCTTCGCCTCGCTGCGACCCGCCTCGCGCGACCACGCCGTCTACGCGCTCGACCTCGACGACGGCCAGCTTCGCGTGCTCGTCGAGACGGGAGCGGACGAGCCGATGCCGCTCGCTTCGGGCGCCCGCTTCGTCTACACGCGGCGCGGCGGCGCGGGCCATGAGCTGCTCTCGTCAAACGGCGAGACGGCCGAGCCGCAGCTTGCGACGCGCGGCCTGCCGGTCGCGCTGGCCATCGACGGAGCCGGCCACCTCGTCGCCTTCCGCAAGCAGCTCTCGGCCGCGCAACAGCTCTGGTGGTTCGACGCGACGGCGCGCCAGGCGCATCGGCTCGAAACCTTGCGGCACTTCACCGTCGCCGGCTTCGCGGAGCTGCCATGAAGCGGGTTGTCCTTCTCGCCCTCGCGTTCGCCGCCGCGCTCGGGTCCGAGGCTCGAGCCGCGTGCCCCTCGACCGAGGGCTGCCCCATCGCGCCGCAGACCGGAGTCCAGCCGTGCAACGCCGACCTCGCCGCGATGATGGAGCGCGCGGCCAAGAACCAGCTCGGCGCCCAGGGACCGGACTACGGGACCATCGGCCAGGGCTGTGCCAATACGGTCAGCGTCACCCCGTCGATCCCCTGCACGCTCACCAAAGCCATCTCCTACGCCGAGTCGACGTGGCGCCAGTTCTGCGTGACCACCTGCGGGCAGTCGGGCCGGACGGTCATCTCCTTCGACTGTGGTTACGGGCTGACGCAGGTGACGAGCGGCATGAGCGGGGGCGCCGGCTTCGAGCCGCTGCGCGTCGCGCAGGACCCGGTCTACAACCTCGGCTCGGGGATGAAGATCCTCTGCGGAAAGTGGCGCGCCACCCCGTGCGTCGGCGACAACCAGCCCTCCATCCTCGAGCACTGGTACTTCGCGACCTGGGCCTACAACAGCTTCTCGTGGCGCAACAACCCCAACAACCCCGACTACCCGGCCTCGCGGCCGCCCTACAACGGCCCGGGCTCGCTGTCGCGCGGCAACTACACCTACCCGGAGATCGTCTGGGGCTTCATCGGCTACCCGCCCGCCTCTGGCGGCGCGCCGCTGTGGCCCGCCATCCCGGTGAGCTATCCGAACCGCAGCGAGATCTGCGCGACCGAAGGCTGCCGACCCGACGCCATCAGCGAGCCGCGACCGACCCACGTCGATCCCTGCGGCGCAGACCTCCCGGACGACGGCGCGCTCGAATCGGAAGAGCCGGCCGATCCCATCGAGCTCGCAGCGGGAAGCGGCGTGACCAAGCGCTGGCGGCTGAAGAACACCGGGCAGCGGACCTGGACCGCGGCGGGCGGCTACGGCTTCGTGCGCGTCTCGCCGGAGTCGCTGGGCGCGCCCGCGCGCGTCGAGCTGGCAGGGGGCTTTGGCCCCAACGCCGTCGCCGAGCTGTCGGTCGGGCTCACCGCGCCGGCGAGCGGCTCGACCCGAGTCGTCTTCCAACTCCAGCGCGACGGCACCGCGGTCGGCCCCGACCTCGACGCCGTCGTGAACGTTCCCGCGCCCCAGGACGCGGACGGAGACGGCCACCGCTCGACGGCTTTCGGCGGGGACGACTGCGACGACACGAACCCGCAGATCTACCCGGGCGCGCAGGAGCTGTGCGACGGCCAGGACCAGGACTGCGACGGGCAGATCGACGAGCTGCTCTCACGCGCCTGCGAGAGCGCCTGCGAAGCGGGCACCGAGACCTGTGCCGATGGAACGTGGGGCGAGTGCAGCGCGCCGGCCCCGAGCACCGAGACCTGCAACGGCGCCGACGACGACTGCGACGGAGAGGTCGACGAGGGCGAGCTCTGCACAGCGGGCGAGGACTGCATCGAGGGCCGTTGCGTGACCGATCCGATCGTCTATCCGCCCGATGGCGACGCGGTCGAGACGCCCGACGGTGGCTCGACGGGTCCAATGGTCACCGTACACGGCGGCTGCGGGTGCTCGACAGGAGCGGAGGGCGCAGTCACCGGAGTGCTGGTGGCTCTCTTGGCGTTCGCTCGGAACCGGAGGGCGTCTGCCCGCGGCTCGAACCGGGTTTGAGCAGCGCTCGCCCGGCCCCCGTGCGACCCCTCGGGTGGGGATCGCGCGCCGCTCGACTGACATCCGTGCGGTCCTCGCCTGGGAACCGCGCACCGATCGGAAGCTGCGTACCGCTCGGTAGCCGTCCCCGCGAGCCGGACGGCGCGCGGTCCGGTTGGGGCCCCCGGCTTCAGCCTGCCCGCGCTCTGCCCGTCAGATCCGCAGCTTCTCGAACTCGGCTTCCGATCGATAGGGCTCGACGGCGACCTCAGTGCTCTCCCCGCCGCGCCTCCACTCGATGGCGACCCGCTCGAGGTCCTTGCCCTTGCCGTAGCGTCCGACGATGCGTGAGGCGAGCTCGCGCTGCCGTTCGTCCGGCTCGCCCTCGACGAGCGCGATGGGCCCGTTGACCCCTTTGGCCTCCAGCGCGTATCGGCCCTCGGTGTACTGCAGCAGCAGGAGGTTTTCGGTCTCGTTGCGCGAGACGACGAGCTTCGCGTTCGGGCCGAGAGCAAAGTGGCGCCCGGTCGCGAGGAGGATGACCTCCTCCTGCTCGAGGCGGCGCTCGGCCTTGCGGCGCATCAGGTCGTGGAAGCGCCGCCCGAAGGTCTCGTCGGTCAGGAAGCAGCAGCCGCCGGCAGGCTGAGGGTACTCGGTGATGCCGAGCTGGCGGGCGAGCTCCATCTGCGGCTTCCGGGAGCGGCCGCTGATGTCGAGCAGCCTCTCGCGGTCGACGAGCCCTTCCTTCTCCGGGAGCGTCGGCTCCAGCAGCTTCGCCGACAGCGGCCGCAACAGCCGGCCCTCGAGCCCGCTGTCGCGATCGATGACGCGCATCGGGTCGCGCCGCTGGCTCTTCGGCCGCTGGCCCAGCACCTCGCCGGTGAAGACGAAGTCGTACCCCTCCTGCTCCATGATTTCCCGGGCCTTCGAGAACATGAAAATCCGGCAATCGATACACGGGTTGGCGTTGGCGCCATAGCCGTACTTCGGGTGCGTCACCACCCGCAGGTAGTCGGGCCCGGAGAGGTCGACCAGCTCCACCTCGGTCTCGAGCGTCGCGCCCGCCTGCAGCGCGTCGTTGCGCGGGGTCGAGCCGTCGGGCCTCTTGCGGCCGAGCCGCCGCTGCGTCTCGAGGATGCAGAAGCCCGTATAGAAGTTGATGGCCCTCACCTCGATGCCCTGCGCGCGCATCAGCGCGTGGGCGAGCAGCGAGTCGAGGCCGCCCGAGAGCAGCCCGATAGCCCTGACCTTCCTGTCTGCCATGGTGCGGATCGCCTTCCTTGAGTATCGAGCGGGTTCAGCGCTTACGAACCAAGGCCCGGAGCGTGCCGCCCTCTCGGGCGAACGTCAGGTACTCGTTGCGGGTCGCCTTGCACCAGGCCGACAGGTCGCTCTCGACGCCGGGGTCGGTGGCGATCAGCTCGATCACCTGGCCCGGGCTCGCCTGCCGGGCCACCTTGGCGATCTCCATGATCGGCACCGGGCAGAACTTCCCGGACGCATCGACCTTCAGCTCGGGCTTGGGCAGCTCGCTCACGGATGAACCCTTCTCTTGATGGAATGGAGCCCTGCGCGCGAGCTAGCCGGTGCCGCTTTCGCCCGAACCTGTCGAGGCCTTGGCCGCGGCCTTCTCGTTCAACCGACGCTCGGCGTCGCGTTTCATCGAGATGAACAGGCGCAGCAGATGGATGCGGCATTCTCCGAGGATGTCCCCGTGCTCGCCGTTGTCGCAGAGGTCGCAGCAGCGGCACCTGTCGATGAGGTCCGCGAAGCGGATGTACGTCTCGTACGAGACCCGCTTCTCGCGGAAATCCGCCTCGTTGGTCCGCTCGAGGTAATCAAGGTGCTTGCTTCCCAGACACATCCCAACCTCGGTAAGGCGCGCGAGTATAGAGCCGGCCTTCAGATAGGAAAAGCCAGCTTTCAGTCTGTCGACGCCTCCACCACCTCGCCGCTCGCCAGGAACACGCCCTTGGAGACGTGGTGGAGGGTGCGCTTGTCGGGCTGCCCTTCGAACCGCCACTGTCCGTCCCGGTAGACGGTGGCGTCGGCCCAGGCGGCGACGACGTCGGCGATGAGCAGGTCGTACTTCTCGCGAGCGCGGGACTCGTCTCGGAGGCGGCACTCAAGCCAGCCGACGCAGCCCTCGATCAGCGGAGCGGCCACCTTGGAGGCCGGGAAGGTGGCGAGCCCGGCCGCGGCGAATTTGTCGCCGTCGCGCCCGCTCAAGCTGCCAGAGCGGTAAACGGCGTCGACGAGCCCGACCGTCGGCAGGCTGAGCGCGAACTCACCGCTGCGCTCGATGAACTCGCGCGTCAGGCTGTCGTTGGAGATCACCGCCGAGACGAGCGCGCTGTCGAGCGGCGAGACCCAGGCGGCGGCCATCACGTTGGCCCGCCCGTCGGCCTTGCTCGTGACCAGGGTCGCGGGGCCGTGGTTGATGAGTCTGTACGCCTTCTCGAGTGGAACCTGGACGCGCATCGCGTGCTCCCGGCAAAGGGGTCGGAAAAGGTCGAGTGAACTCTACGGGGTGGCGGGCGGCGGGTCGACCGCAGGGCCGGCTGCCGGGTCCGTGCGGCTTCGTGCGTTGCGGGCGCTGCGTACGAGCTGGTAGGCGCCCCAGCCGACGAGCAGGACGCAGAAGTACTGCGCCGGGGTCAGCCCGAGGTAGCGCGCGTCCGAATAGCCGTCGGTCGCGCGGAGAAAGTCGGTGAAGAAGCGCTGGACGCCGTACAGCAACGCGAGCAAAGGCAGCAGCCGTCCCTGCCAGGCCGAGCGGCGGGCGAGCGCATAGAGCACCGCGGCTATCGCAAAGAGCGCGAGCGCGTCGTAAAGCCCCAGGTCGTGCCGGGCCCCGCCGGGGAAGCCGACGGCGAGGAAGAAGTCGCTGCGCACGCCCGGGTGGTCGTGCACGACGAAGCAGCCCAGCCGCGCGATGCCCCAGCCCGGCGCGATGCCCAGCGCCCAGGCGTCGCCGTAGTCGAGCAGGCGGAGGCGCTTCTTGCGGAAGTAGACGATCGCCGCAATCAGCCCGCCGAGCAGGCCTCCAAAGGACGACAAGCCTTCCCAGACCTTGAAGATCTTGGCCGGGTCGCGCAGCTCCTCGGGGTGGTAGAGAAACAGATGCACCGCGTGTCCCATGAGGATGCCCGCGAGCACGCCCCAGAACAGGAAGTCGATGATCGGAAGCGGATCGAGTCCCTGGCGGGCCGCCCTTCCCGCGGCGAGCCGCGCGCCGACGTAGATGCCGATGGCGGCGAGAACCCCGAAGGGATCGATGGTCAGCGGCCCGATGGCCAGGGAAGGCGGCGCGAAGTAGGGGATCAAGAAATTGGCTCGCTTCTGAGGCGCTCACAGCCGGCTCTGCTCTTCCTGAAACAGGGCCGCGGACAGGATTTCGTCCCTCTGTAGCGCCGGCCCGCGCCGGGTCGCAAGGCCGTTGTTCGGGCGGGCAGGCTCGCCAGCCCGGCCGGCTCTGCCGGGCGACACAGCCTCGAGCCGCGCTCGAGCTGCGCCGTCCCCAAGAGCCGCGGGCGCCCGGAGCCCCGGCCGCCTCGCGGTCCGGAGTCCATCGCCTCGTCACGCTCGGTTTGCTAGCATGCGCCGCCTGTCCGGCACCTTCGGGAGCCCGCGTCCGGTGGGGTAGCTCGGCGAGCAATGAGAAGCGAGCGGCGCGAGAGGATCCTCGAGGTCCTGTTCCAAATCCGGCCGGGCGAGGGCCGGCTCACTTTCCTGCTGTTCCTGCATGGCTTGAGCGTGGTCGGCGCCTTCATCGTCGGCCGCTCGGTGCGCGACGCGCTCTTCCTCGCCAACACGACCCGCGACAAGCTGCCGCTGATGTACATCGCCTCGGCGCTCGCCGTGGCGCTGGTCGGCTTTGTCTATTCGCGCATCGCCGACCGGGTGCGCCGCGACCTGCTGACCGCGGGGACCGCGCTGCTCTTTGCCCTCGGGTTCGTGGCGGTGCGCATTGCCCTGGGCTCGCCTGGCGACCGGGTCTACCTGGCCTTCTACGTCTTTGTCGAAGTGGTCGGCGCCCTGACGGTGATCCAGTTCTGGACCCTGACGAACGACATCTTCCACGCGCGCGACGCCAAGCGGCTCTTCGGCATCATCGGCGCGGGCGGGACGCTGGCGAACATCGTCTTCGGCGGCGCGGTCGGCGTGCTCGCGCGCCGGCTCGGCGCCGAGAACCTCACCTTGCTGTGCGCGCTGCTGCTCGCCGGGGTCGCCGTCCTCGCGACCCGGCTCGGACGCCGCGTGCCGATGCGCCTGGCCCGGGGACGCACCGCCGGCCGCGCGGCCCGCCCGGCCGCGGCGCGCGTCTTCGCCTCCTCGCACCTGAAGTTCGTCGCCGCGCTCGCCGCCTTCACCTTCGTCACCACGACGCTGGTCGACTTCCAGTTCAAGACCATCGCCGCGGCGGCCTACGAGAAAGACGAGCTCGCCGCGTTCTTCGGCACCTTCTACGCGGCCACCGGCGCGCTCGCCCTCTTCGTCCAGTTCTTCGCGACCTCCCGCGTGCTCTCCGGCCTCGGCGTCATCGCCGCGCTGGCCATCCTGCCGACCTTCCTCGGGGTCGGCAGCCTGGGGATCCTGCTCGTACCGGGGCTCTGGAGCGCCACCTTCACCAAGGGCAGCGAGTTCGTCTTCCGCTACACCATCAACGACGCGACGACCCAGCTCCTGTTCCTGCCGGTGCCGGCCAGCGCCCGCGGCGGGGCCAAGGCCTTCATCGACGGGGTGATCAAGCCCGCGGCCATCGCCGGCTCGGGCCTGTTGCTGCTCGCCTACAAGGCCTGCGTGGGCAACCGGGTCGGGCCGGTGGGCGTGGCGAGCGCGCTCTCGGCGCTCGGCTGGGGCCTGGTCGTCTTCAAGCTGCGCGGCCACTACGTGCGCTCGCTGCAGGACACCCTGCGCCGGCGCCGCCTCGACCTGGAGAGCGCGCGCCACCACATCTACGACGGGGCGACGAGCAAGGTCCTGTTGCGCGCGCTCGAGTCGCCCGAGCCGCAGGAGGTGCTCAACGCCCTCGAGATGCTGCCGCACGCGACGGTCGGGAAGGCCGACCACCACCTCGTCCGCTTGCTCGCCAACCCGTCGGCCGAGGTGCGCAAGTGCGCGCTCGAGCACCTCGGGCGCATCGGCTCGCTGCAGCACGGCAACGCGGTCTTCCGGCTCTTCGACGACCCGGAGCCGACCGTGCGCGCCGCGGCGATAGAGGCCTTCTGCGCCATCGGCCACGACAAGGCGGTGCGCAGCGTGCGCGGGTTCCTGAAGGACCCCTCGCCGCACATCCGCGCGGCCGCCATCGCCAGCATGATCCGCTATGGCGGCCTCGACGGCGTGCTGGCCGCGGCCGAGGCGCTCAAGGCCCTCATCGGGCACCCCGACGCGCCCATGCGCTGCCAGGCGGCGCGCGTGCTCGGCGAGATCGGAGTGAAGAACTTCTACCACCCGGTGCTCGAGCTGATGGCCGACCGCGATCCGGCCGTGCGCCGCGAGGCCATCCAGGCCGCCGGCCAGCTTCGGGCGCCCGAGCTCGCGACCGCGCTCGTCTACAGGCTCGCGCGCGAGGAGACGAGCACCGACGCGGTCGAGGCGCTCGCCGCCTACGGCCCCGGCATCGAAGCGACGCTCGAGCGCGTGCTCGACAACCGGCTCGAGGACCCGGGGATTCGCCGCAACGTGCCCCGCGTGCTCGGCCGGCTCGGCTCGCCCCAGGCGATAGAGACCCTGACCGCCCACCTCGACGATCCGGACGAGCTGGTGCGCCGCAACCTCTACCAGGCGCTGCGGCGCAGCCTGAGGACCTGCCGCGGCCTGGTGGTCGACCGCAAGGCGGTAGGCCGCGCCATCGACCGCGAGCTGCAGCGGGCCTACCACGCCATCGCCAGCGCCGAGGCGCTCGGCCTGCAGGGGCCACCCGACCGTCTGACCCCGCGCACTGGCAAGGCGGCCGCCGAGGCCCTGCTCTCGAGCGCGCTGACCGAGAAGGTCGAGCAGTGCGAGGCCAGGCTCTTCGTGCTGCTGAGCATCCTGCACCCGGAGGCTGACCTCGAGCTGATCTACGCGGGCTTCAAGGACGCCTCGGCCCAGGACGCGCCGCGGCGCAGGGCGAACGCCATCGAGCTGCTCGACAACGTGCTCGACCGCCCGCTGCGCCGCCGCATCGTCCCGCTGCTCGAGGACCGGGACCGCGCCGGCAGGCTGCGGACCGCCTCCGAGCACTTCGCCCTCCCCTCGCCTGAGCCGCGCGAGCGCCTGCGGAGCCTGCTGGCGGACGAGAGCGCCTGGGTGCGCACCTGCGCCCTGTTCCTGGCCGGCGAGCAGCGTGGCGAGGAGCTGCAGGGGCCGGTCATCGAGAACCTCGATCACGCCTCGCCGCTGGTGCGCGAGGCGTGCGTCGCCGCGCTCGAGAAGATGCTGCCGCTGCCCGCGCTCACCCGTGCGGTCGAGAGCCGCGTGGCTGACGACTCGCCCGTCGTGCGCGAGCGGGTACGCTGCATCCTGACCGCCTTCGACGCGGCGCTGCAGGCGAGCTGAAAGACGATGCCCAACCCTCCGAGCACCATGGCGGCGCGATGATCTCCACGGTCGAAAAGGTCCTCTTCCTCAAGTCGGTCGACCTCTTCTCTCAGATCCCGGGCGAGGACCTCGCCCAGATCGCCCTAATCACCGTCGAGGAGGGCTGGGAGGCGGGCGACGAGATCTTCGCCGAAGGCGAGGTGGGCGACGCGCTCTACATCGTGCTCGACGGCAAGGTCCGGGTGCACCGCAAGGATAAGGTGATAGCGGAGTTGGGCGAGCGCGAGTGCTTCGGCGAGATGGCCATCCTCGACGCGGCCCCGCGCTCGGCCACGGTCACCGCGCTCGTCGACGTCGCGCTGCTCAAGATCGCCCGCGACGACTTCCAGGAGATCATGTCGGACAAGCACGCCATCGCCGTCGGCATCATCAAGATCCTCACCCGACGCCTCCGGGACGCGGCCCGCTAGGACAATCGCCGCCGGCGCGCGTCGTCGGACTCGCTCCCTGTGAAGCACTTGCTATAGTTCGCCCTTCATCATAGTGGATGGGGCGCGTGAACTGCCTGAGCTGCGGACAACCCCTCGACGATGCCAGCCGCTTCTGCAAGCACTGCGGCGCGGCAACACCATCGCCTGACGACTCGCTCGTCGGCTCGGGGTTTGTCGCCATCAAGCTGGGCGACCTCTTCGAGAACAAGTGGCGCCTGGAGGGCAAGCTCGGCCAGGGCGGCATGGGCTCGGTCTTCCTCGCCCTCGACCTGTCGCTCGACCGCAAGGTCGCCATCAAGGTCCTCGCCGGCGAGCTGTGCAACGACGAGGAGTTCGTCACCCGCTTCGAGCGCGAGGCGAAGCTCACCGCCGCCCTCGACCACCCGAACATCGTGCCCGTGTACGCGGTGGGCCAGCATGGCGGGCGGCCCTTCATCGTCATGAAGCTGCTCGAGGGGGCCACGCTGCTGCGCCACGTGCGTGCCAGCCCGGGCGGCCTGCCGGTGAAGGACGCGCTGTCGATCATGCGCCAGCTCTGCGACGGGCTGGGGTTCATCCACTCTAAGGGCTTGGTCCACCGCGACCTGAAGGCGGGCAACATCCACATCGCGCCCTCCGGGCACACCACCATCCTCGACTTCGGCATCCTGCGCGACACCCGCCAGGCCGAGGGGCTGACGCGGGCCGGGGTGATGATGGGCACCCCGCACTACATGTCGCCCGAGCAGGCGCTCGGCCGGCAAATCGATCACCGGGCCGATCTCTACGCGACCGGCTGTCTCGTCTACGAGTGCCTCGTCGGCCAGCTCCCCTTCCTCGCCGACAACGACTTCAAGGTCATCGAGAAGCACGTGCGGGCCGAGCCGCCCGACCCGTGCGAGAAGAGGACCGATCTGCCAGCGGCGCTCGGCGGCTTCATCCGCAAGGCGCTCGCCAAGAAGGCCGACGATCGCTTCCAGTCCGCGGCCGACCTCTACGCGGCGCTCGAGGCCGCGCTGCTGCCCGCCCCGCCGGCCCCCGAGCTGACCGAACAGACCCAGCCGCTGCCCGATCTGATCTCGATCGAGCCGTCCCCACCACGCTCGTCGCCGCTTTCGACCGGATCGACCCCACGTTCGACCCCGCGCCCGACGCCAAGGCGCACGCGCGGCGAGCTCCCGGCCGCCGATGCAGCGCCGGAGCCTGCGACCAAGCCGAGGATGGCGGTGGGGGCCTCCGCCGGCCACTCGCCGACGCGCTCCAGGCGAACGCCCACCGGAGCGTCACGCCGCACGACCCGAATGCCGGAGCGCTTGCGCCCGACCCCCGTGAAGCAAGCAGCGCAGCCCGAGCCGGAACCCGAGCCCGAGGATCAGGGCCCGGCGACGCCCCCGAGACCCGCCCCCGCGCCGGTGGTCGAGCCTCAGAAGCCCAAGACCGCTCCGGCGGCGACGGCGCAGGCGCCAAAGTCGAGCGGCGGCCTGGGCACGCTGCTCGCGATTCTGCTCGTCCTGGGCGGAGCCGGCTGGGTGACCTATCAGTACGTGCTCAAGGAGACGCTGTCGGGCCAGGCGCCAGTCTCCACCGAGCTGACGCCGCTTGCGCCGCTCGAGGACGAGCCCCCGCTGGCCGCGGCCGATCCCATTGCGCAGCCGCCGGTGCCCGTCGAGCAACCGGGCGCGCAGGAGGAGCCTGCCGAGCCCGAGCCGGCCAGCGATACCGAGGAGCCGGTCGACATGCCGGCCAAGCGGCCGGAGCCGCGGCCCAAGGCCCAGGCTGCCGCACAGAAGACGCCGGAGAAGACCAAGGCGCCCGCGGGGACCGGCGACATCGGCACGCTGCGGGTGCTCACCGCGCATCAGAGCGAGTCGCTCTGGGCGACCCTCTACGTGGACGGCGCGCGCAAGGGCGAGACGCCGGTGTCTCTCGATTTGAAGAGAGGCACGCATGCGGTGGCGGTCGAGCGGGATGGCTTCAAGCGCATCGAGCAGCGGGTCGAGGTCACCCCGGGCGAGGTGACGACGGTCAAGCTCGAGCTCGAGAAGCAGTAGCGGCGCCCGCCTCGGCTCGCCGGCGACACCGGCTCGAGCCCTACCCGGGCGGCGCGAAGAGCCGGGTGAGAGGCGGGCTCAAGTTTTCGAGCTGCCCGCGGCACGCCGCGCCCTCGCGCCAGCCTGCGAGGGGCTGCGGGCCCGAGACGTAGACGAACGATGAGCGCGTCCCGTAGCCGAGCGCCTCGGCGTGGACGCACAGTCCCGCCACCGAGTCGCCCTCGACGTGCAGGGCGAGCAGCGCGCCCAGCTCGTCGAGCGTGGGGGTGCGGCCGTCGATCCTCTCCTCGAAGGCGGCGAGCGCGCGGATGGCCCTGCCGTGGTCGTCGCCGCCAAGCGAGCGCTCGGTGATGACGTGCAGGCCCGGGTTGATCTCGTACTGGAACAGGGACTGCCCGTCGGCCCAGGTCACGAAGGCGTCGCGCCCGTCGGCATAGAGCAGGTGGAAGGGGTTGTAGAGGGCGGGCTCGAGGCGGGTGAGCCGCGCGTGGAGCGAACGCGCGCTCGGGGCCTGGAGAGACTCGACGACGAGCTGGCCGCGAGAGCGCCGCGACGGATCCGGCGGCCCGCCCACGCGGTTGGTGATCCCGACGAAGAGTCGGTGCTCGTTGAGCCCAAGCCAGCTTCCTCCGGCGACCTCGTCCCGTGGCATCAGGATGCGCGGCGGCCCTTCGACAAGCCGCGGACCCGAGGCCGGCCGCGCGAGCAGCTCGTCGCGGTTGGCGGCGACGACCAGCGCGGCGTCCGGGAAGAAGCGGTGGGCGAGGATCAGCGTGCACATGGCCTTGTCCACCTCAACAGGTGTCGCGAGATCTCCGTCCCCCGCTCTTCGCCATCGCAGCCTCCCCGGGGAACGAGGGAGGCGGGGTCGAGAGGCCCTCGACTTCGGCTTGCCCCGAGCCTGTCGAGGGGCTCGGGCTGACCGGCGCTGCGCGCGCCCGATCTACCGCCCGTTCTCTCCGCCCGCAAGCGACCGGGCGATGGGCCGCGGGCAACCAGGATGGCCGACCGGCCGGTCGCGAACCGCTGGCAGGAGCGTGAGGCGGTGCTCGGCGGCCAGCCTGCGTTGCGAGCCTGCAGGGGCTCGCCGCACGCTTGGTGACCCGTCGAGCCGGTCGTTTCAGATTCTCTCGCAATTACACCGCTTGGCTTTGCTTGTCCGAGGCTTCGGCGAGCGCCCGCCCTGCCGCCTCTGCGCCCCGGATCCGCTCGAGTCCCACGCCGTTCGCAGCCTGAGGCGCCCGTTGCTCGACCGCAACGCTCCTTCTAGATCAACCTTGAGGAGCGCCCGTCGCCCGCCTCGAAGCGGAACGAAGGCCGGCCGCCTCGCGGGCAAGCGACAGGGCCAGTGAGTGGATTGCCGAGGGGGAATTCGACGTGAGAAAGACGCTCTTGCTCGTCGCCACGCTGTTCGTTGTCTGGGGCTGCAGCCGCAAAAGCGGCGACACCGACCCGCCAGACCTGGGGAGCAACCTGCCCAAGCCCGGCGGCACGACCAATACGCCGATGACGCCGGCGCTGCCGCCGGTCACGCCGGACGGCGAGAACAATGCCGACGACACGCTCGCCTCCATCCTGAAGAGCGAAGCGGCCAAGCTCGCGAAGTTCTGGACCCATGATCGCTTCGTGTTCGACGAGGGCTTCGGGCCTCTGCTGCCCAAGCCGACGCTCGAGCGCCGGCTGCTGGCCAAGGCCGAGGTCGACGAGTGCTTCTACGGCGCGGGCGAGCCCATCGCCGAGCCGGTCTTCGACGGGTGTGGGGACGCGACCTGTCCTCCGCTCGTCGGCACGACCGAGGCCGGCACGCCCAAACGCAACGGCGGCTATGTCTGGGGCCTCGGCAAGAAGGACCAGTTCCTCTGGCTCGGGACCATCTCGAACACCCATTGCCTGGTGGTCGGAGGCAACCTGCCCATCGCCCTGCCGCCGTTCGAGAACGACTACTACGTCTGCGAGTTCGCGGCGAGCCAGTCGGGCACCAGCGACTGGCGGCGCCCGCAGATCCTGCGCTACGACCTCGCGCTCGAGGAGACCGTCGACTTCAGCCCGCCCGAGAACACGCCAGCCGGCGCGCTGCTGTCGAACACCACCGGCGTGCGCTCGGTGGGCATCTCGGGCGACACGGTGATCCTCGCCGGCCCGGCGCTGGCCGAGGACGGCTCCTTCAACAGCGAGGGGACAGTCGGCATCAACCTCTTCGCCTTCGACGTGGAGACCGGCGCGCTGCTCGCCGCCAAGCGCCTCGACGACTACAACAACATCCGCGCCTGGCTGAACCTCGACGGCGTCCTCTACACCTCGACCACCTTGAGCCAAGTGCTTCCCGGCCAGCCGGGCGGCCACGTGCTGCGCTGGCGCGGCGCGCGCGTTCCCAGCGTCGACGGCGACTATCCGTTCGACCCCGACGCGCTCTTCGACTTCGAGGTCGTGGGCCATCTCGACTCGGGCGGCGCCAGCCTCGTCGAGCACCAGGGGCGCATCTTCATCTCGACCTGGCCGACCATCCCGCCGATCGACCCCGCCAATCCGCTCCCCCTACCCATCCTGCTCTCTCAGGTGCGCGTGGCCGGCCTCTACCGCGGGCCGCCGGTCCCCGCGGGCGGCCTGACCGATGACGACGCGGACGACTGGACGAAGATCTGGTCGATCACCGACTACGAGCCCGACCTGCTGCTGCCGTTCGGGACCACCGGCGGCGCGCTCGCCTCATACGAAGGCGACCTGTACTGGGGCACGATGAACCCGCCGCTCATCGTCGGGGCCTTCGCGCTTCTGGGCCACCTGCAGGGCGGAGCCTTCAACCTCGACGCCGACCGCAGCGGCTCGCTCGACACCGACGAGATCCTCGCCACGCTGCTCGGCACCCAGCGGCCGGTGAGCATCTTCCGGGCGCGCGACGCGAGCGCGGCCGACCCGCAGATCGAGCTCGTCTACGGCGAGCGCTACCTGCCGGTCTACGAGCCGCAGGCGCGCAGCTACACCATCCGCGCAGACGCAGCGCACGAGAACCGCCTGGGCCTCAAGCCGCTGTGGGGCGCCTCGGGTTTCGGCAACCTCTTCAACCAGTACACCTGGACGATGGAGCGGTTCGACGACTCGCTCTTCATCGGCACCTTCGACTCGAGCCTCGTCCTCCGGGCCGGGCTCCAGGGTTTCATCGGGCCGATGTTGGCGGACGCGCTCCCCGCCGGCTTCGAGCGGCTCGAGGAGATCATCTACCGCTGCGGCTTCCCCAACGAAGGCGCCGATCTGCTGCGCATCGCCGGCTCGGACGGCCGCGCCTTTGCCGAGTCGTTCCGCGGCGTGGGCAACTTCACCAACTACGGCGTGCGCACGATGCTCGCCGACGACGACGGGCTCTTCATCGGCACCGCCAACCCGATCAACCTGCACCCGAAGGGCGGTTGGGAGCTGCTCGAGCTGACTCCCGCGTGCGACGGGCCGATCCAGCTCGAGCGCGAGGTACCGCGGGCGCTTCCCGGCTTTGGGGAAGACGGGGCGATAGGGCCTCTTCCGGTGCCCTAGCGGCTTTCCGAGGGCCGGCCTTCGTGCGGCGGGGCGCTTCCAGCCTCCCGGAGGGCCGGCCTTCGTTGCGCCGGAATCTCTTCCGCGCAGCTTCCCAACTCCTCGACGGGCGCATTGCTATGCGCCCCCACCAACTTGCGACCGACAGCTCGGGGCCCGGGCGATGCCCGGGGTTGTCGACTCACGACTGTCAACTCACAACTCACGACTGTCGCCGAAACATCTTCCCCGGGTTGAGCAGCCCCTCGGGATCGAAGACCCGCTTGAGCCGCCGCTGCAGCTCGATGAGCTCCGGGCCCTGCTCGAGCGGCAGCCACGCGCGCTTGGCGAGGCCGACCCCGTGCTCGCCGGTGATCGTGCCGCCGACGGCGATCGTCGCCTCGAGCATCTCGCGCACCGCCACGTCGACGCGCCTGCGCTCGGCCTCGTCGGCGTAGAGGAAGTTCGCGTGCAGGTTGCCGTCGCCAGCGTGCCCGTAGCTTGCCACCACCACGTCGTGGCGCCGGCCGATTTCGTGGATCCGTTCGACCATCTCCGCGATTCGCGAGCGGGGCACGGCGATGTCGTCGCTTACCTTGAACGGCTTGATCTGCCGCAGCGCCGTCGAAACCTGCCGGCGGGCGGCCCAGAGGTCGCGGCGCTGCGACTCGTCCTTCGCGACGAGCAGCTCGCGGATGCCGAACCGCTCGCAGACCCCCGCGGCGCGCTCCATCTGCTCGAAGAGCGGCTCCTCGGCGTCGCCGTCGAGCTCGAGGATGACCGCCGCCCGGGTGCCTTTCGGGAAGTGGAAGGCCTTTCCGTCGACGGCGCCGATCGCGGCCTGGTCGAGCAACTCGAGGGTGCGCGGCAGGATCCCCTCGGCGAGCATCGCGCTGACCGCCTCGGCCGCGCCGCGCAGCTTGTCGAAGACCAACAGCGCGGTCGTCACCGCCCGCGGCAGAGGCAGGAGCTGCAGGGTGACCTCGGTGACCACGCCGAGCGTGCCCTCCGAGCCGACCATCAAGCCCGTCAGGTCGTAGCCGGCCACGCCCTTGATCGACCGGTGCCCGACCCGCAACACCTCACCCGAGACGAGCACCACCTCGAGCCCGAGCACGTAGTCGCGGGTCACCCCGTACTTGAGCGCGCGCGGTCCGCCGGCGTTCTCGGCGACGTTGCCGCCCAGGGTGCAGGTCTCGAGGCTGTTCGGGTCGGGCGGATAGAAGAGCCCCTTCTGCTCGACCGCCTTCATCAGCTCGCCGGTGACCACGCCCGGCTCGCAGACACAGACGAGGTCCGCGACCGCGATCTCCTTGATGCGGTTCATCCTCTCGAGCGAGAGCGCGAGCCCTCCGTGCAGCGGGATCGAGCCGCCACTCTTGCCGGTGCGCGCGCCGCAAGCGGTGACCGGGACGCGGTACTCGCGCGACAGCCGCAGCGCCGTCTGCACGTCCTGAGTGCTCTCGGCCAGGCACAGCAGGTCGGGCAGATGGACGCCGCTGTCCGACTCGTCCTTCGAGTAGTCGTGAAGCCGCTCGGCGTCGAGGACGACCTTGCGCGGGCCGAGCGCGGTGACGAGGGCGCGGGAAAACCGGGCGGTGTTGGGATTCAAGGACTCTCCTGCGACGCCGCGAGGGCGCTTCTTTCCAACCGCCGGCGGGGATGGGCTCTTCGCGAGTCGCCCGCCTGTCCAGGGCGAAGACGGACGACGGTGCCCGGCCCCTCGTGCCACCAACCGGCCGACCGGCCATCCGCACGCCGCTTCGCCGGACCCCCTTTCGGGCCTGCCTCCGGCGGGCCGATCTATCGCCGCTCTCGGGCAGCCGCAAGCGCAGGTCCCCGGCGGGCGCTCGCGCACCTGACCGAGCGCTCGAGCGCCGGAAAACGGGCGGTCGGGCAGGTTTTAAGAGCCCGATCGACCCTGTAAGGCCCCAGGCCCGTCCGTAGAGCGATCTTGGACCGCCAGGCTTGCTTCAGGTCGAGCGGCGCCCCCAGGGCCATCCTAGCGCTCTACAGGAGCCCTCCGGAGGCTTCGCTAATCTCCCGTAATCAGCGCGCTTTTTCTCCGTTTCGCTGGCGCCGCTGCCGGCGGCGCCGACGTCGAGAACACCCGCCGCATGGCAGGGCGGTCCCTCGGCCTGCGTCGGTCCGCCGGTTCCCGTTCACGAAGGCTTCGGTGCAAACGGTCAAGTGGGGCTGGCTGACCGCCGCAAGCCCTCGCCTTCACATCGGGTCCATCGACCTGTCCGCCAACTCCGCCCGCCCCCCACTCCACCTACCGCCTATCGGCCGTGGGGACCTCGCCTCGCGCGCGGTTACCGCAGTCACCACCAAGCGTGCGGAACTCGGCGGCGAGCCGCGCGGTCGATTCCAAAGCGCCCGAGGAAGGAAGAGGTCCGGCTCGAAGGCTCCGCGAAAGGCCCAAGCCCGATGAGCAAGCTCGCGAGCTCCGCCTGCCGGCCCAACGGCCGCCCAACGCCGAGCAAGCGTCGATTCGCGTTTCCTTCAGCCGCCGCAGCTCCGCTGCCGCCCGCCGTCAGTCGGGCATCTTCATGGCAGTGCCGTCGCTGAAGATGTAGTGCTCCGGCAACCACGAGGTCTTCAACTTATCGAGCGGAGTGGAGGCGAGCTTCTTGTCGTCGTCAATGAACTGATTGAAATCGACTTCACCCGCCCAGGTTGCAGTCGACCCAGCCTCGATGCCCTGGTCGTAGGCAATGCTGATTTGCTTGATCGCGGTTCCGAACATGTCAGCGAAAACCAGCGTTCCCTTGACGCCCGCGAAGGCCCTCGCGGTCTTGTTTTGAAACGCCAGCGTGATCTGAAAACGGTCGTCGAATCGCCGGGAGGCGAAACTCCCCTTCACGAACTGCAGGCTGGTGACCGCGACGGTGAGCGTCTCGGCGAATTCCTTCCTCTTGGCCTCCCGCTCGGCCTTCACCCTGTCGGCAAGAGCCTTGGCCTCAGCCTCCTGCTTCGCTTGTTCCTCCAGCCATCTTCTCTGCCTGTCGATCGCCTGTCGAACCGTGACCTCTTCAGCACCGCCCCCGCCAAAGGCCTGGGCCAGCCCGCGTCGAAGCAGAAACTGGCCGAGCAGGGCCTTTTCCTGCTCAGGGAGTTTCTGGATCGCTTTCTTCAAGGCCTCGTCCTTCTCCAAGCCATCAATCGAAGCAGGAAGTTTCTGCGCGTAGGGGTCCGAGCAACCGATGAAGCACAGCGACAAGAGCAGCGCGACCACCTTCCACATGACGTCCTCCTTGATGTGCCGATGAGCCAGCCAGCGCTTCACTGAGCGCCGATGCTACGAAGCGGACGGACATGGCCCGCGGGAGAGAGAGCCCGGTGAGGGAGAGCGGGCGGCCAGCCGCGTGGCGCAACCGCCCCGGAGCGGCCCCGAACCGCCCCTCGACCCGGGCGTCGGGACATGCTCAGATCGCTCGCGAATCAAGCCTTCGTTGTGAGGCAGGCCATCGACTCGATCCGCACAGCCCCCCGACTCGCCACCGCCATTCCCATCCGGCTGCCCGATGGCTGGCATGGCGAGGTGATCGACCTCTCGATGAGCGGCATGCGCGTGCGCAGCATCGCGATGTTCGAGCCGGGCAAGCTCATCGACGCCACCCTCGAGCTGAAGGGTCGCGAGGTGCCGGTCAAGGCGCTCGTCGTCTGGGCGGATCCTCCCGAGTTCGACATCGGCGCGGCCGGCGAAATCGGGCTGGCGCTCGAGCAGGTTTCCCAGGACTACCTGGAACTGCTCGCGCTGCTGTTCGCCGACTCGAAGTAGGAGACGCGACCGCGATTCGTCGACGGTCGAGAGAGTCGACGGCCCCAGCGTCGCCCGAAACCCTGGCGACCGACCGGAACGTGGTAGGGGCGCATCGCAATGCGCCCGTCGAGGAATCAAGCACCGACTCGGCCGACACGAAGGCCGGCCCTCCGATGCCTGCCGACAGCCAATCAGTCGACGGAATGCCTCCCGCCTACCGGACCAACGAGGGCCTGGGCGACCGCGTGCCGAAGTAGTCGCAGCCGGCGCGTCCGGGGCGGTCGTCGGTCTGCTCGCAGTCGAGCTGGATGTGGATCGCGTGGTTGGGCGGCCCGACCACCTCGGTGATCGTGAAACTCGCGAACCCGACGACCGGCTGCATGCCGTTGAACTTGGCCGGGCAGCCTCCGGGCGGCGAGACGACCGGCACCGTGACCCGGGCGCCGTTGCGGTCGATGAAGTCCTCGAACGCCTGCACGACGTGGTTGTTGAGGTTGTTGCCGTTGCCCACGCCGACGATGTCGCCGACGCTCACGCCCCGGCAGTCCGACTCGAGCGTCTCGATGATGTCGTGGGTGTTCACGCTGCGCACCCCGTCGAGCAGGTTGGTGAACCCCAC
>DHSB01000222.1:52583-53686 GCA_002408385.1 Myxococcales bacterium UBA5297
TCGAGCAGGTTGGTGAACCCCACGTTGTCGACCGTGTCGTTGTGGAAGACGAGCCTCTGGCCGCAGTCGAGCTGGTCGTCGACCATGATCTGGCAGTCGGCGAAGACCAGGGGCACCGAGCAGTCCTCGCAAGGCGCCCCGCCGACCGCGATGGCCTCGGCGCTCACGCTGGCGGTCCTCTTCCCCCCGCTCCAGACCTGGAAGAAGACCTCCAGCGGATTGCCGCGGCTCTCTTCGCGACCGGCCCGCACCTGGACCGCGTTGACCGTCCGCGCGGCGTTCGGCGCGGAGAGCGAGACCGCGGCGAAGGCCGACCCCTTGGGCTCGTCCCAGTCCCAGTGACCGAAGACGACGTCGGAGAACGGGTCGATGTTGACGGCCCGCTCCTTGTCGGTGGCGTGCCGGCCGGCGAAGTCGACGGCGGCGGCGCGGGCGCGTTCGATCCCCTCGAGCTCACCGTCAAGCTCGACCGCGGCGGCGAGCGCGGCGGCGTCGCAGGCGTTCTGGAGCTGGCCGCGCACCATCATCAGATGCCCGGAGTTGATCACCAGGGCGAGGAAGGCGCCGAGGACGACGAGCACGAGCGCGACCACCACCGCCGACGCACCCTGCTCCTCACCAAACAACCCGGCTGCGCGGCGCCGCCTCTGTGCCGCAACCGGCCCGGTCGCTCTGAGCCCTGCAGCGGGAGCCTTCCACGCGAAGGGCTCGCCGACGGCAAGCGAGGCTCGCTTCGAGTCGAGGCCACACGAGCGCTGGTCCATGCGCGCTACCTCTGCTCCGGAGGCACCGACGGCGGGGGCATCATCCCGTTGCCTGGATTGGTCCGCGGACGTGGCGCCAGGTAGATAAGCTGGTCGTCGCCGTTGTCGAGCGACTGTCCGTCCGGCAGCAGCGACCGTCGATACGAATCGGAGACTATCGCCGCCTCCTGAGAGTCGAGGCCCGAGACCGGCTCGGCCGCGCATCCCACCGGCTGAATCGCCTGACGCTCGAGCGCCGCGCGGAAGCTCTCCCCATAGCCCTCGGTCAGATGCTCGGGCGCCGCGCACCCGCTGGCGCCCAGCGCGCACCCCAAAACCGCCCCCAGCCAACCCCGCCTG
>DHSB01000222.1:53802-65369 GCA_002408385.1 Myxococcales bacterium UBA5297
CCCCCCAAACCCCCCCCCAGCCACCCCCGCCTCATCGTTCCTTCTCCCCGTTCGAGTAACCGACCTTCGCCTCGCCCAGATCCGGTGGGACCTGCCTGCCCAGGCGGCTCGCGACCTGTTCCAGGCCTCGCCGCGAAAGCTCGCGCTCCGGCGCCAGGCGCACCGCCTGCGCGTAGAGATCGAAGGCTCGCGCCAGGTCACCTGCCAGCTCGTGCGCGTAGGCCAGGTTGTGCCGCGCCTGGGCCGGAGTACCGGCGCGCGAGAAGTGCTCCGCGGCCCTCTCGAGCCGGCCCGCGCGCGCGCAGGCGAAGCCCAGGTTGTTGCGGATGCGCGCGTGCATCGGCTCGATGCGCAACGCCTCCTCGAAGCCGGCGATCGCCTCCTCGAGTCGGCCGCGCACGAAGTCCGAGAAGGCGAGGTTGTTCAGGTAGGCGGCGTTTCTCGGCTCGAGCTCGACCGCGCGCCGGTGCAACTGCGCCGCCTGTTCATGCTCTCCGACCTGATCGAGCAGGATGGCGAGCGCCGAGACCGCCGCCGCGCTCTCGGGATCCTGGCGGGTCGCGGCCTCCAGCTCGACGCGCGCCTCCTCGAGCAGCCCGGTCTCCCGGTAGACGATCCCGCGCAGGGTGAGCACCGCGGCGTCGTCGGGGCGGTCGCGGTAGAGCCTCTCGAGCACCTCGAAGGCGCCGCGCCAGTCCCCGCGATCGATGAGCTGGCGGGCCATCGACAGCCGCAGCGGGGTCGCATCGGTCCGCGGCGGCGTATGGGCGCACCCCGACGCTGCGGCCAGCAACAGCCCCCACGCCATTGCGCAGGCTCGAGCCCGAGTCGTCCGGCGCATTAGCCCCCCCCCAGCTTCGTGAACAGCGAGTTGTAGATGTTCACCGCGGCCGGCCCCATCACCACCGCGAGCAGACTCGGCAGGATGCAGAGCACCAGCGGGACCGTCATCTTCACCGCGACGACCGCCGCGCGCTCCTCGGCGCGGTACATGCGTCGAATCCTCAGTCCGCTCGCCTGGACGCGAAGTGAAACCGCGATCGAGGTGCCGAACATCTCGGCCTGCGCGAGCGTGGCGGCCAGCGACTTGAGCTCGTCGACCCCGGTGCGCTCGAAGAGGCGGCGGAAGGCCTCGGTGCGTGGGATGCCCGCCTTGATCTCGAGGAAGGTGAGGTTGAGCTCTTCGGCGAGCAGAGGCCAGGAGAGCTCGAGGTCGCCCGAGACGCGCACGAGTGCGGCGTCCAGGCCAAGCCCCGCTTCGACGCAGGTGACCAGCAGATCCAGCGCGTCGGGCAGGCCGCGCTCGATGCTCTGGCGTCGAGACTGAATCCGCGAGCTGATCCAGAGGTTGGGCAGGAAGAAGCCGCCGGTGCAGAGCCAGACCGCTATCGGCACCGCGAGGTCGATGCCCTCGGCGAGCAGCGACTCGACCGCCAGAAAGCCGACCGGCAGTGCGAGCGCAATCCCGACCTTGGCGGCAAGGAAGGTGTGGACCGCCGCCTCCCGGCGAAAGCCCGCCTGCACAAGCCGGCGTCGCAGCCGGGAGAGACTCGCCTCCTTGTCGCTTGTGACCTGGGCGATGCTCGCCATCCCGCGCGCTATCGCCAGGCCCACCTCGGTCAACGGCGCCTCGGCCGGTGGTGCGACCTCGGCCTTGCGCGCGCGCAGCCGGCGCAGCACCGGGTCCGAGCGGCCCCGCAGGCTGAGCGCGAAGGCGGCAATCCCGACGAAAGCGAACACGGCGAGCAGCACCGCCCCGTGCGCCAGGTAGTCGACGGACATCTCGCCCCCTCCCTTTGAAGGTCGGAGCGAGTGCTCCGACCACCGTGCCCTGCACCTTCCCCGGACGTCGAAGCTGGAAGTCGAAGCTGGAGCTTCAACCTCCATTCGTCCGGCGCCTTCGCACGACGGCGAAGCCGGCTCCCTGCTGTCACCTCTCGACTTTCGACCGTCGCGCTAATACTCCACGTCGCTCATCCGCTGCATCCACAGGCCCCCGGCGACCCAGCTCAGCGCCGCGTAGAGCAGGATGAGCTGGCCCATCGGGTTGTCGAACAGCTTCACGAGGTAGGCGCGGTTGGCGACCAGCAGGAAGAGCAGCATCGCCGGCGGCAGCGCGCCGAGAACCAAGCCCGAGGCGCGCCCCTCGGCGGTCAGCGAGCGCAGCTTGGCGTAGAAGCGGTAGCGCTCGCGGATGGTGCTCGCGATGTTGTCGAGGATCTCGGCGAGGTTGCCGCCGGTCTCCTTCTGCACCATCACCGAGACCGCGAAGATCTTCAGGTCCCGGTTGAGCGGACAGCGCGCGGTCATGTTGACCACCGCCCCCTCGACCGACAGCCCGAGGTTCTGCTCCTCGTAGGCGCGCCCGAACTCGACGCTCACCGGCGTCGGCATCTCGCTGGCCACCAACCGGAAGGCGGCGGGCATCGCGTGCCCGGCGCGCAGCGAACGCACCATCATCTCCAGCGCGTCGGGGAGCTGCTCGCTCAGCCGGGCGTTGCGCCGCGCGCGCGCGGCGCAGACCAGCAGGCACGGCAGGACCCCGAGGAAGGCCCCGAGGGCCACCGCCGGGGCGAGCCCGACCCGCAGGCTGAGCGGAAGGGTGAGCCCGAGCAGCGCCGCCGCCAGCGACCAGGTCAGGAGCTGGGCGACGGTCAGCGGCGAGTCGGCCTGCGAGAGCAGCCCCTCGAGCTGCGCGGCCCCGGGCAGGCCGCGCACGAACCTGTCGAGCGCTGGGCTCGAGGCATAGCGCTCGCGGCGCAGCAGCCCGGGCCCCGACTCCGGCCCGCCCAGCACGCGCAAGCGGCGCTTGAGCTGCTCCTCGCGCCGCTCCGAGAAGAAGCGCGCCAGATAGAAGGCGCCCTCGAGGGCGGCGACGACCACCAGGCAGAAGAGGACGACGAGCGCTTCGCGCATTCAGCAGCCCTCCAGCAGACTCGCGAGGACGCGCTCGGGGTCGATGCCCGCGCGCTCGATGCGCTCGAGGCACTTCGGGCGGATGCCGGTGGTCACGAAGTCGCCGAGCACGTTGCCCTGGGCGTCGACGCCGCGCTGCTCGAAGCGGAAGAGCTCCTGCAGCGTGACCGTCGGCCCCTCCATGCCGGTGATCTCGGTGATGCTCACCAGGCGCCGCCGGCCGTCCGAGCCACGGCTGAGCTGCACGATGAGGTTGAGCGCGCGGGCGATGGTCTGGCGCATCGCGGTCTCGGTCATCGGGATGCCGCTCATCCCCACCATCGCCTCGAGTCGCCCGAGCGCGTCGCGCGGGGAGTTGGCGTGCACGGTGGTCATCGAGCCCTCGTGCCCGGTGTTCATCGCCTGGAGCATGTCGAGCACCTCGCCCCCCCGCACCTCGCCGACGATGATCCGGTCGGGGCGCATGCGCAGACTGTTGCGCACCAGGTCGCGGGCGACGATCTCGCCCTGCCCTTCGATGTTCGGCGGCCGGGTCTCGAGCCGCACCACGTGCCGCTGCTGCAGCCGCAGCTCGGCCGAGTCCTCGATGGTGATGATCCGCTCGTCGCCCGGCACGAAGGCCGAGAGCGCGTTGAGCATCGTCGTCTTGCCGGTGCCGGTGCCCCCGCTCACCAGCAGGTTGAGGCGCGCGCGCACCGCCGCGGCGAGGAAGCCGAGCGCCTCGGGGGCGACGCTGCCCTTGTCGATGAGGTCGCGCACCGTCAGCGGGTTCGCCCCGAAGCGGCGGATCGACAGCGTCGGCCCGTCGATGGCCAGCGGCGGGATGATGGCGTTGACGCGCGAGCCGTCGGCGAGGCGCGCGTCGACCATCGGCGCGGTCTCGTCGATGCGCCGGCCCACCCGCGAGACGATGCGGTGGATGATCTGCCCGAGGTGCCCGTTGTCGCGAAAGCGCACTCCCGTCAGCTCGAGCTTGCCGCGGCGCTCGACGTAGACCGTGCCGTAGCCGTTGACCAGGATGTCGGAGACCGTCGGGTCCTTGAGGATCGGCTCGAGCGGCCCGAGCCCGGTCAGCTCGTCGAGCAGCTCCTCGACCATCCGCTCGCGCTCGAAGCGGTTGAGCGGCAAGTCGGCCGCCGAGACCATCTCGACCAGCGTCGGGCGCAGCTCGCCGCGCAGCGCGACCGGGTCGAGCTTCTCCAGGCTCTTGAGGTTGAGCTGGTCGATGAGCTGGCGGTGCAGCTCGACCTTCAGGTCGTGGAAGTGCTGCGAGTCGGAGCCCGGCCCCGAGACGCTACCGGTCTCGGCGCTCGCATCCGCGGCTCTGCTGCGAAGCCGTTCGTTCAGGCCCACGTCCGCTACCTCCAGAGAAGCCGGGAGAGGAAGGACCTTTGCGCGCCCGCTTCGGCGCTCGGTCCGGCGACCCGCAGCGTGTTCGCGAGCTGCTGGAGGTCCTGGTTGAAGGCTGAGCGCGGAGCGTGCTCCGAGACGAGCACGCCGCGGTCGATCGCCCCGCTCAGCCCCGCGTAGTCGTTGCTCAGGGTCGCGGCGACCGGCACGCCTATCGTCTCGCCGAGGATCGCCGCGTCGATCTTCCAGCTCTTGTGGAAGCGGTTGACCACCGGGCGGATCTTCTCGTCGGGGTAGCCGAGCCTGCGGAAGAGCTCGACGGTGCGCTGGGCGTTGCGCGCGGCCGGCACCTCCTGGGTGACCAGCAGCAGGACGAGGTCGCTCGCGTCGAGCGCGACCAGGGCGTGCTCGCCGAAGCCGCGCACCCCGTCGAGGATGAGCTGGTCGTAGTGCCGCTCGAGGAAGTCGACCAGGTTCGCCACGTCCTTGGGCCCGACGCGCTCGGCGTCCTCGACGCGCTCGCCGTGGCCGAGCACGTAGGCGCCCGAGGAGTGGCGCGCCAGCGAGGTGTCGAGCAGCTCGCGGTCGAGCCGGTGCATGTTCGCGAGCACCTCGGCTATCGCGTAGCCGCCCTTCACCTCGAGCGCCGAGAGCACCCCGCCGTAGGACGGATCGAGATCGACCAGGCAGACCCGCTCACCCCGGCTCGCCAACGCGGCCGCCAGGTGCGTCGCGAGCGCGGTCGCCCCGGCGCCTCCCTTGGCCGGGAAGACCGTCGTCACCCGGCCCGCCGGCGCCCTCGCCACGCTCGTCGCGCTCGACTCGATCGCCTGGGCTATCGACCGCTCCTCGCCGGGCACCGCGAAGTCCTGCGCGCCGGCCCTCATCGCCCGCAGGATGAGCTCGGCGTCCTTCGAGCCCCCGTAGGCGATGACCCTCACCCCGCCCTGCGAGGCCTGGGCGATGAGGCGCATCGCGAGCTCGCTGCCCTTCGACTCGGGCACCCCGATGATCGCCGTGCGCGGTTGGTGCCTGCCGAGCGCCTCGGCGAGCGCGCTCAGCTCGGGGGCCGCGCGGGCGACCGTGACGTGCTCGAGCCCGGTGAGGATCTTCGCCTCGTCCTCCGGGGCTATCCCGACGAGCAGGGTCGCAGCAGTGTTCGCCATGCGGTGTGCCTCCGGTCTTCGTGCGAGCAGCGCCCCGTTCGGTCGAGCGGCCGGGGCGACGATGGGCGGCCCTTTCAGCGCAGGAACCCGACCGCGCCGTCGGGGCCGGTGCGGCAGTCCGAGCGCGGCGCGGGCGCCGTGTCGAGCTGCTCCGGATCGGGTGAAAGCCCGGTCTGGGCGCCGAGCAGGAAGAGGTCGAAGTCACTCGGGTGCGTCACCCGGTCGGTGGGCAGAGGCGGCAGCTTCTGCGGGGCCATCGGACGGGCGAGCCGCGCGGTCACCACGATGAGCAGCTCGGTCTCGTCGCGCCGGTAGGCCGTCGAGCGGAACAGCGCCCCGAGGATGGGGATGCTGCCGAGCAGCGGGACCTTGTCTATCTGCGAGCGCGTCTTGTCCGAGAGCAGGCCCGCTATCGCGAAGCTCTGGCCGTCGCCGAGCCGCACGGTCGTCTGGCCCTGGCGCGATGCGATGCCGGGGATGGCGCTGCCGGCGACCACCACCGCCAGCGTCGGGTCGACCTCGCTCACCTCGGTGGCGAGCTGCAGGTGGATGGTCTCCTCGGCGATGACCGTCGGGGTGAAGGCGAGCCGGATGCCGAACTCCTTCCAGACCACGTTGACCTGACCGAGCGCCGAGGTGACCGGGATGGGCAGCTCGCCGCCCGCCAAGAACTTGGCCTCCTGACCGGTGAGGGTCACCAGCGTCGGCTCGGCGAGCACCTTGGCGAGCCCGTGGTTCTCGAGCAGGTTGAGCATCACGCTGAACGGAAAGCCGCCGAAGGCCTGCGAGAAGAAGAGCGCGTAGGCGTTGTTGAACAACGGCGCGTAGAGGTCCGGGGCGCCGGCCCCGCCGCTGCCGGGGATGGAGGTGGGCGAGGAGCCGGAGTTCAGGAAGTTGCCGGGGAAGGTCCCCGGCCCGCTCATGCCCGCGACGCGCTGGGCGTCGGTCGCCTTGTGGAAGAAGTTCAGGCCGATCTCGCGCAGGCCGCTGCGCGAGACCTCGGCAAAGCGCACCTCGAGCTGCACCTGCTGGTGTCCGGTGACCTGGACGAGGTTGGCGACCTGGCGCGAGTGGAGGCGCGCCACCTCGCCTATCCGCTCGGGGATGCGCGCGTCGTTGACCTGACCGCTGAGCACCAGCAGATCGCCCGTGGTCGACACCTGGATGTCCTGGCCGGGGAACAGCTCCTTGAGCTGCTTGCGCAGGTTCTCGGCGTTGTTGGCGACGTTGAGCGCGATGACCAGCGGCTGGTTGGCCCGGTTCCACAGCGTCAGATCGGTGTTGCCCACCGCCTTGGCGGTCAGCAGAAGCTGTATCGGGGTGACCACCTTGAGATCGGCGACCGCCGGGTCGGCGACCGCCACCCGCCCGATCTCATCCGAGAGCACGAGCAGACGGTTCTCGCCCGCGTTGAGCCGCAGCTCCTTGACCGCGCTCACCTCGCGGTCGATGCGCAGCTCGGCCGGCGACTGAGCCTGAGGCGGTTGGTCGATGGGCGCGGCCGGCCCGGCGAGCAGCGCTGCCAATTGGAGAACGAGGATGGGGCTCACGGCTTGGGCTCCGGGGAGGAGAATTGACGGGTCTCGAAGCGGTCACCGCGCAGGATCTCGACCTGGTGCTCGCCGGTCTGCGGCTTGACGGCGGCCGGCTTGCGCGCCACGGCGCGCCGCGGCCGGGACTTGGCGGGGTCCTGGGGCTTCTCCTCGGCCGGCTCGCTCGCCCCGCCTTCGAGGAGCACCGCGGGGATGATCCCCGGGGTCTCGACCTCGGTCGCGTCGACCCGGTTGCGCAGGGCGAGCAGGATCTTTCCCTTGGTCGAGGCGAGCGCGAGCTTCTCGGAGTCGGGGCTGGAGACCATCAGCGTCGCCACGGTGACCGGCACCGCCTTCTGCTTCTTGCTCTTGTGGTCGAGCTCCTTGCCCACCGCGAGCACGCGCACGTTCTGGAGGATCACCTTCGCGGTCGGCGGCACGTGCGAGGACTCGCTCGCCTTCATGGTGACGATGACGTCGACCGCGTCGCCCGGGTGGATGAAGCCGGCGACCCCGACCACGTCGTCGACCCGGACCGCGACCGCGCGCATCTCCTCGGGCAGCACTGCGGCCAGGCCCTGTCCGGCCTTCTCCGAGGCGAGCTTCGCCGCGAGGACCGGCTCGCCCTTGACCACGCCCGCGAGCAGCACCTTGCCGACGAGCCCTGCCGGATCACCCGCGGTGCCCTGGGGCAGCGAGGCCTTGGGCCAGTCGATGGTGGTGAGCTGCTCGGCCCGCAGGGTGGTCGCCAGCGGGAGGTCCATCGCGGCGACAACGACCTTCTCGGTCGGCATCGCCCTGCCGAGCGGGCTGCGCTCGAGGTAGTTGCGAAAGAGCAACCCGGCGCCGAGCGCCGCGAGCAGCGCGAGCCCAAGGAAGACGCCCGCGCGCACCCCCGAGCTTCGGGCCTGGGTGCCGGCGGGCTTGCGGCTGTTCTGCGTGAGCCGGTCCGAAAGATTGGACATCGTTTCCCCCAGCGCGGCCTTGTTCAGCGCCGCATCTCCGCGAGCGCACGCGCGCCGTCGGGCACGACCAGGTTGCTCAAGCCGGTGAGCGAGCCGGTCGGGTAGACCACCCCAACGGCGACCGAGTCGCCGGTGAGCGAAACCGTGACGGATGCAGAGGGGGCGTCGAGCCCGCCGCGATTCAAGAACAGGCGCGCCGCGGCCTCGGCGTCGGCGCGGGCGGCCGTGTCGTCGAGCGTCTCGAGACTGCCGGCGCGGGCGCCTTCGCGGGCCGCGTTGACCACCACCTGCTCGGCGAAGAAATAAAACCCCCAGTCGATGCCGCCGAGGACGACCAAGAGCAGCAACGGCAGGACGAGCGCGAGCTCGAGCGCCGCAGCTCCGCGCGACAGCGCCTCTGGCCGACCAGGCCTGTCCATTCGATCACCCCCCGTAGAACAGCGACACGGCGACACCGACCGAGATCGCGAGCGCATAGGGAACCGAGACCCGCCCTGGGCTCTCGGGAGCCACCGGCGAGAGCTGTCCGCCGATGCGCACGCGGATCAGGTTCGCGCGCATCTCAGCGCGCGCCGGCCCTTCGGAGCGGGCCCAGCAGGCCACGCTCAGCAGCCCTCCGGCGATTGCCGCCGAGAGCACATAGGCTGCGAGGCCGCTCGCGCCGACCCAGCTCGCGGCGGCCGCGGCGAGCTTCAGGTCGCCACCGCCGATCAGGCCTCGGGACCAGGGCAGCCAGAGCGCTGCCACCAGGGCGAGCATTGCGAGAAGGGCCCAACCGGCGACGACGAAGCTGCCGACGAAGAGCTGTGACAACAGGCCGGTGGCCGCGATGCTCGCCACCAGCAGATTCGGCACCCGCCGCCACCTCAAGTCCCACCAGGCAGCCGCCGCGAGCAGAGCCCCGAGCACCGCCAGGTTGAACAGAGGAAACGGCATCGCGCGCTCCGTGGCGTTGCCGATCCCGGCGACTCGACAAGCCACCGGGCCGGCGCAATCAACTTCGTCGAAGAGCGCCCGAGACGAGGCCGTCCCGGGCTTCCAAGCGGCGCCTGGGTCTACGGCATCCTGTCGTCGACCGTCTCGAAGGCGGTGTTCACCTTGGTGCCGACCGAGAAGACGACCGCAACGATGACCGCCGCGATGGCCGCGACCATCAGTCCGTACTCCACCGCGGTCGCGCCGTGCTCGTCGCTCCAGAGCTGCCCGATTGCCTTCCTCATGACTCGCTCCCCCCCATCCTTCACGCCACGCGCCCAACGAGCCCGCCCTCAGATGGCCCATCCACCCGATCGCTTGAATGCACGTCAGGCGACCGAGCGAAAGCTGGCTACGCCGTCGAGACGCGCAACCGCCTGGGGTTGGGCGAGCGGCTGCAGCGGATTCTCACGCGTGCAGGGAGGCGACAGGCGGGAGAGTAATGAGTTGGGAGTTGGGAACCTATCCGGCAGAGTCTGGCCAGATTGGCGAGAATCTGGAGCCCAAAAGTCTGAAGTCTGGGGTCTGCCGGCCGCCCCGACCTCGCGGATCATTTTGGTTCCGGCTTGGCCGGCTTGGGAGTTGGGAGTCGATAGGCCGCGGCGGGACAGGTTCGGCCGAAAGGGAAGGATGGCGATCCGTAACCGCAACGGCCTCAAATTCGGCCGACACGAAGGTCGGCCGATCCGCAGCGGGAGTCAGGTCCGGCCGCCACGAAGGTCGGCCCTCCGGTACCTCTAACGGCTCCCGACAGCGCCAGCGAAGCGGGCGCGAATCTCTCGCTGTTGTGCCTCGGTTCCCGCGAAGGCCTCGGTCACCACCCGCGCGTGCGCCTGCCTCCCGCCGCGCAGCGCCATGCAGCTCTGCTGCGCCTCGAGCCGCACGGCCACCCCGCGCGCCTCGAGCCCCTCCTGCAGGGCCCGCGCAACTTGCTTGGCCAGGTCCTCCTGCAGCACCAGCCGATGGCTCAGGCAATCGAGAACGCCCACGATCTGCCCGAAGCCCGCGACGTAGCGGCCCGGCAAATAGGCGAGCTGCGCGACGCCGCCGTACGGCAACAGATGGTGCGGACAGACGCTCTGGAACTCGAGCCCGGTGAGCGTGACCATCTCGTCGAGCCGCGGCTCTCCTACGTCGATGCGCTCCTCGAGGATTCGCCGCGGGTCGCGCCGGTAGCCGTCGAGAAACTCCTCGGCCCACGCCGCTGCCACCAGGGCGGGGGTCTCGGACAGCTCCCGATGCGCAGACGGGTCGAGCCCCGCCGCGGTCAGAAAGCTGGCGACCGCTCGCTCCATCGCCGGCAGCGACGGCTGGCCTGCTGCCGTAACGCTGCGCTGTTGCTCGGACTTGCTCACACGTCGGGCGCTCGTCTTTCGTGCCATGCTTCCCCTCCTTCGCGCGGGTATTCGGCACGTACCCCCCGGGGTACACGCACATGCAGTTTCAGGGCATCTAGCGCTAGAACCACGCTTTGTCCATACTGGACCGACTTCGGCACTCTCCGAGGGTTCGGGGAATCGTGCTTTCGACGCCAGTGCGCGGCCTCGAGAGGGTGTCGCGACAACTTCTGCGGCCTATCGCGCGGAGGCGGGAGCGCCGTCTCGGCGGTCCGCGTGCGCGCACGAACAAAAGGGGCCCTTCGACTCCGGCCTGCCCCGAGACACCGGGCCGCCAGCACGACGGCTGGCGCTCCGGCTGACCGGTTGTCGCTCGAAGGATTCTTCGACACCTCTTCAGCCTCGACAGCTCCCGCAGGGGACCTGGAACATGGCCCGGTCTTCGAGCCGCACCGCGGTGAGCTTACGGCCCCAGACGCATCCTGAGTCGAGCGCCAGCCAGCCCTGCGCGAGCTCCAACCCGAGCGCGGCCCAATGGCCGAACACCGCGGCGCTGTCGCCACTGCGCCGGCCGGGCACGCGAAACCACGGCATCTGGCCCGGCGGCGCCTGGTCGGGCGCTCCAGCGAAGCCGAGCGCCATCTCGCCGCTTTCACTGCAGGTCCTCAGCCGCGTCAGGGCCGAGAGCACGGTGCGCGCCCGCTCGAGCGGCGGGGCCGCGGGCTCCCAGCTTCGTGGCTCGAGATCGGCCGGTCGGCGCCGCAGCAGCTCGGGGGCGGCCTCCCCCTGCAACAGCTCTTCGGCCTCGCGCGCCAGCCCGCTCGCCTCCTCCAGGCTCCACTGCGGCAGGAGCCCTGCGTGGACCATGAAGTAGCGCCCCTCGCGATGCAGCAGCGGCCGCCCGCGCAGCCAGGCGACCAGCTCGTCGCGATCCGGCGCTCGGAGCACGGGCTCGAGGGTGTCGCGCGCCGACGCGTACGCGACCCCCAGCGCTCGCGCTATCAGGTGCAAGTCGTGGTTGCCGAGCACGACGACCGCCCGCTCCCCGAGCCCTTTCGCCCAGCGCAGCACCTCGAGCGAGCTTGGCCCGCGATTGACGAGGTCCCCGACGAGCCACAGCCGGTCGTCCCGCGGGTCGAAATCGATGCGCTCGACGAGCCGCATCAGCTCGGTGAAGCAGCCCTGGATGTCGCCGATTGCGTAGGTCGCCATGTTCCGTGTGCCGCCACCCGCCGCGGCCTTGAAGGTCCTTCGAGTAATCCCTCTTCGACTCCGTCCGTTACCGCTCACCCTGAGCGTAGCTCCCGACGCGCGAGCGGCGGGAGC
>DHSB01000222.1:65506-83984 GCA_002408385.1 Myxococcales bacterium UBA5297
GCTCCCGACGCGCGAGCGGCGGGAGCGAAGTCGAAGGGCCCCGACTTCGGCCTCGCAAGCTCGGCCTACGCTCGGGGCGAACGGGCGGACCTCCCATGGCTCCTCGGGCGGGGCTCGCCCGCTGTTCCGCGGCGCTGCCGCGATAGGATGGCCTGGTCCGTTTCTGCGCTGTGAAGCCCTGCAAGCGCACGGCTCGACAACTCGAACGACAGGCCGCTTCGATGACCCCTCGCCCCCCCGCTCGGCGCCCCTTCGCCCCCGCCGTATTCCTCCTCGCCCTGGCGCTCGCCGCGTGCCCGAAAGACGGTCCACCCGACGACCCGGAACCGGACGACTCGAGCTGCCCCGAGGAGCAGTCCTCCTGCGACGACGAGTGCGTCGACACCGGCTCGGATCCTCGCCACTGCGGCGGCTGCGGCGACCGCTGTCTGGCCGGCTCGGTCTGCTCCAGCGGACGCTGCGCGATGGTCGGCGACTGCAACCAGACCCCGTGCATCGGCGCGAGCTACTGCGACGCGGTCTCGGGGCTCTGCCTGCCCCGCTGCACCCGCGACGAGGACTGCCTCATCGCCGGGTCAGGCTGCGAGGTGGGGAGCGGCACCTGCGTCTGCCCGCCGCAGCGGCATGTCTGCGCGATGGCCAACTCCTGCGCCCGGGACGACTCGCCCGCCCACTGCGGCCACAGGTGCGAGCCCTGCCCCACCGATCCGAACGGCGTCCCGACCTGCGACGGCACGAGCTGCGGCCTCGCCTGCAACCCGGGCTTCCACCTCTGCAACGGGGCCTGCGTGCGCGACGACGAGGTCGAGCACTGCGGGACGCGCTGCGAGCCCTGCCCGGGCACCGCGGACGGCTTCGCGACCTGTGACGGCGCGAGTTGCGGGCTCGCCTGCAACGACGAGTTCCTCTTGTGCTCGGGCGCCTGCGACCGCTGCCCGACCGACGGGGTGACGCAGATCGGCTGCGAGGCGGCCGAGTGCGTCGCCACCGCCTGCGTGAACGGCCATCGAGTCTGCGGCGGCGCCTGCGCCCTCTGCCCGCAGGGCTCGACGGTGATCGCCACCGGGTGCCAAGGCGCCTCCTGCATCGCCACCTCCTGCGCCGCCGGCTACCGGGCCTGCGGCGGCCGCTGTGCCGCCTGTCCCTCCGGCGACGCGGTCGCGGCCACCGGCTGCTCGGGCGCCTCCTGTGTCGCCACCCTCTGCGAGGCCGGCTACGCGGTCTGCGCCGGCGACTGCGCGCCCTGTCCGACCGCGGCGGTCACCGCCACCTCCTGCAACGGTTCGAGCTGTGTCGCCGCCTCCTGCCAGGCCGGCTATCGCCCCTGCGCCGGCGCCTGCGCCGCGTGCCCCTCGGCTCCAGCCGGGACGGCCTTCGGCTGTAGCGGCGCCGCCTGCGTCGTCTCGCAGTGCCCGGCCGACCATCTTTCCTGCGGCGGCGCCTGCGCGCCGTGCCCGGTCGAGGGCGTCGGCGCGACCTCCTGCGAGGGCGCGGCCTGCGTCGCCTCGGCTTGCGTGGCGGGCCACGAGATGGCTGACGGGGAGTGCAAGAGCTGGCACTTCCAGCATCTGCGCACGGTCAGCACCCTCAAGGCCAATCCCGACCTCGCGGTCGACGCCACCGGTCGGCTGCACACGGTCTGGGCCGAGTACTCGACCGGCCTCGTCTACGGCAGCGACACGAGCGGCAGTTGGCTCTTCGAGACCGTGGACGCGGCGAGCACCTACGGCTGCGCCATCGCCGTCGACGCGCAGGGCAAGCCGCACCTCGCCTGGCTAGCGGTCGGCGCGAGCGGCGACGAGCTGCGCTACGCGCGCCGCGACACGGCCGGCTGGTCACAGCAGACGGTCGCCTCCGGCGGGCTCTGGGCCTGGCACGGCCCGGACCTCGCGCTCGACTCCGCGGGCGCCCCGGTCATCGCCTTCACCGCCCAGCCGACGTCGAGCACCTACAGCCTCACGCTGGCCCGGCCCGACGCTTCGGGCTGGAGCTTCGATGCGACCGGCTACGACGGCTACGGGCCGATGCTGGCGATCGACGCCTCTGACCGCCCGCACCTGCTCTTCGACCGGCAGACGCTCTACTACGCGACCCGCTCCGGCGCCTCGTGGTCGCGCGAGACCGTCAAGGCCGGCGGCGAGAACGGCTCGATGTCGCTGGTGCTCGACTCGGCGCAGAGGCCGCGCGCGGCCTGGATGCGCACCCTGCCGGACGAGGCTGGTTACGCCGCGCGCGGCGCCACCACCTGGTCGGCCGAGACCCTGCCGCTGCCCGAGACGCCCGACAGGCTCGGACGCGCGCGGATGGTGCTCGACGGCGACGCCCCGGTGATTCTCTACGGGTACACGGTTGCCGGGAGCACTGACAAACGCCTGCGGCTGCTCCGCAAGAGCGGGACCTCGGGTTGGGAGGATCGACTGGTCTTCTCCGGCATGGTGAGCCCCTACGCCCTGGAACTCGGGCTGCGCGACGGCGAGCCCGTGCTGCTGCTGCACCTCGAGGGCGCGATGAAGCTCGCGACGTTCGAGTAGGGGCTCGCACAGCCGGCGCGCTCGAACACGCATGGTCCGGAAGGATTAGAGGATGCCGCCACTTCGACCGTTGCTGGCCGCTGCGCTGGCGCTCGCCGCCTGCGCCCATCCGTCGATGCCACCGGAGAGCTCGACCTCGCCGCCGTGCGATGCGCCCCGGGGCGACCGCTCGCAGATGAAGACGCTCGCGGGCCACTGCGACATCGGCGGGTTCGTCGTGAAGATCGCCGAGCCGGAGCGCTGCGGCGCCTCCGCGTACGTGGAGCTCTGCGGCACGGGCCGACGCCGCTTCGCCCTGCGACCGGAGAGCGTCGAAGGGCTCTGCGTCGGTCGCCCGGCGCCGAACGACCCCTGCAGCGTCGTCCGCGTCAGCGACTTCGGCCACGAGGTCGCCGAGCGGATGCGCGAAGCGGGCATCGAGGTCCACGGGCACGGGATGGGCGCCTGCGGAAAGCTCGGCGACTACCTCGCGTGGAACTACGGCGTCTCGGTCATCGACTGGGCCGACGCGGACCCGACGCTGGCGATTGTCCAGGACAGGCTGCGCGCCTGGAGCATCGGCGACGTCTTCGGCGTCTCGGTCCAGCCCATGGCCTGCGGCACACTCCTCGAGGGCGGGCGGTGAGGCCCGCGGCTCGCCCGGTGCTCGGCCTCGCGGTCGCGCTCGCCCGACCGGCGCGCCGACATCTTTCCGTCGGCAGCGTCGACGCGCTCGCGGGCGGTACGCCGCTCCTCGCCGAAGCGACCGTCACCAGGACCGAGAGCGAAGCGGCCGCGAGTTCCTGCTCACCCTGGCGTCCACGAAACCCTCAAGGGAAGCGCCGGGCGAAGCACCTGATCCTCGCCGCCACCGACGACAGCCTCGCCGGCTCTCGCGCGCTCACCTTCGCGACACCGCCGAGAGCGGTCAGCACCACCGACTGCGCCGGGGTCCCGCACCAGATGCCGTATGTCGGCCGGGTGCTCACCGGCGAGCCGAGCCGCTGGACGCTGCCGCGCCGCGACTTCGGGCTGCACGTCGGCCGCGAGGCCATCTTCGCCGCCATCCGCGGCCGCCGCCTCTCCGGCCCCCAGCGCACGGTTTCGGTCCCGGTGCGCAGGACTCCCCGCTCTACCAGCAACAGCAGGGAGGCGGCCTCGGCGGAGTGTTCCTGCGAATCCCCGCCGCTCGCGAGCTCGAGCGCTGGCTGCTCGACGAGCTGAAGGCCGATGGCCCCGTACGGCGTGTCCACGCGATCCAGATTCTCGAGCCCTTCGAGTCGATGCCGAACATGAGACCACGTGGCTGTCGTCACCGAGCAGACCCAGTAACAGCGGCCCCGATGGCACGCGGCGCTACGGGATCCGTCACGTCGCCCGGCACGTCCTGACGGCGGGGGAGGTGCCGTTGCCCGAAGGCCCGCCAATCGAAATCCGAGCCGACTGAAAGGCGCCGGGGCCTTCGCCGCATGCGCCTCCGCTCGGCTGACTCTCAATCCCGCCGGTCTTTCGTGCGAGGTGGCCTGCGCCGTCAGCCAGCAGCTCACGCAGGTCTCAACCAAGCTGTGAGCAGAGCGCTTTGTTTTCGAAGGCCATCCGGCGAATGCCGAGCCTCTGTTCCCGGTCCCAGAGCGCTCGCCAGGCAGGAGCAAGCGAAGGCCGGCCCCACAGGCCCGGCCTCGCTTCCTGCGCCTAGAGCTTGCGCGCGGTCAGAGTGAAGCTTCCCTCTTCGGCAGGCCAACCGCCGCCGAGCACGTAGCCGATGTAACCGTCGACGACCAAATAGACGACCTGACTTTGCGCCAGGCCAAGGGTGAATTGGTTCGTTCGAGAGGTGCCAGCGTGCGCGCAATTGAGGACCTCAGCGCTCCTCCCACAGGCTTGGTTCCAGGCATAGAGCACATCGTCGAAGCTCGCCTCGACCTCGAATCGATAATCACCCGCCTCGGGAGCGACGAAACGGGCGATGCCCTCGCGCTGCGTGCCGCTGGCGCCATCGAAGACACCACAGTCAGCCGAATAGGCCCAGCCCAGGTTCCGGGTATCACCACTCCATTTCCAGGTTCCGCTGGTCTGCCCTCCCATAGCGCTCAGATCGAAGGCCCGCTCGCACGAAGAGCCAACAGCCAACGAGCGACAGGTAGACGAGCAGTCGTCATCGTCGCTCTGGTTCGCATCGTCACAGTGCTCGTCTTGATCGACGATGCCGTCGCCGCAATAGGCCTTCACGCAGTTGGCGCGGCAGGAGCCAGAGTCACCGTTGTCTTCGCCGTCGTCGCATTCCTCGCGCGAATCGACCAGACCATCGCCGCATTGTTCGGTCCCCAAGCAGTCGCGCCGGCAGCCGTCCTCGTCGTAGTTGTTGCCGTCGTCGCACACCTCACCCTTGTCGACGAAGCCGTTTCCGCATTGCTCGGTGCTTTTGCAGTCAGCGCTGCATCCGTCGCCGTCAACGGCGTTACCGTCGTCACACGCTTCGCCGCTCTCCACGGTGCCGTTGCCGCAGACCGGCTCCTTGGGATCGTCTTCACCGCAACCGAGAAGCAGCAACGAGGGCACGACAAGCGCGGCAATCCAAGTCCGCATCATGATGAGCTTCCTTTGTCGCTCGGCCCGGCCTCCGAGTACCGGGCAGTCTAGTCGCTCCCGAAGACTCCGAACAAACAAAGGTGCGCTCCCCATCACTTCTCGCCGACCGCCTCGCGGCGCACGAGACAGCCGGAAGCATCTGGCGAACGCGAGGTGCCGCGCCGGCGCCCATCGGTTACTGCCTGTCAGCGGCCAACCACGGCATCGCCTCGAAGAGAGCCACCAAGGCATTTGCTGCAAGAGATCCATCCGCGCCGACTCGGTCGTAAAGACCGCCGCCTCGCTTCCCCTGCTCGGCGCCCCCGCGGAGCGCGCTGCCTGGGCTCTTCAGCTCGCCTCTCAGGGCTCGGCGATTCGCTTCACGCTGTTGCTGCTTCGCCCTGGTTCCGACATCGCAAAGCGAGGGCCCTCTACTCGGCCCCCTCTCCGTCTCGCCCGCCCGGTTGCGAGGCGATCTGCTCCATCAGCCGCACCTCACGACTGGCCTCGACCATGAACCGGCAGAGCGCCTCGTTCTCGAACACGGCCCGGCGTAGCTGGCAGAAGACCTCCTCGAACGAGTCGATGGACGCGAGCCCGAGCAGGAGCTGCAGCACGTACGGATCGTTCTCGGCACCGATGCGCTCCCAGGCCGACTCAGTGAGGACCGGTCCGCGCGCATGCAGTCGGGCGAGCAGCTTGCGGCAGCCATCCGGGTCTTCGATCAGCGTCCCCGCGCCCAACCCGTCGGAGCGCAGGAGCTCGCCGCGCGCCCTTCGCGCGATATGGGCGAGCACGTGAAGCTGGCGCCGCCAGTGATCGGTGAGCTGCTCGGCCGACCCGAGCACCGCCAGCTCCTCCGCGGTCTGCACCGCCCCTTCTCTCGCCCGGGCTGCGAAGGCCGGAAATGCCGCCCTCGCCTGCGCCAGCTCGTCCTCGATGGACTTGGTGCGCGCGCGGAAGAGCGCGGCGAGCTCTTGCGCCCTGTCGCCGAAGGCCTCGCGCAGCCGCTCGTCGACGACCTCGGGCTTCCACCGCGTCTCCAGGTTGCGTCCGAGCGCTCCCTGCCCAAGCAGGCTCGTCGCGAGCGCGCTGGCGATAGTCGGCGGCTCGCCCTCTGACCTCTTGAAAGCGTCGAGGAACGCCGTCGCCTCCGGGGGCACCGCCAGCCACGCATCGGCGAGCGCCTGCACGAGCTGCCGTGGCTCGAACCGCGGACCGCGGGCATCGACGCACGCAAGCTCGCAGAGCCGCCGCAGGTCCCCGGTCGCGTTCAGCCACGCGGTGAGCTGCCAACCCGCCCTGACGCTGTCCGCCGGGGACTGCCGGAGCTGCGAAGCGAACCACGGCTCGCTCACCTCGCGCGGAAAGGCGCGCAGGACCGCCTCGAGCTCATCGACCGGCGACTCGCCGATGTAGAGCCGGGCGAAGGCCTTGATCAGCTTCTTCCCGGAGAAGCGGGGCTCGAGGCGACGAGCGAGCTCGGGCGCGTCGACGCGCACCGGGAGCGCGACAGGCCGGCCCAGCGCATCCTGCACCCAGCGCTGCGCTCGGAGGGCCTGTTCGCGATCGATGTCGCCCGAGACCATCGCCTGGCGCGGGAAGCGGCTCTCGACCGCCATCGCGGCGCCGAGCACCGGCAGGTGGTAGGGCAGCCCCTGCGTCTTGTCCCCGAAGACGCGCACCGGACCTCCACCGTCCTCATCGCCCGCGGCCCACCAGACGATGTCCTCGCACGCGGGCCCGGAGCGCCGCCTCCGATAGGCAGCGAGGTCGCGCAGCAGCTCCTGGCATTCGGCCCGAAGCAGGCTCTCCCGGTCGCCGACGACGCTCCAGCGCCAACGCGACGTGCCGCGGCCGCGCTCGATGTCGCGGGTGTACACCGGCAGCTCGGTCCCGAAGACCTCGCTCACGTCGTAGCCCATCAGGCGCGCGGGGTGCGAGCGCAGGAGCCGCAGGGTCTCCTCGAAGCACTCCTCCCACGCGGCCGCATCGATCCCCTTCGGGTCGATATCCAGGATGACCCTGATTCCCATGATCCTCCCCTTTGCTGCGGTCGCCGCCGTGGCGCCTGCGGTCGTTCCAGGCCCTCTGGCGCGTCCAGAGGCGTTGTCGCGGCACGACCACGCCTCCTTCCGCTGTCCAGAGCTGTTGTCGTGGCACGACAGCACCTCGTTCCGGTGTCCCGAGGCGTTGTCGGGGCACGACAGCGGCTCCTTCCGCTGTCCAGAGCTGTTGTCGTGGCACGACAGCGCCTCGTTCCAGGGGAGATACCTGTCGTCGTGCCACGACAACGGCTCGGGACGCGCCACGGAGCGCCGGACGGGCGGCGAGGGCCGTTGTCGTGCCGGCGCGGCACGCTCAGTTTCTCATCCCCACGCCCAGCCACGGCCCGAGGAAGCTCTCGGGGCGCGTCGCGCCGCCCCGGCCGGCGGCGTCGAGCGACAGGTGGCGCACCCCGAGGCCCACCTGGTAGTGGCCGAGCCAAAGCTGCACCGCGAGGTTCGAGTCGAGGCTGCGATACGGCCAGAAGACCCCACGCGAGGCGCCGGCCAACCCCACCGGCCCGAAGAGTCGAACCTCGCTCGAGACGCCGAGCGCGGGGCCCGCCGCGTCGGAGCACCGCGTCAACAGCGCCCCCAGCCCGGCCCCGAGCCGCACCCGCGCCCGCCGGGTGGAGACGGGCGAGAAGGTGAGCTGCAGATCGAGCAGACCGCGCGCGGACCGGCTGGCCCTGCCGTCCGGGCTGCGCACGAACAACCCGCCGAACCCACCTTCGAAGCCGAGCCGTTCGCCCTCGACGATGCTCCGCACGCCGACCGCCTCGCCGCCTTCGAAGCGCTGGCCGAACAAGCGCAGATAGCCGTGGACAACAAAGGGCCGCCTCCACTCCTCGCCCAACTCCTCCTCGGCGGTGGGCGGGACCTGCAGCAGGAGGACCCAGGCCTCGATCCCGCCGTCTTCCTCGACCCCGTCGGCGGCTCGCGCCTCCCCTGCGGTGCCGAACAGACCGCACAGCACCGCGACGATCAGACGCGCGGATGGACTCATGCTCCCCTCCTGGTTGCGGGCCACCGAAACGCTCGGCGAGCGGCGCCGCCGCCGGTCGAACCGGTCCCACGCGGGAACGCAAGGGGCTCTCTCTCCGGCAGGAACCTGCGCAAGCGGCTTTGTGGATGTTGCTGCCGCAAGACCGCGCGCAGCCATGCCCGTGGCAGGTGCTCACCCAACGTGAGTCGGCGGGCGCCTAGCAAAGAAGGACCAACCGGCGATGGGCCGAAGGTCAGTCCAAGGGACTACCGGGCTGTCGCGCGGGTGGGCGTGTCGGAGCTGGAGCTCCGAGCTCCATCGCGGCGCGCCGGGGCCTGAGCGGCCGGGCGCATTGCTATGCGCCCCTACCGCCGACGCATCGGGCGCGCGGTTGTGTCGGAGTACGCCGCTATTCCCGCGCCATCGTCCGGCAGGCGATCACCTCGACGCCGGGCTCGCCGAGAAAGTCCCGCAAAAGCACGTCGCCGCGCTTGACGGGCGCCTCGACCCGCAGCTTGTGGATCTCGCCCGCGGCCTCGAGGACCCGGTCCTTGGGAATGGGCGCCGAGACCTTGACCGGCAACCGCTTCCACCGCGCGCCGTCGATCCACACGGTCGTCGACATGCCGCGACGCGGGTCGGTGAACTCCTGGCGCGCGTACTTCGCGCCGCGGTTGCAGCTCGCGCCCTCGATCTCGACGATCTCCTGGCCCTCGTGCGTGAGCTGCAGCGGGCAGCCGATGGGACAGCCGATGCAGACGAACTTCTCGACCTGGCTCATCGCCCGCCCTCCTTTTCGTACGGAAGGATGTCGATGCGCAGCGTGTCGCCGTGGAAGCGGTCGAGCACGTCGGGCTTGATCTTGAACATGATCATCTCTGCGGGAACGACGAAGCCGAGCTTGCGCTGCATCAGGTCGCCGACCTTGATGAGGCAGGGCTTCATCGGCTCTTTGGCACGCATGTAGATGGTGTGCTCGCGGCCGGGCGCCAGCGTGTGCGGCACGCAGTAGCGCACGTTGTTGCCGGGCACCAGCGTGATGTTGTCTTTCGGCCGGCGGATGCCCTGCGCGTACTCGCCGGCGAAGCGACCGGCCTTGAGCGCCTCCTCGGTGACGAAGTCGACCAGGTCGTGGACGTGCAGCACGTTTCCGCAGGCGAAGATGCCCGGCAGGCTCGTCTCCATCGACGAGGAGACGCGCGGGCCGCGGGTGATCACGTCGAGCTCGACGCCCAGGCTCTGCGACAGCTCGTTCTCGGGCACCAGGCCGATGGAGAGCAGCAGCGTGTCGCACTCGACCTCCCAGGCCCGCGACAGGTCGGGCACAAAGCCCGGGCCGACTGGGGCGACGGTGATCTTCTCGAGCCGGTCGCGCCCGTGGATCTGGGCGACGGTGGTCGACAGATGCAGCGGGATGCCGAAGTCCTCGAGGCACTGGACGACGTTGCGGGTCAGGCCGTTCGAGTAGGGCATCAGCTCGAAGACGCCCACGACCTCGCAGCCCTCGAGCGTCAGGCGCCGGGCCATGATCAGCCCGATGTCGCCGGAGCCGAGGATGGCGATCCGCTTGCCGGGCAGCATGCCCATCATGTTGACGAGCTTCTGGGCGAGCCCCGCGGTGAGCACGCCGGAGGGCCGGGTGCCCGGGATGCGCACCGCGCCGCGGGTGCGCTCGCGGCAGCCCATCGCGAGGACGACCGACTTCGACTCGACCGTCGAGATGCCGCGGCCTTCGCGCAGGATGCGCACGTGCTTGTCGCCGTCGGAGTCGATGCCGACCGAGGAGACGTACGAGCCGGAGATGACGTCGATGTCGTGATCGACCACCCGCTCGAGGAACCGCTCGGCGTACTCGGGCCCGGTCAGCTCCTCCTTGAAATGGTGCAGCCCGAAGCCCGAGTGGATGCACTGCAGGAGGATGCCGCCGGTCTCCGGCTCGCGGTCGACGACGAGGATGCGCTCGGCGCCCGAGTCGCGCGCGCCCAGCGCCGCCCCCAAGCCCGCCGGGCCGCCGCCGACCACCACCACGTCGTACCGGCCTTCGATGCGTCCGAGCATGATTACTTCTCCTCCGCGTTGATTCGAGGGCGCGCGTCCGGGTGAAGCGGGGGCTCGCCCCTCGCCGCCTCGAGGTCGATCGGCACCGCGATGTAGGAGCCGCCGCCGCGCTTGGTGATGTCGTAGATCGGCTTGGCGAGCCGCTTGGAGAGGATCTCCATGCAGCGCGACGAGCAGAAGCCGCCCTGGCAGCGCCCCATCCCCGCGCGGCTGCGGAACTTGATGCCGTCGAGGGTGCGCGCCCCGTGGTCGACCGCGTCGTGGATCTCGGCCTCGGTGACCAGCTCGCAGCGGCAGACCACCTTGGCGAAGAGCGGGTCCTTGTTCGCCAGCTCGTCCTGCTCGGCGTGGCCGAGCTGCGCGAAGCGTGGCGGCGGGGCGACGCGGGAGTTGAAGCGCGCCTTTCGCGACAGCTCGAGCCCCTGGAGGCTCAAGATCTCGAGCACGTGCTCGGCGATGGCCGGCGAGGAGGTGAGGCCCGGCGACTGCGTGCCGGCGACGTTGACGAAGCCCTTCACCTTGGTCGGGCCGATGACGAAGTCGTTGGTGTCGCTGACGGCGCGCAGGCCGGCGAAGGCGGTGATCGCGTCGCGCGCGTCGATGGCCGGGCACAGCCGCTTGATGTAGCCGAACACCTCGTCGGCGCCTTGAGCGGTGGTCGCGAAGTCGCCGCGGTCCTCGATGGTCTGGGCGGTGGGGCCGACCATGATCGTCCCGTCGAAGGTCGGGATGATGAGGATGCCCTTGGTCGTCTTGGTCGGCAGCGGGAAGACCAGGCGGCGCACCAGGCCCTTGAGCCGCTTGTCGAGCATGTACTCCTCGCCCTTGCGCGGCAGGATCTTGAAGTCGGCGCAGCCGACCATCGCCGCGACCTCGTCGGCGGCGACCCCGGCGCAGTTGAGGACGAAGCGGGCCTGGAGCGTGCCGCCGGGAGTGCGAACCGCGAGCCCCTCGGCGTTCGGCTCGAGGCCGAGCACCGGGCTGTCGACGCGCAGCTCGACGCCGTTGGCGACCGCGTTCTCGATGAGCGCGAAGGCGAACTCGTAGGGGTTGATCACCCCGGCCGACGGGCAGTAGAGCGCGCCGAGCAGCGCGCGGGAGAGGTTGGGCTCCTCGCGGCGCAGCCGCTCCTGGTCCCACAGCTCGATGCCGGGCACGCCCTTCTCGTCGCCGAGCGCCTTGAGGGCCTTGAGCCCCTCGAGCTCCTCCTCGGTCTGGGCGACGTTGAGCTCGCCGATGCGCCGGAAGCCGAAGCCGAGCTCCTCGTGGAGCCCGTCGAAAAGGGCGTTGCCGCGCACCACGAGCCGGCCCTTGAGCGTGCTCAACGGCGTGTCGTGGCCGGAGTGGATGATGCCGCTGTTGGTCTTGCTGGTGCCGAAGCCGACCTCGGCGTTCTTCTCGAGGAGGACCGTCTTCAGACGAAAGCGCGAGAGCTCCCGCGCGATCGAGCAGCCGATCACTCCGCCCCCGATGATGGCGACGTCATAGTTGTCGGGCATCTGCTCAAGCTCCTTGCCGGCCGGCCCCCAGGCTCCGCGGGTGGCCTTGCCTTCGGTTCACGACGCAGGGCGTCGAAGTCGCACAGTCTAGAAGACGACGCCGATGGTGGGGTGAAGAAAGTCAGCGGCCCGACATACAGGCGACCGGCCGGGCGCTCCGCAGGAGAAACTCGTCCTTCTGCCCCCAGCGTCGATGCGCGACAATGCCCGCGACGTCGAGGGACCGCCTACGGAACCGGGCGGATCGACTCGGCTCTTCCCGCCCTCGCCGTTGGAGACCTGCCATGGGACTTGCTCGCATCCTCGTCGCCGATCCGGACCCCCGGGCTCTGGCGCTCACGGTGACGGGCCTGCGCAACGCGGGCTTTGACGTCCTGTCGACCTCGCGCGGCGAGGAGGCGCTCGCGCTGCTGCAAAGCCTGCCGGCGGCCGTCTTCTGCGAGGTCGGGCTCGAGGGCGTCGACGGGTTCGCCCTGTGCGAGGCCGCGCACAAGTCGCCGGCGACCAAGGACGTGCCCTTCTTCCTGATGTCGCGCCGCGACGAGCGCGGCCACCGCGAGCGAGCCCGGGCAGCCGGCGCTCGCGACTACCTGACCAAGCCCCTCTACCTGCGCGACGTGTGCACGCTGGCCAAGCTCTTCGCCCACCAGCACCCCGACGAGCCGCTCATCCGCGGAGACCTCGGCGCGACGCCCCTCTTCTACGTCGTGCGCGCGCTCACCTCCGGTAGCCTGAGCGGAACGGTCGAGGTGCCGCACGAGCAGGGCGTCGTCTATTTCCGCGACGGGCGCGTCATCGAAGCGGTCGCGGGCGATCTGAAGGGCGACGCGGCCATCGGCAAGCTCATCGTGCGCGCGCAGGGCGAGTTCTCGCTTCGCCTCGGGCCGGTGCTGGTGCGCGGCTCGATGAGCTACTCGCTGCGCGACCTGATCTCCCACGACGAGCCGCGCCGGCGCCGCTTCGAGCGGGCGGTCGAGAGCATGGGCGGCCACGAGACGCGGCTCACCATCCACTTCCCCACCCTCGCCAGCGAGCTGCCGCGCCTGCCGCCGAGCGTCGAGCGGGTAGTGCGGCTCTTCGACGGCAAACGGGCGCTCGGCGACGTGCTGCGTGCCTGTGACCTCGACGAGGTGACCGCGGCCGAGACCATCCTGCGGCTCTTCGCGATGCGGGTCATCCGGCCAGCGGCCGAGCTGCTCTCAGGCCCCACCACCGAGCTGCCGCGCCTGTTCGAGCCCCGCCCCGACGAAGCGATCCTGGCGATGAAGGACCTCTTCCCCGACGCCGCGCCGCTGCCGACCGAAAAGCAGCTCGAGGGCATCCACGACGATGTGAGCGACTGGCTGGGCGAGCTGGGCCAGGGCACCTTCCAGGACATCCTCACGGCTGGAACCGGGGGCTGGCTGGAGCTGCCAGCGAGCCAGGCGGGTCAGCGGTTGCGCGAGGCGGTCGGCGAGCTGAGCGAAACGGAGATCGAAGACCGGCTGGGCGGCTTCGACGCCCTCGGCTCGGACGCGCCACCTACCGGCGCCCCGCCCCCTGCCGCCGCTGCCGAGCCGGAGGCGATCGCCCCCGATTCGATCGCCGCGGCCGTCGCCAGCGCGCCGCAAGGCGAAGAAGAGCAGCCCGCGACCGCCGTGGGCAGCGCGCGCGAGGAGGCTGGCTTCGCCTCGGTCTGCGCCGCGCTGGAGAGCGTGGAGAGCGCTTCCCCGGAAGCGCCCGCAGGGGAGCCGAGCCCCACGGCGCCGCACGCGCCGGCTGTCGCCCCTCGCGACGCAGAGGAGAGAGACGAGAGCGGGCCGCCGCCCTCCGCGCTCGAGTCTGCGCAGGAGAGCGCGGGCTCCGGGATGCCCGCCCCCGAGAGAGGCGAGAAGAGCGAAACCGCCCTCCCGCCCACAGCCGCCCCTGCACCTGCAAAGCCGCTCGCCTCTGCGAACGCCGAGGCGCCAGAGACCAGGGGGAGCGAGCAGAAGGGGCTCGAAGTCTCGTCGGTCGAGACCGGGCGTGAGCCCAGCGGCGCCCTTGCGCTGCCCTCCTCGGCGCGGGGCGATGCGGGCGCGGCTCGACAGACCTCAGCGGCCGAGCCGAGCCCGCCCGTCGGACCTTCCGAGGCCTCGCGCGGAGAGCGGCCGGCACCCGATGCAGCCGGGCTCGCCCAGGACCTGGCGGCCTACTGCCTCGAGAGACTCAGCGGGCAAGCCTTGGGCCCCGGCGACGCCGGTCCGGCAACCGGGCCCGCTTCCGAAGCCGGCGGCAATGCCGAGTCTCCCGCCGCCGAGGCGGCCCCCGCGGCCGGGGCGGCGGCCTCGCTTTCCTCGGCGCTCGCGGCGCCTGCCGCTCTCCGGCCCAGCGAGACGGAGAGCTCGGCTGAGAGGCCGCACGCCCAGGGCACCCTCGGCACGAGCGCCGCGCAGCCTGCCGCGGACCCCGTCGCCGCGAGAGGGGGCGAGCCTGACGAAGACGCCTTCTTCAACTCGGAGCCCGGCTTCGACGAGCCTGGCCCGCCGTCTTCTGCGAACGCGAAGCGGGTCGTCGTCGTCTTCGCGGTGCTCGCCTTCGCGCTCGTGGCCGTGCTGCTGGCGATCAGCCCGTCGAAGTCGAGGCTTCCGCAAGGCGGCCAGCCACTCGGCGCAGAGCCAACCTCGCCGGCCGCGACCGTCGCGACGCCGGCTCCCGAACCCGATGAGCCGGCCGCGCTGCCTGGCGCCGCGGCGCAGCAGGCGGCGCCGGACGAGGATCGGCTGGCGGCGAACGCCCCGCTGGCTCCCGACGATTCACCCGCATCGACCCGCCTGGCCGCCGACCCATCGGTTCAGGCCGGGGCGAGCTCCGAAGAGGGCGACGAGAAGCCCGCGGCTGGGGAATCGGCCGCAGCCGATCCGACTGCGCAGGGCGTCGGGGCTGTTGCGGGCCAAGACGCGCCCGCGGCCACGGCGCCCGAGCTCCCACTCGGCGCGCAGCAGAAACCAGGGCCGCGCCCCGGGGAGATAGACGAGCTGCTCGCCCAGGGACGCAAGCTCTACGACCGCGGACGGCCGAAGGCCGCCCTCGAGCCTCTCGAGAAGGCGGCCGAGCTCGCCCCGGGCAACCCCGACGTCCAGGTGCTTCTGGCCCTCGCACGGCTCGACGCCGGGCAGTTGGGGCCGGCCGAACAGGCAGCGCGGCGCGCTCTCGAGCTCGACGCGTCCACCGCGCGCGCCCATCTGGTGCTCGGCACGGTGTGCCAGGAGCGCGGCGACACCAAGAGCGCCCGGAGCGAGTACGAGGAGTATCTGCGGCTCGCGCCGTCGGGTGACTTCGCGAAGGACGTCCAGGCCATCCTGTCGAGTCTGCGCTGACCCCGCGCGCAGCCCGCCGGCCGCTTACGCCGCGGCCTGCCGCAGCACCGCCTCGAGCAGCGCGCGCACTGCCTGCCCTGGCGAGCCGACGACATGCTCGGCATTGGGAATCCCGTCGAGCGCCACAGGGATGCCCGACCCGCCGAGCACCAGCAGCGGGATTCGCTCCTCGCGACCGAGGAAGTCTGCCATGCGCGTGCTCGCAGGCCCTCTGTCGAGCATCAGGGCGCCGAGCGCGCCCGCCGCGCAGGCTCGCCAGAGCGGGCGCGCCTCGTCGGCACCGGGGATGGAGACGAGCTCGACGCGCAGGCCGTCCTGGAAGTCGAGCCGCGCCCAGGTCCCGAGCAGCTCGGGTGTCGGCGGGCGCAGGCTCTTGAAGCCCGGCAGGTCGTGGAGGCTCGCGAGGAAGCTGCGCACCGACTTCTGCGAATCGCTGGCGATGACCAGCTTGCCCACGGCCTCCTTCGCCGCGGGCCTGCCGCGCAGGATACGGGCGCGCAGCGCGTGCAGCGCCGCCGGCATCAGCAAGGGCCCGACGGCCTTGACCTCGAGCTCCGGGGCGAGACGGGCGATTCCCTTGTCGAGCAGCGACTTGATGGCGGCGAGCACCACGAAGTCGGTCGCCGAGGTCAGGTCGAGCAGCTCGCCGAGCGCGCGGGGCTCGGCGAGCAGGCGGACGACCTCGGCGGTGATCGGGTGCTGTTCGGCCGGCAGCGAGGCGTCCGGGGCGAGCATCAGCCGATCCTTGGCAGCCGGCAGCTTGCCGCGAAGCACCGCCGCCTCGTCGGCCTGCCGCAGCCCCTCGAGCAGCGCCTCTTCGGTGCTGCGGGCGATCTTCGGCACGCCGCTGAAGGCGCCGGGAACGAACGCGAAGCTGCCCTCGGTCACGCCGAGCAGTCGGAAGAGCGCCTTCTCGCCCTCGACCGCCCCGAAGCGCGCGTTGACCGGCCGGCCCTCGGAGAGCTGGATCTCGCCGTGCAGCTCGCCGCTCTCGAGCGACAGGGTGCCGCTGCGCCGGTTGGTGCTGAGGATCTGGAGCAGGTCGGGGATGCCCATCTGCTTGAGGCTCCCCTCGATCTCGCGGTCGTTCTTCAGCTCGCGCGACGCGTCGAGCCGGCGAAACACCTGCGCGATGCGCCCGAGCACCTCGTCGAGGTTGAAGGGCTTGCGCAGGAAGCCGTCGCGCGCGATGCGCAGCTTGTCGGCGTCGCTGGCGGTCCCGGTGACGATGACCGGGATGTCCTCGGTGCGCGGGTTGGTCCGCAGGATCTGCGTGAAGGTGCGCGCGTCGACCAGGCCGCACCCGTTGTCGAAGAGCACGATCTCCGGGTGGCGCAGCACCGCGACCTCGAGCGCGCGCGAGCCGTCCGAGGCGACCGAGGTCTGGTAGCCGCGCTCGCGCAGCGCTCGCGACAGGTCGCGCAGCACCTTGGTGTCGGGATCGGCCAGCAGGACTTTGCGTGCTCGCGGCATGAGGCTCTCTTCCTACACGGTTTCTGGCGCTACAGAGGCTGCAGGTCGTAGCGCTCCTGCAGCTTGTTGACGAGCTCGCTCACCACCGCCGAGTCACTGGTGTGAAAGCCCCAGGGCGCCCCGCGCGCGGCCTTGCGCTGCACCAGGGCGTAGGCGGCCTTCTCGGTGTAGAGGAGCAGAAACTCGTGCTTGAGGATGCGCTCGTCGCCTTCGAGGAAGACCGGCGCGGCCCAGCTATGGCTCTCGAGGTCGGCGCGCCGGCCGAGCAGGTAGACGCGCATCGCGCTGTCGGCCGGGACCCGCTCGAGCACCTCCACGGCCGGCAAGTCCGAGCGCACCTCGGCCGCGCCGACGTAGAGCAGCCCGCGGGCCTTGGGGTCGCGGATGATGTCGAGGGCCAGCTCGACCTGGAGCTGCGAGAAGAGGTTCGACGGCAGGCAGCCGCGGCGGGTCGGCCCGGCCCGGTCGTCGGCGGGCAACGGCGGCGAGTCGCGATTGCCGAGCAGCAGGTCGACCGCGCTCCAGAAGTCGAGCCGCCCGAGGTCGAGCTTGCGCGCGAGGCTCATCCGATCCTCGTCGCGGCGGCGCCGGCACAGGTGCAGGAGCTGATCGAGGTCCTGGCCGTCACGCGGGAAGGTCGCCGCGCCCACGGCCATCGACACCTCGCCCGAGGCAAGGCGCGCGACCTGCTCGCCCGAGTCGAACACCCCGCGGGCGCGCCGGGCGACGACCAGGGCGCCCAGGTAGTCGGTCTCGGGCAGGAGCACGTAGAACTCGTCCTCGGCCGCCTTGGCGACCACGTCGCTGTCGCGCACCGCGGCGCCCAGCGCGCCGATCACCGCCCGCGTCAGCTCGTCGGCGGCCTTGGCCCCGCGCCGCTCACGCAGCGAGGCGAGCCGGTCGAGGCTCACCGTGAGCACCGAGAACGAGCGGCCGTAGCGGCGCGCCTTGTAGAACTCCTTGCCCGCGTAGTCGACGAAGTAGGCAAGGTTGTAGGCCGCGGTGTCCCGGTCGCGCAGGCCGAGCCGCTCGACCGCGCTGTACCTGCGCGCGTTCTGCAGCGCGGTCGCGGCGAAGGCGCCGATCGCACGGACGACGGCGAAGTCCTCCTCGCCGAAGTCGCCGGTCAGCTTGTCGGCGCACAGCACGAGCCCGACCAGCTCGCCCGCGGCGCGCAGCGGCAGGTAGAAGGCCTTGCCGAGCCGCTGGCCTGGGACCTCGAAGGCTTTCTGCCCCGCCAGCCGCTCGGAGAAGATGCTCGTGCGCGGGATGAGCGTCGCCTCGAGCGCCGAGCGGTCGATCAGCCCGCGGTACGAGCGCAAGTCGAGCTCGCCGCGCTCGTTGGCGATCCACAGCGCGCCGCTCTGCGCGTCGCAGACCGAGCACAGGTCGGCCAGACAGATCTCCTGGAGCCGCTCGAGGTCGAGGGTCGAGAGCATCGCCAGGCAGCGCTGGTAGAGCGCCTGGTCGCGCACGAACTCGAGGTTCTCGCTGAGAAGCTGCGCGCGCTCCTTGCGCAGCGCGGCCCGCTCGAGGCTGCGGTTGACGCGCTCGATGAGCTCGGTCTGCTCGACCGGCTTGAGCAGGTAGTCCGAGGCCCCGGCGCGCAGGGCGGAGACGGCCGCGCTCACGTCGCTGCGCTGGGTGACGAGGATGACCTCCTGCTCGGGGACCCGGCGCCTCACCTCGGAGATCAGGCCCAGGGCGTCGATCTTGGCAAGCCCCAGGTCGGCGAGCACAAGGTCGAAGGGGGCCGAGTCGAGCCGGCGCAGCGCCTCGTTGCCGTCCTCGACGAGCGCCACCTCGTGGCCTCGTGTGCGCAGCAGCGAGGCGGCGTGCTCGCGGAAAGCTCGATCGTCGTCGGCGAGAAGGATCCTGGCTGACTGCACGGCAATCCCTGAGGTTTTTCCCCGGCGCGACGCTACCCGACCGAGGATCCACCGTCAAACACCGGGCCATCGCTCGAGCGGCCGGCAATTGGCATAGGGGGTGACGGATCGCT
>DHSB01000249.1:0-2400 GCA_002408385.1 Myxococcales bacterium UBA5297
TCGCTGGCCGCCGAGCTGCTCGAGCTCGCCCGGGCCTCGGCGCTCGACCCGCTGCCCGTCGACCTCGCGCGGGCCGAGGCGCTGCGCGCCGCGGGCGACCAGCCGGCGCTCGCCTGCGTCCTGCGCTCGATCGCCCGACGGGCGCTCGAGATCGACGAGAGCGCCACGGCCCGGCAGGCGCTCGAGGAGCTGGCCGACGTTCTCGCGGAGCTCGGCGACTTCGCCGGGGTCGCCGGGGTGCTGGCGGAGAGCGCCGACCTGTGCGTCGAGCAGGCCGAGACCTCGGCCGCGGCCGAGAGGCTGCGCCGCCGGGGCCTGCTGCTGCGCGAGCGGCTCGACGACCCGAAGGCGGCCGAGAGGGCGTTCCGGCGGGCCTTCCAACTCGACCCGGGCGATCTCGAGTCCGCGCTGCAGGCCGCCGAGCTGTGCGGGCTGCGCCGGGACCGCAGCGGCGAGGCCGAGCTGCTCGAGGCGCTGCTGCCGCTGCTGCCAGAGGACGACGGCCGAGCCGCGGCGCTGCTGCGCCTTGCCCGCCTGCAGCTCGCGCTGGGCGACTCGTCGCGCGCGGGCACCACGCTCGAAGAGGCGCTCAGGCTGCAGCCGGACTTCGCCGAGGCGCGCGACCTGTTCGACGAGCTGCTCGGGCTCGAGTGCCGCTTCGCCGAGCTCGCGGCGAGCTACGAGGCCCGCGCCGCGACCCTCAGCGAGCGGCAACCGCGGATCGCGCTGCTGCGCAGGGCGGCGGACCTCTTCCGCGAGCAGGCCAAGGATCTCGCGGCGGCCGCTCGGGTGCTCGACGAAGCGCGCGAGCTCGCCCCCGACGACCTCGAGCTCACCGAAGTCTGCGCCCAGGCGCTCGTCGCCGCCGGCCGCGACGAGGACGCCGCCGCGCTCGACGCCGCCCTGCTCGCGCGGGACCCGCGAAACGAGCAGGCGTTCGCGCGCCGGGTCGGCTATCTGAAGTCCCTCGAGGATGCCGAGGGGCAGGCGCTGCTCTACGAGTTTCGCGCGGCGCACGAGCCGCCGCAGGCGGCGGCCTCGCTGCTGCTCGACGCCGCCGAGCTGCGCCAGGCGCTCGGACATCTCTCGGCCGCCGAGGACGACGCACGGCGCGCCTTCGACCTCGAGCCGGCAAACGAGCAGGCCTTCTCGGTGCTCGTCGGCAAGTACGCGGGCCGCAGCCCCGAGACGCTCGCCGAGCTGCTCGAAAAGCGCGCGCGCGCCGTGCCCGCGGAGGCGGCGGGCCTGCACAGGACGCGGGCCCAGGTGCTCGTCGAGGTGGGCAGGCTCGAGGCCGCGGCGAGCGCGCTCGACGCCGCGCTCCTGCTGGCGCCGGATGATCTCGAATCGCTCGTCCTGCGGGCCGATCTCGCCGAGGAGCTGGCAGGCGACCTCGCCGCGCGGCCGTTCGACGAGCGGCTGCTCGCGCGCTCCGAGGCCGGCGCGCGGCTGCCACACCCGCATCTCGTCCGCGCGCATTATCGCTCCGGCCTCGCCGCCTTCGCCCAAGGCGAGCTGAGCCTCGCGACCGACCGGCTGGGCGCAGCCTTCGCCCTCGACTCCCACCACGACCGCACCGACGAGGCGCTCCAGGCCCTCGCCCACTGCCACGCGGCCAGCGACAACCGGGCCCGGCTCTACGCGGTCAGCATGGCGCGCGCCGAGCGGCTCGAAGACCGCGCGAAGCGGGCGGCCGCGCTCCGACAGGCCGCCGAGGCTGCCCCCGACCCGGCCCGCGAGCTCGCCGCGCTCGAGCCGCTGGCCGGCATCGAGAGCTCGGACTTGGGGCTGCAGAGGCTGCTCGCCGAGAAGCTGCACGCGGCCGGCCGCTATGAGGACGAGGTCGGCGTGCTGGCGGAGTCTGCGGCTCGCGCCGAGCCCGGCAGGCAGGCCGCGTTGCTGCTGCGCGCGGCCGCGGTCGCGCGGCAGGAGCTCGGCGATCGCGAGCGCGCGCGTTCGCTGCGGGCGCGGGCCCTCGCGGCCGACCCCGAGAACCTCGAGGCGCTGCGGGCGACGCTCGAGGATCTGCGCGAGCAGGCAGAGCCCGAGCGGCTCGCCGCTGCTCTCGCCGAGCTCGCCTCGCGGACCGACGATGTCGCCGAAGCCGGGCAGGCCCGGCTCGAGCGCGCTCGCTGCCTCGAGGCTTCTGGCAGCGCCGATGCGGCCGATGCCTGGGCCTCGCTCGTAGCGACCGGACGCGAGGCGCCAGGCTTCGGAGAGGCTTGCGAGCGCGCCCGCGCGCTCTACGAAGAGGCGGAAAGATTCCGGGAGGCGGCCGAGGTGCTCGTCGCCAAGGCCGATGCCGAGCCGGCCGCCGCCGCCGCGTCGTTGCTCGCGGCGGCGAGGCTGCTCGACGAGAGGGCCGGCGAGCCCGAGCGCGCGCTCGAGCTGCTCGAGCGC
>DHSB01000249.1:2530-3147 GCA_002408385.1 Myxococcales bacterium UBA5297
CGCGCTCGAGCTGCTCGAGCGCGCCGCGCAAGCCAGCCCCGAATCCTGCCTGCCCTACGCGGCCAGGGTTGCGATCTTCGAGCGGCTCGGTCGCTCCGCAGAACAAGCCGAGGCGCTGCTGGGCGAGGCGCGCCGGCTGGAGAGCGCGCCGGAGCGTGCGCCCCGACTGCTGCGCGCAGGAGCCCTGCTCGCGGGGCTCGAGCGCTGGGACGAGGCTCTTTCGGCGCTGCGCGGCGCGGTCGATGCCGACGGCCGGCTGAGCGAGGCCCGCCTGGCGCTCGCCGAGGTCTGCGAGCGGCGCGGACATGGCGAGGAGGCACTCGAGCAGGTGCTCGCCGTGCTCGAGCTCGACGGCGACGGCGCCGAGCGTCGCAAAGAGCTCGAGCTTCGCGGCGCGCGCCTCGCCCGCGCTGTCGGGCGTGCGCCAGAGGCGTTGCGGCTCTTCGAAGCGGCCTTCGCGCGCGATTCAGGCGACGACGAGGCCTTTGCCGCGGTGCGCGAGCTGGCGGCGGGCGACACGGCGAAGCTCGTCGCGCTGCTCGAAAGGCGCGAGGAGCAGCTCGTCGAGCGAGGAGAGCCGGCGCGTGCCGAGCTCGTCGAGCTGCGGTGCGACAAGG
>DHSB01000249.1:3285-5291 GCA_002408385.1 Myxococcales bacterium UBA5297
GGGGGGGGGAGCCGCAACGCGCTCAGGAGGCCGAGCAGGTCCTGCGGGCCGCGACGGACCTCGACCCGCGGCACCGACGCTCGCTCGCCGCCCTGCGTGCCCTCGCCGAGGCGCGCGAGGACTACCCCGCTCTCCTCGAGGTCCTCGGTCTGGAGAGCGAAGCGTGCGAGGACGAGGCCGAGCGGTTCTCGACCCTCGTCCGGCTCGCCGAGATCGCCGCCGAGAGGCTCGGCGACCACCGCCGCGCCGCCGAAGCGCTCGAGAAGGCGCTCGCGCTCGCCAGCGAGCGCGCCAAGCGCGGCACCGAGCGAAGTCTCGCCGTCGCGCTGCAGCGCTGCGGAGAGCCGCAGCGCGCTCTGGAGATTGCCCGCCGGCTGGCCGCTGGAGGCGGCGAGGACGCGCGAGCGCTTCATGGGCTGGCCGCCGACGCGCTCGAGGCGCTCGGGGACCCGGCGGCCGCCGGTGAAGAGCTGCTCGAGGCGCTCGCGCTCGCGCCAGAGGACGCGGCGCTCTTCGCCCGCCTCGAGAGGATCGGGGCTGGCGAATCCGAGGCGCTCCTCGCCCGGGCGCTCGAGCTGCGGGCTGCACGGCAGGAAGGAGCGCCGAGGGCCAGCCTACTCAGGCGCTGTGCCGAGGCGTGGCAGGGCGCCGGCGATCGGGCCGCCGAAATCCGGGCGCTGCGGCAGGTGCTCGACTGCGACCCGGACTCCCAGTTTGCCTTCGACCGGCTTCGCGAGCTGCTACGGGCCGCCGGGGAGAGCGCCGAGCTGGTCGCGCTCATCGAGCAGGGCGCCGCTCGCCGGTCGAACGTAGAGGCGTCGAGCCTTTGGACCGAAGCGGGCGAGCTCGCCCGCGACCTGCTCGGCGATCTCGACCGCGCCCAGCTCGCCTTCCAGCGGGCGCTCGAGCACGACCCCGAGTCCCAGCGCGCCGCCAACAGCCTGGCCGAGCTGCTCTTCGCCCGCGGTCGCCTCGACCTCGAGGTCCACGGAGAGCTCGCGGGCAATGCCGGACCCGCGGCGGTCCACGCGGTCGCCATCAGGCTCGCGGAGTCCTGCGAAGCCGCTGGAAAGCAGGCCGAAGCGCTCGCGCATTTCGAGGTTGCCGCGCGCGGAGAGCCGGCGCCGACAGCGCTCGAGGGGATGCTGCGCTGCGCCGAACGCCTGCACGACGCGCCCAAGGGCCTCGCGGCGACCCTCGGGTTGCTCTCGCTGGCAAGGGGCGAGGAGGCAGGGCGGCTGCACCTTCGCGCCGCCGATTTCCTCGTGGCCCTCGAGAGGAGCGACGAGGCGATGCCCCACCTCGAGGCGGCCGCGGTCCACGGCGCCGGTGGCACGGAGGCGCTCCAACGCCTCAGCGACTGGTATCTGGAGCGCGAGCACTGGCCCGAGGGCGCGGCGACGTTGACCTGGTACGCCGAGGCGGCGGACGAGCCCGACGCGCGCCTGGCAGCGCGCAAGGTCGCAGCGCGCCTTTATGCCGACCGCGTGGGCGACGTCGGCCATGCCACTTCGGTCATCGAGCGCGCCCTCGAGGAGGCGCCGAGCGACCGCGAGCTGCTCGACGCGCTGTGCGGTCTTGCCCTCCGCTCGGAGGCGACTGAGGTGCTCGTGCGCGCCGCCGAGCGCCTCGAGGAGCTCGCCGGCGCCTCCGCGATCGAGCCGTATCTGTTGCCCCTGGGCCGGGCGCTGATCGCCCAGTCGCGCGAAGCCGAGGGCCTGCGACGCCTGTGCGCAGCGTTGGAGCTCGCGTTCAGCGAAGAGATCGCGCGCGAGGCGCAGCAGCTCGCCGACGCGCTGGGCGACCTCGACGCGTACGCGGGGATCGAGCTGCGCCAGGTCGAGCGGCTTGCCGAGCAGAGGCCGGGCGAGGCGGCTGGGCGCCTCCGTGCGCTCGCCGAGAGGCTCGAGGGGCAGCAGCCCGCGCGCGCCGCCGAGCTCTTCGAGCGGGCGTACGTGCTCGCTCCCGATCCCCGTGATCTCGAGCGCCAGGCCGAGCTGTTTGGA
>DHSB01000249.1:5456-19105 GCA_002408385.1 Myxococcales bacterium UBA5297
AGTACGTCCGCTCGCTGAGCTGGCGCGCAGCGCTCCGCTGGCCACCGACCGGCGAGGCAGGCTCGCCTGCGCGGCCGAGGCTGCCGGCGAGAGCGAGCGAGCGCGCCTGCTGCGCTCGGTCGATGCCTTCTTTGAACGCCGACCGACCGAGGGGAGGATTCCGTCGCGTCCTATCGAGGCGTCACTGCGCGAGAGGCTGTACGAGCCTCTGGCACAAGGCCCGGTCGCCAGGCTTCTGGCCGCGGTCGCCCGGGAGGCGGGCGCAGTGTTCGGAGCGAGCCTCGGGAGGCTCGGGCTCGACGAGGCGAGGCGGATTGGACCGGATTGCGCGCCCGCGCTTCATGCGCGTCTCCGGGCGGCGAGGGACGCTGTCGGCATCTCGCGGCTCGACGCGTGGATCGTCCCCGAGAGCAGCGAGCTGCGCCTCGAGCCGGGCGACACCGACCGTCTGCTCCTCGGCCTGGCACCGCTCGCCCGCGCCGACGGCGGCGCCCTCGCCTTCCTGCTGCTGCGCAGTTGCGAGCTGTCGCGCGCCGGGTATGGCGCCGCCCGCCTCGCAGGCCCCGACGGCCTGACCGACCTCGTGGAGGCGATCGCCGCCGCGCTGGGCCTCGAGGCGCAGGCCAGGGCTCCGTTCTCGGCGCGAGTCGAGCCGCTCGCCTCGCGGCTGGAAGGTCTCGGCGAAGGCGACCTGAGAGCGCTCGCCCTCGAGGCCCGCGACGAGCTGCACCGGGTCGATGCCGGGGAGCTGCTGATGGCCATCGAGCGGTCGGCCTCGCGGGTCGCGCTGCTCGCCTGCGGCGACGCGGGAGCGGCGATGCGCGCTTCGCTGCTGCTGGCGTCGAGCTATCGAGAGGCCGATCCCGAAGCGGTCGACCTGGACGAGGCAGCCGCGGCGCTTCCCGAGCTGCGGGACGGGATACTCACCAGCCTGCGCGACGACGTCGGCGAGCTGCGCGAGGCGGTTCGCGGGAGCGCCGAGTGAAGAGGCGTCGAGAAAAGCGAGCGGCGGGAGCGGAGTCGAAGGGCCGCTCGGCCTCGCAGGCTCGGCCTACGCTCCGAACTCAGAGCCACCGATGCTCCTCGAGGTTGAGCACGAGCGCTGAGTCGATAGGAGGCCTCTCATCGACCGATTGCGGCCAGCCTTCCCTCTCCCCTAGATCCCCTCGTCCCGCGCAAGCGCGGGAGAGGGGACTTCCACTTGCTTGCGCGTGCTCAGCGTCCAGTCCGCTGTTCGTTGATAAGACCGCCGCCGGGCGAGGGCCCGGTGCAAAGCTCGGGGCGAACGGGGGGCGGGCCGAGTTCGAGGAGGTTTCCCGACACCTCTTGAGGCTGCCTCGCCGCGCCGCGCTTGTTTGCGTCCTGCTTTTTGCCGCCTGCCCCGCTGCGCCGCAGGCGCCAGGAGACACCGTCCTCGGCACCTTCGATTTCTCCCTCACGCTTCGCGAGACCGGCTGCGCCTTCACCGACGGCGGCATGCCCGAGTCCTTCTCAGGGACCCTCTCGATGAACAGCCAGAGTGGCGAGGCGTTCCTGACGGTCGGCGAGGCGTCGCACGAGGGGACCTTCGACGGCGAGCGCCTGATGGTGAAGGCGTCGGCGAGTCGAACCTTGGGACCACCGTGCAACTGCACCTGTGCCCTCTCGGAGACCATCGAGGCGCGGCTCTACGACGAGGCGCAGGCGCGCGCGGTCGGTGGCTGCGACGGTGGAATGCCGGAGCCACCCGCAGCGGCGACGCCCGTCCGCCCGGACGCAGGGCTGGACGTCCGGCTGGTCTGCGGCACGGTGCGCGACGAGTTCGTCGAGCTCGAGGGTGCGGAGTGCGCATGCGAGCCGTGCGCGAGCGACTATGCGCTCGCGGGCCGGCGCCAGTAGTCCCGTCGGTGTAAAAGGTGGGCCGGCGTCCCCGCCGTCCCCAGAGCGCGCCCTTCGGGAATGGGCGCCCGACCACCCGTTGTCAGGAAGAAGGCCATGTCCACTCCCTCAGTATTGCTCCTCTCCGGTGGCCTCGACTCGGCCACCTGCCTCGCCATCGCCCGGAGCGAGGGCTTCGACGTCCACGCGCTCACCGTGGCCTACGGCCAGCGACACGTGCAGGAGATCGAGCAGGCGAAGACCATCGCCCGGGTACTCGGCGCCGCCTCGCACCGGGTCGTGTCGCTTGATCTGAGGCCGATCGGCGGCTCCTCACTCACCTCGGACATAGAGGTCGAGAAGGACCGCCCGGACGACGGCAGCGTCCCCGACACCTACGTGCCGGCGCGCAATGCCACCTTCCTCGGCATCGCGCTCGGGCTCGCCGAGGTGGTCGGCGCGCGCGACCTGTTCATCGGGGTCAACGCGGTCGACTACTCGGGCTATCCGGACTGTCGCCCGGAGTTCGTCGAAGCATTCGAGCAGCTCGCCAACGTCGCGACCCGGGCCGGCGCCCAGGGGGCGCGCTTCAAGATCCACGCGCCGCTGCTGCGCTTGACCAAAGCCGAGATCATCGCCCGCGGAGTCGGGCTGGGCGTCGACTACGGCCTGACCCACTCCTGCTACGACCCCGACGAAGAGGGAAGAGCCTGCGGGCACTGCGATAGCTGCCTGTTGCGCAAGAAGGGCTTCGAGGCAGCGGGCGTGCCTGATCCGACCCACTACGTTTGCCGCTAGCTTTTCCGAGCGCGCGGGGCTCAGGCGCCCGCCTTGAAAGGGCAACGGGGCGAGGGGAGCGGGGCGAAAAACCTTCACCGTTGAAATTTTCTTTCAGGGCTGCAATTCAGGGACGAAAGGTCGGAGGCCGCGCACCAGAGGCCGCCCCTAATAAACTCGCAGGGTTACAGCGCAACGCAGCATTGGCATGGCCGTTGCTAATTGTACGCGAAGAAGCGCAGCAGCTTCGAGAAGCTGGTCCCCCCCCCGCCGCTTCACGGTTGCTGCGCTTCTTTTTTTTTCTTTGCTCGTCTGAAAAGGGCGAGCCCCGGCGAGACGCTTGTACAGCAGCGCCAGGCCCCCGGCTGATGTGCAGTCAGTCTTGTCCCCCCTCAGAGCTGCCTCTCGAGATCTTGGCACGCGCGCGGTCTCCATCGCGCGTCTCCGCTCGAATGCTCACGCGCGCAGCCTAGAGGCGCATCCACGCGTACACTCTCAGGAATCGACAGCTCGATCCCCGCGGCGCAGGGGCTTCGAGGCCTTTCACCCCGGGAGGCTCGCGGGGGAACGAATGACCTGGGCAGAGCTTTCGGGCCGCAGAGGCGAGCCGGCCAGCCTGTAGAGCCCGGGCTTCGACCATCGTGAGCCTTCAAACGCACCACGGCCGCCAACAGGGGACCGACAAGCCCCTCGCCTATCCTCTCGCCCTTGAGCGCCGCGCCTCCCAGAATTGCAGTGGGGTTTCAATCATGCAATTCAGGTGCGCAAACCAGAGGCGAGCCCGTGCCTCGCGCTGCCGTGATTTCGCGGGATTAGTCTACTTCTCCGACTTGGCATCTGCCCTGCAATAAAGACCGAACGAAGCGCGGCGGCCTCGATAAGCTGGTCCCCCCCCCCGCCGCTCATCGGTCGCCGCGCTTCGCTTTCTCCTAAGAAGCCAGCCTTAGCTCCGGGCGCTCTTCCTCAGCTCGAACTCCTTCGATTGCGCCCGGCGCTCAAGGCCTTCGCCGCCAGTCCACGGCGGCGAAGCGACCTGCGCTCTGTCAGGCCTGCCTCCTCGCTCTTGCCCCTAGGCTCGCGGCGACAACCGGCCAGGCGGCTCCACTCGGGCCAGCGCGGCGCGTGCCGCCTCGCAGTCCTCGGAGATCTGCCGGGACAGCTCTTCGACCGAGGAGAAGCGCTGCTCGCCGCGCAGGCGTTTCAGGAACTCGACCGACATCGGAGTGCCGTAGAGGTCACCGTCGAAATCGAAGAGGAAGATTTCGATGGTGACCTCGCCCTTCCCGAAGGTCGGCTTGCGGCCGATGTTTGCGGCGCCCGCGTAGACCGCGCCGCCGAAAAAGGCGCGCACGGCGTAGACCCCGTTGCGCGGGCGGACCTCGCCCTCGCACTCAAGGTTCGCGGTTGGAAAGCCGAGCCTGCGGCCGCGCCCTTCGCCGTGGACGACCCTGCCCTGTACGTCGAAGGGCCGGCCGAGCAACCTGGCGGCTGCGCCCACGCGCCCTTCGGCGATGAACTCCCGAATCTTGGTCGACGAGACGACCACGCCATCGCAGGTGACCGGCTCGACCTTGGTGAAGCCCGCCTTGTACAGGGCGGCAGCCGCAAGCAAATCGCCGACCGTGCCGCCGCGGCCTCGTCCGAAGGTGAAGTCGGGCCCGACGACGACCCAGGACGGAGCCAGAGCCCCGAACAAGTCGCGCTCCAAGAACTCCGGGGCCGGCAGATCGGCATAGCTTTCGTCGAATCGCTGGACGATGACCGCATCGAGACCGAGCGCTTCCAGCAGCTCGAGCTTTCGCGGCAGCGGCGTGATCACCTTGGGCGCGAGCTCGGCCGCGAGGACCTTGCCCGGATGCGGCTCGAACGTCGCGGCGACCGCCGGGCGCCTCAGGCCGCGCGCCCGCTCCATCGCTTCGCGGAAGAGAGCCCGGTGGCCCAGGTGCACACCGTCAAAATTGCCTAACGCCACCGCGCAACCAGCGAGCTGCTGTCCGCGTGCCGCATCGAATCCGCTCAAGACGCGCATGACGGCGGGCAACTTAGATGTGCCCCCGGCCAAGGTCAAACACAGGCGCAAGAGGGTCGGCTGGCCTATACTTTCGGCTTCTCGACGATGCTGCCCGCGGAGGTTTGGCGGCGTAACAGGAGATGAAGGCGCAGAGACCCGGGGCGGATCACCGGCGAACCGAAGCAACCCGCTCCGAAGCGGCTTGCGCCGACTCGGACCAGGGGAGCGAGACCGCGGCGAACGAGCATTGGGCGGCCGGAGCGCGCCAGTTGGAGCAGCCCATGGGCTTTACCTTTCAGGTGTTTCCAACATCGCAAGAGCAGCCCGCGCTCGCCCGACTCGAGCAGCGGGCGACCGAGCTCCTGCGCATGGCCCTGGTGCAGTTCCCGCTCGAGCGCATGGTCGCGCTGCCGCCCGAGCTGTTGGAGCGGGCTCGGCAAAGCGTCGCGCACAGTGCCGAGAGGGCACAGATCCGGTTTGAGCCCTCGGCGTCGCTCGGCGAGGCGGCCGCGGTCTTCCGGGTCGTCCCCGGGGGCGGCCGCGGCGAGATCGCGCGGGTGCCCACGTCTGGATGGACTTGGTACGAGCCGGAAGTGAGCCGTCTTCGCGAACGCGGCCTCGACGAGCGCTGGCCGCACAGCCTCGCGCTCGGGTATCGATTCGAGGTCTCGCGCCTGTTCGGCGAGCCGGCTCTCTCCGCGCTCGCGCACGGCTTCGTCGCCGCGGCGCTCGCCGAGCAGACTTCGGGCTTCCTGTTCAGTCCGGACGGCGCTTGGGACGGCGCGCTGCTGCCCTGCTCGGGCGAGGAGTTCCTTCAGTCGTTCATGCGTCCCGAGCGCTCCTCTGCCGAGAGGTTCCGACGCTACGCCGAGGACAAGCTACGGGCGCTGCCCGAAGAGCTCGACCTCTTCGACGAAGCCTTCGTCGACAGCGTCCTGCAGCAGATCGCGGGCCTGATGGTCGCCGAGATGAACGCGGTGCGCGGCAATGCCGAGGCAGAGCTGGCCGTTATCGAGAGGACCCTCACGCGGATGGAGACCGCCCGCGTCATCTCGCGGGGCCGTCGTGAGGCCGAGCGCCGGATGCTCATCGGCTCGGAGCTCGGCTTCTCGCGCGACGGATCGATGAGCGCCCTCTCGAGACTGCGGCCTACGGCCGAGGAGTACGAGCGCTGGCTCGGCCACATCGGCGAGCTGTTGCCCTGACCCGGCCCATGCCGAGACCGAGGAGAGCTGCCGGGGCGCGCGGGCTCGGGCCCCCAGGCTCTAGGTCAAGCGGCTCGGCGATGCTCGGAGCAAGACCGGCGCTGCCACCCGCCCGTGCGCCCCGTTCCTTTGCTAAGTTGGCAATAGCTGGGCTGCTGAGGGCTAGGAGAACTCCCGCGGCCTGCCTCGGCGGAGTTGAGCGAGGGCCGATGTTATCCTGCGCGACCGCGGCCTCGCGCCCTGCGCTGCCCACAGGAGGAAGGCGAAACCCGAACACGCGATGCTGAAGAGAGCCACTTCCCGGAAAAAGCGACCCGTCGACGAGCGCTGGACCTGCGCCGAGCTTGCGGTCTTCGACGCGCTCAGCAGCCCGCTGCAAATCCAGGGGCGGCTGGAATCGACCCCCTACAGCCCGGACCCCATCTACCGCTCGCCACGCAGCGTGCTGCGCGACCGCAAGGCGCATTGCTTTGATGGCGCGCTCTTCGCGGCCGCCGCGCTCGCCCGCCTCGGTCATCGCCCGCTGCTCGTCGACCTGCGGGCCGCCAACGACGATGACCACGTGCTCGCCGTCTATCAGGTCGACGGGCATTGGGGCGCTGTCGCCAAGTCGAACTTCGTGGGGCTGCGATTCCGCGAGCCCATCTACCGGACGCTGCGCGAGCTCGCCCTGTCCTATTTCGAGGTCTACTTCAACTCGCTCGGACAGAAGACCTTGCGCGAATACTCGCTTCCGCTCGACCTGCGCGCCTTCGACGACATCGGCTGGAGAACGAGCGATGAGCACCTGGAGCGCATCGCCACCCGGCTTGACGAGGTGCGGCATTTTCCGGTGCTCACCCGACGCATGATCGCGCGGTTGAGCCCTGCCGACGAACGCTCCGTGACGGCCGGCATGCTCGGCGTCGACGAAGCCGGCCTCTTCCAGCCCAAGCGCTAGCCGGCTTTGCCCTAAGACCGCCAGGGGGCGCGCAACCGGTCGGCCCCAGCGAAGTCGAGGGTTCTACGACTTTGCGAACCCTTGAGCTTTGCCTGACCTCGGCCCGCCCCCATGTCGCGCACCCCGAGGGTCTCCTCTCGAGGGGGGGCAGCGTCACCGGCCTCGACTTCGGCCTCGCAAGCCCGGTCTACCCTCGGGCTGCCCGGCTCTCGCTCGGAGCACTCCTCGACATCTCTATCGGTGCGACCGGGAGGAGCTCGACTCGACCGCGACGGCCTTCGTGCCGTGTCCGGACTTGAAATGGCCCTACTTCCGTCCGCGCTGGCAAATGTCGACCCAGCGCTGATGGCAGGTGTAGTCGGGACAGAACTTGTGCGTTCCGCCCCCGCAGGCGACGAAAAAGAGGTCATCGCACTCGATGGGATCGAGCGCCGCCTGGAGGGCGGCGGCGCCCGCGCTGGCGATAGGCCCGGGGGGCAGGCCCTTGACCCGGTACGTGTTGTACGGGTGGAAGTACTCGAGGTCGTCGCGCTTGATGTTCCCGTCGAAGGAGCCGTAGCGGAGGATCTTGGCGTAGATCACCGTCGGATCCGTCTCGAGCTTCATCTTCTTCTTCAAGCGGTTGTGGAAGACGCACGAGATGCGCGGACGCTCCTGCGGATCGCCGGTCTCCTTCTCGATGATGGAGGCCAGGGTCGCGGTCTCGTGGGGATCGAGGCCGATGCCCTTCTGTCTCAGGGCATCGGCCTTGCGGTACTCCTCGTTGTACCGGCTGACCATCTTGAGCAGCACCTGCCCGACCTTCGGGTTCTTGGGAAAGGAGTAGGTGTCCGGGTAGAGATAGCCTTCGAGGCTGTCGGCCTTTAGGCCCGCCTTTTTGGCGAAATCGGCGTCGCGCGCGAGCGCCAGCAGCTCGCTGGCCTTGCCGAACCCGCACTGCTCGAGCAGGGGCGCCACCTCGTCGGCGCGCAGCCCCTCGGGGATGGTGCAGGAGTAGAGCTTGACCCTTCCCTGCGCAATCTGCTCGAGGACCTTCTCGGGGGCGATCGGGCCTGAAAACCCGTACTCGCCGGCCTTGATGCGCCGGTCGATGCCCAGCCGCCGGGCGAGCCAGTAGAAACGCGTCTCGTCCCCGACTACGCCCGCCCCCGCGAACAGCCGCGCCACCTGCTTCATCCCTGCGCCCGACGGAATCTCCACCGTCTTCTCTTCGGGCGAGCCGTAGGGAGTCCGCGCGAACTGCTCCAGGGAGCTATTCCACCAGAACAGGCCACCGAGCACCGCCAACCCTGCCAGGGCAAGCAGCACTACTGCCATGATCGCCAGGCGCTTCAAGCTTCCTCCTCGGGCTCGACTCTTCTGCCATGCCGCGTCGGGACGGCCCGGAGGATACCCCGCCCGCCCCGGTTGTCGAACGGTTCAGCCGAACCGGCGCTCGGTTGAGGTAGGTCCCGTCGACGGGGCGGTCCTGCCCTCTTCCAGCCCTTGAGGGCTCGTCTTCTCTCCCAACGCAAAGCCGTCGGCGGCCGCGGACAGCATGCGCCGAAAGCCGCGACCGGCCGACCGCCGCTTTGACAGCCATGCCGCGCGACAGGCGCCTGGGCCTGTGACCGGGCGCTGGCTCTTCTGCTGCGCGAAGCGACGGGCCTTGTCCCGCCCGATAACAGCGCTGTTCCAGCGAGGCACGAGCGCCTCGAACCCCGGCTCGCAATGCCCAAGGGATTTCGCGATCGCTCCCCATGGCACCGCAGCTGCAACCGCGCCCCTTCATAACGCGCCTCCGGCGGCGCGAAAGACCGACCCAGAAAACAGCCGGCAAGGAGGCGGGTATGAACATTCCAGGAATCAGCAACATCACCAACATGTTTGACGATGTCGTCGAGCGTCTCACCGTGAACAAGAAAGCCCTCGACCAGATCAAGTCGGTGGTCGGCGGCGACCAGAAGGTGGACTTGGGCGACACGTTCACCCAGCGCCATTCGGCCGAGTCGCTCTCCGGCCACATTCGGACGCCGGTGGAGTGGATGGGCTCCGCCGGCAGGCTCTTCGGAATGGCGTTGGAGAGGTTGGGGCTCGGCTACGCCACCTCCGACGACTGGAACAAGAAGTTCTCCAACGCGGTCGACGTCCTAAAGAACAACTTCGACCTGCTCGACACCGCGGCCGGCGTCGGCAGCAAGGATGGCTTCATCGGCAAGATCGACCTCGAAGCGGCCTTGAAGAACCCGGACATGCCGAAGGAGGTCAAGGACGCCTGCCGCTTCCTGCTCGAAAACCCCTCGGCTTGGAACCAGCTCGACGTCGGCGCGGGAATCGGCAACTGCGACGGGATCATCGCCAAGTGCGACGTCGACGCGGTCTCGGCCAAGCTCGCCGAAAAGGCCGCAGCAATCGAGGACACGAGCAAGGCCGACAAGCCCGACGAGGTGGACAAGACCGGTGAGCCCGACAAGGAGAGCACGATCGGCGACACCAAGCCGACGAAGGAGACCGAGGAGACCGAGGAGACGTCGGGAGAAAACAAGACTGAGGAAACGGCCGCTCGGGAGGATTCCGGAAAGACCGAGAACCGCACCGACGAGAGCCGCTTCGCCGGCATGGCTCCCGAGGACGTCGTCCAGATGCTGATGTTCGAGATGATGGGCAGTCTCGACGACGCAATGGTCGATGTCGCCAAAGACCTCAAAGAGGCCAACGACCGGCTCATCAATCAGGACTCGAATTCGAAGGACGGCAAGAAGACGCAGCTCGACATCAACAAGCTCCAGCTTCAGCTCCAGAAGCTCATGGAGCAGCGCAAGATGATGTTCGAGATGATCTCGACGATGTCCCGGCTCCACCACGAGATGGCGAAGTCGGCCCTGAGCAACATGGGCCGTGCCTAGCGACTCGACTGGGGAGAACCGCCCCACTCTCACGACGAGGACTCTCATGACCGCGAACGTGATCAACCTCAACGACCATCGCCGCGCCCTCGACAAGGCGACCCGCCAGAAGATGCGCCGCTTCCTCAACAACGAGATCACCTGGGCCGAGGTCGAGGGCATGACCTTCGAGCAGGCCCAGCAGATCGGCAAGCTCGGCTGCGACCTGGCTGCCAAAGGCCGCTTGCAGGACGCGCGCATCATCTTCGAGGGCATGGTCGCCGGAAACCCGAAGGACACCTCTGCCCAGGCCGCGCTGGGCACGGTCTATCAGCGGCTCAATCGCAAGGACGACGCGAGGGTTTGCTACGACCGCGCCATCGAGCTGTACGAGGACAACATCATCGCGCTGGCCAACCGCGGCGAGCTCAAGCTGCGCGCGGGCGAAGCCGACGGCCTCGCCGACCTGACCCGGGCGGCGCAGATCGACCAGAAGGGCCTGACCGCGGCCGGCCGCCGCGCCCGGGCGCTGTTGAAGTTCCTGTTGGAGCGCGCCGCGGCCGCCGCAGGCAAGCAGGCAGCGACACGCTGAGGAGCTCTCTCCGGGGGAGGAGGGGTCAGCGCGGCGGAGCCGGCTCGAAGGTCGTCGGCTCCGCCCGCTTTGTCTCGGCCGCCCGCTGCTTGGGCTCGGGCGCGCGAAAGAGCTCGGGCATCGGCTCGGCCATCGCGATGCCCTTCTCGCGCGCGAACTGCTCGGCCCGCTCGATGCGCTCGATCGTCGGCGGATGCGAGGCGAGCAGGAGCACGACCCAGGCCGGCGGGTGCAGATCCGCCATGTTGAGGCTCGCGAGCTTGACCATCATCGAGCGGAAGGACTCGGGTTGCTCGAGCAGCTCGAGCGCGTATCGGTCAGCCCGGTGCTCGAGGTAGCGGCCGTAGGCGCCGCCGATCGGGTTGAGCGCGGTGGTGACGCACCAGACCAGCAGCAGCACGGCAGGCAGGCTGGCCACGTCGCGGTCGCCGTCGAAGCCGAGTCGCCCCCGGCGTCCGAGTCGCCGCAACGCGACGGCAATGAACCAGAGGTAGGGCACGAGGCAAAGGCTCGCGAAGACAAGCCTGCCAGGCGACCGATCGCGCAGGTGGCCGAGCTCGTGGCCGACCGCGTTGGCGACTTCGCCCGGAGTCATCGCCGCGATGAAGGTGTCCCAGACGACGATGCGCCGGGTCGGTCCCTGTCCGGCGATGAAGGCGTTCACGCGGCGAGTGGTGTCGCGCATCTTGAGCTGGAAGACGCCCTCGTGCTCGACCCCTGCCTTCTCGAGCGTTCGCAGGATCGCCTCGTGTGCCGGCCCGTCGGGCAGCGGCTCGTAGTCGCGGTAGACCTGGACGCGGTAGGGATCGAGCAGCCCCGCGCCGAGCAGCAGCACCGCGCAGGGCGCGCCGAGCAACAGCCACCAATTGCGCCTGCGCCGCGCAAGCCCGTAGAGCCCGAAGGCAAGCGTGCTGAAGGTCGCGACCGAGATGACGAATCCCTTGGTCGAATCCCAGCTCCAGCGCCCGAACGTTTCGACCGACAAGCCGTGCTGCCGCTCGCGCACCCAGCCGAAATAGAAGTCGGTCGGCAGGTCGATGAGCGTGATGATCGCCAAGTACGCGGCCACGAAGACCATCGCCCCGCCCCAGGTGGCGTCGCCCCAGAGCTTGGTGAGCACCCCGCCGACGCGCCGCAGGGCGCCGAGCTTCCCGAGCGGTCCGGCGAGGCGGGCGGCGAGCCTGTCGCTGCGCACCTTCAGCTTGCGGTTGAGCTGCAGGAGCAGGAAGACCAGCGTGAAGAGCAGCCACCAGACCTGCTTGATCGCCCAGAGCGAATAGAGCGGCCGCACGTACTCGTCGTGCCGCGCGATCTCCTCGGCGGTGAAGTACCTGAGCACCTGCTCGTCGCCGGCGAGTGCGACGATAGGCAGCAGAAGGCAAATGGCGAAGACGAGCGTTCCGATAGGGAGTCGGCGGAGGGTCACGCGGACATCATAGCCTCGGCCCTTGACTCGAAGCGCGGGCCGGGCGGACCAAAGCAAGGTCCGCGGGCCCCGCGCTCAGGACGCGGGTTGGGCCTGGGGCCCACCGGCGGGCTCTTCGGCCGCGGGCTCCGCGGTTTCGGGCTCTTCGAGCAAGATGTCCTTCATTCGCTCGAGGCTTCGGCGGGTCTGCTCGACGAAGGGCGTCTCGCTGCCGATGCGCTCGGCGGCCGCGAGGGTGCGCTCGTAGATGCTGATGGCCTTGGTGATGAGTACGCGCACCCGCTTGCGCAGCTCCTTGCGGTAGATCTCCGCCTCCTCCTCGTTGAGATCGGCCGGGACCCTGGCGTTGAGCATCGCGTCGTAGAGCGTCTCGTAGAGCGCGCCGATGCGGAAGCCAGACGAGGTCGCCCACTGGCCGTGGCCGATGCGGATGGAGCGCAAGTAATGGCCCTGCGCCGACAGGAGCAGCTCGCACTTGTACTCCAGGTCCTCGCCGAGCTTCTCCTCACCCCTGTCCGGATTGAGCTCAACGTGCTCGAAGTAGAGCCGATAGATCTCGCCGAGGAAGAACTGCGCCTGTGACGGGAAGTACTCGTCGAGCCGCTCGATCTGGTTGCGCCGCTCCCACCACCCCAGCGATTCGCGAAGTTGGCGCTCGGCCTCGTCAAGCTGCCCGTTCTCGACCAAGCAGATGCCGCGATGGACGCGCGCCTGGAGCTGATCCTGGGCGGGGATGTCCTCGCGCGCGGCGAGCGTCGTCAGGACCTCGATGGCCGGCGGATAGTCGTCGAGGTGGTAGTGGCACTCGGCGACGCGGAAGGCAGCATCGAGCGCGTCGCCTTTGCCCTTGGCCGGGTCTGCCAGGACTCTAAAGCGCTCGAGCGCCTCGCCGTACTTGCCCGTCCGCTCGAGAGAAAGCCCGGCGTTGTAGGTCGCGGCCCCGAAGTGCGGCGACTGCGGATAGGCGTCGGCGAGGCGCTCGAAGCAGCGCGCCGCCTTGGCCCAGTCGCCCGCGGCGTAGGCGGAGGTGCCCAGCGCGAACAGCTCGTCGTCATTGAGGTTCGCGAGCTCCCTCTCCTCGGGCGAGCCAGGGGTGATGACCACCGGATCGAACTTGATGACCTCGGTCCGGCCTGCGCGCCCGGTCGCACAGGCGCCGAGCGCGAGCAGGGCGAACACGACCACCGACAGTCTCAGGGACATCCGCGCTTTCCTCATGAACGCTGCGACAACGCCGGCGCTCGGCGGGTTCCGTTGGGCGCGAGCGCGCTGTCTGCCGCTTGCTTGCCTACGGGAGAACCTGCACCCAGACCTTGCGGCGGCGCGGCCCGTCGAATTCGCAGAAGTAGAGGCCCTGCCAGGTGCCCAGCCTGAGCGCGCCGCCTTCGATGAGGATGGTCACCGACGGCCCGACCAGGGAGGTCTTCACGTGCGAGTCCGAGTTGCCTTCAGCGTGCTTGAAGCCGCGGTTCGGCACGATGCGCTCGAGCGCGGCGAGCAGGTCGTCCTTCACGTCCGGATCGGCGTTCTCGTTGATGGTGATGGCCCCGGTGGTGTGCGGACAGAAGACCGTACACAGCCCGTCCTTCACGCCCGAAGAGCGGACGAGCGCGCCGACCTGCGCGGTGATGTCCAGAAGCTCGGAGCGCTTGGTGGTCTGGACCTCAAGAGTGTGCGTCGCGGCCATGCTTGCTTCCTCTCCTGAAGGCTGGCGTGGCCCGGCAGCCTACCATCGACCGCCGTACCTGCCGCCTATCCGAACAGGTGCCTGTCGAGCCGCCAGAGCCCTGCCAGATCGTGCACGTCCTCATCGAACCGAGGCACGCGGACGAGGGGCGTGGGGGCGCACAGCGAGGCAAGCCGCGCGAGCTGCCGCTCGTCGGCGCGCGCCAGGCTCTCGGTCTCGGCCACCGCGTTCCGGAGGCGCTCGACCGCCGGCTCGCTGAACTCGGTCGGCGCGCCCTCGAGCTTGCCGGC
>DHSB01000249.1:19251-32154 GCA_002408385.1 Myxococcales bacterium UBA5297
GCCGGCGAGCGCTACGAGCTGCTCGGCCGCCAGCTCTTCCGCCTTGACTTGCGCCTGGTTGACGCGGTTGGCGACGACCGCGGCCACGGGCATCGCGTCCTGCAAAAGCAGCGTGTGGAAGAAGGCGCTCTCGTCCACGGTCAGCGGATGGGGCGAGGTGACCAGCACGAAGGCCGTCTCCTGCGAGCCGAGCACCTGCTTGACCTTGACCGCGCGCTCCTTGAAGACGTCGTACATCGGCGCGAGCGTGCCGAGGAAGTCGGCGAGCTCCTGCAGCAGGGCGAAACCGGTCAGCCGCGACAGGGTCCTCACGAAGTAGCCGCCGGTCAGGTTGAGCACCTTCAGGCCGAGGTGGCCCGCCTTGAGCGCCGGGGAGAGCAGCGAGCGCACCCGCTCGTTGCCGATGAAGTCGAGCACGCGGTTCGGCGCGTCGAGAAAGTCGAGCGCGTGGGCGGTCGGCGGCGTATCGAGCACGAGCAGGTCGTAGTCGCGGTTCAGGCGCAGGTCGACCAGCTTCTCCATCGCGATGTACTCCTGGCTGCCGGCCAGCGCCGAGGAGAGCTGCTGGTAGAAACGGCTCCCGAGGATCGCCTCGCGCCGGTCGGCCGGAGCGCGCTTGATGATCAGGTCGTCCCAGGTGCGCTTGAGGTCGAGCATCATCGCGAAGAGCTCGCCCTTCGGCTCGAGGCCGGCGGCGCGCAGCATGTCGGTCGAGATCCGGGTCTCGGCGTTGCCCAATTCGCTCAACCCGAGCGAGGCGGCCAGCCGGCGCGCAGGATCGATGGTGAGCACCAACGCCTTGCGCCCCAGCTGCGCGCCCTTGAGCGCCAGCGCCGCGGAGACGGTCGTCTTCCCGACTCCCCCGGACCCCACACAGACGATCACGCGCTTGCTCGCCACCACCTGCCCGAGGACGCTGTCGGTCACGCTGCCTCCAACGCGTCGGCGACCCGCTCGAGCGCTGCGCGGCCGAACTGCTCCGAGAACAGGAACGGCACTGCGAGCTGCGGCAGCCTCACTTCAAGCGCCAGACGCTCGGCGTAGTGACTCGAAAGCTCGGCCCGCCGCTCCCGGCTCAAGACCGCTCGCGCGAGCCGCTCTTCGCCCGCCGCCTGCTCGAGTCGCGCACGCTCCTCGGCCGAGAAGCGCGGCGCCACCACGCCGTTGAGGACCAGCGCGGCCCGCGCCATCCCGACGGTCTCGCGCAGGCCGCGGTCGAGGTCGACCGTCTCGCTTACCGGCATCGACTCGGGGAGGGCCACGAGCACCGCGGCGCTGCGCTGATCGTCGGTCAGCAACCGGCGCATCTTCGCCGCCTCGTCCGCCAGCGGGCCGGGAGGTACGGTGTCGGTGAGCACCTGAGGCAGCCGCAGCATGCCCAGCCCGTGACCGGTCGCCGGCGAGTCGAGGATGACCAGGTCGTACCGGAACCGGCCGTCCGGGCCCTTCTCGTCCACGTGGTAGAGCACCTTGCCGAGCATCACCAACTCGGCGAGCGAAGGGATGGCGCGCAAGAAGTGGCGCACGAAGCGGTTCTCGAAGACCGCGTCGTAGATCGAGCGAAAGCGCAGGACCATCAGCGCGTACTCGCGCAGCGCCTCGCGGGGCCGGATGTCCACCGCGTCGATGCGCTCGGCAACCGGGCCTATCGAGGCCCCCACCTCCGGCGTGCCGAGCAGGGCGCTGACGCGCTCCTTGGTATTGAGCTCGCACACGAGCACCCGCTTGCCCCTGCGTGCGGCGACAAGTGCGAGCGCGGCGCTGATTGTGCTCTTGCCGACGCCGCCCTTGCCGATGACGGTGAGCAGACGTCTCTCGAAGAGCGAGGCCATGGGGGCGCAAGGGAACCATCGGCCCCCGACCATGTCAACGGCCCGCAACTGTGCTCTGTCGAGCAAGACTCGCCAGGCGATCGGGGCCGGCTTCCGGAGCGGCGGCGGGCTGCAAATCCCCTCGGGCGCGACAGCGCATGGCCAAAGCACGGGGGCGCTCGGGCTCCCCCCCGCCGGCCGCTCAGTAGTGGAAGGCGCTGCCGCCGATGAACTCGCGCAGGATGCTCGTCTGCGGCACCTCCTCCGGGAAGACCGGAACGAACAGCGACAGGAAGCGCATCAGCCGGTCGGCCTCGATGAACGAGGGCGAGTCGGTCGGCACCTCGAGCAAGAAGCGCTTGGCGTACGTCTTGAGCACCGCGTGCTCGTAGACCAGCGCGGTGTTGAAGATGAAGTCGGCCTGCTCCTGGAACGGGAAGATGTGATGCTGCTCGCCGCGCCGTACAAGCGGCCACATTTCGATGGTGCGCTCGGCGCTGTAGCCGCGGAAGAGCCGGTCGCGCACGATGCGACGCAGCAGCCGCGAGTCGGAGGTGAAGATGCGCTCGTGGTTGTCGATGGTGAGCTGCGTCAGGGCGCTGATGTAGATGCGGTACTTGTGCTCGTGCGGGATAGAGGCGGTGAGCCGCTCGTTGAGCCCGTGGATGCCCTCGACGACGAGCATGTCGGTCGGCCCGAGCTGCATGGGGCGCCAGCGCTCCTTGGGCACGCGCTTGCCGGTGTTGAAGTCGTAGCGCGGGGTGTGGACCCTCTCGCCCCGGAGAAGCCGCTCGAGCTGCTCGTTGAGCAGCGCCAGATCGAGCGCCTCGATGACCTCGAAGTCCGGCTTACCGTCCTCGTCGCACGGGGTCTTGTCGCGGTCGACGTAGTAGTCGTCGAGCGAGAGGGCGACCGGGCGCACGCCGTTGACCCGTAGCTGCAGCGAGAGGCGCTTGGAGAAGGTCGTCTTGCCGCTCGACGAGGGCCCGGCGATCAGGGCCAGCCTGGCCTCCTTGCGCTCGACGATGCGGTCGGCGATCTCGGCGATGCGCTTCTCATGCAGCGCCTCGGCGACGCGGACGATCTCGTTGACCCCGCCGTTGATACACAGCTCGTTGAACTGCCCGACGTCGCCCACCCCGAGGATCTCGTTCCAGCGGCGCGTGTCGCGGTAGACCTTGAAGACCCGCGGCATGTCCTGGATCTCGTGCCGCTTGGGCGTCGGATCGGGGAAGCGCAGGATGAAGCCGCCGTTGTACGGCCCCAGCTCGAAGCCGCTCAGGCCGCCGGCGGCCGGAGCGACCGGGTTGTAGAGCGGGGTGTGGGTTCCACCGCCCAGCGAGACGACCGAGACGACCGGGTCGCGCTTGGTCTTGAGCAGCCGGACGCGCTCGAAGTTGCCCTCGCGTGCGAAGAGGTCACACGCCTCGTCGATATCCATCCGCTCTTCGATGAAGGGGCGGTCCTCGGCGATGATCTCGCGCATGCGCACGTCGATGGCCCGCAAGACCTCGTCGGAGGGGTGCTCGTTCGACAGCCACTCGAAGAAGTAGGCGTCGCCGAGGGACTGGCCGATCTTCAGCCGCACCTGAGGGGCGATCTCGTGGGCGGCCTGGACGAGGACGAGCGAGATCGAGCGCCGGTATATCTGCACCCCTTCCCGGCTCTTGTCGTTGACCGGCTTGAGGCGCGAGGCGCCCCAGATCGGCGTGGCGAGCGAGATGAGCCGGTTGTTGAGGATGGCGCCGAGGATGGGATGTCCTTCAGCGTCCTTGCGTCCGAGGATCGCCATCACCGGCGTTCCGACCGGAACCAGGTGCTCCGAGAGGCCCTCGACGAGGACCTTGACGATGCGCTGTGCCATGTCGATTTCTCTACACTGATTCGTCGAATAGGTCCCGGTGAATCGCGAGGTGCGACGGGCGGGGATGGCCGGCAGCCTCCCGTGCGGCCTCTGCCGCGGCTGCACGGGGACCGTCGGCTCTCGACCGTCGCCGTCGAACCGCCGGTTGCCCTTGCGCAACCCTTCTCGAATAATCGGGCGGTCTCGAGCACAGAGAGGAGGCGGTCGTGCTGCCTCGAGCCATTCCGCCGCCCGCCGGGCGTCAGACCCGGGTCGAAGAAAGATGCAGCGCTCGGTGCCCGGGCGCCGGGCAGCACAGCATGCGCTCCCGGGCCCGTCTGGCACAGGTGAGCCCATGAACCCGCTCGGCTCCTCGCTTCCGGACGACTTTGCGCGCCAGGCGAAGCTCGCCCCGGTGCCGCTCTACCTCAGGTCCATCTTCTCGACCTTGCCCGAGCACCTCGCCCTCGACGCCGCGGTGGGCGGCTCGGCCCGCGACCTGCCGCTGGCTGCCCGCCAGCTCGTCAAGCTGAGCCTCATCTCGGACCAGCTCGTGCTGCGCGAGGCGAGCCCCGCGCCTTTCGGCGAGCCGCTGCGCCTGACCGTGTCGCGGGCCGAGCGCTCGTACTCGCCGACCCTCGAGGAGCTCGGCCGCGGCATCACCTACGTCGCGCGACGCATCCTCGAGTCGCTTTTTACCGGACCGGAGTTCAGCGGGCTCATCGAGCGGCTGGCCTTCCAGTCCTCGAACCTCGCGACACTCAGGTCGATCACCAACTTCATGCTCGAGTCGACCGACGTCGACCAGGCGCTCTACATCATGCTGTCGGGCATCACCTCGGGCTATTCGCTCGGCTTCAACCGCGTCGCGCTCTTCATCTGGGACGAAGAGCGCCAGGTCTTGCGCGGCTCGAAGGCGATCGGCCCGTACGACGAGACCGAAGCGCACCGGATATGGGAGGCCATCGAGTACGAGGACAAGAACATCGAGGCGCTCATCGCCGACTATGCCAACCGCAGGTTCGACACCCGCTTCCAGCAGCACGTCCAAGGCATCGAATTGAGGCCCTCGGGACTGCCCGACGACGAGGTTTCGCTCGCCCTGACCGCACGCGACCCGGTGCGCTTCCGGCAGGCGGTCTCAAAGAACCCGGGCCTCGCCCGGCTCGCCCCCGGCGGCGAGTTCATCCTCGCCGTGCTCAAGCCCCACGGCAGCACCCTTGGGCTCATCTTCGCGGACAACCGCTACAACCGCGCGCCCATCTCCCCGGACCAGCTCGGCTACTTCGGCTTCTTCATCGACCAGACCGCGCTCGTCTGGGAGAACCTCGCCCTGCTTGAGCGCGTCGCCGCGCTCGCCCGGCAGGACGCGCTGACCGGGGTCCTCTCGCGCCGCGAGCTCGAGTCGCGCATGGCGACCGAGCTTGCGCGCTGTCAACGCCACGAGCGACCCTGCTCGCTTATCGTGGCGGATATCGACTTCTTCAAGCAGGTCAACGACCGCGGCGGCCACGCGGCCGGAGACGAGATGCTGCGCCGGCTCGGCTTCCTGTTGCGCTGCACGATGCGCGCGGACGACGTGGTGGGCCGCTGGGGCGGCGACGAGTTCGTCGTGCTGATGCCCGAGACCCGCCGCGAGAGCGCCGTCAGCGCGGCCGAAAGGCTCGGCCGGCTCGCCCGGCAGATGGATCTCTCGCTGAGCATCGGCGTCGCGGCCTGGCCGCGCGACTGCGCCCAGACCTCGAGCCTGTTCGAGACCGCGGACGCCTCGCTCTATCGCGCCAAGGCAGAGGGGCGCGGCCGCCTGTGCGCGCCCGGAGAGCCGGCTCTGCGCTTTGCCGACGCCGACACGCCCGGCTAGCCGCGGCGCCCAGGGATCAAATGCTCGCGATCTCCTGCAACAGCCGCTCAGTCTCGATGCTGCGGATGCAGTAGGGATTGCAGCCCAGCTCGCCGAGGCTCGAGGCCATCGCCGAGCAGCCCGCCAGACAGTCGGAGCCGTGAGCGCAGTGCGCGCACTCGCCCGTAAGCAGCTCGCGCTTGCGGCGAAAGCGCGAGAAGAGCGTCTCCGAGCGCCAGATCCGCTCGAGCGGCTCAAGGCGCAGGTTCGCCTCGACGAACCCGTCGCCCAGCGACAGGCAGCCGAGCACGTCGCCGTTGGAGCGAATGCCCAGCACCTCGCGGCCGGCCATGCAGCCGCGCCAACTGCCGCACATCGAGGCGAGAGTCGCGTCGAGCGGGTGATAGCCGAAGTCGTCCATCGGCGACAGCCGCAGCGTCCCCCACCGCGCCGTCCACACCGCGCGCATCCGCTCGACGAACCCGGCGTAGTCTTCCCGGCTCATCATCTCCTCGGGCCGGAAGCGCTCCCCGCCCATGTTGGCGAGCTGCACCTGCCAGACGATCGGAGTGCGGTCGAACAGCTCGGCGAACCGCTCGAGCTCGCCGAGGTTGGCGCGGGTGAAGGTGGTGATCGCGTTGACGTTCGGATGGCCGTCGTCACAGAGCCGATGCAGCAGGTCCATAACCCGGTCGAAGCCGTCGACCCCGCGCATCCTTCGGTACGTCTCGGGGCTCGCGCCGTCGACGCTCACGCCGACGATGAACGGGCGCAGCTCGCGCAGCCTCGCGCGCTCCGGCTCGCCGATGAGCAGCCCGTTGGTGATCAGGACGAGCCGCATCCCGAGGTCGACGACCGCGGCGCCGATCTCCGACCAGTCCGGACGGATGAGCGCCTCACCCCCGATGACGGTGAGCTCCTCGCAGCCGAGCGCGCGCACCTCGCGCAGGATCCTCGCGATCTCCTCGAAGCTCAGCTCGTCCGCCCGAGGCCTGCCCGAGGTCGAGCCGCAGTGGCCGCATCGCAAATTGCAGGCGTTGGTCACCTCGAGCACCACATCGCGCAGGGGTCGCATCTACTCCTCCGATCGATTCGGGCAGGCCGCGGCGAGCAGCTCCTGCTGCTCGAGCCGATAGAAGCAGTACTCGTTCTCGGTGGGCCGCTCGCACATCGAATAGAGGATGTCCGGGCAGCCCCCGCGGCACGCGTGGCCGAACGGGCAGCTCGCGCAGACGCCGCTCAGCTTGCCGAAGCGCTCTTCGAGCAGCTTGCGGCAACGCGCTTCACCACAGATGTCGGCGAGTCGCTCACGATGCAGGTTGCCGACCGCGCACCCGGGAAAAGCCATCGCCGAGCACGGCGTCACCTCGCCGTTCGCGCGCACGAAGAGGTTGAGCAGCCCACCGACGCAGCGCCCCTTCCACGTTCCCCACAACGCCGAGAGCGGCTCGTACAGCGAAGGCATCGCCAGGTCGTCCATGGGGACGATGTTGATGGGCAGCCTCGCCGTGAACGCGGCCGCCACCTTCTGGCCGAGCCAGTAGTACTGCTCGGGCGAGAGCGTCACCGGGCGCGGGCAGCGCCCCTTCGCGCTCGTCATCTGCACCTGCCAGTCGAGCCCGCGGGAGACGCAGAATCCGAGCAGCGCGTCGAGCTCGCCCACGTTGAGCTTGGAGAAGGCGGTGATGAGGCTCAGGGCGAACCCGGCCGCTTGAAGCTCGTCGATCGCCCGCATGGTCTTCGCATGGCTGCCCGGTCCGCGGATGCGCTCGTGGGCCTCGGGGCTGACGCCGTCGAGGCTGATGGTGATCAGCTTGATCGGCCGCGCACAGAGCGCGCGCAGGAGCGGCCGGTCGAAGAGCGTGCCGTTGGTGACGAAACGGACGTGAAAGCCGCGCTCGAGCGCGTCGTCGATGATCCCGACGAAGTCCGGGTGCAGCGTCGCCTCGCCCCCGGTCAGCGACAGCTCGTCGATGCCCAGCGCGCGGGCCTGGTCGAGGAACCCGCGGATCTCGGCGCGCGACAGCTCGTTGGCCGACTCGCTGCCGGCGTGCGCGTAGCAGTGCAGACACCGCAGGTTGCAGCGCCGCGTGATCTCCAGCTCGAGGATGAAGGGGCGCGCGTACGTGTACTCGACCGAGCCATCGGCGCGGAAGAACCGCTCCTCGCCGTCGGGCGCGGTCTCGATGCGCAGGCTGTCATCGGCCGCCAGGCACGGCGTCGCTCGAGGCGCCGAGGTCACTTCCCGTCGGCCGGCACTTTCAGGCGCATGCCGACGCCGTACCTCTTCCTCGCCCGGCTCGACTCCGCTGGCGGCAGCGCGACGCGCTCGTCCGGGGCCTGGCGCTCGAGCCGCACCCCGCCGCTGTAGCGATGCTGCGGCCGGTGCTCGATTCGGCCCGCATCGGCGCCCTCGCCCGCTGGCGCGGCCGCAGCGCCCGCGTCGGCAAGCTTGCTCTCAGTGCAGCCTTGGTTGAGCACGAGCGTGCCCGCGACCAGCGATGCGGCACCGACGCGCACGATCAGCCCGCGATAGAGCTCGTAGAGCTGGACCACGTCGGCAGGCAGCGTCCCAATCCGCGCGATCACCTGCTCGGCTCGCCGATGCACGTCGAGAAACGCACCGCGGGAGCGATTGAGCAGGTGGCAGATGCCGAGCTTGAGCAACGCCCTCAGGTCCTGCGGCTCGGCGGCCAGGTGCAGCTCGAAGGCGGCGATGGACTCGGTAAAACAGCGCTCGGCCATCAAGGCTTCGGCTTCGGCGAGGCTTGGCGATGTCGGCATGAGAATCCCCGTTCCGGTGCGCTAGTGGCGATTGCCGGGAAGGCTACACGCCGAGCCGAGCTCGGTAAACCCGCGCTGCAGCTCAAGGCTCGTTGCCCGTCGCCCTCGTCAAGCTATTGGTCGCCCTCGTCGAGCAGCTCGATGCCGTCGAAACGGATAGTGCCCCTGCCTCGCCTCAGCGTCTGGAGCGCGCGCTTGAACGGCACGTAGGTGCGAAAGAACAGCTCGATGAGCGCACGCTCGCGCCGGCGCAGCCGATGCGGGCTGCAGACCAGCTTCAAGTCCTCGGCGCCGCCGTCGACGAAATGCACGACCCCGCGCACCGGCACCCGCACGCGGCTGCCCCGGGCAAGCCGCGGACCGAAGACGATGGCGTCGAGCCGGTCGCCATCGCCCGCGCACGTGCCGGGGACCGAGCCGTAGTTGTACGGGCAGGGAAACGGCGAGACGAAGTCGATGCCCCCGTCGTCACGCCGCTTCACGAAGCTGCCGCGCGGCGTGTCGACGACCACCTCGACCTCGCCGCCGGCCCGCGCGTTCTTAAGGATCACGGCCCGATCGCGTAGAGGACGTCGTCGTAGATGCCGCCGCCGATGTAGATCGTCCCGTCCGCGGCGATCGCCGGCGAGGACACGATGCCGCTCTGCGTCTGGTAGGCCCATAGCAGCGTGCCATTGGGGCGGATGGCGTAGATGTTACTGTCGTCGCCGCCGACGTAGATCGTCCCGTCGGAGCCGATGGAGGCCGACGAGGCCATTTCGTTGCCCATGTCGTAGACCCACTTGCGCGTGCCGTTGGGATTGACCGCGTGCAGGTTTCCGTCGCCGCCGCCGATATAGATGGTGCCGTCGAGCGCCACCGCCGGCGCCGGGTTGGTCTGCAGGCTGTAGGGCCTGACCCGGTCATAGGTCCACTTCACGGTGCCGTTCGGGTTGAAGGCGAAGAGGGTCCCGTTGTCGGTGCCGACGTAGATCGTCCCATCCTGGGCGACCGAGGGGGTGGAGAACGACTCGTATTGATCGCCGGTGGAGTGGCGCCAGCGCTGCTGGCCGGTCGCGGAGATCGCGTAGAACATGCCGTCCGAGTCGCCGACGTAGATCGTCCCGTCGGCGCCGATCGCCGGCCCGCAGTCGGCGATGAAGGTGCTCGTCGGGAACGACCAGCGCAGCGTCCCCTGCGGCGTAATCGCCCAGAGCGCCTCGTCCATCGAGCCCACGTAGACCGTGCCGTCGGCGCCGATCGCCGGCGAGGACTCGCACCAGCCGACGGGGTAGCGCCACTTGCGCCGGCCGTCGGGCCAGATGGCATAGAGGTAGCCGTCGCCCGAGCCGATGTAGACCGTGCCGTCCGCGCCGATCGCCGGGGAGTCGACCCAGTACCCGGTCTCGTACGTCCAGCGGACCGTGCCGGTCGCCGGGTCGATCGCGTAGAGGCGGTTGTTCGCCCCGCCGACGTAGATCGTCCCGTCGGCGGCGACCACCGGGTTCGAGCCGCCGCCGCCGGTCGCCGCGGTCCACTTCAACCTCGCCGACTGCGCTCCGAGGTTCGCGCTCTGCGCGGTGCGCCGCGAGGTCGCGCCCCACAGCGGCCAGGGCGAACCAGGCTGCAGGCCGCCGCCCTGCGAGGTGCAGGTAACCCCGTCGCCGTCATAGCCGGGCCGACAGGCGCAGGTGCGCGACCCCGGCGTGTTCGTGCAGATGGCGTATTGGTGGCAGCCGCCGTTGTTGCTCGCGCACTCGTTGATGTCGTTGCAGGTCAGGCCGTCGCCGCTGAACCCCGACTTGCAGGTGCAGGTGCGCCCGCCGACGGTGTTGGTGCAGGTCGCGTTGGCGCTGCAGCCGCCGTTGTTGACGAGGCACTCGTCCGCGTCGCTGCAGGTGAGACCGTCGCCGCTGTAGCCCGGCTTGCAGGTGCAGGTGCGCCCGCCGACCGTGTTGGTGCAGGTCGCGTCGGCGCTGCAGCCGCCGTTGTTCGTCGCGCACTCGTCGACATCCACGCACACCCCGCCGCTCGGCTGGTATCCGCTGGCACAGCCGCAGAAGCCGCCGTTACAGGCCACGGCCGACCCGGCGCAGTCCTCGCCGGTGCGGCACCCCTTGCCGACCTGGCAGCCAGCGGGGCAGTCGCCGCCACAGTCCACGTCGGTCTCACGACCGTTCTTCACCCCGTCCGAGCAGCTCACGCAGAGCCCGCCCAGGCAGCTCCCGGAGGCGCAGTCGGCTGGCGACCGGCAGCTTCGCCCGTCCGCGCAGGGCGTCGGGCAGGGACCGCCGCAGTCGACGTCGCCCTCGCCCTGGTTCTTGATCCGGTCGCTGCAGCTCGGCTCGACGCAGAGGCCCCCGACACAGGCCTGTGAGAAGCAATCCTCGTGGGCGCGGCAGGAGACGCCTATCCCGCAGCCGGCGCAGGCCCCGCCGCAGTCGATGCCGGACTCGGTCGCGTCCTGGCTGCCGTTCGAGCAGGTCGGCGGCGCGGTGCAGACCTGGCCCTGGCAGAGCTGGCTCTTGCAGTCAGCGCGGCCGGCGCAGGCCTGGCCTATCGCGCAGGCCGGGCAGCGCCCGCCGCAGTCGACGTCGGTCTCGTTGCCGTCGCGGATGCCATTGGCGCAGGCGGTACACCAGCCCCCGCTGCAGGTGCCCGAGGCGCAGTCGGCGTGCACCCGGCAACGCTCGCCCACCTCGCAGCCCGCGCAGCTCCCGCCGCAGTCGACATCGGTCTCGGCGCCGTCCTGGAGCCCGTTCGCACAGTTGGCGCAGAAGCCGCCGAGGCAGTTGCCCGAAACGCAATCGGACGAGGCGCCGCAGGTGCGGCCGTCGGCGCACTTCGCCGCGCAGGGGCCGCCGCAGTCGATGTCGCCCTCGCCCTGGTTCTTCGCCCCGTCGTTGCAACTCGGAGCGGCGCAGACGCCGTTGTTGCAGGAGCCGGAGGCGCAGTCGGTGCCGACGAAGCAGGCGCTCCCGTCCATGCACGGCGTGCAGCCTCCGCCGCAGTCGACGCCGGTCTCGCCGCCGTCTCGCACGCCGTTGAAGCAGTCGGTGCAGGTGCCGCGGGCGCACTTGCCCGTCATGCAATCGATGTCCTGCCCACACATCCGGCCCGCCGCACACTGCGGACAGCCGCCGCCGCCACAATCGACGTCGGTCTCGTTGCCGTCGCGCCGCGCGTTGCTGCAGGAGACCTCGATGATGCACTGGCCCTGCTCGTCGCAGCTCGAGCCCTCTGGGCACTCTCCGCAAAAGCCGCCGCAGCCGTCGTCGCCGCACACTCTCTCCTCGCAGGAGGGCGTGCACGTGGGCTCGGGCTCGCTGCAGGCAGCAAACAGAATGGTCAGCGAGAACAGGAGGAGGACGGAGCGACGCATGGGGCACCTCGGGATTCTTTGCCCCGACAGATACCCCATGAACGACGAAACCCGCAAAACAAGCAGGCGGCCAGATCGGTGCACCGTAGCGATTCAGCCCGCGAACGGTCAAACTCCGCGTACCGGCAGGCGAGCCAAACCTATGGTCGATGCCGCGAACCCGATTTCTGTCTGACCACCCACCACCTGGCCGAACCAGAACGAACCGTGTGCTCGAGCGGCGGACGGCGGTCGACTCGAGATTCGCTGGCCCGCCCCCTCCCTCTCAAACGGCCCGCCATGGCCAGCATGCTTGCCAGGCACTTGGTTGCGTGGGCAGAGCGCCGCCTTGGAGAGCAAGACCGCCTTCCTTGTCCGCCATCGCCACGCGTAAGGCTCTCGACAGGTCCTTGCGCGACACCGGCACCCACCTGTTGAACGAGCCTGTTGCCGCAAGGCTCCTGCTCGATTGCGTCGTCACCTGCCTGGCGAAGACCGCCGGGCCAGCGGTGCAGTACGCGGTGGCCACCACGAGGGCCAGCACTCCGTAAGAGCGCTCACGAAAAGATGGTTTCGATGCGCTTCGCCTCGATGACTCGAGCGAGCCAGGTCTCGAGCTGAGCGATGGCGGCGCCTCGCACCAGCTTCTCGACGCCCTCGGGCACGGGGCCGAACTTCTGTGACAACAGCAGGAGCAGGATCTTCGCCTCGGTGCCGAGCGTGGCCTCCTTCCGGCCCTCCTTTCAGCCCGCCTTCCGGCCCTTCCTCACGCCCTCGGCGATGAACTCCTGTGCCGCCTTGGAAGTCATGGCCGCCTCCTTGTCCGGCATCGCCACGCGCAAGGCTCTCGACAGGTCCTTGCGCGACACCGGCATCTACCTGCTACACGAGCCTGTTGCCGCAAGGCTCCTGCTCGATTGGTTCGTCGCCTGCCTGTGGTTCGCGAAGGCCGCTACCGATCAACAGGAAAGAGCGCGTGGTAGCCAGCACGAAGGCCAGCACTCCGTAAGAGCGCTCACGAAAAGATGTCCTCGATGCGCTTCGCCTCGATGACTCGAGCGAGCCAGGTCTCGAGCTGAGCGATAGCGGCGCCTCGCACCAGCTTCTCGACGCCCTCGGGCACGGGGCCGAACTTCTGTGACAACTGCAGGAGCAGGATCTTCGCCTCGGTGCCGAGCGTGGCCTCCTTCCGGCCCTCCTTCCGGCCCTCCTTCCAGCCCGCCTTCCGGCCCTTCCTCACGCCCTCGGCGATGAACTCCTGTGCCGCCTTGGAGATCACGACCGC
>DHSB01000133.1:0-11927 GCA_002408385.1 Myxococcales bacterium UBA5297
CGGCCTCCCCGCAGGCAGGACCGGCGACCGAGCGATTGCGCAGCGCCTGCCAGTCGCGCTCCTGCTTGTTGAGCGCTTCGCAGAGGATCGGGAAGGCTTGTTCCTGCTCGCATTTGACAAGACCGGCCCGGGCAGAGACCATCACATGGTGTGTTGAGTGGGGCGACATCGCATGTCGCATTTTTGAAGGGAGGAACACATGCAACGCAGGTTCGCATTGCTGGCTCTCGTTTCCTCGCTGTGTTGCAGCACCCTGGCCCTTGCTGATTCGGTTTCCGCGGGAATTCTCCTGCCGCTGCGCACGTACGAGAACGACTACACCATGGTGCAGACGTACCGGCACGCCAAAGTCCCGTGCACAGGAGGAACGGTCTGCGCAACCCATGGCTTCTTAGAATCGATCGGCACCCAGGGCTATTCGGACGCCAATGCCGACGTTTTTCTGACCGGCTGGAGAGTCACCGCCAAAAATGGCGCCGTGTCCACGAACGAGTTGCGTGTGCGCCTTTTCAAGAGCGGGTATGACCCGATCGATCGTTCCTTGAAATGGTCCGCCGAGCTCTACCTCGGCTCCGGCTCAGACTTCAGCGTCGACTACGACTTCGCGGTCGTCACAGGAACCGGCTACAAGCTGGTGTCGCACGAGCTCGCGAATAGCTGCACCTACGACGAGAGCACCGGAGCATGTATGAACGCGGCGATTCTCACCAACGCTCGTCCCTCATTGACTTGGGATTTCCTCGGATTCGTCATCAAGGGCTTCGCCATGAGGACGACGTCGGGCGTGCCTGTCGAGCTTGGCCAAGTCCAGCTCGACGGAGCGACCCATAGTAGCGTGTTTGGGTACCCTCTGAGGCGCAGGCAAACGATGAATTGCGGCTTCTTCGGCTTGAATAGTCAAGCCGAGATCGAACCGTTCCAGTGCGACATGACCTCGGTTGGCATTGCGGTAAACAATGCCGCAGGCACATGGTTCGAGACCAACTGGAGTCACCGCTCCAAGTCGTTTTATTACCTCGCCCCAGCGGGCACCTATGCCCAGACTGAAGACCTATTTGCGCCGAATTATCGCGGGCTGCTTGCAGGGCTGAGCTACTTCGACCTGATGTTCGCCTCTGGCGGCGTGGCGCCGGTCGAATCGCTCTCAGCAGGCTGCTTCGACCCCCGATATGACTCGGGCTACGCTCGCTGGGACTGGGAGGGATCGCTGTTCACGAGTCCGCGTGAGGATTTCGGCGCAGAGATCAAGTGCCTGTCGAGCCGGATCGGTCCGGAACTATAACCGCTTCGGCCGGGTCTGGATTAGTGCGGGCGGGTATTCCGGCCCGCACTCGCCCGTTCGACTGGGGGTAACGCCATGACTTCTTTGGCTAGGCGTCTTGCTTCGTCAAGCGTGGTGGCGCTCGTTGCGGCGATGCTCACTCGCTGCAGCTCGCCCTCGCTGACTGGCGTCTATGGCGACCTGCAGCTTTCAGCCGGACCGCCAGAGTTCGGCAAGAGCGCGACGCTCCAATTCGGCGAAGCTCTGGGCGGGGTGGAAGCGAAGCAATCGTTCTGGCTTCGCAACGTTGGCCCCCGTCGAGTGACTATTCTCGCACCGATGCAACGTGCGGGCGATTCGGTGCTTTTTGCCGCCCGCTCCGACGCTGATCATTCATTTGCGCTCGACGTCCCTGTTGGGCGCGTAATTGAGCCAAATGAGACGATTGAGGTACGGGCATTACTCCTCGCGCCTGACGGCACATCGTCCCGCCAATTGGCAGCGGAGGTATCCATCAGCGCCTCGGACACCTCACCGGGCCAGGAGTCTGTTCTGCTGCGGCTTGAGGCTCAGGTGCTGCCGTCGCCTTGCAAGCTCCCCGAAGGCATCGATTTCGGTTTGGTGCTCATTGACCAGGAAGAGGCGCGCTCGCTCGTGTTGTCCAACCCCACGTCAGCGTCGGCCGAGGCCCAGCTTGACATGGCCTCTCCCCAGGACGGCGACGGGGCAGCGTTCTCTTACAAGAACGGCGGGCCTGGAGCGTTGAGCCTTCCGCAAGGCGGGTCGCGGGAGCTGCTGCTCGGCTTTGAGCCCTCCGAAGCAAGGCCCTACCAGGCGAGTATCGACATCACGGTTGCTCCGGGCTGTGAGCCGTCACGCGTGCTCTTGAGAGGCGAGGGGCGCTCGAAGCTGCTGGAGTGGGACCCTCCGGAAGTCGAGTGCGGTTGCGTGCTTCCCGGCCGCTCGGTGTCCAGGGAAGTTCGCTTGACGAGCAGCGCGCAGCGGCCGGTGGAGCTCTCCTCGTGGCAGGTGGTCCCGGGCCAGGAGACGATTGAAGAGGACTTCGCCCTGCCTGCCGCCTCCTGGGGCTCGCTGACCGCGTTCGTGCTCGAGCCGGGAGAGAGCTCGAGCCGCACGGTCACTTGCACGCCGACGAGCCTGGGTGAAAAGCGAGCTGCTCTCGTATTGGCGACCAGTCTCCAAGGCCAGGAGGAGATCCGAGTGCCGCTCTCCGAGATTGGTGGCGGACCGCGGATCGAGGTTTTCCCCGAGATTATCGATTTCGGCACGGTTGCCTTCGTGCCCGGCGCGGCGCTCTCGGAGACGCGCGAGTTGGTGGTGACAAACAGCGGCGAGGCCGCGCCTGAGAATGCAGAGGCGGCGGCGCTGTACCTCGGCACCGCCCAGGGGAACGGCAACTATGGCGCACCTTTCATTCATGTGGAGCCGTTGACGCCGGAGACCTCCGCCGACGAGATCGAGCTCGTCATCGCCGCCTCGTCATCGATCGCTCCGCCCCCTTTCAACAATAATCGGAGCTTACCGGTTCGCCTGACGCCCAAGTCGGCAGGTGTCAAGCAGGCTCGGCTCGAAATCCTTTCGAATGACCCCGAGCGACCAAGAGTGGCCGTCACCGTCACCGCCGTGGCCAAGCAGATGCCTGCTTGCGAGTACCGGGTAAGCCCCTCGGTCCTCGACTTCGGCGTGGTCCAGACGACCGCGCCGAAGACGCTGGGCTTTTCGTTCGAGAACCTCGGTCAATCGCCGGACGCTCTTTGTCTGCTCTCGGTCGAGGGTATTACCTCGGGTGCGCCCGATTACTCGCTCCCCAAGGTAGTGCAAGCGCTCGAGGTAGCGCCCGGGCAGAAGGTGGCAATTCCGGTCACTTTGAAGCCGAGGGGCATCGGGGACCAGAGCTACTCCGACATCCCCGGGCTCGTCGCGCTCCGCGTCTCCAGCCCGAGTCGACGAGAGCCAGCGGTGGCCCTCCAAGGAGGAACAGGCCCCGCCTGTCTCGCGCTGCAGCCGACCGAGCTCGATTTCGGGGCGCTGCGGCCCGGGGAGCAGTCGGCAGAGAGGGTGATTCAGATCCTCCACCTCTGCGCGCCCACCGTTACGCTGCATCAAGTGGCCATTGGCAGTGGGGCGCCCCAATTCCAGGCGACGGTTCTGACTGAAATCCCGCCTGATGGGGTTGAGCTGGAGAATTACTACCCTAAGGCACGCCCGCCTGCCCCAGAGCTCTTCCCGGTCTCCGTCCGCTTTGCTCCGCAAGCCCCTGGCGAATACCTCGGCTCGCTGGTTTTCGATATGGAACATCGAAGTGGGCGCATGCGCCATGTGCTTCCACTCCGCGGGCGCGCCGAGCCCAATCGGATCAACGAAACCTCATTCCAACAGGAGGGAGGCGACCCTGTTGATATCCTGCTCTACCTGTGGCTTGGCGGCGGCAGCGAATTCGACCCAGGAGACTTATATTGGCCCGACCGGCAAATTGCGGCGCGCGTACCTGCGCTCCTGAATCATCTATCCGTGTCGGGCAACGACTTTCAGATCGGCATATTGCGCTTCGCCCAGATCGACGCCCTCGTAGAATGGGGTGCGCTGTCGTATGGGCCCCATGACCCCGATCGCATTCTTCGCCCAACCACTGCTGGGCTTACAGAGAAGTTGCAGCAAAAACTTGGCGAGCCGCAACCTCCGGAGATGCTGGCTTACTGCTACCTTGGGGTCGCCTGGTTCGCCTTGACCCCACCGATGATTACCGGCCCCAATGCGGGTTTCCTGCGGCCGGGGGCTCGCTTCGCACTTCTCCGCTTTGCCCAGCATACTGACACGGAACTTAATTATTGCCGAGAAAGCCCTCCGTTTCCATACCCCTATCGGGAAATCGGCCAATTTGCGAAAGGCTTGACTGCCGCCTTGACAGGCGATGAGCCCAAGATGTCGAGCTCGTTTCTAATCCCTATTCGCGACGACGCCGGGCAGGATCCACATTGCCGGCCACCTCCCAACAGTTTCGGGTACATGTACAATCCGGTTCAACCGCAAATTTTCACCGCGGTGACGCCAGGAGGATTCGTCGGCGAGGTCTGCCCGGCTGACCCGTCCGAATACGATTACTCCATCGAACGGATCGCAGAGGTGGCGAGCGGCCTGCGCACCCATTTCCCGCTGCCCACGCCGCCCGATTTGGCGGCCGGCCCCGTCGAAGTTGCCGTCGATGGCGTCGCGGTTCCCAGCACGGACACGCAGGGTGAGTTGGTTTGGGAATACCTACCGGACCGCAATGCCGTGCACTTTCCTGTCGCCAAAACGCCTCGGCCCGGACAGAAGGTCGTCGTGCGGTATTCCGCGCAGGCGCCGTGATTGCCCCAGGCCGCTGGGCACTGAGTCCAGGACTCCTGACCTACCCAGCGTCCGGGCTGCGGCACGGCGCAAGAATCGATGAAGCGTGGTCCCCGAGATTTCTTCCGCTGCCGAGGCATTTCGCCCGGTGTTCGAGCAACCGTGCCGCCGACTAGGGCATCGAATGTTTCATCACCGGGAAGAGGCAGGTCAGGAGTTCTGGAGTCATCGCGCTTTGTCGCTGCTGGCTCCGGCTGCTCGGCAAATCAAACTTATTCGGTTGTATCGATGGCGCTTGCCGACCGCATTTGAACAGGACGCGAAAAGACTTTTCGATAGCGCCCCAAGCAGCGCCGGGAGGCGCTTCAGCGGGGGCGGCGGCCGGTGCTCGTCTCGTTGCGCGCCTTCGCCACCCGTCCCCGCGCCGGATCTCGGTCGCCACGTCCGCGGGCATGGCGCACCCTCGGAAACCTCGGGCGGCGAGGAGCTCGGACGCAGACTGGCCCCGGCCCCAGCGCCTCGAGCGCCGCCAGCACCGGGCACGAGCCCGCCCCGCGGCCTCGCGCCTGCGAACCGACGACGAGCCAGCCGATCTCCCGCCGCTTGCGCCTGATGAGGATGCCGCCCTTCGACGGGTCGGGTTCGGCAGGCTCGCTATCGGCGCTTCGCCAACTGCTCGGCCTTCCTCTGCGCGAGCCCGGCGAGGTTCGCGTTGCGCTCGTTGGCGGCGTGCGCCCGCAGGATGGGCTCGGCCTGCGCCGCCGGCGCGTAGGCGAGCGCGCGGATCGCCCGGTCGCGATCGTCCTCGTCCGCCGAAGCGAGCGCGGCTTGCAGCACCGGCAGCACCTGCGCGGGACGCTCACTCGCGAACCGACGCCCGAGCGCGTACATCGCGAAGCGCCGCAGCGTCGCCTCCTCCCTCGCGTCGGTCGCGAGCGAGGCGAGGCAAGAGAAGGCCCGCTCGCCGCCGACCTCGGTGAGCGCGGCGGCGGCGCGCTTGCGCGCGTACCAGTGCTCGGTCGAGTCGCGGGCGAGGTCGCAGAGCAGCTTCTCGAGCTGCGGCACCCGCTCCCGGAGGAGCGGCACGTTGACCGGCTCGCCGGTGTCCTTCAGGTGCGAGAGCAGCGCTTCGCGATCGAGCGGCTGCGCGAACGCGGGGGCCGCGAGCGCGGTGGCCAGGAGGAGTGCGTAGACAGTCGTGGTCTTCATCGCCTCTGTCTCCCTCTTCGCCTAGTAGACCAGCGGGGTCGAACGCATCACCGCTCCCTGCATCGTGGAGAGGTAGTGGTCCTGCCCATCGAGCGGGTTGTTGAACATGATGTTGTTCGGGTCGTTCTCGGGCGTGTCGGAGATCGGGTCGTGCTGGAACCCGATGAGCGCTCCGAGCGCGTTCTCGGTGCTGTGATAGAGGCCGAGGTAGTGGCCGGCCTCGTGGGCGACGAGCATACCCAAGATCTCCTCGGTCACCCCGTCCGGCGCCGTGGTGTTGATGGCCAGGCAGGCGCGCTCCAGGCCGTGGAGGTGGGCCGGGCCGGGGATGCCGCCGGAGATGCCGAGGATGGTGCCGAAGCCGCCGAGGATGCCGCCGACGCTGATCTCCTCGACCAGGATGACGTTGAGCGCGCCGCCGGGCGCGTTCGCCGCCGCCTTGCAGGCCTGGCCGAAGTCGTTGTTCTCACCCTGCACCGACTCGAGGACCTTGAGGTCGGGGGCCATGTCGAAGAAGCGGATCTGCCCGAGGGCGATGCCGACCTGCGCGTAGATGGCGCGCCAGCCGGCGAGCATCGCGATCATCCGCGGGTCGGTCGGGGCGGTCGCCGCGGTGATACCGGCGGCGGTGGTGCAGTGGATGTTGACGTCGACGGTGCCCTCGCTCGTGGCCGGGCCCATCTTGAAGACCGCCTTGACCGACACCGAGCGCGTGTCGGGCTCGGACCCGAACAAGCCGACCGGCCTCACTCCAGAGAAGCGCAGGCTGTAGGCGCCGGGCACGAAGTGCTGCGCGACGTCCGGGGTGATCGGGACGAGGAAGCCCGGCGTGGCCTCCCCAGGCACCAAGCGGTTGAGGCTGCTGCCGAGGTTGGTGGTGGCGAGCACCGTGCCGGCCGGGTTCTTGAGCTGCTCGACGCTGTAGGTGACGCCCGAGTTGCCCTCGAGCACGACGACCATCGACACCGCTCCGGCCGGGGCCGTGATCGTCAGGGTCTGCGACTGACCTTGCGCGTTGAGCGGCACGACGCCGAGGTCGATCACCTCCAGCTCGTCGGGCGGCGCCCCCGCGTCCGGCCCATCGACCGAAGCATCCTGCGTCCCCGCGTCCGGCTCGCCGGCATCCGGCTCGAAGAGCGAAGCATCGGGCTCGGCGGCATCCGGCTGACTCGACGACGCGTCTGGCTCGCCCGTCCCCGAGTCCGGGTCGGCCTGGGCGCCCGCGTCGTCCGCCTGGCCCGAGTCGGGCGCGAGCTGCGAGCCAGCATCCGGATTGCCGCCGACCGCGGGCGTCTCGGACCCGCAGCCGAAAAGCAAGGCGGCCGAGAGCAACGCCGCCATCACGAGGAGACGATTCATCGTTCAAACCTCCTGCGCCCGTCCTTCGCGGCAGGCTGTTTCCTCTCCCCCGGTGTTCGAAACCGACCGGAAGGATGGACCAAGTCGACGCTCGGCCGCAAGCCTCGCGGCAGAGCGTGCCGCGCCCCTGTTCGAGCGGGATTTCGACTGGCGAACGGGGCGGGGTCGCGGCGCTGCCGTTTGGTTACCGGCGCACCTCACGGGAATCAGGAAGAGCGCCCAAACACGATGGCCTCGCGGGTGAACAGCCGCGCGGTGACGGCGAGGCAAACCGCCGAGAGCAGCGCCGAGCTGGCCACCGCCAGCAGGTACCAGAGCGCCGGCGGCGACTCCCCGGCGATGAGCTCGGTGACCAGAAGCTGCTGAGCGATGCCGGGCACGGCCATCATCCAGGCCTGAGGCTGCACGGTGACGAGCCCCAGCGCGATGCCGGGCAGCATCGGCGCGAAGAGCAGCAGCGACAGGTAGGTCTGGGCCTCCTTGAAGGAGCGGGCGAAGGTGGCGACGAGCATCTGCAGCGCGCCGGCGAGCAGCGCCAGGGGCAGCGACGCGGCGAGGATCCCGCCCACCTCGCCGAGCCCGAAGTGCAGCTCGACGCCGAGCGCGCCGAGCGAGACGAAGCGGCTCATCACCACGAAGCCGACCAGGGTGAACCCCACGACCGCGCTGGAGAAGACCAGGGTCGCCGCCCACTTGCCGGCCACCAGGTCCCAGCGCGAGACCGGGTTGATGAGCAGCGGCTCGAACGATCCGCGTTCGCGCTCGCCCGCGGTCGCGTCGATGGCGACGTGCATGCCGCCGACGAAGGTCGCCATCAGCAGGAACAGCGGCAGCATGGTGAGCAGGCTCGCGGCGAGCTTGCCCGGGGTCGCCAGGTCCACCCGCTCGACGACCAGCGCCGAGACCAGCTCCGGGTTGATCCCGCGCACGAGCAGCCGCTGCGCGCCGACCTGCGAGCCGTAGGCGGTCAGCAGACGCTGCGCCTTCTGGTTCGCCGCCCGCGCGCTGTTCCTCGACTCGTCGACCAACAATTGCAGCCGCGCGGGGCGCCCGGCGCGGAAGTCCTCCGGGTAGCTCTCGGGCACGAGGAGGACCGCCTTGGCCTCCCCCTCGCGCACCGCGGCCTCCGGGTCGGCGGGCGCCGGGAGGAGCTTCACGCCGTTCTGCTCGAGGAAGGTCACCAACGACGGCGCGCGCTCGACCCCGACGACCGGCAGCTCGACCGGCTTGTCGGTGCGCTGCCACTCGGCGACCAGCGCCAGGGTGAGCCCGAGCACGAGCGGGCCGATGACCGGATAGATCATCGCCGAGAGGATCGAGCGCCGGTCGCGCAGGTTGTCGCGCACCTCCTTGGCGAACACCACGCGCATCATGGCTCACCCTCCGCGCGGCCGACCGCGGCGACGAAGGCGTCCTCGAGGCTCTCGCACCCGGTGGCCGCCTTGAGCTCGTCGGGCGTGCCCTCGAGCGTCACCCGGCCGCGGTCGACGATCACCACCCGGTCGCACAGCGCGGCCACCTCCTGCATCACGTGGCTCGAGAAGAGCACGCAGCGCCCCTGGTCCCGCAGCCGGCGGATCACCTCGCGCAAGCCCCGGGTGCTCATCACGTCGAGGCCGTTGGTCGGCTCATCGAGCAGCACGTTGCGCGGAGCGTGGACGAGCGCCCGCGCCAGCGCGACCTTGACGCGCTCGCCGTTCGAGAAGCCCTCGACGCGCCGGTCGGCGAGCTCGGCGATGTCGAGCAGCTCGATGAGCCCGTCCACCCGGGCCTCGAGCGCGCGGCCCGACAGGCCGTGCAGCCGGCCGAAGTAGCGCACGTGCTCGCGCGGGGTCAGCCGCGGATAGAGGCCGCGCGCGTCGGGCAGCACGCCGATGCGCCGGCGCACCTCGGCCGGCGCGAGCGCGGCGTCGTGGCCGTCGACGAGCGCCTGCCCGGCGTCGGGCGCGAGCAGGGTGTAGAGCATCCGCAGCGTGGTCGTCTTGCCGGCGCCGTTGGGCCCGAGCAGCCCGGTCACCATGCCGTCGGCGGCCTCGAAGCTCACGCCGGCCACCGCGACCTTCGCGCCGAAGCGCTTCTGGAGCCCGATGGTCTGGATCACGGCTGTGGCCCCGCGAAGTCGAGGAAGAAGGGCGGGCGCGCGTGCCGCTCGGCGCAGCCCGCGTCGAGGTCCGCGGGCCCGCCGGAGAGAAACTCGGCGATCAGGTGAGGGACGCAGCCGACCCCGCTGGCCCCGTGGCCCGCGCCGGGGACGACGATGTGGCGCGCGTTGGGCAACGTCTGCGCCACCCTCTCGCCCCACGACGGCGGGGTCACCGGGTCGAGCGCGCCCGAGAGGATGAGCACCGGGGCCTCGGAGGCAACCGGGGTGTGGAAGTCGCCGGGCAGCTCGCCGCGCGGCCAGCTCTTGCAAGCGCGCAGGAAGGCCTTCGCATAGCCGTCGCCGAGGAAGGCCCCGGTCGCCTCGCGCGCGGCCTCCTGCTCGTCGAAGAAGGCGACGTCCTCGGTGCAGGTGACCGACACCAGCAGGCCGACGGCGACCCGCCCGCTGCGGTTGCTCGAGAGCGCGCTGAGCTGGGCGATGAAGGGCGCGAAGTCGCCTTCGGCTGCGCGGTCGATGGTCGCCGGGAGCAAGGAGGAGAGCGCCGGGGCGTAGAGCAGCTTCTGGAGGCCGAGGACGAAGTCCTGGCGCCGCACCGTGAGCTCCAGCGGCCGGCCGCTGCGCGGATGGGCCAGGCGCGCTTGAGCAGGCTCAGCCTCAAGCCGCTCGAGCAAGCGATCGAGACGCGCGCCGAGAGCCGGGTAAGAGGCGCGGCAGGCCTCGTCGGCCTCACAGGCCGTGAGGAGCAAGTCGAGCGCGCGCTGCCCGTCGCGGCCGAAGGAGAGCGGCAAGCGCATGGTCGTCGGCACGACCCCGTCGAGGACCACCGAGCGCACCCGGTCAGGCTTGCGCCGCAGGTATTCGAGCGCGAGGCGCGTCCCATAGGAGCCGCCCCAGAGGCTGAGCTTCTCGTAGCCGAGCGCGGCGCGGACCTCGTCGAGGTCCTCGACGGCCACCGGCGTGGTGTAGAGGCGCAAGTCCGCCTCCAGGCGCTCGCGACAGGCCGCCATCTCGTCCTCGGGCAGCAGATCGTCGAAGCGGATCTCGTCCGGGTCGTAGTCGGCAGGCGTGCAGTCGAGCGCGTGCGAGCCTCCGGTGCCGCGCTGATCGACGAGGACGAGGTCGCGCTCCCGGCTGACCTCGGCGAGCGCGGCGGCGAGCGCCGGGCCGGCGCGGGTGGCGGCCTGGCCCGGTCCACCGACCAGCACGAAGAGCGGCTCGGCCCTCGCCTTCCGGGCGTGAGCGGGGATGACCGCGACGTCGAGAGACAGGCGCCGGCCCTGCCCTGCCTTGCGATCTTCGTAGACCTCGTGGACGCCGCAGCGGGCAGAGCCGGGGAAGCCCTCGAGTCGGCAGGACGTAAGCTCAATCGAAGGCTTGGGGACCCGCTCGCGACAGGCGCCGGCCGCCAGGGCGATCGACAGAACGAGCGGGAGCTGTCTCGAGAAAGGCGGCATCGGGTGGGCTCGCTGGCTCGGGACAAATGCTGCCGAGCGAGGGGGCGGACGGGTCGGTCCGGCCGCAGGTTAGCCCATCCGTTCGCGATATGGCATTCGCCGAATCCGGACGAGGGGCGGGCGAGCGAGAACCGGCCCTCGCGGCACGGGTGGGCGACAGATCGCCGTCCGGCGCAGCCGGCGCCTCTCTGCCGGAAGGTCGCTCCCACGACCACCACAGCCGTCTCTGGGCGGGCAGAGGCTGGACAGGACCCGACTTCGCCGCAGGCGGTCGACCGGCTGCGGCCTCGAGACGCGCTCCCTTGCCCCTTTGGGCGGCGAAGACCGAGAGCAGGACGCGATTTGCCGGTTCGGCCGGCAAGGGCCCCGAGATCGAGTCGCGATTCGGCCGCCGCGTCGACCGATTCGGCATGTCGCGTCTGCAGCGAGCCACCGGGCGTCGAACCGGCCGCGCGCCGCAAAACGAGAAAACCCCGCGGAGGGCCGTTCGATTCGGCCATCCGCGGGGTCGATGAGGGCGAAAACCAGTCCGCCCTTTGCTCGCTCAGGCCGACTGCGCGTTCTTCTCGACGACCACCAGGGGCTTTTCGCCCTTGAGGATGACCTCCTCGCTGATGATCACCTCGCGCGCGGTCTTGCGGCTGGGGACGTCGTACATCACGTCGAGCATCGCCGCCTCGAGGATGCCGCGCAGGCCGCGCGCGCCGGTCTTGCGGCGCACCGCCTCGGAGGCGATGGCCTTGAGGGCGCCATCGGTGAACTTGAGGTTCACCCCGTCGAGGTCGAGCAGCTTCTTGTACTGCTTGATGAGCGCGTTCTTCGGCTCGGTGAGGATGCTCACCAGCGCCTTCTCGTCGAGCTCGTCGAGGGTGGCGACCACCGGCAGGCGGCCGATGAACTCGGGGATCATGCCGAACTTGAGCAGGTCCTCGGGCTGAGTCTCGCGCAACAGCTCGGAGAGGCTGCGGTCCTTGCGGCTGCCCACGTCGGCGCCAAAGCCGAGCTGCCGGCCGCCCAGGCGCCGCTCGATGATCTGATCGAGGCCGTGGAAGGCGCCGCCGACGATGAAGAGGATGTTCGTGGTGTCGATCTGCAGGAATTCCTGCTGGGGGTGCTTGCGCCCGCCCTTGGGCGGCACGTTGGCGACCGTGCCCTCGATGATCTTCAAGAGCGCCTGCTGCACGCCCTCGCC
>DHSB01000133.1:12120-21277 GCA_002408385.1 Myxococcales bacterium UBA5297
CGGGCGATCTTGTCGATCTCGTCGATGTAGACGATGCCCCGCTGGGCCCGCTCGAGGTCGTGGTCGGCGGCCTGCAGCAGGTTGACGATGATGTTCTCGACGTCCTCGCCGACATAGCCGGCCTCGGTCAGGCAGGTCGCGTCGGAGATGGTGAAAGGGACGTTGAGCAGGCGCGCCAGGGTCTGGGCGAGCAGCGTCTTGCCGCTGCCGGTCGGGCCGAGCAAGAGGATGTTCGACTTCTGCAGCTCGACGTCGTCGAGCGCGACCTTCGACTCGATGCGCTTGTAGTGGTTGTGGACCGCGACCGCGAGGATCTTCTTCGCGTAGTCCTGGCCGATGACGTACTCGTCGAGGGCCGCCTTGATCTCCGAGGGCCTGGGCACCCGGAGCTTGGTGTCCTTCTGCTCCTCGCGGTCGATCTCCTCGGCGATGATGTCGTTGCACAGCCCGATGCACTCGTCGCAGATGTAGACCGTGGGGCCAGCGATGAGCTTCTTCACCTCCTTCTGCGACTTGCCGCAGAAGGAGCAGCAGAGGGTATGGGCGTCACGCTTGTCCAAAGTAGCTCCTCAGAACCGTCACCCTCGCCGGCGTCCGGCCGATACGGGCGACACAAGGCTCAAGATAAACAACCGCCCCACTCGAGTCAGTCCATTCTTCGCCCGCCCGGTCGCCGCGCGCCGTTGGGCTCTCTTCCCGCCAAAGCTCTGAGACCTTCCAAGACCCGCGACGCCGGCCCACTCTCCGTGCGCCCGTCTGTGCGACACCACGACCCTCGAGCCCCCGACCAACAGCCGCGAGCGCCCGCCTCTTCCTGCCTCCCAAGGGCACGTCGCCCTGCCTTCGGGGGCGCGGCAGCATGCCACTGGAAATCTAGCTAGGGAAGCGCGCGGCCGCTCGCCGTAATCGACCGCTCGCAGAGCGGGTTCTATCCGCGGCTCGGGCCCTGGGGCAAGATTGCGGTGTGTCAAGCTCCGCGCAGACGCTCCCCACCCGCCCCCGGCTCGCCTTCGTCGACGCCGCCCGCTCGCTCGCGATGCTCCTGATGGTGCAGGCGCACGTGGTCGACAACCTGCTGGTCGAAGCGGCCAGGCAGACGGTCTTCTTTCAGCGCTACTGGCTGCTGCGCGGGCTGACCGCGCCGCTGTTCTTCATGCTCTCGGGCTTCGCGGTGATGGTCGCCAGCGACTCGAAGTGGGCCGACTACGGCCGCCCGAGCGCGCTCTTGTTCAAGCGACTGCGGCGGGTCGGCTCGCTGCTGCTGATCGGGACTTTCATCCAGATGCCGCGCTGGTCGGCGCACACCGGGGTCTTCCCCTTCGACTTCACCACCGAGGAGTGGCGCTACGTGCTGCGGGCCGGCGTGCTGCAGTGCGTCGCGGTCTCGCTGCTGGTCGCCTACCTGCTCATCGCGCTGACGCGCACCCGGCGGGGCTTCACCCTCGCGGCGGCCGCCGTCGCCCTGGGCACGGTGCTGCTCACCCCGGCGGTGGCCGCCTCGACCGCGGCGCTGCCGCTGCCGCTCGAGATGCTCGTGCGGACCCGCTACGGGTCGCTCTTCCCGCTCTTTCCCTACCTCGCCCACTTCTTCATCGGCGCGACGCTCGGCCGGCTGTGGCTCGACACCACCTTCTTCTCGCGCTCGGCACGCCGGCTCGGCCTGGTGTTCGGCGGCGGGGGCCTGGCGTTGCTCGGAGCGAGCGCGCTGATGCGCCTGCTCGATCCCGGGCGGCTCCAGAGCACGACCTACTGGGTCGCCGACCCCGCGCTCTTCATGTCGCGAGCGGGGAGCGCCTGGCTCATCTTCGCGACGATGGCGCTGTTGCTGGGCACGGCCCGCTCGCCCGCTTGGCTCAAGAGCGTCTCGGCCAACGCGCTCTCGGTCTACGTCGCGCACCTCGTCTTCCTCTACGGCGCTCCCGGAATACCGGGGCTCGTCCACAAGCTGGGCAAGAGCCTCTCGCTCGTCGACACCTACACCCTCGGGCCCCTGCTGCTCGCCGGCTGCGCGGTGGTCATGGCCGCCTGGGATCGGGCGTGGGACGCGGGCAAGGCCGGGTTCTCGATCCTGGAGCAGAGGTGGGCGCGCGCCCGCAAGCCCTCCGGCGCATTGGACGCGAGAGGTGCGTAGCGACCTCGTCCGCGCTCTCGTCCTCGAGGCCCTCGGCGGCATCTTCGACCAGCAGAAGCCCGCCGAGCGCGTCCTCGAGCGCACCCTGCGCGCGCATCGCGAGCTGACCTCGGCCGAGCGCGGGGCGGTCGCCCGGCGCGTGCTCGGCATCGCCTGCTTTCGCGCACGCCTCGAGCACCTGGCCCTGCAGTCAGGGGCCGGCAAGACCGCGAGCCACCGCTGGCTGCTCGCCGCCTATCTGATCGATCAGGAGCGCGCCGGAGCGCTCGAAGCGGCCCGCGCCTCGGGCCTGACCGAAGGCGAGGTCTCCCGCCTCGCCGCGGCGGGGAGCTGGCCAGCGGATCCGGTCGAACGGCTGGCCGCAGAGCGCTCTCTTCCCCGGTGGCTGGCCGCCTCGTGGATCGAGCAGCTCGGGGCGCCCGAGGCCGATCGCCTCGCCGAGGCGATGAACCGGCCAGGGCCGATAACCGCGCGCGCCAACACCCTGCGCTGCGGTCGCGACGAGCTCGTCGAGCGGCTGGACCAGGAGGGCATCGCCGCCTCGCCGGCACGCTGGTCACCCGACGGCGTGCACCTCTGCGGCCGCCCCAACGTCTTCGGCAGCCGGGCCTGGCGCGATGGGCTGTTCGAGATCCAGGACGAGGGCAGCCAGCTCATCGCGCAGCTTGCGGCGCCAAGGCCCGGCGAGCGCTGCATCGACTTTTGCGCGGGCGCCGGAGGCAAGACGCTCGCGCTCGCGGCGCTGATGGGCGACCAGGGCGAGCTGGAGGCGCTCGACGTCAACGAGCAGCGGCTCGCCGACATGCGTCCGCGGCTCGCGCGGGCCGGAGCGCACAGCGTCCGCGCGCAGGCGATCGAGCCGCTCGGGGCGCTGACGGCGCTCGAGCCGGCCGAGGTGGTGCTCGTCGACGCGCCTTGTTCCTCGCTCGGCACGCTGCGCCGCGGTCCGGACTCGCGCTGGAGAGCCCGGCCGGACGAGGTCGCGGCCTTTCCCGCGCTGCAGCACGCGATCCTCGAACGCGCGGCCGGATGCGTCCGGCCCGGCGGGCGGCTCGTCTATGCCACCTGCACGATCAACCGCGCAGAGAACGAGGAGGTGGCCGCGCGCTTCGGGCAGTCTCAACCAGGCTTCGAGCCGGCCGAGCCGCCGCCGGGCTTCTCCGGTCCCCTTTGCCCCGACGGCGCGATGCGCCTCTTTCCGCACATCCATGGCACCGACGGCTTCTTCGCCTGCGCGTGGCGACGGCGCCGCGGGGAGTAAGGGCGCAAGAGCCGGTGAGGACTCGGAGCTTTCCCCGATCGAGCGTCGGCCTCAAGGGGTAGGCCACAGAGAGCGGGCGCCCGGAAGGGGCTCGGGCTGGCTCCGGAGAGCCGGTAGCCGCCTTGCGGGCTGATGCCCGGGCCGCCACGCCGCCGGGTGGCCAAACCGAGGGTCGACCGGGGCCCGCATGCCCCTCAGAGGCCAAAGCTTGGCCCAGGACGGGCCGAGGGGCTTCATGCGTGTTTCAATAGGACCGGCTCGGTCGCGCGCCCCAGCGGCCAGGATGGCGCACGGACGCCGGTTCGCCGCTTCCTAAACAGATCTCGCGGTCGCTCCGCCCGCCGCGGCCAGAAGCGCCCGCGGCGGGTCCGAACACCAGACCGCCGCTAGATGCACAAGCCGTCCTTGCAGACGTGGCTCCGGCCACAATCCGAGTTCTCGGAACACGGCCTACCGAATCCGCCCTCGCAGACCGCCGAGGTCTGCGACCTGATGCATGAGGTGCAGGTGTCGCGACCGGTGACATAGCCGCGCGAGCACCAGACCATCGCCTCGCTCGACTCGCAGGCCCGCGGGCGGTCCCCCTCGCACAGCGCCGATGGGCTCGTCTCGGCCGCGCAGAAGGCGCCACCGGGCTCGGGAGAGATGCAGACCTGATCGGCAAGGCACGCGCGGCTCACCCAGCGGTCGGTCCCGACGAGCTGGTCGACCCCGGGCTCGGGGCAGCTCACGACGACGTTGCCGTCGCAGTACGGCCGGTCGACCGCGGGGTCGCAGTCCTTGCCGCACCCCGAAGCGATGCCCCAGGCCATGGCCACCAGAAACGCGGTCCGCATCATCCGCTCAACCTCGTCCGCGCGATTCTCTACGGCGCCGGCGCCGCCACGAAGTTCAAGAAGATGCCGAGCGCCTCGTGGTCGCCTTCGGGCCGCTGCAACACACCTCGGGCGGCAAGCACCTCGAAGCCGATGCCGTTGACCGGCTCGAGCCCAAAGCCCTCCATCCCGCCGTCGAAGGCGAGCTGTGCGAAGCCGACCAGCGCGGTGATGACCGAGACGATCGTCTCATCGCTCTCGGCGAGGATGGGGTTGTAGGTTACCCGCAGGTTGCGCACCGCGTCGGCCATCGAGCCGAGAACCGGCACGAGCCTCTGGGCCTGCCCGGCGCCAACGAGATCGATGCCGAGAGGGACGCTCACCTCTGCTTCGACGGCGAGCAGGCGCGCCAGCCGCTCCTCGACGACGGTGTAGACGGAGATCTCCAGGGGATCCACGACGAGCGTGGCGTGGGGGCTGACGAGGACACGCTTGCCGTCGACGGTCGCGAGCTCTCCGCGTCCGATGGAGACCCGCGGCGGAGCCTTGGCGCGGATGTCGATGAGCGCCGGTGCGCCACGCGGGGCAAACAGCTCGAGCGACGGCAACAAGGTGATCAGGCTGTCGGCGGTCAGGGCCGGGGAGAGCGAGCGATCGACGCTCAGGCACAGCCCGCCGCGCGCGTAGAAGCTCTCGGCCAGACGGGTCAGGAACGGCTCGGTGAGCGCGAACGCGACGTGATAGCCGCCAGACAGCTCCTCGATTCGCGAGGCCTCGCCCGCCAGGTCGATGCCGGCAGGCTCGCGCAAGGCAGAGAGGCCGCTGGGCACGCAGGGCGAGAGCGCGTCCACCGCTTCGACTCCGCCGTACAGGCGAAAGACGATGCCCAGGTTCGCGTCGATGAGCGGGTTGGCCTCGCCGGATTCCCGTTGGCCAGCGACCACCTGGAGCTCGCCGCGAATCGGGCCGTGGAAGATGGGCAGCTCGCCAGCGAGATCGGCGCTGCCGAGGATGCCGATGGGAAAGAAGAGGCATTCGCCCGCGCCGTCGTGGCAGTAGCCGTCCGCCTCGCAGGTGCTGCCCTCGGGGCATCCGGCCGAATAGGTCTCGCAGGGCAGACAGAAGGCTTGCTCGAAACCTGGGCGCGCGTCGGCGAGCAGCGCCTGCTCGAGTTGAGCTCGAGCGGCGATGAGCGCGTCGGCGACCGGACCGAGATCGAGCCCGTCGGGGCAACCGGAAGGCGTCAAGGTCAGGGTGCTTGTCTGGATAGGAAGGGTGATGCTCCTCAAGCGCGCGCCGAGGTTATGGGTCACCGAGTCGGGCCCGAAAGCCGCCTCGGCGATGCCCGAGAGGCTCGCGGTGAGATCGAGCTGGCAGCTCACCGCGCCCGAGAGCCTGAGCGTGCCCTCGACGCTCGCGGGAAAGGTGAGGAGGGCTTGGGACGGCGGAGCCCTATCGACGGTGGGCTCCCCGAGAGCGGCGGTCAGCCTGCAGCCGTTCTCGCACAGCGCGACATCGACCCCGTCGATGGAAACCTGCGACGCGGGCACGACGACGTACAGGCGCGAGGGCATCATCGAGGTGAGGCCTGGAACGAGCTCGAGCGCGCCGGCGTGAAGTCCGGTGGGGCTCAAGTGCATCTGCACCGCGCCATAGACGCGCTCTTCTTCAACCAGAGGAGCGGAGGGAGCCTCGACCGCGCAGCCCTCCGGGGCGCACGCGGCAGCGACGAGCGCGAACGCCAGCAGGCAGGAACGTGGGGAACGCTGAACCGCGGCCATCGGCACCTCCGAACGAAAAGTGCACCATCGTCGCACAAACCGCCCTCCGGTTGACAGCCGCTGCCAGCGCGGCCGTCGCGTTCCCTTGGCGACAAGCGCCAGAACGAAGACGCTGTCAAAGCAGCGGCGTCTGCCCAGTACCAAACGCCTGTCGCCGTCTACTCTCTCTGTAATTTTCCCACCTCATCACAACTGCTGGAAGATCGGATTACCGACGTGCTATCGCTCGCACATGAATCGATTGGGCCATGCGGTTCGCCGGACCTCCGGCGGTGATTCTTGGTCGGCGCGAGAGCCGCTCTTCGCTTCGGGGCGGCGCGGCAGAGCTGCTGTCGCGCTGTGGGCCTGGGTTGTGTCATCGGGGGACAGGCGGACTTCGCGGATTGCGGAGACAGCCCTCGGGCACGCCATTTGCGTGGCGGCCGACGGATTCGGAAAAAAGGGTGGATCGACCGCGGCCAAGCCGCTACTCGGCATCTCCTCGGGGAGGCGCGCATGCTGGCGTATTTTTGCGTGACCGCGCTCCTGACCGCGGCGGCGGGGAGCGCGAAACAAGACGAAAGCCCGCGCGAGCCAAATGAGCGCAGCCTCGCGGTCGTCGCCTTCGGTCGCTGCGAGCAGGCGCCTCTCGGCGAGGCGACCCGCGCCCTGCGCCGCGAGGTGACGCCCGTCGCGAACGCGCGGGTGCTGAGCGAAGCCGAGACCGCCGAACCGGGCGGAGGACTGCCGAGGGTCTCGGTCGAAGAGGTGCGGCGGGCAATAGAGGCCGGGCGAACCGACTTCTTGAATCTCAATATCGCGCATGCCGAGAAGACGCTGTGGGCGGTACTGCCCGAGATAGACCGGCTTCCTATCGGGCCCGAGCGTTGGAACGCCTATTGGAGCACCCGCGTCCACCTCGCCCGCGTGCTCGAGTACCTCGGACGCAAGCCCAAGGCGACCGAGCTGTTCCTCGAAATACTGAAGGTCCAGGAGGACTTCTCGCTCAACCGCATCGAGTTTCCCCCCTCGACCCGCGAGCAGTTGGAGCTGACGCGGTCGCTGATGGCCGGCTTGCCGCGCTACAAGCTCACGGTGACCAGCCGCAAGCCCGGCCAACCGGTCTTCGTCAACGGCTTTCCGCTCGGCAAGACGCCATTCGAAAAGTCGATGGTGAGCGGCACCTACGCGCTCGTCGTCGGCGAGCCGCATCGCCACGCCTTCGTGCGCCAGGTCTTGCTGCAGGCGGACACGGTGCTCGAGGTCGAGCCTGAGCGCGAGGCGGGCTTTCGCCGGGAGCTCGGCCCCTGCTTCGAGGCCGGACCGGATCGCGAAGAGCGGCTGGCGCTCATCGCCGCGCTCGCCCCGGCGCTTGGCGCCGACGAGATCATCGCCGTGCGGCTCGAGAGGCTCGGCGCCGAGGACTACCTCGCCGCGGCGCTTGTCGAGGTCAGACGTGGGCGCGAGGTTCGCGAGGGGCGGGTGCGCCTCGAGCAGCCGACCCTGCCGAGACTGGCCGATCTGGCGCGTTTTGCGCTCACTGGCGAAGGCGAGCCGGGGAGAGTCGAGCTGGTCGACCCCTCGAGCTATTCGCAAGGCGACCACCGGAGTGGAAGCAACCATTGGTTGCCTGCCGCCGGCTGGATCCTCGCGGGCGCGACCGCGGTTCTCGGCGGGGTCGCCGTCTACGAGCACTGGCGCGCCAGCGGTCTACAAGCCGACGCGGAGGCCCTGCTGAAGAACGGCGCGCTCTCGCATCTCGACAAGCCCGAATACGACCGACTGCGGGCCGACGCAGCCTCGGCGCGAGGGCTCAGAAACAAATTGGCCATTGGGGCTGGGGCGAGCGCCGTTGGCGCCGGGGTTTCTTTCGGTTTGATGCTTTTACCCGGCGAGCGCGGGCGCGCGCCGTCACTCACCGCGGCGGTTGCGAGCAGTTTCTGACTTGGCACAGGGAGGGAGCCCATGAACGGTCCGCTGGTGGCCGTCCTGCTGGCGGCGACGACCGCCGCGCCGGAACGCCTGGCGATATACCCGCTTACTTCCCACGGCGCGCCACCTGAGGTGATGCAACAGCTCGGAGCTGCCCTGCGCATCGAGCTGGCGCGTGCCGGCGTCGCCCAGGTCGTCACCGAGGAGGAAGGCCGAAGCGCGCTCAAGCAACCCTGTGGGCTGAATAAAGCCTGCCTCAGCAGGTTCGGGCGCGCCGCTGGGGCGACCGAGGTGCTGTTCGGCGAGGTGCACGCTCATCCGGACAGCTTCGCGGTCACCCTGCGCCTCCTCGACGTGACGAGCGGGAGCGAGACGAGATCGGCAACCGCGAGCATCAACCGCGACGTCGAGGAGATGGTCTGGGCGACGCGCGCACAGGTCTGCCAGCTCAAGGCCCCCGAGCGCTACGCGGGCCGCATCCGCTTCGAGGTCCCCTCGGGCGCTCAGCTCTTCGTAGACGGGCACGAACGGACCGAACGCGGCGCGGCGCTGCGGCCCGGTTCCTACGCGGTGCGAATCGTCGATTCCGGGCGCGAAATCGAAACCTGGGTCGAGGTGAAGTTCGAACAGACCGCGACCGTGCGCCTGCGCCGAGGCGAAAGCGCACCCGAGACCCGCTACGAACCTTGGTCGGACGAAGACAGCGTCGAGCTGCGGCGCCTCGCGCCTGAGTTGCGCGACTCCATGTCGGTGGGCGCAGAGCTCGTCGAAAAGGACGAATCAACAGCGCCGCGCTGGCCTGCGTACACCGCCCTTGGCGTCGGCATCGTCCTGATCGCGGCCGGAGTCGCTCTTCAGGTTCGGGCCAACTCCTTGCGCAATGAGATCGAAACCATGCGCGGCCCGAGCGGCAACGTCCTCCTCGGGAAGGGCTCCGAGGTGCGCTCGCTGCAAACCAGCATGTCGACCGCGCGTGTCACCGGCTGGTCGCTTCTCGGCGCGGGGCTCGCCGCCGGGCTCGGTGGCGGCGCCTATCTCCTGCTCGTCCCGGCCCCAACAGGCGCGCGCGCCGAAATCGGAATGACAACAAGCTTCTAACTGCGAGGGACCGCATGCGACACATTGCTTTGAGCCTGGTTTCTGTCTTCCTTCTTGCCTGCCCTTCCGACATCCCCGGGGTCAATTGCGCCACGAACGAGGATTGCGCCAATGGGGGCTTCTGCAACGACGGGATTTGCGTCGAAGCCGCCTTCGTCGC
>DHSB01000133.1:21492-21709 GCA_002408385.1 Myxococcales bacterium UBA5297
GAGCCTCGGGAGGGCAGCTCACCGCTCGCGCCAGAGAGCATCACCCTGATAGTCGAAAAGGCCGGCGCGCCGCGGGAAACCAAGGCCCTTTCGCTGGTCTCCGGCACATATCGCTATGAGGGCCGGGTGTCGCTGCAGGGCAGCGGCGCCTTCCTCTTGCAGGTCGAATCGGCCGAATCCGGCCTTGTCTCCGAGAAGACCGCCATCACCGTAATTG
>DHSB01000203.1:0-23718 GCA_002408385.1 Myxococcales bacterium UBA5297
GCCGAAGAAGGCGGCGAAGAAGGTGCCCAAGTCGGCGCGGAAGCCGGCTGCGCAGGAGGCCAAGCCCGATACCGACAAGGCCGAGCCGGCCAAGGCCGGGCGCAGGGCCGTCGCCAAGAAGAGCAGCGGGGCGAAGGCCGTGGGGAAGAAGACGGCGGCATCCAAGGCGAGCGGCGGCAAGCGGCCCGCGCGCCGGGCATCGAAGAGAGCGCCGAGGAGCGCATCGTGAGCAAGGCGAAGCTCCGCATTCCGGCCGATCTGCAGCCGTGGATCGAGGCGCGGTGCCGCCACCGTCTCTCCCACGCGCACGTGCAGATGGCGCGCGAGCTGGGGATGAATCCGAAGAAGCTGGGGAAGCTCGACAACCATCGCCAGGAGTCGTGGAAGCTGCCCCTGCCGGCCTTCATCGAGGAGCTCTACTTCAAGCGCTTTGGCCGGGAGCGGCCGGCGAGAGTCGTCACCATCGAAGAGCGGGCGCAGGAGCTGGCGCGGAAGAAAGCGGCCAGGCGCGAAGCGAAGGCGGCGCGCAGGGCAGGGCAGGCCGCGGAGGCCGAAACCTCGTCCTTGCGAGGCTGATTGAAGAGGGGCTAGCGCGGAAACCGCGGCGACGAAGTGATGGCCGTCGGAAGGGATGGACTGCGGAGCTCCAGCTTCGCCAGGCGGGCGCTGCGCTCGAAGTGGCCCGATGGAGGTTACTGGCCCTCGGAAGTGATGACGGCGACGGCGATGGACGGGCGGAGCTCCAGCTCGGCCATGCGCCCGCCCGCTCGTGGGCGATCCTCAGGGCTTCGTGTACCTGGCCTGGCGGGGACCGGACGCCGGGTGCTGTCCGTGTGCGCCGCTAATCTCCGACGGTGCCAGAGGCTCGACGAACGCCGCATTTCGAGAGGTCCGAGAGCGCGGCCGCGGGGCGGACGCCGAACGCGTCTTGCCGGGCGCGTCGATGCCTCGCTGCGCCCACTCGTCGAGGCGAACGGCACCATCCCACTTCCAAGGAGCCCAGATGCTTGCCGTCCTGTTGGTGTCCCTGTCCCTGGTGGCAACCCCGACCACGGCGGTCGCGCCGGCCAAGCGCGCTCGCGCCCGCTCCGCGACGACCCTGGCCAAGCCGGTGAGCAACGTCGAAGTCCCGGCGCTCCCTCTCGCGCCGGTGGCGCCGGTGGCGCCGGTGGCGCCGCCCCGCGAAGTCGCCGACGTCAAGATGGTCGCGCGCCTGGCCGACGCCATCGCGCGAGCGCCGAGCGAGGCGCTCGAGGCGCGCGAGGCCTTGCTGCCGCATTTCGTGGACGCGCTGATGGCCTCGTGTGAATCGGTCCTGCGCGACAGCGGGGTGAGCGACCTGCGCGTGGCGCGCATGGACGAGCTGCGGGCCGAAACCTGGCAGCGGCTCGGTGCGAGCCTGAAGGAGATGCCGGAGGGCCCAACCCGGCGCGCGGTTCTGGAGGGTTTGGCCCGGCGCGTGACGACTCGCGCGCAGGCGGTCTCGCTGCTCGACTGGTGGTTCGGGCTCGACTCGGCGAGCGGAGCCACCCCCGGCGCGGCGAAGACTCCGGCGGCGACAGGCGCGCTGGCTCCGATGAAGCCGTGGACGGCGGGCGAGGCCGACCTGCGACTCGCGGTGGCCCACTCCCGCCTGCTCGACGAGGTCGGGCCTCTGGACGGTCCCGACGGCAGCATCGACACCGGCGAATGGGTGCGCCTCGGGCTCGGCATCGAGAACGCCTCCTCGCGCCCGTGGTTCAGCACCACCGCCCACGTCGCCGCCTCCGGGGGCTGCCTGTGGAGCGATCCGAGCGTCGCGCACGAGCTGGCCGAGCTCGGGCCCGGGGAGGTCGCCGAGCTGCCAGTCTGGGTCTTCGTCTCCGCCGAGTGTCCGGCCAACGCTCGCCGGGCGCTCGTGATCACCCTCTGCGACTCGCAGCACTCGGAGGCCGCCGAGCGCAACCGGATAGAGGTCGAGCTTCTGCCGCGCGAGCTCGGGCCTCAGCGGCTGGTCGCGACGCGCTTGGACGCCGACGGGTGCGGTTCGAGCGACGGCAGCAACCTCGCGGTGCTGCGTCCAAAGATGCGCTTCGAGCTCTCGCACGAGCTGAGCCTGCCGCGTGAGCCGGAGGCGAAGGTGGCGCTCGCCTATCGCGCGCCCTCCGCGCTCGCGCCCCTGTTCACGCGCTTCGAGGCGCGCGACGAACCGATGGTCCGGGGCGCGGACCGGTTGTTGGCCGGCGACGACCTCGACGCGGAGGTGGCTGGCGAGGAGCCCTACGGCGCGACGTTGAAGCTCGCGCGTGCGCATCGGCGCTGGTTCGAGCCGGCGAGCGGAGGCTTGCTCTGGCTGGCGATGGACGCGCAGGTCACGCTGGTCCCGGGAGCCGCCGAGCCTGCCGAAGAGTCCGGGTGCTGGTCGGTCGCGCCGACCGGAGAGATGGTCGCCGCGCTGGTGCGCAAGCACCTCGCGCTCGTTCCGCATTCCATCGAGCCCGAACACCCGGCGGGCGTGGTCGCGGCCAGCGGGTATGAGCTCGCTTTTGACGCGCCGAAGTTCGTCTTCGAATACGAGGAGCTGGCGCGGCCGCCACGGCCGCCGGCAGAAGAGGAGCCGGAGGTTTTCAGGTCGCGGTTTCGCTATTACGTGCCGCTGCGTCTGGCGGGGCTGCCACCGGAGCCGCAGAAGCCAACCCCGCCGCCTCCTCCACCGGCTCCTGAGCCGGCTGTCGTTCCAGTAGCGGAGGCCGCTGAGGCCAGGCCTTGGTTGCGCTTCGACGCGGGCGGCTCGTTGGGACTGGTCGGGCTGAGCGCTCCGCCGGCAGAGCCCGATTACTGGGGGCAGGATTCCGTCGCGAGGCTGTGGAGCTTCGACGCCCGGGCGTTCGTCGGGCCGTCGCTCAGTGGGATGGTCGCCTTCCGCGGCGGGCAGCACCTCAGCAGCCTGGGCGGCGTCAACGTGGCGATGATTGCCGACCTGGCGCTCGACCTGGGCCTGGGGATGCACCTGGGCCTGGGGGACTCCTTCGAGCTTACGCCTCGGGTTGGCGCGGGCTACTTGAGGCGCACGGTTTTCGATTCCTTCGAGCCGCAGGAGCTGAAGAGCAACTCCTTCAACGCTTTCGTCGGCGGCACTGGGCGGCTGTGGCTCAACCGGTACATCGGAATCCACGGCGACCTGCGGCTCGGATTCGGGCCCACCGGCAAGTACCGGGAGATCGAGCTGATCGACGGCGTCGCCGTCCAACTCGGCGTAGGGCTCTCCGCGCGGCTCTGACGAGCAAGAGGCTTCCGACTCGCCGACTCTTCAGGGCGCGGGTGGTGGGCGCCCGCCTGGCCGATGCGGTTTGCGAGAGCCAGGGCGAGGGAGTGGTCGGGATCTCGGCCATTTCGAACGGAAACCGGCCCGTCCACTCACTACGGAACGGGCCGGTCGACGCTGTTCCGCGCGCGGCGCTCGCTCTGGAGGTGTCGAGAGATCTCCCTAGACTCGGCTCGCCCCTGCGGTCACCTCGAGCGAAGTCGAGAGGCCCTTCGACTCCGCTCCCGCCGCTCCCGGGTCGGGAGCGGCGCTCAGGGTGAGCGGAAGCGGCGGAGCTGAAGAGGGACCTCTCGACGGATCTTCAGAACAAGAGCCCGACCGACAGGTACGGCCCGGTGAAGAGGTCGTCGGTGTCCTTGTCGCCGAGCACGCCCCGGTCGTCGAGGTAGATGGTCTTCCAACCCAGGCGAAGGCCGAAGGCACCGAACCCGAGCGCCGCGCCCAGGCCGACCTGGACACGCTGATAGGGCCACGGCGTGTAATGGGCCGCGCCTTCGATTCCGAGGGGGCCGACTATCCCGAAGGCTCCCGAGACTCCGAGGTCGGGCCCAAACACCTTCAGGTCGGGAGCCACGGCCGCGCTCACGCCGCCCTCGAGCCGCAGTCGGCCGCTGTAGCTCGACAGCAGCGCCCAGGTCAGATGCGCGTCGAAGACCGAGACGCCGAGATCGACCTCGTTGGCCCCGCCGTCGAGGATCCGACCGGTCTCGACCATGATGGCCGAAGCCTCGAGGTTGAAGCCGAACCGCTCGCCTTCGAGGGCGTAGCCAAGCCCCAGGGCGATGCCCTCGCCGTGGAACATGAAGTTGACGATGTCGATGCTGTGGCTGATGCGGTCGGGCGCTCGAGGTGCCGTGTTCTCGACAGGGACCGGCGCGTGCGGAAAGTACGGGTAGTAGCCGGTGGCCCGCCCGAAGCGATAGCCGTGGTAGCGGTGGTGATGGTCGTGGTGGTGGTGCTCTGACGAAGAGGCTTCGTGGACCCGAGTCGTCTCGTGATCGTCGGACGAGCTGCTGGAGGTCGACGGCGCCGAGACCGACACCGCTTTGTGTTCTTTGCTCCCGCTCGACGAGGAGGATGAGCGCGAGCTCGATGGTGCCGGGTCGTCCCGCTTGCCGAAGCCCGCTTCGGCCGCTTTCGGCACCGCGACGAGAGCTGACAGGGCGATTGCTGCCAGAAGCTTGCTGGTCCAGTTCATTGCAACCCCTCGTGGTTTGGGCAGCCGGTGCTGCCGTCAGTCCCACACTTCCGGCCCGCCGAGAGGTTAACACCATCGCGCGAGAGGAAGGGTCTTGCCGGTGAAACCGGGTCAACACGAAAGGAGCGATCGGGTCGAGCGGCGTCGCACCGGCTTGTCCGGCGATCGTCGTGGGCGCGAGGCGGTGCTGGCACGCTGAGTATGGCTTCGGGCGAACGCATTCGTTGGCGACCGCGGGCGCGGCGGGGGAGTGTGAGCTCGCTGTTGGTGCAAGCCGACGGTCGCTCGGCGGTGTTCTCGGGGAGCGGCGGGCGAGGCGAAAGGAACGAGGATTTCGCAGGCGCAAACTCGTGAATCGGTGGGCGCGCTCGCCTCGCGCCGAGGTCGAGCTTATTAGCGATGGAGAATCGCGAAGAAAGTTGCGTTGACTCGGTCATGCCGCTAGATAGCCCTCGACATGAAGACTATCCGTGTGACCGACGTGATCCTCCGCGATGCCCATCAGAGCCTGCTGGCGACGCGGATGTCGTTCGAAGACCTCGCGCCCGCGTGCGCTGACCTTGACGCCGCCGGCTACTGGTCGCTCGAGTGCTGGGGCGGGGCGACCTTCGACGCCTGCATCCGGTTCCTGAACGAGGACCCGTGGGAGCGGCTGCGCCAGTTCAAGAAGCTGATGCCGAAGACGCCGCTGCAGATGCTGCTGCGCGGCCAGAACCTGCTCGGCTACCGGCATTATGGCGACCAGGTAGTCGAGCGTTTCGTGGAGAAGGCCGCCGCCAACGGCATGGACGTCTTTCGCGTCTTCGACGCGCTCAACGACGTGCGCAACCTGACCCGCTCGATCGAGGCGGTCAAGCGTGTCGGCAAGCACGCGCAGGGTGCCCTTTGCTTCACGCTCAGCCCTGCCCACACCGTCGAGAGCTTCGTCGAGGTAGCGCGCCGGCTCGAGGATCTCGGGTGCGACTCGCTGTGCATCAAGGACATGGCGGCGCTGCTCAAGCCGCAACCGGCCTTCGAGCTGGTCACGGCGATCAAGAAGGCGACCAGGCTGCCGGTCCACGTCCACTGCCACACGACGACCGGCGTCACCCTGGTCACGCTGATGAAGGCCATCGAGGCGGGCGCCGACGGCGTCGACACCTCGGTCAGCGCGCTGTCGCTGGGCACCGGCCAGAATCCGACCGAGAGCTTCCACGAGATGCTCGAGGGGACCGGCTACTCGACGGGCCTGGACCTCGAGCCCATCGTCCGCGTGCGCGATCACTTCGCGAAGGTGCTGCCCAAGTACCAGGCCTTCCGCACCCAGACCGTCGGCGTCGACACCGACCTGTTCCGCAGCCAGATCCCGGGCGGCATGCTCTCGAACCTCGAGAGCCAGCTCAAGCAGCAGAAGGCCGCCCATCGGCTCAAGGAGGTGCTCGACGAGGTGCCGCGGGTGCGCGCCGACGCCGGCTACCCGCCGCTCGTCACGCCCTCGAGCCAGATCGTCGGCACCCAGGCGGTGCTCAACGTGCTGATGGGCCGCTACACGCAGCTCAGCGGCGAGTTTTCCGATTTGGTGCTCGGCTACTACGGGGCGACGCCGGCCAAGCCTTCGGCCGAGGTCGTGGAGAAGGCGCGCAAGCAGACCGGCAAGGAGCCCATCGCCTGCAGGCCCGCCGACCTGATCGCGCCGGAGTGGAAGCAGCAGTGCGAGAAGGCGCTCGCGCTCGAGGGCAACAACGGCACCGACGAGGACGTGCTCACCGCGGCGATGTTCCCGCGGGTGGCGCCCACGTTCTTCAAGACGCGCTTCGAGGGCCCGAAGGATCCGGCCGCGCCGCAAGCAGCGGTCGAGAGCGCCAAGCCGGCGCCGCAGCCCGCGGAGAACGCGGAGGAGCCGACGCCGGCGCCCGCGAGCCCGTTCTCGGGCCGCACGCGGAAGATGGCCTTCGTCATCGAGGTCGAGGGCAAGCGTCACGAGGTGCTGGTGGAGCAGCCGGTCTAAGACGGCGAGGGGCCGTCGCCAGTCGCAAGGCGGCCGAAGGCGACCGCTCAAGGGGTGGGCTGGCGCGCCGGCACGTCGACCGGCGCCACGACGGCCCACACCAGGCAGTGGTCCGAAGGATACGGCTTCCGCGGCTGCACGACGCCCTGGTCGATGACGCGCCAGGGCTGCAGCTCGCTGGGCTGCGAGACGAGCACGTGGTCGATGCGCTCTCCCTCGGGATCCGCGCAGGGGCTTCCGTAGGGAGCCCAGGAGCGCGGCGCGGCCAGGTCCGAGCCCTGAGCGGCGACGAGGTGGCCGGCGGCGAGGATTCGCTCGAGCGGCGCCTCGTCGAGCCGGGCGTTGAAGTCTCCGACGACGACCGACAGCTCGCCCGGAGTGGCTGGGCGCAGCGCGCCGGCGAGGGCCTCGGCCTGCGGGAGCGTGATCGATCGGCGCCGCGTGGCGGCGTGGTGCAGGTTGATGACGTTCAGCCTCACGCCAGGCGCGTCGATGGTCACGGCCACGAAGCCCTTGCGGTTGAAGGCGCGGTTCGTCTGGTGAACCGTTCCCGTGGGCTCGCGCAGGGGCCATCGGGAGAGCAGGTAGAGGCCATTTTCGACAAAGGGGCCCCAGCGCTCGAGCATGAAGTAGGCCTGGCGCGGATAGGGCAGGGTCGCGAGCATCCGCTTGGCGTCTTCGCCGGCGAACCAGCCTTCCGAGACCTCCTGCAGCGCGACGACGTCGGCGTCGAGCGCGAGGAGCTCCTCCTTGGCGCGCGCGAGCCGGGTCTGCCGGTCCCAAGGACGGTTGAAGAGATTGAAGCTGGCGATCTTGATCGGCCGCTTCGACGAGCTGTCGGGCTCAGCGGCGCGAACGACGACGACCTGCCTGCCGACACTGGGACAGCCGACCGAGCCGACGGCGGCGACCCCGAGCACGCCGAGCAGGAGAAGGGCCCTGCGCAGGGCCCGGGGTCTCACGGGAAGACCTGCGCGTAGTCGAGCGACTCGTTGGCGTCGACAGATGGCGAGAGCGACAGCCGCGACTCGAGGTGCCGGCGCACGGCGGGGAAGAATTCGAGGAAGTTGTCCGAGCGAAACGCCGGCGGCAGATCGCGCTCCTCGGTGAGGACCACGCCGAGCGAGTCCTTGCGATGCATCGCGCCGTGGAAGATCGAGGTCGCCACCTCGTTCGCGCCCCCGGGGACCTCGAAGCCCACCGACGCGAACGGCTGTGCGAAGGAGACGAGCACCTGCGCCGGGAAGCGGATGCCGACCGGCTCGAGCCCGGTGCGCGTCTTGTAGAGCAGGTCCGGATAGACCGACTCGAGCGTGCGGGCAAAGAGCATCTCGTCGCTCAAGCCTTCGGCGCTCTCTTCGAGCAGCCAGCCCATTTCGAGCGCCGCGGGGTCGCCGCCCGGAAGCACATGGTAGCGATCGGTCGCCGAGTCGTGGCCGAAGGCGAGCGCGAGCTCGCCGCCCTTCCAGATGGCGTACCAGGCGAGGCCTTCCGGGCGAGCGCCTTCGGGCGCGGGGATCTTGGCGATCGCGAGGTCGACGAACTCGAAGGTCGAGACCCGCTTGGCGACCTCGGGCGCCTGCTCCTGCACGGTGTTCAGCGACAGGTAGGTGACCCGAGTGTGAACGATGGGAATCGCCGCGAGCGGCGAGTCGGGGCCGCGGTCGGCCAGCGTGTCGACGACCTCGACGCCGACCTTCGGCAGCTCGTTCTGGAAGCGAATCATCTTGTCGTCGGGTGAGGCGACGAAGTTGTGCCCGTGATCGGAGACGAGGGTGAAGAGCCAGGTGCGCTCCGGATGCGCGGCCTTGAAGAGCTCGATGCGCCGGTCGATAACCTCGAGCGCGGCGACGAAGTCTTCGCGCGTCTGCATGTGGCCGATGACGTCGGTCTCGATGATGAAGCCGAGGAAGGCCTTGGTGCTTCGGGACTGCACGCGGCCCTCGAGCAGGGTGAAGATGTTGTCGAGAGTGGTGCCCAGGCTGTACTGCGGCGCCCGGTAGTTGTAGTAGCCGTTCGTCAGGCCGTTTCCGCTGAAGTCGAAGGCGCGATAGCAGGGCTTCTCGGTGAGCGGGATCGTGTGCGCCAGCAGGCCGGTGTAGCCGTTGCGGACCAGCTCGTGCTTCTGAGGGTCGTAGTACTGGTACTCGTACGACTCGACCGGCGTCGTGTGCAGGATGCGCGACCAGGCGACGTCCGAGGTGCCAGGGAAGCTGGTGACGTGCCGGGCCATGCGCCATCCGGGAAAGGCGCCGCGCGCGACCGCCTCGGAGGCGGCGTCGATGGGGACCCCGTCGATGCCGAGGACGACGTGGATGACCGGGTTGGCCGCCGGGTCTCCTTCGACCGGGATGCTGTTCATCAGCGAGTAGTAGTCCCAGTCGCACGCCGAGGCGAGCAGGAGGGTGGCTGCCGAGAGGGCGAGAGCTCGCCTCATAGGTAGACCCCGACGTTGAGCATCGGCGAGCCCTGAGCGCCCTCGGCGCGCAGCCGGTAGGCGTAGCCGAGTTGGAGCAGGAACCAGCGGTAGTTGAGTCGGTACGAGGCTCCGACGTAGGCGAAGTCGTGATCCCACAGGCCCACCTCGCCGGCGTGGAGCAGCAGCGAGTTGCCCGATACGATCGGCAGCTCGATCATCGCCGAGAGGCCGGAGGCTGCCGTGTTCGCCACGTCCTCGCCGTTCGAGAGCATCGGGAGGACGGTGGCCGAGCCGTGGACGACGAGAAACGACCACGGCTGCCAGCTCACGTGCAGCGAGGTGGGCGCAAGCACGACCACGGAGCTCGGGTTCACGACTCTGGAAGCGTAGACCGGCGTGATCATCCGGTCCTGCGCATCGCGGAAGAGCACGATCGCCGACAGCCTTCCCGCGAGCTGGAGCCGAGGGCTGGAGTAGATGGAGACCTTCGCCTCGAGGTTGGGCGCGCGGTGGATGTAGTAGCTCGGCTGGAGCCCAAGCTGCAGGCGGGGCAGGATTCCGACGCGCACACCCGAGGTGGCCAGTTGAGCCTGCGCAGGCTGAAGCAGTGCTCCCGTATCTTCCCAAATCGGATAAAGGCCTGAGGTCGCCAGAGGATAGCGTCCCCAGGTGGCCACCGGTGCCGCAGCCGAGGCTGTGACGGCCGGCTCGTCGGCAAGCGCGCCTCGGGGAATTGCAGAAACGAGCAGAACGACCAGCAACATGCCCCTGCGCACGAGCTCCGCCCCGCGCCGCGTCCAACCAAGTCGTGCTCTCACGCCTGCCCTCGTTCCCGCCGGCCCGGCGCTCTCGGAGAGAGCGCGCTTGAGGAGGCTTTGCTACCACCGGTCATGGCGGTGTCAAGAAGAGACAAAAAGCTCTCAAAGGAGTGGCGGTGAGACGCCGCGCCTTTGAGCCTCAGGCTGCCCATTGCTCGGCAGCGGCCAAGAGGGGCTGTCTCGAACGAGTCCCGGATTTGCGAAGCCGGCCGGGTAGAGTGCGGCCCGCCAATTTGTTGGAAGGACGGAGATGGGAGCGGCGCACAGGAACGAGCGACCGAGCAAGCGATCCGAAAGGGCGCCGTGGGTCGTCTACATTCTGCGCTGCGCGGACGACACGCTTTACACGGGCGCTACCAATGACCTCGAGCGGCGACTCATCGCGCACTCGAAAGGCAGAGGCGCGGCCTATACGCGGTCTCGGTTGCCGGTCGACGTCGTCCATTGCGAGGTTGTGGGCGAGCGCGGCGCGGCGCTGCGCCGCGAGCTGGAAATAAAGCGGCTGACTCGTGCGGAGAAGCTCGAGCTCGCGCGCCGCTCGAAGGGTTGAACCGGAGGACGGACGTGGCCTGGGCCTATCTCGCCATCGCTGGCTTGTGTGAAATCGGGTGGGCGGTGCTGCTCAAGTACAGCGAGGGCTTCACCCGGCTGATGCCGAGCGCGGCGACGATGCTTTTGATGATCGCCAGCTTCGTCTTCCTGTCGTTCGCGCTGCGCGGGCTTCCGCTGGGAACCGCGTACGCTATCTGCGACGGGGATCGGGGCGATGGGCGTCGCGATCTTCGGCATCTTCGCATTCGGCGAGTCGCACGCTCCGGCGCGGTTGCTCAGCCTTGCGCTTGTCGTTGCGGGGATCGTGGGGTTGAAGATGAGCGCGTGACTGGAGCGCTGAAGCTCCGGATTCGCAAGGTAGGGGAAGGTGGAGTTGGAGCTTTGCTGTCCAGTGCTCTCGCGGCCGTGCCTTCTTGCGACCGTCGAGCGTATTCGCCACCGTCCGTCGTCTTCGTCGCCTCGTTGCCGACCGCTCGCGGCGAGATCCAGCGCCCTCGCCGCAGTCACTTTCTGCTGTCACCGTCCGTCCTTTTTCGCCGCGGCGCCAAGCGCTCTTGCCGCGATCTCGCGCTCATCGACAGGGCGCGCGCGAGCTGGCGGCCGCTGGTCTCGGCAAGGCCCGAGGTCCATCTTTCGCGCCAGAGGTGGCGGCGATGACTCGAGGCGTGGGCAGGCGGCAGGCAGAGGAGATCTGGGCGAAGCTGCGCGAGCCCGAAGCCACGGAGACTTTCGCGATACGCGCTCGCTCGATGGCCTGCCTGAGCCGGCGCGGCGCTACCTCCTGCACGCCATCGCGCCGGGCTCACCGCTCGCGCGCTCGGTCGATCTTCGGATGGAGGGGAGCATCGCACTCGACCCTGCGATGCCCCCGGTCTCGATGCGCGCCGAGGAGCTTCTGGCGACTCCTCGAGGTTTCGTCTGGCGCGCCCGCATCGCCTCCGGGCCCAGGCACACGCGCGGGTTCGATCTCTACGCCGATGGACGAGGCGCGCTGCGCTGGTGGCTCTGGGGCCTTCTGCCCGTCGCGAACGCTTCTGGCCCGGATGTTGACCGATCGGCCGCTGGTCGCGTCGCCGCAGAGTCGATCTGGCTGCCGTCTTCGCTGTTGCCGCAGCAGGGAACCGAATGGGAAGCCATCGACGACGATTCGGCGAAGGCCAAGGTGACGGTTGGCGACGAGCGTCTCGAGCTGACATTGGGTATCGCGAAGGACGGACGGCCCGAGAGGCTGTCGATGCTTCGCTGGCGCACTTCGGCCAGTGCGGGCGAGCCAGGATTCGTCCTCTTTGGCGCCGACGGCTTCTCCGAGGAGCGCACGTTCGGCGGTTACACCATCCCGACGCGACTACGGTTCGGCTGGGGGCGCCGGCGACGAGGAGGCCTTCCTCTTTCCCCGCGTGACAGAGGCGGACTTCCGGTAGGCGGCCGGCTGGGACGGCAGGGTCCGAATCAGGTCTATTTGCCGCTCCCTTCAGTGGCGCTCGGCCGCTTGGCCCAGGGCCAACTCCCCTCGATCTCCACCTGGAGCGTGAAGCTGAGGAAGGTGCGGATGAGGACGATGACCCCCAGCACGGCGACCGCGCTCATCGTCGGCGTCTGGGCGACCGAGCGGATGATGTCGGCGGCGACGAGGAACTCGAGGCCAAGCAGGATGGCCCGGCCGAGATAGCGGCGGTAATCGTGGTACCAGTCTTCGCCGAAACGAAAGCGGTGCTTTTTCCAGACGATGAGAAGGGCGACCGCCGCACCGACGACGAGGGTGGCGACGCCAAGCGCCTCGACAAAGAGGATCGATAGTTCGATCGCTTGCTTGAATTTCATGAGATAGGGGCGCTTGTTCGGACGGTTCCGCTCGGGAAGGTGTTGCCTTTACGCCGGGACGCGAAGCGGCTCACTTGAGCAGGGCGCGCTTGCTCGAGGCCGCTACTCGTTGGCCTGGCCGCCGGAGTCCTGCGCGTCCTCGCCGTCCTCGCCATCGTCGCCATCGTCGCCGTCCTGCATCTGCGAGTCGCCCGCGCCGCCGGTGCCCGACCTTGGTATCTGGCCAAGGCTCGAGCGCACTTGCTCTGCTTCCTGCCCGGTGAGGACTTCGATTCGCGAGGCGATCTCTGCTCCGGCGGCTGGCTCGAATGACACGCGCACGGGGGCGCCCTCGGGCAGCTCGTCCCAAGCGATGGGCTGGCCGTCGCGGACGATCTCGGTCGACTCGTCTCGCGCGACCCAGATGGTCTTCGACTCGGGGACGTCGGGGCTGAAGAGCTGGAGCTCCTGGGCGCGCATCGCGGTGATCAAGCCGGTGCGCGTCTGCTCCACCGTCGGTCCGGTGGTGGTGGCCTCCGGGCTTCGCTCGGGGGTGCTGGCGCAGCCAGCGACGACACCGGAGAGGAGCGCCGCGGCGAGAATGGTCCTCATCGTCATTCTCCTTCCCATAAGGCGGTCGAGTCTGGCCACGAGGTAAGGCGAGCCCTCCCCTTCGGCATGGCCCATTCAGAGGAGAGGTCGTCTTCCTGAAGAGGCGCCGAGAAATCCTTCTTCGACTCGGTCCGCCTCTTGGTGCTCACGCTGGGCTGCCACCTCGAGATTCGTCGCGCGGCAGCGCGATTGTCGAAGGGCCGGCCTTCGTGCCGGCCGTCGGCAACCCTCGAATCGGCCGCGCCTTTGCCCGATTCGTCGACGGGCGCATTGCAATGCGCCCCTACCAACCTGCGACCGATCGCTTGGGGTCCGGGCGATTCCCGGGCTGTCCCTCTTGAGACCCTGCGAACGACGAACGACAGACCGCGCCTTCGCGTCCCCGCCGCCGCGGCGTCGCATCCGGAAAGGAAAAAAGAAACGGCCGCGCCCCGAGCATCGGGCACGGCCGTCTTGGCCTCGTGGCTGCCGAAGCGGCCCTTAGTGTCTTGCCGCCCCGAACGAACGCTCGAACAGCGCGCGGATGGCGGCGCGCCCCTCGTCGCTCAAAAAGCGCGTGCCGGTCCCGGTGAACCGCTCGCGGGTGATGACCGGGCTCTCCTCGGGCGCCCAGGCGCCGTCCTTCCAAGAAAACCAGGCGTTCTTCTCTTGGTCGAAGACGTGGACGGGCTTGCCCCAATGCTTGGCGAGCTCGACCGCCCAGCCGGTTCCGCCGCGCGCGGTGCCGTCCTCCTGGGCCAGGCCGACGTGGAAGACCTCTCCGGCGGTATTGACCTGGTGCCAGATCGACTGCAGCACCTTCTTGAAGGTCGGCGTGTCGGGATAGGTCCGGTGCATGTGGGCCTTGAGGTAGGCCGAGCTGACGTCGCCGAGATGCAGCTCGGCCTCGGAGAGCTCGACCATCCCGCGGGAGCGGTGTCCCGCGCCGCGGCCGGCGAAGGTGTAGTTCACCTCGCCCAGTCCCCAGCGCTCGGCGCAGGCGCCGAACTCGGCCTCGGCCCCGTTCGCACCGCCCGACAGCAGCGTGAAGCTGCCGGCCGGCAGGCGCGCAGGAACCGGGGTCTCGCCCTCGGCCACCAGGCGCATCGTCTCCGGGTGGAGCTGCAGGAGGGTCGCCTCGGGCGTCGGGTTGTCGTGGTCTTTGACGAGCTGGACGTCGACGTGGCTGCCCTGCGGCTGCAGGTAGAGCGCGACGTCGATAAGCTCGCGGCACCCGTCGCACGGCGGGCGCACCGCGGGCGGCTCGCTGCCGGCCAGGGCGCGCGGCGTGGTCGCGGTGAGCCACAGCTCGGCGTTGGCGCTTTGGGTGATGGCCTTGAGCGCGGCCAGCTCCTCGTTGACCTTGGGCCCCTTCCACGAGAAGCCGTCGACGAGGATGGCCTCGGGCTTCATGCCCATGTGCTTGTCGAACAGCTCGAGCGTCTCCTCGAGCTTCTTCGGCCCGAAGACGCCCTCGGGGAAGGTCTTGATGACCCGGTGCCGGGCGATCGCGCTGCGCACCCCTTCGCGGTCCCGCAGGTTGGTGTGGGCCGCCAGATCGTCGAAGAGCGCGTCGTACCAGGCGCTCACGTACTCGACCGACTGGCCGATGGAGATGTGCAGCACCTCCCTGCCACGCATCAGGTCGTCGAGGCCGTTCTGGATGAGAAAGGCGGTCTTGCCGACACCGGCGCGGGCCATCACGACCCCGAGGTTGCCCTTGCCCAACCCGCCGCGAATCGACTTGTCGAGGATGCGTAGCGGGCTCTGCGCATTGACTTCTTTGCGGTACATTTCGCGCTCCTTACTTCCTGCCCGCCAGGGCCTTCTGCTTCTCCTGCGCCTTCTTGACCAGCTCCTCGGCGATGGCCGCGGGAACCGGCAGATAGCGGGAGAACTCCATGGTGAACTCGGCCTTGCCCTGGGTTGCCGACCGCAGGGTGGTCGCGTAGCCGAACATCTCGGCGAGGGGAACCTCAGCTTCGATACGCACCAGCGGACCGTCCTCCTGCGAGCCGACGATCATCCCGCGCCGCTGCATCATCGTGGCCAGGATACCGCCGGAGAACTCGCTCGGGCCCTCGACGACCACCTTCATGATCGGCTCGAGGATCTTCGGCTGCGCCCGGTCGAACGCTTCGCGCCAGGCGCCGCGGGCGGCCTCCTGGAAGGCGATGTCCGAGCTGTCGACCGCGTGGAAGGCGCCGTCGTTGATCACCACCCGGACGTTGACCACCGGGTAGCCGAGCTTGCGGCCCTTGCCGAGCTGCGAGCGAAAGCCCTTCTCGCACGAGGGGATGAACTGGCGCGGGATGACCCCGCCGACGATCTCGTCGACGAACTCGAACTGCTGCTCCTCGCACGGCTCGAGGTAGCCGGCTACCCGGCCGTACTGGCCCGAGCCGCCGGTCTGCTTCTTGTGCGTGTAGTTGAAGTCGGCGCGCCGGGTGATGGCCTCGCGGTAAGCGACCTCCGGGGCCGAGGTCTCCACGATCGCGTTGTACTCGCGCTTCATCCGCTCGACGTACACGTCGAGGTGCAGCTCGCCCATGCCGCGGATGATCGTCTCGCTCGACTCCTCGTCGATGGCGACGCGGAAGGTCGGGTCCTCGCGCGCGAAGCGGCGCAGCGCCTTGGACATGTTGACTTCGGACTTCTGGTCGACCGGCTTGACCGACAGCGAGATGACCGGCTCGGGCACGTGCATCGAGGTCATCGCCACGTTGAGGCGGCCGTCGGTGAAGGTGTCGCCCGAATTGCACTCGATGCCGAACATCGCGACGATGTCGCCCGCGCCCGCCTCGTCGATGTCCTCCATCTTGTCGGAGTGCATGCGCACCAGGCGGCCAACCTTGTGCTGCTTGCGGGTGCGGGTGTTGGTGATGAACTCGTCGCGCGAGAGCTTGCCCTGATAGACGCGCAGGTAGGTGAGCTGCCCGTAGCGGCCGTCCTCGAGCTTGAAGGCGAGGGCGATGGTGGGCCGGTCGATGTTCGTCTCGACGATCACCTGGGCCTCGTCGTGGTCGAGGTCGACCGCCTTGTTGACGACCTCGGTCGGGTCGGGCAGGAAGGCGACGACCGCGTCGAGCAGCTTCTGGATGCCCTTGTTCTTGTAGGCCGAGCCCATCAGCACCGGGGTCAGCTTCAGGCTGATGGTGCCCTTGCGGATAGCGCTGCGGATGAGGTCCTCGGTGACGCGCTCCTCGAGGATGGCCTCGGTCAGCTCGTCGCTGAACATCGAGACCGCGTCGAGCATCTCCTCGCGGGCGGCCTGGGCCTGCTCGAGCATGTGCTCGGGGATGGGGCCGTCGACGATGAGCTCGCCGCTGTCGCCCTCGAAGCGCCGGGCCTTCATCTCGATGAGGTCGACGATGCCCGCGAACTTGTCCTCCAAGCCGATGGGAAGCTGGAGCAGCACCGGGTTGTGGCCGAGCTTCTCGCGGAGCTGCTCCTTGACGCGCAGCGGGTTGGCGCCGACGCGATCGCACTTGTTGACGAAGGCGATGCGCGGGACGTTGTAGCGGCGCATCTGGCGGTCGACCGTCAGCGACTGGCTCTGAACGCCGGCGACCGAGCAGAGCACGAGCACCGCGCCGTCGAGCACGCGCAGGGCGCGCTCGACCTCGATGGTGAAGTCGACGTGTCCCGGGGTGTCGATGATGTTCAGGTGGTGGCCTGCCCACTCGGCGTGCGTGGCGGCGCTGGCGATGGTGATCCCGCGCTCGCGCTCGAGATCCATCGAGTCCATGGTGGCCCCGACGCCGTCCTTGCCCTTGACCTCGTGAACGGCGTGGATGCGGTTCGTGTAGAACAGGATCCGCTCGGTCAGCGTGGTCTTTCCGCTGTCGATGTGCGCCGAGATGCCGATGTTGCGTAGTCTAGTGAAGTCCTTGTACACGACTGTCCTCCGCCCCTTGGGGGCGGGCATAGCTAGGGTAAGCGCTGTCTTGAATCAAGCAGATCCTTGTAACCCCTCGCGATCTGGCCTCGTTCCGTCGAAACGGTGACGGCGGTAGCATTCGAGATCGCGCCTCCAAGGCGGGTCGTGGAGGAAGCAAGCGGGATAGCCTCTCAGGCCGCTGAATGGCGGCGAATCGATCGTCGCTCGTGCGGCAGCCTGCCGCCGCTTTCGCGGAGACCGACGCCCGACCCCTCGAGCCTGCGCCCGGTGCGGCCCGCGCACATCGGGCGGCTTTCACGCGGCTTGACAGGGTTGGCTTGCCCTTGGTTGTGTGGGCGCTGCTTGGCCCACCCGGATGCGGAGGCGGACATGAAGCGCATTCTCGGCGGCGCCCTCGTCACTCTTGCCGGGTTGGTGACCATCCTGGTGCTCGCCGGTGGCCTCGTGGGGCTGGGCCTGGGGTTCGGTTGGCTGCTGTCGCGGGCGCTGCCCTTCGATCTTTTCCAGGGCACGCTCGTTGGCCTGGTTGCCGTCGGCCTCTCCGGAGTCGCGGTCTGGAGGTTCGCGGCCGCCACCTTCAGCTACCTCGCCGCGCGAGCAAGTGCCCGTGTCTCGAGCGCCAGCGAGGGCACGGCCTGCCCACCGGGGACCGTCCTGGGCGCACCGGCGGATTCGGACGGGGCGGGCGAGGCCGAGGAGCCAGAAGCGCCTCTCCGACGGCGCCACTTCGACGCTTGAAGCCTCGAGCAGCCGGCTCTCCGGCCTCCCGCTGTGCCCCTGGGGAGGGCAACCAAGCTGTCGATGGGCCCCCGCCCCCCGGTAGGCCCGTGTGTAGGCCGAGCTTGTGAGGCCGGAGTCCGAGGGCCCGCCGCGGTCGCCCCGATCGCTTCGTCGGTTGAGGGCTCGAAAGGGCGCCGGGCTTGGTGCAGACCGATGGAGCCGGTCTCGCAACGGCGGCGCGAAATCGGCTCGGGCGGGGGCGCGCCCAGTTCTTCGCTCCAGGCTCGAGAACCGCTCGTTCGAGCGTCGCGGCGCGCCTCTTCAGGACGAAACCGGCCGCGGCGCCGGTTTGACAGATCCTAGGGAAGAGGCGCGCCGTCCGCGACGATCGGGTAGCGTGTTGGCAACCAAGCAAGCAGTTGCTTGCCTTCGCGCCTCATGGAGCACCTTTGATCAACGAGAATCAGCGCCGAATCGCCATCTTTCTCGACTTCGAGAACCTGGTCACCAACACCGGAATCACCGCGGCAAGCTTCGATCTCAAGCCGGCCGTCGACCGCCTGCTCGAGAAGGGCAAGGTCATCTTCCGGCGCGCCTATGCCGACTGGACGCGCTTCCGGGACGCCAAGTCGCACCTGCACGAGATGGGCGTCGAGCTCATCGACGTGCCCCCCTCGACCCGCACCGGCAAGAACGGCGCGGACATGCGCCTGGTCATCGACGCGCTCGAGCTCTGCTACGCGCGCGACTTCATCGACACCTTCGTCATCGCCTCGGGCGACAGCGACTTTTGCCCGCTCGCCTACAAGCTGCGCGAGAACGACCGGCACGTCATCGGAATCGGCGTGCGCGAGTCGACCTCGCGGCTGTTCGTCAAGGCCTGTGACGAGTTTATCTACCTGAAGGCGGGCTCGACCCGGAGCGAGGAGGCGGCGCGCCGGCCGCGGCGCGGCGATCGCAAGACGGCCGCCGAGGAGACCGAGGAGCGCCGGGTCGCCACGAGCAAGGCGTCCATCGCGCCGGCGGTGCCCGTCGAGGAGCCTGCAGCCGAAGAGGCCGCCGAGCTCGCCCCCGAGGCCGCGCCCGAGAAGAAGGGCGCGAAGAAGCAGGCCGAGCCAAAGAAGGCCGAGCCGGAGAAGACCGAGCCGAAGAAGGCCGAGCCGAAGAAGGCCGGCAGGAAGGCCCCGGCCAAGGAGCCCGCGAAGAGCGCCAGCGCCGCGGTCAAGCCGGCCGACGAGCCCGCCAAAGAGCCCGCGAAGCAGCCCAACGGAGGCGGGAGGCGTCGCGGCGAGCCGAGCGTGCCTGCCCTCGCCCGCAACGTCGTCTCGAGCCTGCTCGCCCAAGCCACCGGTCCCATCAACCCGTCGCTCATCAAAGAGACCATCGTCCGCAAGCAGCCCGACTTCGACGAGCGCGAGCATGGCTTCTCGACGTTCTCGAAGATGCTCGAGGCGATGGAGCGCGAAGGCCTGCTCAAGCGCCAGCAGGTGAGCGGCCGGCAGTGGTACGTCGTGCCCGCCGAAGCGACCATGGCCCCCGACTGGCCGGCAGGCCAGGTGTCTTTGCCGCTGCGCGAGCCGGGTTCGGACGACGGCGAGGTCTCGGCCGGTCCTGTCGAGCCGGGGGACGACGAAATCCCGTTCTGAAAGCGTCGAGTCGATTGGATGACCCCCTGAGCCGGCCAAGCCGGAACCCAAAGAGTCCAGCCTCTGTGCTGGCCGGCGCGCTTCAGTCCTTGGACCACAGGCCCAAGGTCAGCGAGACGGCCGATTTCTTGCCAGCTTGGTCAGATTCTCGCCGGTAGGTCCTTGCTCCCCTCTTCCCGCGCAAGCGCAGGAAGAGGGGGCTTTCACTTGCTCGCGCGCGGCGGTTCTACGGCAATCGGCTGTTCGTTCATGGGAAACAGCCGGCCAAGGGACCGGTGACCGGCTCGGGCCTCTCGACTTCGCTCGAGGTGACCGGCGAGGGGGCGAGCCAAAGGCTGGGGTGATTTTCCGACAGCTCTTGACCTGGCCCCGCGGCGGCCTCGCGCCGCCGCCGCGCTCGCCCGCTGCATAGCTTCCGAGGGGAGCCCCGCCCCTCGGAGGTGCAAGCGCGTGAACGGACCTATCGTGCGTGAGGTGCGCATCCAGCGCACGACCAGTCTCGAGGCTTTTCGCACCCTCGACCGGCTCGACGTGCTCGTCGAGGATGTCGAGCGACTCGGGCGCCTGGTCCGCCGCGCCTTGAGCCCCAATCGCGTCTGGATGCTCAACTCCACCGAGACCGGCGGCGGGGTTGCCGAGATGATGCCCAGGCTGTGCAGCCTGCTCAACGACCTGCGGGTCGACACCCGCTGGCTCGTGCTGCACCCGGACCATCCGGAGTTCTTTCCGGTCACCAAAGGCCTGCACCACCTGCTGCACGGGATGGAGGGCCTGGCCGACCTCGGGCGGGCCCGCGCCGTCTATGAGGAGGTGAGCCGACGCGCCGCGGGCAATCTGCGCGAGGTGATCAACCACGGGGACATTCTCGTCGTGCACGATCCGCAGCCGCTCGGCGCGGCCGCCCTCTTCGCGCAGGAGTTTTGCTGCCCGCCGATGCTCTGGCGCTGCCACATCGGCACCGCCCACCGCAACCCGCACACCGAGAAGGGCTGGCGGTTTCTCTCCGAGTATCTGCAGCCGTTTGAAAGGCTGCTCTTCTCGGCCGAGCCCTACATCCCGGCCGAGCTGTACGAGCGCAGCGCGGTGCTCTACCCGGGAATCGACCCGCTCTCGCACAAGAACCGCGACCTCTCCCTCTACAAGCTGTTGGGAATCTTGAGAGCGGCCGGCCTGGTCGATGGGCCGCCCGCGCCGGGGTGGGCGTGCTTCGAGGCGCAGGCGCAGCGCTTCGTCGACGGGCGCTGGGAGGCCTCACCTCTGGAAAACCTGCTGTTCCGGCCGGTCATCCTGCAGCTTTCGCGGTTCGACCGCCTCAAGGGCTACCAGCACCTGATGCCCGCCTTTGCCCACCTGCTCGAGCACGGCCCCGAGCGCATCCGGAAGATGAAGGTCGCCACCGAGCGCGCCTTGAGCGAGCTGAGCCAGGTCGAGCTCGTCCTCGCCGGCCCCGATCCCGCGGGCGTCGCCGACGACCCGGAGGCCGGGGCTTATCTCGACGAGCTGTGCCAGCAGCAGATGGCGCTCCCCGAGGAGATTCGCCGGCGCGTCCACCTGCTGCGGCTGCCGATGGTCAGCACCAAGCAAAACGCGCTCATCGTCAACGCCCTGCAGCGGCTCGCCATGGTGGTCATCCAGGCTTCGGTGAGGGAGGGCTTCGGGCTCACCGTCGCCGAGGCGCTCTGGAAGGGCACGCCGGTCGTCGCCTCGAACGTCGGTGGGCTCGGGATCCAGATTCGCCACGGCACCGACGGGCTGCTCGTCGGCGACCCGAGCGACGCCGCCGCGCTCTCGGAGGCGGTCCTGCACATGCTCGCCTACCCGAAAGAGGCCGAGCTGATGGCGCGGTCGGGCAGGCGGCGCGTGCTCGGGCACTTCTTGATGCTCGGCCAGCTTCAGAGCTGGCTCGAGGAGTTCGCGCGGATTCTCGGGGTCGGCGGCGCAGTCACCGCAAAGCGGGGCCTGACGCAGTAGGCGTGGCTCTGGACCCCGGCGCGTCGGCGCGCGCCCGGTCCGGGCGGATTCGCCCGGCCGGAGGGAGGTGCGTCAGTTTGAGCGCCGGGGCTCCCGCGGGCGCCTAGCCGCCGATGGGGATGGTCTTGCCGCGAGCCCCTTCGCGCTTGGGCACGTGGACCTCGAGGATCCCCTCCTTCATGTCCGCGCGGACCTTGTCGCGGTCGACCGTCGAGGGCAGGGAGAAGGTGCGGGTGAAGTGGCCGTAGGCCGACTCGATACGCTGGTAGTTCTCGCGCTTCTCCTCCCGCTCGAGCCGGCGCTCGCCGCGCAGCGTGAGCGTGGAGTCCTCGAGCACGACCTCGACGTTCTTGCGCTCGATTCCCGGCAGCTCGGCTCGGAAGACGACCTCCTCTTTGTCTTCGTAGACGTCGACGGGCGGCCAGACCTCGGCGGCGCCCTCGAGCGTGCCCTCGAAGAGCGGCTCGAAGGTGCGCTCCATCCTTCGGGCGAGCGTGCGCATCTCGGTCAACGGGTCCCAGCGGGTGATTGCCATCGTGTGCTCTCCACTTCGAGGGCCGGCCGAATTGCCGGAAGCGGGACGCAAGGTAGGTGGCCCGGACAGCCGGGCAACCGCCCGTCGTGGGGTCGCGGGCGTCGCCGGGCAGTCACCCCGAAACCGCTGCCCCGGAGGCTCTTCGGTCGCGCGGCGGCACGATTTGCGCCCGGCCGGCCTTTCGTGTCGGGTCCGACCTTTGTGCTGGCCGAGTGGGGCTCGGTCTCCCCGAGGGCGTCGCGGTGCGCGCCGACCGACGGTGCGGCCGGTTCACACGTGCGCTGGGGTTCAGGGCGACTGTCGTCGCGCGGTCCGATCGCAGTCGCTTGCGCGGTCGGCCGCGGATTCAGCCGGCGATATCCGGGCGCGATGCTCGGCGGCGGGTCGTCTGTCGAGGCTTGCTTCGCTACGCCACCAACTTGCCGGGCCCCATCACCCGCTTCGGGTCGAAGCGGCCGAAGAGCGCCTCCAAGGCCGAAACGCCGAGCGCGCCTTTCTCCGCTTCGAGAGACGCCAGGTGCTCGACGCCGACGCCGTGCTGGTGGCTGAGGGTCCCGCCGCCCTCGACGATGGCCCGGCTCGCCGCGTCTTTCAGGGTCCGCCAGCGGCGCAGGTTCTCGTCCGGATCGGCGGCGAGGCGAAACAGGTAGGTCGCGCAGAGGCTCGAGCCGCTCGGGGAGAGCTGCGAGAGGTGCGAGAAGACGTGCACCCGCTCGCCGATCTCCCGCAGGCCGTCGCTCAGCGCGGCGCTGATCGCGCTGGCCAGTCCGGGCACCTGTGCCCAGGTCGCCGCCGTCTCGAGGGTGTCGATAGCGAAGCCGCGCTCCCACAGCGTGTTGCGCAGGTAAGCCGAGCGGAACCGGTTCCGGTGCCACTGCCGGCCGAAGGTCTTGCCGACGTGGATCCCGCGCCCCTCGCGCGCCATCGAGAGCGCCGCGCCGCGGGCCGCCTCGACCAGCTCGGCCGGCCCGGAGAAGCCGGCGATGAGCATGCACTTCTCCGACTTCGCCCCGAGCACCGAGAGCACCTTCTCGAACGGTCCGAGCAACGCCTTGTGGCCGGCGAGCGCGAGGGTCGTCTCGGTCTCGGACGGAGTGCTCAGCCGCAGCATCGACAGCGGCAGCCCCGACTGCGCGAGGCGCCGGGTCGTCTCCAGTCCCTCGGCCCAGCTTCGGAAGAAGACCGTGTGGAAGGCCTCCTTCTGCGGCCGGCGCGTGATGCGCACGGTGGCTTCGGTGAGCACGCCGAGCCGGCCCTCGGAGCCGAGCACGAGCTGGCGCAGGTCGGGCCCGGCCGCCGAGCCGGGAAAGGGCGGCAGCTCCAGCGTTCCGGCCGGCGACTCGAGCCGGCCGCCGGCGAAGAGCTGGTCGATGCGCCCGTAGCGCAGCGACTGCTGGCCGCTCGAGCGGCTCGCTATCCAGCCGCCGAGGGTCGACAGCTCGAACGACTGCGGAAAGTGTCCGAGCGTGAGGCCCTTCTGCCCGAGCTTCTCCTCGAGCTCGGGGCCGGGAACCCCCGCGCCGAAGGTCGCGAGCTGGCTGCGCTCGTCGAGAGCGAGCAGGCGGTTGAGCTTCGCGAGGCTCAGGGTGAGCACCGGCTTGTCACCCGGCAGCGGGTTGAGGTGGCCGAGGACGCTGGTGCCGCCGCCGTAGGGGATGACGCGCGCGCCGATCTCCTCGGCCCAGGCGAGCAGCTCGCGGACCTCGTCGCTCGAGGCCGGCCGCGCGACGCCGTCGGGGAAGGCCTCGATGCGCCCCGAGCGCAGGGCTATCCAGTCGGGCAGGCTCTGGCCGCGCGCGTGGCGCAGGCGCGTCTCCGGGCGGGTGTCGACGAGCCGATGCTCGGGAAGCCGCGACTCGGGGACCGCGGCGACGACGTCGAAGAGCGCCGCGTCGTGCGGCGGGATGGCCTTGCCGACGACCCGTTCGAGGTAGTGCACCGCGCCGCCGGGCAGTGGGTGCGATAGCGAATCATCCCCCCAGCCGTTCCAGCGTCTCATGGGCGGTCCCTCGCTCGAGAGTCGAGCCACGAAAGTAGGAGGTCGAACTATACGCCGCGTGGGCGCCCCCCGGTCATCCCGAGCCTCGAGGCGACCAGCGGGAGCCTCGGAGTCGAGCGATTCGCGGATTCGCCTCGTGCCCCGTCCCGTGAATTCGGCCAACTTGCGGTTTCGGCCGTTCGCGCGAAACGAAGCCCGGGTCGCCGCCGGCCTGCCTGCCATCCCGCCTCGAGGGCAGCGCAGCTACCGCCGTAGATGTGAAACGCGTCCCGCGGAC
>DHSB01000203.1:23842-24406 GCA_002408385.1 Myxococcales bacterium UBA5297
GATGTGAAACGCGTCCCGCGGACCTACGGCGGTAAGACGAGAGCCAATAATGACGCCTGGGAAGCAGGCGGCGACGCCCGGGCAGCACTTTCTGCCCCGTTCGGAACGGTTCCGGGGGCATCGAAGGCCGTCGCAGCAGGCCCATCGACCGCGATCCAAAACAAAAGGGCCCCGAGACCCGGGGCCCTCTCCACTGCTTTTCGACGGCTCGAGGCTCGCGCTACGCCGCCGGCCTTTCGGCGAGCTGCGCGAGCAGCTTCACGAGCACCTTCCAGAACTTCTCGGTCGCCGGGATGTGGAGCCGCTCGTCGGGCGAGTGGGCGTCGAGGATCGTCGGGCCGACCGAGATCATGTCCATCTTCGGGAAGACCTCGCCGATGAGCCCGCACTCGAGGCCGGCGTGGATGGCCATCGCCTGCGGCTCCTCGCCGTAGAGCTCGCGGTAGGCCTTCGCGAACTGCGCGAGCAGCGGCGAATTCATGTTCGGCTTCCAGCCCGGGTAGCCCTCGCCGACGGTGGGCGCGAGGCCGGCCAGGCGCATCACCGCCTTGACCTGCTCGGTCG
>DHSB01000203.1:24523-31441 GCA_002408385.1 Myxococcales bacterium UBA5297
GCCAGGCGCATCCCCGCCTTGACCTGCTCGGTCGCCTCGGCCTTCGACGAGCCGATGAGGCTGCGCTGGCTGGTGCCGATGGCGATCTCCTCGCCCTCGATGAACAGGGTGGCGAGGTTGGTCGAGGTCTCGACGAGGCCGGCGAGATCGCTGCTCATGCGCAGCACGCCGTGCGGCAGGGCGAGCACCGCGTCGAGCACGCGCTCGATTTGCGGGCGCGCGATGACCTTGCCGCCGGCGGTCGGCGCCTTGCGCAGGCTGATCTCGACCGAGGGCTCGACCTCGCCGAGCTCGCCGCGCACCGTCGAGGTGAGCTCGGCGGCCAGCGGCAGCAGCTTGTCGATGTCGGCCGCAGGCGCGAGCACGAGCGCGTCGGCCTCGCGCGCGATGGCGTTGCGCTTGCTGCCGCCCTTGAGCGAGGCGACGTGGACGTCGCCGATCGCCAGCATCCGGCGCAGGACGCGCCCGAGGATCTTGATGGCGTTGCCGCGGCCCTTGTCGATGTCGGTGCCCGAGTGGCCGCCCTTGAGGCCGGCGACGTTCAGCTCCAGGGTCTCGTAGCCGGAGGGCGCGTCGACCCACTCGATCTTCAGGCGCCCGACGGTGTCGCCGCCACCCGCGCAGCCGACGTAGACGATGCCGTCCTCCTCGGAGTCGAGGTTGAGCATGGTCTCGGACTGCAGGAACCCGGGCTTAAGGCCCTTGGCGCCGGTCAGCCCGGTCTCCTCGTCGATCGTGAAGAGCAGCTCGAGCGGCGGGTGGACGACATCCTTGGCCTCGAGCAGCGCGAGCGCGGCGGCGACCCCGATGCCGTTGTCGGCGCCCAGGGTGGTGCCCTTGGCCTTGACCCACTCGCCGTCGACGTAGGCCGGGATCGGGTCGTTGTCGAAGTCGTGCTCGGTCCCCTTGTTCTTCTCGCAGACCATGTCGACGTGGCCCTGCAAGAGCACCCTCGGCGCCTTCTCGTGGCCGGGGCTGCCGGGCTTGCGCACCACGATGTTGCCCACCGGGTCCTGCTCGGGCTTGTAGCCGAGCTTCTCGACCGTCTGCTTGAGGTAATCGAGGAGCTTGCCTTCCTTCTTCGAGGGATGGGGGACCTTGCAGATCTCGTCGAAGTACTTCCAGAGGCTCTTGGGCTGCAGATCGCTGACGTTCTGGCTCACGGACTGCTCCTGTGGTCGAGCGGGTGTGCCGCGGGTTGGGGTCGGAGGGCGCCAAGTGCCGCCGAACGGCGGGCGAGCGCTCGGCGCCTAGACTGCCCCAAGGCGGGCGGGGCCGCCAGCGCCGCAGCTCAAAGGATGTCGTCGCGCAGCCCCTTGGCGGCCGGCGCGGGCCCGCACTCCCTTCCCGAACCCCGGCTCTTCCTGGTCGCTCGGGCAGGCTTGGCCGCGGCCTCGATTCGGCCTCTGCGCTCATGGTGGGCGCCGCGGCCGCGTCGCCCGGCGCGCCCGTCCGTCAGCCGTCTGCATCACCCAGCGCTTCGGATCCCGGCTCGACTGCAACCCCCACTTCCACAGCCTGGTGCCGGACGCGGTCTTCGTCGAGGACGAGCGGGGCGAGCTGGCGCGCAGGCGTCTTCCGAAACCGACGCGGGAGGAGGTGCAGCGGGCCGTCGAGAGAATCGCCAGACGGGCCCGGGCGATGTTGCGCCGGGAGCTCGGAGACGAGGAGCCGCAGGCCGATGCCCTCGATCGGGTGCGCGCCGGGCGCCGGCAGGGCGCGTATTCCGTCCTTCCCGAGCCGAGCGAGGAGCGCTCGGTGAAGCTCGCCGCTCGGTGGGACGGGCTCTCGCTGGAGGCGAGCCGGCACCTGCACGAGGACGACCGCCGGGGCCTGGAGGCGCTGCTCCAGTACTGCCTGCGGCCTTCGTTGGCGCAGGAGCGGCTCTCGTGGGCCTCGCAAGAGGGCGGCGAGTTGGTCGTGCGGCTCAAGCGGCCGATGGCCGGCGGCCAGACGACGCTGGACTTGCTGCGACGCCTGGCGGTACTGGTGCCCCCGCCTCAGGTGCATCACCTCCACGACTTCGGAGGGTTCGCCAGCCCCACGGTGCGCCGACGCTGCCGGCCTCGAGCGGCTCGGGCTGCCCACCGAGCCTTCAGGCGTCCCGCGTGCAGATCGACCAGCTTGAGCAGGGACAAGGCATCCTTCGGCCTCGCCGACGCGGCCGACGCGGCTGAGGTCGCCTCGCGCCTTCCCTTCCGTCCCGGTCCCAGCCTCGTGCGCAGACGCCGCCCTGCCGGAAAGACCAAGCAGGGCTGCCCGAGTGCCGGCGTCGGGGCGGCGCGGCTCGAGATCGGGTTGAATCGCCGCCTCCTTACTCAGAGTCGATGCGTCCTTGGCCCAAGGCGCCGTCTCCTCGCTCGGAATCGCAATCTCCTCAAATAGAAGCACTGCATCCTGAGTCAGATTCGTTGCTTCCTGGCTCAGAATTGCGGCCTCCTGAGCTCAAATCACCAGCACCTGGCCGACAATTACGGGTTCCTGACTGCCAATCGTCTGTTCCTGGGCACTTCACCGGAGTTATCGCGCCCAGGAGACCGCGATTCATAGTCAGGACGCAGCGATTTCGGGCCAGGTCGCTGAATTTCATAGTCAGGACGTGTCGATTTCAACGCAGGACGCGGCGATTGTTGGTCAGGTCGCACCGATTGACGCTCCGGACACGGCGGCTGCTAGTCCGGTCGCGCCGATTGATGCTCAGGACGCGGCGATTTGAAGTCAGGACAGCAGCGGCTTTCGGGGGGGCGGTCTTGCCTCCTGCCGGCGGGGCCGCCAGCGCCGCAGCTCAAAGGATGTCGTCGCGCAGCCCCTTGGCGGCCGGCGCCGGCCTCTTGCCCAGGGTCTTGTCCACGTAGAAGTGCTCGAGGGTGACGAGGATGACCGCGAGCAGCGGAGTGGCGACGAAGACCGCCAGCGCGCCCAGCGAGAGGGTCAGCAGGATCTGCCAGAACAAGAGCAGCGCCGGCGGGATGTCGACCGCGTGCTTCATGACGATGGGCATCAGCAGGTTGCCCTCTATCTGTTGGACCACGAGGTAGACGACGAGCGTCCAGAGCCCGGTCGTGAAGCCCTGCGTCAGGCCTGCGGCGACCCCGGGGACGCCCGCCAAAAACGGGCCCGCGTACGGGACGAGCTCGCCGAAGAAGGCGATGATGCCCAGCACCAACCAGGTGTCGAGCCCGACGATGAGCAGACCGACGGCGGTGAGCAGGCCGACCGCGGTCATCGAGATGAGGGTGCCGATGACCCAGCCTTTGATGGCGGTACCGACTTTGAGCAAGTAGGCGCGCAGGCTGTCCTGCTGCTCGTAGGGCACCAGGCGCACGATGCCGCGGACGTAGACCTCCGGCTCGTAGGCGAGGAAGAAGGCGACGGCGATGACGAAGACGATGCCGGCGAGGAGGGCGAAGAGGCCGCCCACCGCGGTCGGCGCGATTCGCCCGATCCAAGCTCCAAGACGTTGGCCGAGGCTTTCGCTGACGCCGCCGAGCGGGCCCTGATCGCTCGCGCCGGCCTGCGCACGGGTCCACCAGCGCTCGAGCTGCGCGAGGGCCTCGGGGGCCTGGTCGACGAGCCGTTCGAACTGCGCGGCGAGGCTCGGATAGGCCAGCCAGCCGAGCAGGGCGACGAGCCCAAGGGAGCCGAGCACGACGATGATCGCCGCCAAAGGGCGAGGCATCAGGCGGCCGAGCCACTTGACCGGATAGTGGAGGGCGAAGGCGAGCAGGATCGCGAAGAGCGTGAGGAAGAGGACCTCGACCGCCCGCGACAGGAGGATGAAGGCGCCCCAGAGAGCGAAGAGCGTCAGGCCCGCGCCGAGCAGGTACCGGTAGCGCGGCCAGCGGGTCGTCGGTGGGGGAAAGCCCTCGCCCATGCGATCAAGATTGGGCTCCTCTTCCCGACCGCAATGCGGGAATCGGTGCGCTCGCTCCGCTCCTCCACGCGCCGCGGTGCCCGGCTGCCCACTGCGCTCGCGCACGGCTTGCGAGCGAGGCCCGGCGAAGGGTCTGCCGGCGAAGCAGGCTCGAGCCCATATCCGCGAGGGCTTCGCACCGCCGGGATCGAGCAAGCACCCCTGCCGCGCGGCCGGGAAAGCGCCGAACGGCGACTTCACGGCAGGTTCGGCTACAGTGCGAGCATGCGACGACAACTCCTGCTGGTCGCCGTGTGCCTGCTGGCCGGCGCCGCCATCGCCCTCGCGGTCGTCTTCAAGCTCGAGTCGCGGCCGCCGCCTCCCGACGGGCCCTCGGTCGTCTCGCGCATCCGCGAGGTCGCCCGGCTCGAGACGCTCGAGGTCTCGCTCTACAAGAAGCTCCACTTCGCGCCCGATCCGCTGCCGACCGGCTCGCTGTGGGGCGATGTGCTGAGCTGGATGCGCTACAAGGTGAGCTCGCCGCAGGCGCGGGCCATCGTCTTCGCCAAGGCCCACCTCGGGCTCGATCTCGAGCGGCTCGGGCCCGACCGGCTGCAGACGGTGGGACGCCGCGCGTTCGTGGTGTTGCCGCCGCTGCGCGTGCAGGTCGAGCTGCAACCCGGAGAGACCGAGATCATCGGCTCGACCCTCGACTCGGTCGAGACGGCGCGGCTGTTCGAGCTGGCGCGCGAGGCCTTCGAGCGCGAAGTGGAGGCCGACGAGAAGCTGCGCTCCCGCGCGCGCAGCTCGGCCGAGCGCGCTATCCGGGAGCTGTTGACCAACCTCGGCTTCGTCGAGGTGCACTTCGTCGAGAGCCTGCCGATGGCCGGATAGGCGCTCGAAAGAGGAGAAGGCGATGCGAGGCGTGAAGCTTGCGGGGCTGCTGGGGCTGGTCTCTCTGGTGCTCCTCGTGCCGCGAGACGGGGCGGCGGCGGTGAGGCTGGGGACCGGCGCGAGCTACTGGCTCGAGCACGGCGGGCTCTTCAATCTCGACCTGCAGGTGAACACGCCGATAGCCAAGCGCCTCTTCGTCGGCGGCCGGTTCGGGGCCTTCCTGTCCACCGGGAGCGAGCGCGTGGGGATTCCGCTCGATCTGACGCTGACGGTGCCCATCGGCGGGCGCGTCTATCTCGAGGGGCTCGCGGGCCCCTGGCTGTCGTTCGAGGGCGACTTCATCCGCGCGCACGGCGCCATCGGCTTTGGACTCAGGTCCGGCAGCTTGAGCTTCGGCGTCGAGGCGGGTTGGCTCTCGCCGAGCGGCGTCATCGGCGCGCGCCTGTCCTGGAGAGTCTGAAGAGGCGTCGACAAATCCCTCTTCGACTCGGTCCGGGCAGGCGAGTCGCGGCGAGGGTGATTTCGCGACAGGCCTCGAGTCGCGCGCGATGCGCCGAGCGGACGGGTTGATTTCGAGGCCTCGTCTGCCAACATCGCGCGCCTGATGCGAAGACGACTCGGACCGCCCACCGGCATTTTCCTCGCTGTTCTGCTCGCCTCGCCCGCCGCGCGCGCTGGCGAATCGTCGAGCCCTGGCGAGCCCGACGCCGTGCGGCTCGGGCCGGTCGGGCTGGTGCCCCACGCGGAGGTGCGCGGCCGGTTCGAGGGCCGCAGCGACCTCGATCTCGACCGGTCGGATGCCGAGGACCCGAACCGCTTCCTGCTGCGCACGCGGATCGGCGCCGCGCTGAGCTGGGGAGTTGCCTCGGCCTTCGTCGAGGGCGTCGACGCCCGGGAGCTGATGACCCCGCCGGCAGACAGGCGGGATGAGGCGACGCTCGACGTGCACGAGGCCTGGGCCGAGCTCCGGCGTCCGTTCGGGACCCCGTTCTTCGCGAGGATCGGGCGGCAGGAGCTCTCTCTCGGCTCGAAGCGGCTCGTCGACTGCTCGGGTTGGGGCAACCGCCTGCGCGCCTTCGACATGCTGCGGCTCGGGGCCGACGGCGAGCGCTGGAGGGTCGACGCCTTCGCCGGCCGGGTCGTGGTCGTGCGCGACGGCGAGCTCGACCGGTGGAAGGCCGGGGAGAGCTTCTGGGGTTTCTTCTCGACGCTCGGACTGGGCTTTGGCGCGTCGGTCGACCTCTTCGTCTTCGGGTTGAACAGGCAGGCGCGCGGCGACGAGGCCAAGCCGATCACGGGCGAGGACGGGGTCGTCGGTGCGGCCAGCAAGACCACGCCGGGACTGCGGCTCTTCGGGTCGGCGCTCTCGAAGCGGCTCGACTACGAGGCCGAGGTGGCGGTCCAGTTCGGCAACCGGGCGAACGATCGGGTGTTTGCCTACGCGGGCCGGGCGGGCGCGAGGTGGACGCAACGCGATCTGCCGGGGGCGCCCTGGTTGGGCTTCGAGCTGAACCACGCGTCGGGCGACGAATACCCGAACGACGGTCAATTCGGCCGCTTCGACCCGCTCTTCGGCAGCACCCGTGGGCCCTACGGGCTCATCGACCTGTTCCGCTGGCAGAACATGAGCGAGGCGGGGCTCTTCTTCGGGCTGTCGCCCGGCGACACGGTCACGCTCACGGCCGAGTACCACGCGTTCTGGATCGCTTCGGTCAAGGACGCCTGGTTCACCTCGTCCGGCGCGGTGCTTCGGCGCGCCGAGGACGGCGAGGCGCCTTCGTTCGCAGGGAAGGAGCTCGATCTGCTCGTGCGCTGGCGGCCGCTGGGAGTGCTCGGGTTCGAGGCCGGGGTCGCTTGGTTCGTGCCGGGCCGCTTCGCGCGCGCGACCGGCGCGGCGAACGCGGCGCGGGCGCTCTATGTCCAGGCGGCGCTGAGCTACTGACCTCGAAGACTTGCCGCCGCACGGCGCGGGTTTCGCGGACGGCCGGCCTTCACGCCGGCCAAGCGCGCGCTCGACCTCTTGAAGGGCACGGCACGCGGCGCCCCCTCCAACCAGCGGCCGGCCGCTTCGGGCTCCGGGCGCCAGAGTTCGTGCAAGGTCCGGGTCAGGAGTTGGCAACCACGCGAAATCGAAGCGTTTACAGCCAAACCTCGATTTCGCGGCCGATTTG
>DHSB01000203.1:31653-37195 GCA_002408385.1 Myxococcales bacterium UBA5297
TCGCCTCTACGCTCGGCATGACCGGTGGGCGGCGGCCTGGCCCAAATCGCTCGAAGAGACTCGCAGGAAGTCTGGGGCGCAGCTCGGGCTGTGCGGAGTCGAAGGGCCCCTTGCCCGGGCTCGTCTCCGCGGGCAGGGGCCGCAAAGAGGAAGGGCGGGGCCACCGCGAGCGATGGCCTCCGCCCTTCCGAACGAGGCTCTGCAGGTGGCGGTCTACTTCGCCTTGCAGCCCTTGGTCAGCGTGTACTCGTAGGTGCCCAGCTCGTCGCGCCAGTACTCGCCCTCGTAGGGCCAGTAGACCTGCTCGTCGGTGACGGCGACCGAGTAGTTGTACTTCTTGACGATTTCGACCTTGCCGGGCGAGGCGAGCGAGTCTTCGAGGAACTTCTTCTCCATCGTGCTCGTCTCGAACTTGATGCGCAGCGCCTGGCCGAGCAGGTCCTTGAGCTGGCCGAGCTCGAACTCGAGCTTCACCTTGGCGAGGATGCCCGCCTTCGACATCAGCCCGCTGCGCTCGACCTTCAGCTCCTCGTTGAGCGACTTGACCAGCTCCGAGTACTTGAACAGGTCGGGCCGCTCGCGAATCGAGTCCATCTCGCCTTCGAGCTCGAGGATCGAATCGTTGACCGCCTTCAGATCCTTGTCGGTCAGCGCCAGCTTCAGGATGCGCTCGAGCAGCAGGCCCGTGCTGCGCCCGCCCTCGCGGTTGCGCTTCTGCACCTCGGCGAGGATGGCCCAGTAGCCCTGGGCGTCGGTGTTCGCGCCGGTGATCTTCTCCAGCTCGTTGTGCACCGGCATGTAGGTCTGCTCGAACTCCTCGAGGATGGCGCGCGCTTCGCGGTAGCGGCAGTTCTCGTAGTAGATGACCGCCTTGAGGATGAGCGCCTCGGGGAAGTACTCGTCCTTGAAGAAGGGCGAGGAGAGCGTGATCAGGTTGCCGAGCGCCCGCTCGTATTCGCCGATGCGGAAGTGCGCCCAGCTCGCCTCGAAGAGCGATTCGAGCCACTGGTCCGAGCCACGGGCGACCTTGTCGTAATAGAAGATGGCGTAGCGGTTCTGCTTGTGGCCGAAGTGCGTGCGGGCGAGCTGCATGAACGCGAGCTCGCGCAGCCGCGTGTCGGCCTGGGTGCTGGTGCGCGGGTTGTTGATGCGCACCACCTCCTTGAAGGACTCGACCGCTTGGGCGAAGGCCCCTTCCTTGAAGAAGATGGCGCCCTCCAGGTACTTGACCTTCGCGTAGAAGTCGTCGTTCCGGGGCACCATCAAGACCAGGCGCTTGGCCTCGTCGAGGCTCTTCTTCGACTCGTCGGCCTGGCCGGCCTCATCGAGCGCCTTGCCGCGGTAGAAGTGGTAGCGCGCCAGCAGGTAGCGAAACTCGGAGCGGAAGCGCTCGGGGAACTCCTCGTTGGCGTAGCGGGCCACGGTGTCGAGGACCACCTGCTCGTTGACCGTCTTGTGGGCGATGTAGAAGAGCCACTCGAGACAGCTCTTGAAGTACTTGTTGGTCGGCCCCTTGGCGAGCAGCTTTTTGAACTGGCTGAGCGCCGAGTGGTACATGCCCAAGCGGTAGAGCGTCTTGGCGAGCATGTACTCGGCCTCGTCGTTGTGCTCGGCCATCTTCGGGTCCTTGAGGACCTCGAAGAAGGCGAGCGCGCCGGTCTCGTAGCGCTTCTGGTTGAAGAGGTTGACGGCCGCGTCGAGCCGCTGGCGCTCGGCGCTCTTGCCCGAGACGTCGACCGCGTCGAAGGTCATCACCGGCGCCTGCTTGGGCGGCGGCGCCGGGGGCTGCGCGGGGGCGCTGGTGCTCAGGTCGATGCCCAGATCCTGCGGCGCCGGGGGCTGCGAGGGCGAGGAGCTGCTCGGCTGCTCCTGGTCCTTGCCGGCCGGGGGCGTCTGGGCGGTCTCGGGCGTGCGCTTGGGCCTCTTCGCCTTGCGCGGGGCGCGCTGCTTCTTGGGCTTGGGCTCCTCGTCGCTCAGGTCGAGCCCTTCGAAGGAGATTTGGCCGGAGGCCAGCGCGGCGAGCGAGGCCGACGGGCGTGGCGCGGCGTGCGCGCCGGCCCCGGGCGCCAGAAGCAGCAGCGCCGCGGCCAGGGAGGCGAGCAGCGGGCGCGAAGGGCACGCGGCGGGCACGGGGTTTCGGAGGTGCGCGAAGGTCTGGCTCACCGGTTAGTCCTCGTGGCCGGAGCCGGCGAAGTAGGAGAGGCCGAGCTCGAACATGATTTGGTTCTGCAGCTTGCTTGAGGAGTTGCCGAGCTTGACGGTCTGGGCGTTGTAGACGTAATCGCGCAGCTCCACGCGCAGCGTCAGGTTCGGGGTGATGAAGTAGCGCTGGCCCACGCCGAAGTGCCCGCCGATGGCGAAGGCGTTGGCGCCGCCGGGCACCTGGTACTGGACCGCGCTCAGTCCGCCGACGAAGGCGAGGTCGAAGTGCAGCACCTTCTCGGCGAAGAGGCTGAACTTGCCGTACATCGGCGCCCAGGCGACGTCGACCCCGGCCATCATCCCGAGCTTGCCCGGCACGTCGGTCAGCTCCGCGAGCTCAGGCCCTTTGCAGCTCCCGTCCGGCTTGCAGACGCTCACCACGCTGGAGGGGGTGTTGAGCGAGTAGGTGGCGAAGAGGCCGACCGAGATGGACTCGACGAGGTGGTAGTTGAGCTTCAACCCGCCGCTGTACTTCTGGAAGAAGGCGTCGGCGAGGCTGGCCGAGAGGGTCGGCGAGATCTCGAAGCGGCCGTTCTTGAGGAACAGCCGGCCCGAGACCGGCGGCATCTTGTCCTCGAGGTCGATGGGGACCGCCTTTTGGCCTTCGTTCTCCGGCTCTTGGGCCGAGGGCTGGGCGCCGAGCGCGCTTGCGGGAAGCGCGAGCGCGGCGAGCAAGGCGAGCAGCGTGGGAAGGCTTCGACAGGTCATGGCCTCGAACCTTGGCGAGCGGCGCACGGTCAGGGCTCCTGGTGATCGAACGAGAAGGGCCAGAACACGCTGAGCCCGGCGTTGACGGTGAGCACGTTCTGGAGGACCGCTTTGTTGCCGCCGGCCGGACGGTCTGAGTAGAGCGCCTCGATGAGTGAGACGTCGACGGCCAAGAAGTCGTTGATCGCGAAGCGCTGCCCCAAGCCGATGTGCGTCGACAGGTGCGGCCCGTCGGTCTCGGAGGTCTGGCTGAAGATCGCCCCGACGCCGCCGACGACGAACAGGTCGTAGTGCCGGATGGCGTTGAAGATGCTGATTTTGCCGTAGATGGGCGACCAGATGAGGTCGAGCGAGAGCGACATCCGGGGGCGCACCGAGGGCAGGCGCGACTGGAGCTGGCGCTTGGCAAGACGCACGTTGTCGCTGGGGACCAGGTTGTACTGCAGGAAGCGCAGGCCCAGGCCGAAGCTCTCGTGCAGGTGATACGAGGCGCGCGCCCCGGGGCCGAACTTGGGGTAGTACGCGTCGTTGAGCTGCACGAAAGCCATGGGCGTCAGGTCGAAGCGGCCGCGCTTGAGAAAGCCGCGCCGCTGGACGCTCTTGACCCGGTCCTCGGCGGTGATGTCGAGCGCGCTGAGCGGCGGCTCGGAGTCGGCCGCGGGCGCGTCGAGCTCCAACGGTGGCGCGGTCACCGGGGCCGTTTGGGGCTGCTCGGGCGTCTGCTGCTCGGGAGCATCCTCGGACAGGTCGAGCCCTTCGAACTGGGCGGCGGCCACCGAGGGGAGGAGGAGCGCAAGCAGCGCCCCGAGGCAGGCTGAAGGTCGCATGACGGGGAATCCTAGCTCAAGTCCGACTCGGTTCAAGGTCGCTGCCCGAAAGGCCGCTTGCCAGTCAGACGGCCACGCGACGCCGCGCGCGCAGGGCCGCTTACTGTGCCTCGAGCTTCAGTTGGTCGCCCTCCTGCGTGCCGGTGCGCTGCAGGGTCCCGGCGGGCAGCTCGAGCGCCGAGTATGCGTCGAGGTACATCCGGGTGGCGCGCCAGGGCTTGATGGTGTGCACCGCCCGGACGACCCGGCCTTCGCGATCGAGGAAGGCGACGTCGATCGGGAAGCGCATGAAGAACATGTGGATCGAGTTGCAGGGCACGATGTGCAGCCCTTCGCCCTCGGCGAGACCGTTGCGGCCGAGCAAGCCCTTGAGGCGCGACAGGCCGGTTGCGGCGACCTCGACCCGCTCGCCGAGGAGGGTGGAGCGGGTGACGTTGTGGACGGTAAGCGGCATGGCCGCGCATTATACCGGCCGCCCGCGCCCCCACCGAAAACCCGAGGAGCCCCGCGCGACCGTGTTCCTGCCCAGAATCGACCCGCCGCTCAACTTGGTGCTCGTCGAGCCCCAGATCCCACCGAACACCGGCAACGTCGCCCGCCTCTGCGCGGTGACCGGTGCGCGGTTGCACCTGGTCGGTCCGCTCGGCTTCTCGGTTGCCCAGAAAGACCTGCGGCGCGCCGGGCTCGACTACTGGGACAAGGTCTTCCAGCGCTACTACCCCTCGCTCGACGACTACCTCGCCGAGCACGCCGCGGCCAGACGCCACCTTTTTAGTGCCCGTGCACGCTGCTCGCTGTGGGAGGCCGAGTTTCGGCCGGACGATCACCTCGTCTTCGGCTCGGAGCCCGAGGGCCTGCCGGCCTCCTTGGTCGCGGCCCATCCCGAGCAGACCGTCGGCATCCCCATGTTGCCCGAGAGGCGCAGCCTCAACCTCTCCACCGCGGTGGGGATCGCCACCTACGAGGCGATTCGACAACAGCTTTTCCGCGCCCGGTAGCCATGGCCGCGTTTTTGCGGTGCGTCCGCGCCGCGGCTAATCTCGTCAGCGACCATGCGCCCCGGCGACCCTGAACTTTCCTATGGACGGCTGAGCGAGCACCCGCTCGCCGAGCTGCTGCTCTCCGCCCGCGAGCGCGGCGCGACGGGCGAGCTGCGCATCGAAGGGGGCGGCGGCACCAGCCGGCTCTTCTTGCGCCAGGGCGCGCCGGCGGGCGCGCACGTGGCGGTCGGTTTCCGTCCACTGGGCCAGGTGCTCGTCCAGAGCGGACTGATCGATCTCGACACCCTCGATCGCGCGCTGCCGCAGCTCGAGCGCGGCAGACCGCTGCCCGAGGTGCTCTGCGAGATGGGCGCGCTCGACGCCGACGGGGTGCGCGAGGGGATGCGGCTGCAGCTCCTCGAGCATTTGCGCGCGCTGGGGCGCCTGTTCGACGGGCGCTTCGAGTTTCGGTCCGAGGAGCCTCCCGCGTGGACCTCGGAGCTGACGCTCGAGGCCGACCGCGCCGACGGCTGCATCGCCGAGGCGCTCGCGTCGCCGGGCGCCCAGGGCCACCTGGTCGCGCTGCTCGCGCGCCTGGGCCCGCGGGTGTTGCGGCTCGGCGCCCGGTTCGAGGGGCTCGCCTCGACGTTGCGGCTCGAGCCGGGCGAGCGCGAGGCGCTCGAGAGCTGGCGCGAAGGCGGCGGCCCCGAGCATCTCATCGAGCGCGGGGTCGACCCGGCCCGCGCCCGTTGGCTGAGCGCGGCGCTCCTGGCGCTGGGCGGCGCCGAGGCGATGGATCCGGCCGACGAGGGCCGCGGGAGGGCC
>DHSB01000018.1:0-12121 GCA_002408385.1 Myxococcales bacterium UBA5297
GCGGGTCTTCGTCACCGCCCCGGGAGGAGAGGCCGGGGGGGGGGCCGCCGGGGGCAAAGGCCGCAACACCTTCCGCGTCCCTCTGCGCTTTCCCTCCCCCGGCCCATACACCGTCGAGGTGGTCGCCGAGAGCATCAAGGGGCCGGAGGTCGTCGCCCTGTTCCGGGTGCAGGCTGGAGAGGCGGCGGTCGGGACGCTCGCGGCGGCTCCGGTCGTGGCCGAGCGCGACGACCTCGACCGGGCAAAGGCTCAGGTGCTCGAAGCGCTCAGTGCCCGCCGGCGCGCCCATCGGCTCGCCCCGCTCGCCCGCAGCGCCCTGCTCGACGCGGTCGCCGAGGCCCATGCTGTCGAGATGGTCCGACTGGGCTACTTCGCGCACGTCTCGCCTCTGAGTGGCGATGTCGCGAATCGGCTCAGGGAAGCGGGCTTTGCCTTCGCGCGGGTGACCGAGAACCTGGGCGAGGCCGAAACGGCGCTCGCCGCCCACCGGCTAATCGAAGCCTCTCCCGGACACCTGGCAAACGTGATCGATCCCGGCGTGGACCTCGTCGGTCTCGGGGCCGCCCGGGTGCGTCGCGGCGGCCTCGAGAACGTCGTGCTCGTCGAGGTCTTTGCCCGCCGCCAACCGTAGACCCGCCGCCGCTCGGCCCCCTCGAAAACCCCGGGTCGCTTCCAGCGGTCGCGGGCGGCGTCTTGGCAAGGGGACGAGCCTTTACTCCATAGGCCTCGGCGAAGATACTGCGCGCGAGGAGACAGTCCGTGGCGAGCCCCGCCTGCACAGCTCGAGATTGGGAGTACGTGACCACGCGGCAGGCGACCTATCGCGGGCTGTTCAACCTCGCGTCGTTCGAGCTGTCCGGGTTCCTCGAGCCGCTGCTCCAGTCCCTGCCCTTCCGCCTCGGCGAGTCGGCCGCGGAGACGAGCATCCCCATCGCCTTCGACGACCTGTTCATCGAAGCGGTCGACCGAGCCGTCGACGACCTTGCCGAGATGCTGCGTCGGCGCCGCGACAACGAGCTCGAGCCCAAGCCCGCGCCGCTCGGCTCCTTCGCCGAAGTCGACAGCCGCAAGCTGGCCCCGGTCGGCTACTCGGGGCTGCCCTTCGCGTCGCGCCCGCTTCAGCAGGCCGCGGCGATGAGGGCGATGCGCAGCGACCCGCTGCTCGACGCGGGCGTTCTCGAGGCCTGGATCGTACGCGGGCATGGCGGACCGCTGCTCGAGCATCTGGCGGGACTCTTCTCGCACCTCTGCGAGGAGGACCTGCGCAACACGGGGGCGACCCCGTACCTGCACCTCGGCTGGACGGCGACCATCGACCTTCTCGAGTCCAAGAAGGGACGGGCCAAGCACCTGGTGTCTCGGCTCTACCCCTGGGAGAAGGTCGAGAAGGCGGTCGGCTTCGCGCTCTACTCGCTCGCCGAGGCGGCTGCCGAGCAGACCATCGCCCCGGTCACGGCGCGCCGGCTCAATTTCGACACCGCCGCCTACAGCCTACGGTTGCGCGTGGCGATGTCACCGATGGCGCTCTGCTCGATCCGCGGCAAGACCTTGCAGAACGACATCAGCCCCTGGCCGCTCTCGCAGGCCCTCGCCGACGCCATCGTCCCGGTCTGGCTCTCGCTGCTCGAGGAAGATCCGAGCCCGCGCAACGCCGAGCAGCGACTGCTCGGCGCGGTCATCGACGATCCCGACCTTCGCCACCAGGCCGCGCGCGCCGCGGCGGTGCTGCTCGCCCGCCGCCACGTATTCCAATGGCTCAACCTCTTCGACGGCCTCGATTCCGAGCTGTCGGCCTCGCTGCTCGCGGTGCTCCCGAGCGACGAGGCGCTCTTCAAGCTGCTCTGTGATTCCAAGGCGGTGCTCTCCCGCCTCCAGAAGTTTGCCAAGAGCCGCAAGGCCGACTCGGCGGGCGAGCTGGCGAACGCCGACCTCTTCGATGTCCTGCGGCGCGGTCCGGAGCGCGAGGAGGCGATTCGCGAAGTCGCCTCGGCCTTCACCTGCCTCGTCCTGGACCGCGCGGCGATCGGGGCGGTCGACGACGCGCGGCGCTGTCTTCGCGACCGGCGCTCCGAGTTCACCCGCGAGCAGCTCATCGCCGACTACATGGCCGGCCGGCTCTACCGCCTGTCGGCCGACGGCCACGAGACGCGTCGCTCGCTGGCGCGCAAGAACCAGGGCCATCTATTCATCGACCTCAAGGGTTTCACCCAGCGCACCTACCGCGCCAAAGAGATCGTGATGGCCGAGTTCCTGCGCACCGAGTTCTACGAGCCCATCCTCGCGGCAGCCGCGAAGGGGGCCGATGACGAGACAGGCAGCCGGCAGCTCGTGCTGCAAAACCTCCTCGGCGATGCGGCCGTCTTCAGCGGCGAGATGCCCGCGCTCATCGAGCTCGCGCAGTCCATCCAGCGCATCTGCCGCGCCTACGGCGAGAAGCTGCGCGTGCGCACCGGGGCCTCCGGTCGCGACGCCACCGAGCGCAAGGCTGAAATCGAGGCTTCGCTGCGCACGGACCTGGAGCGCCTTCGCCTCGAAGCCTGCGCGGTCGAGGAGGAGGTCGGTCGCAAGCTCTCGCTGTCGCAGCTCGAGCGCGAACAGCAGCTCTGGGCGCAGATCACCCACCGCATCAACGAGATGGAGACCAGCTATCGGCGCGCGCTCGCCGCGCACGACGACCCGGAAGCGCGCCTTGCCCTCGAAGCGGTCCAGTCGCTGCGCCACCATGAGAAGGAGGTCTTCGGCAAGGTCGAGAACCTGTTCGGGCAGGCACGCGACGACTACATCGCCGAGATGCTCGTCGCCCAGGATCGCCTCCGCCTCAAGGAGCTGCAGCGCAGTGCCGCCGAGCGACGCCGGGCGGCCGAAGCACAGATGAAGGCGGCCGAGGACGATGTGCGCGCCCGCAGCGGCTTTGGCCTGGAGGCCGGGCTCTTCATCACCTACGGAGCGGCCGCCGAGGTCGCCGCCATCAACGACGCGCTGTTCGGGTTGGTCAAAGTGGCGATCGCGGAGGGAATCAACGAGGCTGCGCGCGGCACCGCGCGAAACGGCATTCTCAAGGCGCGCCTGGATGCCCTCGTAGACACGGCAAGGGTCGAACGCCAAGACCCGCTGCTCGAGTACCCGTTCCGGGTCTACGTCGACTCGGCCTACAACCTGCTGCTGCCGACCGGGCTCAACGACATGGTCGACCGGGCCATCCGCGGCAAGGATGCCGAGCTGGCGCGCCGGGCCGCCAAGAATATCGCCGAGACGGTGCTGCGCGATCTCGCGCGCGCGATGAGCCTGGGCGACGGCCAGCCGCCCGAGGCCCTCAGCGTGCTCAGCGAGATCTACAACACCGGCGAGGCGCTCTCGGGCGAGGCGCTGGCCGCGTACCTGACCGCGACGGCCGCACGGCGGTTCTGGTTTCGCAAGGTGCTCGCCGCCGACGAGCTCGACGCCGAGTTCCACGAGTTGTTCTGCTTCCTGTCAAACGAGCTGGAGCTGGTCGTCAGCGTGCCGCACGACGGGGACAGCGACAACGCCATCGTCTTCCATCGCGCCGGCCAGGTGCAGTTTCGCGGGTTCGAGGCGAAGAGGCCCACGACCGTGTACGAGATGCTTCGACCTGATTCGCCGTTCTGCCTGCTTCTCGTCCAGAAGCACCTCGCTCTCTGGTCTGCCGAGGCGCGCGGTCAGAACCGTCGCGAGGAGCTTCCGACGTAGCGGGTCGAGGGCTCAGACCTCCTCCTGCCGCAGGAGTTGTCCTCGGGAGAGGCGCACCCCCACCGGCGGCAGCTTCGCTCTAGGTCCTGTGGCAGGACACAGGGGTCTTGGGCTCGGTCGTCCCTCCCTGAAGCAACAGTCCAATCGCTTGGGGCGGCGGCGCCGAAGCTGCCAGTCGCGCCGCAAGACGCGAAAAGGAGCCCGATGGGCTCCTTCTCGCAAGTAACTTCGCGATGTCGAATTCGGAGTCGACTAGGCCGAGCGGCGCTGGGTCGCGTAGGTCTCGATGCCCACGCCCTTCTGCGGCTGCTGGGGGTTCGCGCTGACCGAGAAGAGCGGGCACCGCACGCAGGTGAAGCTGTTCCATCCCTTCTTGACCGCTTCGTCGAGACAATCGTCGTAGTGGTTGCAGAAGAGATTGCGCTGAAACTCGACGCTGGCGTGCTTGCCACTTGGCTCAGGGTTGATCGTGTTCTGCAATTCGGTGGGGAAAACCTTCATACCGCCTCCTTGAGCATGCTCCCCCGAACATCACTGCCGCGGGTCGCACGCGGCTCGAGTGCGGCCCGGTACAGCGCGCTTTGCGCCTTCATTTTCCAGTGCCGTGTTTGCCGGGGGGCTTCCGGCGTGGGCGACGGCATGGGCATCAACCGCTGAGAGTGCGCAACCCTTCCTGCGTCCGTCCCCGCCTTCAGCGCGGCAAATACTGCGTTCTGGCTATCGGAAAGTCAATCGGCCCTCCCTCGGCGCGCCGAGCGGGCTCTCGTCGTCACGAACCGGGGCCTTTCGACCGATGGAGCCGCCGGAGATCACGGGGGTTTTGCGCCGCGACCGCCGCCATTTTTGAACCGGGCCGAGCGGGCCTTATCCTGGCCGCATGATGCTCGAGACAGCCCTCGTCGCCCTCGCCGTGAGCGCCAGCGCGGCCCATCCGCCCGAGCCCGGGGTCGACCGGCTCGAGCTTCTCCTCGCGCGCTGGAACAGCGGTGATTTCCCCGCCGCGGCCGAGGCCTTGCGCCCTCCCGACCCGAAGTCGGCGGTCCGCTGCGGCGGGTTGCTCGAGCCCTGGTGCGCCTGGCTGCGTGGCCAGGCGCTCTTCTACGCCGGGCAGCCCGAAGCGGCGGCGGCCGAGTTCGCCGCGGCACGCTCTCTCGATCCGAAAGGCCCGGTAGGCGCGCGCGCCTTGGCACGCGAGGGCGAGGCCTTGCTCGCGGCGCGCCAAACCGAGCCAGCCATCGCTCGGCTTCGCGAGGCCGTCGCGTCCAATCCGAGCGCCGAGATCCTGCTCCTTCTCGGCGACGCCCTGGCGGCTTCTGGTCGCAGGGACGAGGCGACCGAGCATTGGCGCCGCGCCTTCGTGGCCTATGTCGAGAGCCCGAGTTCCGAAGAGGCGGGCCGCCGCCTGGAGGCCAGCGGCACGATCACGGTCGCCGACCTGCTCGGCCGCTCGGAGCGGCTGCTTCGCCTCGGCCTCGCCGAGCAGGCTCTCGCCGCGGCGCGCCTCGCCGAACCCATGTGCGCCCGCGCTTCGTCCCAGGCCGCCGCGCTGCTCGCAGAGGCCAAGGCGCTCGCGAAGCTGAAGCGTTGGGACGAGGCCGAACCCCTCTTCGAGAGCCTCGCGGCTGCCAAGCCGGCTCCGGGCCACGAGGCCGAAGCCGCCATCAGCCTCGCGCGGGCCTCGCTCGCCCAGAGTCAGGCCGACGAGGCGACCGAGCGCTTCGCCGCGTTCGTAGACCGATTCCCCAAGCACGCTCTCGCAGACGAGGCGGCTTTCATGGGCGCCTGGACCGCCTTCAATGCCGGCCAGTACCCGGAGTGCGCGACGCGCTTCGAGGCCTTCCTCGCCCGGTGGAAGAGCAGCCGACGCATCGACGACGCGCTCTGGTACGCCGCCTTCTGCACCCGCCTTGCCGGCCGGCCCGAGGTCTCCAACCGCTTCCTCGAACAGCTCGAGCGCCGCTCCTCCAAGCTCGCCGCGCAGGCGGTCTACTGGCAGGCCCGCAACACCGAGGCTCCGGAGAAGGCAATTCCCATCTATCGAAAGACCATGGAGCGCTCGCCCACGAGCTGGTACGCGTGGCTGGCGCGCCTGCGGCTTGCCGAGCTCGACGTCGAGCCCGCCCCGCTCGAGCTTCGTGCCCGCGTCTCTGCGGATGCCGAGCCCGCCGGTGAGCGCCAACGCCGCGCCGCGCTGCTGCTGAGGCTCGGGCTCGCGCGCCAAGCCCATGAAGAGCTCGAGCAGGCCGTGCGCGACCCCTCGCTCGAGACGAAAGCCAGCGCCGCGGTCTGCGCGTCGCTCGAGGCAACCGATCTCGCCTACCGGCTCGCGGCATCGCGCCTGTGGCGTGAAGCCTTCGGCAAGGGGGACCCGGTTTCGCTCGGCCTGCTCTACCCGCGGCCCTACGCCGCCCAGGTCGAGAGCGCGGCGCAGGCAGTGAAGCTGGACCCGTACTTCGTCTGGTCGATCATGCGGCGCGAGTCGGCTTTCGATCCTTCGGCGACCTCGCCCGCGCGCGCCTTCGGGCTGATGCAGCTCCTGCTGCCGACGGCGCAGGAGATTGCCCAGGTCGCCGGCGCCCCCGCCCCGGAGACTGCCGACCTCCACGATCCGGCGCGAAACATCCCGCTCGCCGCCTGGTATCTCGCGGAGCTCACCGGCCGCTTCGGCAGCGCCGCGCTCGCCGCCGCCGCCTACAACGGTGGCGCCGCCGCGGTGGAGCGCTGGCTTGCCGAGCACGCGGGCGTCCCACTCGACGAATTCGTCGAGCTCATCCCGTACAAGGAGACCCGCCACTACGTGAAGGGCGTCCTCGGCGACTACTTCACCTACCGCGCCCTTTGGTCGGCCCAGCTCGAGCCGCTCCCGTTCGGCCTCGCGGCGCCGAAGAGCGTGCCCGGGGCCCGATTCTGAGGGCGCGTCAAAGACGTGTCGAAAAACCCTTCGAGCGACAACCGGTCAGCCCGAGGTTCCGCTCACCCTGAGCGTCGCTCCCGATGCGCGAGCATCTCGACCGATCTTCAGGCCGCCGCGCTCTGCCCGGCGAGCGACTTGCCGACGGCGCGGAGAATCGCCTCGCCGTGGAGCTGCACCGTCCTCGCGCCGATTCCACGCACCCGAAGCAGCTCGTCCTCGCCGCGCGGCCGCAGGCGCGCCAGCTCGATGATCGCCTCGTCGCCGAAGACCTTGAACGGCGGGCGATCGACCGTTCGCGCACGCTCCTCGCGCAGCAGATAGAGCGCGCACACCAGCTCGCGCTGCGCCGCATCGAGCGCGGCGAACCCGCGCAACCGGCGAAACCCTTCCTTGTCGAAGCGCTTCTTGCGCGGCTCGCACGCGACCTGGCGCTTGAAGACCCGCTCTGCTTCGGCCGCCCTCCCGGTGCGCTCGAGCTCGCCGCGCAGCACCTCGCGCAGCGCCAGCAGGAAGCGCGTGTCCTTGTAGGCGTACTCGAGCTGAGCGGCCGACAGGGGGCGCTTTCCCCAGTCGCTGCGCTGGTGCTCCTTCTTCAGCGTCGTGCCGAAGTGGCGGCGCACCAGCGCCGCCAGGCTCATCTGCGGATAACCGAGCAGCTTGGCGGCCAGCATGGTGTCGAAGAGCCGGGTGAACTTCATCCCGTAGTCGCGCTTCAGGCCGCGGATGTCGAAGTCGGCGGCGTGGAAGACGATCTCCACCGCGGGATCGGCGAACAGCTTGCCCAGCGGACGCACGTCGACGCGCAGCGGGTCGACGGCGTAGTCGGCCTCCTCGGTTGAAAGCTGGATGAGACAGACCTTCTCGAAGTAGGCGTGGAAGCTGTTGCTCTCGGTGTCGACGGCGAGCGCAGGCTCGCGCTCGAGCCGCTCGAGCAGTCGGCAGAACGCGTCGTCGGTGTCGATGAGGTGGCAGGGGCGCGATTGCATCTGGATCTGCCTTACCCTCCGTTCAAAAAGGGCGCGAAGCCTAGCAGGCGGTACGACGGGCCGTAAACCGCTCGTTCGTCGGAGCCGACCACCAGGGAAAGGGCTCACTTCAGCCAACAGGTGGCGCTAACTCGATGATTTCCCAAGCTTTGACCCGCGCTGTCGAGCCAGGCGGCCCTGACCCGGGCTCGCGGCCGGATTGAACGAAACGTTCACTCGGGAGGAGCGCGACATTTTGGCAAAACTCGCGCGATCTAGCCGCGCAGACCCGAGTTTTCGTCGATAGTCGACATCCCCCTTCTCGCGGATCCGGTTTCCGTCGATAGCTCACATCTCCCGGGCTCGCGGACCCGATTTTCGCTCGCCGACGGCGTTCCCCCGCGCGAATCGGGTGATTTTCCATCGGCGGCCAGGGCTTCGCGCCGGCAACCCGAGTGATCCGTCGCAAGGTGGCAGGGGCGCACCGCACACGCCCGTCGAGGAATCGGGAAGCTGCGTGGGCGATCCCGGCGGCCGGCACAAAGGCCGGGCCTCCGGACAGAAGCCGAGCGCCCAGGCCCTTCGTGGCCTTTGGGCGCCGGCCGGACCCATCGATCTATAAGGCCCTCGGTCTAGGGTCGGCGGGGCGTGGCCAGCGCCTGGGCTATCTGCCCGGCGACCCGCGCGTTCGACTCCAGGAGCGCAAGGTTGGCCTGCAGGCTGCCCCCGCCGGTGCGCTGGGCGACCTCGGCGAGCAGGAACGGGGTGACCGCCTTGCCCTTTACGCCCCGCTCCTTCGCGTCGCGCAGCGCCGCCTCGATGGCCTCGGCGATCTCTTCGGGCCGGGCCTCCGCCTCGGCCTTGATCGGGTTGGCGAAGATGACCCCGCCCTCCTGGCCAAGCTCCTCCCAGCGCGCCCGCAACAGTCGCGCCGCCTCGTCCGGGTTGCCGACCGAGTACTCGAGACTCAGTCCGGAGCGGTTCATGTAGAAGGCGGGAAACTCGCTCGTACCGTAGCCGACCACCGGCACGCCCAGCGTCTCGAGCGCCTCGAGGGTGCGCGGCAGGTCGAGGATGGCCTTCGCGCCGGCGGTGATCACCGCCACGCGCGAGCCGGCGATGGAGAGCAGGTCCTGGGAGATGTCGAAGGTCTGCTCGGCTTCTCGGTGGACGCCACCGATGCCCCCGGTCGCGAAGACCCGGATGCCGGCGGCGTGGGCGATGGCGCAGGTCCCCGAGACCGTGGTCGCGCCCCAGTAGCCGAAGGCCCGGGCGAGGGCGAGGTCACGCCTGCCTACCTTGCGCGCCTTGTTCTTCGGATCGAGCAGCCGCTCGATCTCCTCGTCCTTCAAGCCTGCGACCGGCTCGCCCGCGATGACGCCGGTAATCGCCGGGACCGCGCCGGACTTGCGAATGGCTTTGGCGCACGCCCGCGCCGACTGCAGGTTGTGAGGAGGAGGCAACCCTTGCACCGTGACCGACGACTCGAGTGCCACGACCGGGCGGCCTTCCTCGAGAGCCTGCGCAACCTCTTCTCCAAGCCGAACTGCCTCACGTCGCATCGAGCGCTCCTTTTCCCGTTGGGAGTCGCATCCTAGCCGCAGCGCCGGCCAAGTTGAAAAGCACTTGAACGAAGGCGTCTCACGCACGATGACCCGCTCTTCCGACCTCGTCGTCCCTGGCTGGTGCCCGCTCGAAAGCAGCGGCGCGACCAGCGACGCGGAGCACTTCGAGGCGCTCACCGCGGCGGTCTTCCAGGCGCGCTTTCGCCCCGAAATCGTGCGCGCGCGCTGGCCGGCCATCCGCGGCGCCTTCGCGCACTTCGAGCTCGACCTGGTCGCCCGTTGGCCCGACGCCGAGCAAGAGCGCCTGCTCGGGGCGCCGGGGATGATCCGCAGCCCGAAGAAGGTCGTCGCCACGCTGCGCAACGCCCGGGACCTCGCCGAGAGGCGCGCCCCCTTCGGCAGCGTGCGCGCCTACCTCGACTCGTTCGCTCCGGAGCTCGAAGCACTCGTCGAGGAGCTCGACAGTTGGGCGCACTACGTGGGCGCGCCGTCGCTCCGCTGGTTCCTGGGCTGCGTCGGGGTCCCCGCCCGCTGGCGGGGCTAGGCGCGCGGATCGAAGAGCATCGGCGCGAGCGGGTCGTGCGCCGCGTGCCGCCTTTCGGCGAGCGCCTGGCTGCGCGTCGCGTAGCAGTAGCAGCAGCCGTGCAGGCAGGTGTCGTTCACCCCGATGTCCCGGCTCACGGCGCAGCCACACCCGGCGCGCTGGCCCGAGTCCTTCTTCACCGACGGCGCTGTGCCCCACAGCTCATGCACGAGCAAAGGGTCGACACAGCGACCGGCGCGAGTCGAAGGGAGGGCGCCGGCACAGCTATAGAGCTCGATGCCCGCCTGGGCCGCGCTGCGATTCATCGACTCGAGCAGCCGCACGAGCTCCGGGCTCGAGGGCGCAAGGCTGGAACCCGTCGAGCCTCGCCAACCGCCGGTCGGTCTTCCGGTAGCGGGTCAGCAGGCTGGTCATCGCCCGCACCGTCGCTCCGCGCAGCCGCTCGGCCATGCTCCCGAACGCCTCCTGGTGGAAGGCGACCGGCGTCTCCGAGGAGACGACGATGGGGTCATAGCGCCAGACGACCCGCTTCGGGCCGAGCCGCTCCGAGAGCGCGAGCAACGTCTCGGTCCTCTCCTCGAGGGGAGGAAGCTGCGGCTCGAGCCTCGAATCGTAGGGGTTGAGCGTGAACTGGAAGTAGTAGCGGTGGCCGAGGGCGTCGAGCGCGTCGAGGACCGGGAAGAACGGCCGGGGGTTCTTCGACCAGAAGACGAAGGCCTCGACCTCCCCGACACCGAGGGCGACGCGCGAGATCTGCCGCGGGTTGAAGGGGTTCGGCACCTCGCAAAACCCCTCGTGCAGCCGCTGGAGAAACCAGCGCCCGTAGTAGGCAGGGAGGTCGGTGCGCCTGCTCGCGGAGACGATCATCGCTCTGCCTCAACACCTCGGGGGACGGTAGCCTTCTCGACTTCCCCCCACGGTCGAAGGCTCGCACGAAAACCGATGGCCCGAAGGCCACGGGCGATGGCAGCGGGGGCGAGACAGTCGCCACGCTCAGCCGGCGCGCCGCGAGCCGCGCGAAGATCGATAATCCGCGCACCGACGATTGACCGCCACCTCGCCCACCAGCGCCCTCGTGACCACACCGCTCCGCTCTCGCGCCCCGGCGACCTCCGGCTGGCCCTGACCCTCTCGCGCGAGCTGGCAATCCCCTTCGTTCCCCGGAGTAGGTCGGGCATCGAGAAGATCCTCGACGCGGCCGACAGCCGCTTCGCGCCGGTAGTCGGGGAGCTGGGCGCAACGCTGTGGGCCAAGGGAAATCCGACTCCCCTTCGCTTCCACGGCGCGCTCGGGGTCGCCCGCGCGCGCCACGAGCTCAGAAGGCGGCCGCGATCGGCCTCGTCGAAGCGTGCGGATTGAGGCCCGGCGACACCTTCGTCGACTCGACGGCCGGCCGCTGTGCCGACGCGCTGGTGGCCGAGGCCGCGGTTGGCCCTGGTGGCAGGGGCGTCGCGCTCGAATCGAGCCCCCTGCTTCTCGCGGTGATGTCCGCCGGCCTGAGGAGCCAACGGCTCGAGGATCGAGTCCATCCGCGCCGACCACCTCGACCGTTCTCGGCTCAACCAGACGGCTCGGTGGACGTCGTCTACTTCGATCCCATGTTCCGCGTGCCGCAGGCCGGCCGATTTCCACCTGTTGCGGGAGCTGGCCGACGGCCGCCCGCTCGCCCAACGAGCGATCTTGCTCGCCCTGCAGCTTCGCCCGGATCACGGGGTACAGGTATCCTGGCCAGCGATTTGTTCCCCGAGCAGCAGGAAAGGCGCCCACCTTGTAGCCATCATCCCCGTCAAAGCGCGCAACCTCGGACGATTGAGGCGCTCGTGGTCCTCGTCGGGGTCGTCTTGTTCGGCAGCCTCACGCGGTGGCGCTCTCTGGCCGCGCTCTCAAGCAGGGGCATCGCTGGGAGCCGGAGAGGCTCAAAGCCCGAGTGCGACGGGCTGGTCGAGTTCCTCGAGCAGGCAGGTGTTCCCGACGTACGGCACCGTTGCGCTCGGCTCCCTGCGCTGCCCCGCATTCATCTTGGCGCGCTGCAGGTCGTGCTCTCCGCGGGCCACCTCGAGGCTCTTCCTCGAGGCGATCCCCATGACTACGGCTGCTTGAAAGAGCCCAAGGAATTCGAGGCTTCGACCTGAAGCCGCCGCCGCGGACGTCCTCGGCTCCTCAGAGCAAGCGACCTTTCGGAGGCTTCTTCCCAAGACCACCGCGGAGTCGGGCGCCGGCGTTCGCTCTGGCTCATGGCGCCGACCGTGCGCCAGAGCTCGTGCAGGGTCCGGGGCAGGAGTTGGCGACCACGCGAAAACAAAGCATTTGCAGCCAAGCCTCGATTTCGCGGCCGGTTTGGGTTCTGCGGCAACTCTCGCCGAGATGACCTCGACCCGCGCGTGGCTCGACTCCAAAGGCTCCCGCTGGTCGCCTCTTCGCTCGG
>DHSB01000018.1:12251-13186 GCA_002408385.1 Myxococcales bacterium UBA5297
CCGCTGGTCGCCTCTTCGCTCGGCATGACCGGTGGCCGGTCCACATCGCGCGACGACGCTCGCACGAAGTCTGGCGCGCCCTCCCGAAAACCCGGCTTCGCCCCGCGTTCTTGACGGGACCGGCCGCGGGCCTATCCTCTGCTCCCCAAGCCCGTCGTCCAAGCTCTTGGAGGAGTCACCTAATGAAGAAGCTCATCCCCGCCGCCGCACTCTGCCTCGCCTTGGCGATCGGCCTGGCTCCCGGCAACGCCGCGGCCAACGCCTTCCCCGAGCACGGGGGCCTGCTCGATCGCAGCTCCCAGGAGCGCTCGCCAATGCTCTCGGTCTGGGGCTTTGTGCCCTACTACTACGGGATGGGCGTCGGCGCCGGGGTCCGCTACGCCATCCCGATCGCGTCCCAGGGCTTCATCCGCGCGCTCAACGACTCGGTCGAGCTCGAGTTTGGCGGCGACTTCTCCTACTTCCGCACCGGCGGCTACTACAACCACTTCATGATGGCCGTGCCGGTCGAGGCGCGCTGGACCTTCCACTTTACCCGCAGCTTCTCGGCCTACGGGAAGCTGGGGCTCGGGGTGAAGTACGCCTTCGGCGACGACTACCGCGCCCTCGACTTCCTCTACTGGGACGTGGTCCCGGGAGTCATCTGGAAGCCCGGCTCGAGCATCGCCCTGCGCGCCGAGCTCGGCTACCAGACCGCGCGTATCGGCGTCGGCTTCCTGTTCTAGCCTCCAGGCAGCCGGGCCGCCTCCTCCACCGGAGGCGGCCTGCCCGCGGCTTGGAGCGCGGCGCGCCACCCGCTCTGGAAGGCGAAGACGAGCAGCGTCAGGGCGGCGAAGGCGCGCTTGCCGCCGCGCAGCAGATTCACCAGGCAGAGGGCACCCCGCGCAAAGGGCGTGAGGACGAGCGCCAGCAGGCCGAGCAGGCTCAGGGCGCGG
>DHSB01000005.1:0-365 GCA_002408385.1 Myxococcales bacterium UBA5297
CCTGGCGGCTGCGCCTCTACTGGCCGCAGCGCCCGCGGTGGCTCGGAAACCGTCGCCACGCACTCCATCGAGGACGACTCGTCCCCGTCGCACTTGATCCCGCTGCCAAAATAGCTCTCCGTCGAGTCGGCCGAAGGTCCGATCGTGATCGCTGCCCCCACCTTGACCGGTGTCGGCTTGCTCGCGCAGGCGCCGAGCTCTCCGGGCTCGTTGAAACCGCGCTACCCAGACCTGCCCGCCGAGATCGCCGACGATGGCGGTATCGAAAAAGCCTCTCTGCAGGCCGAGGCCGTGCAGGCGCACTTTGGCTTCGCGCTGCCCCAGGCAGGGCCGAAGCTCTCGGGCCTTCCTCGAGGGCTTCTCGC
>DHSB01000005.1:511-786 GCA_002408385.1 Myxococcales bacterium UBA5297
TCGAGGGCTTCTCGCTGGAGGCCAGCCGGCACCTGCACGCCCATTCGACAAGGCCTCGAGGCCCTGTGCTGCTACGCGTTGCGCCTGCCTTTGGCACTCTGGCGCCTGAGCGAGTGGGCCGACGGNNGCTGCGGCTGCGGCGCCCGGCCCGCGACGGCACGGTGGCGCTCGCCTCCACCCCGCTCGGGCTCGACCCGCTCTCGCTCGTGCCGGCCGCCCGCGAGCTGCGCCCGCGCCGGCTCGACTGGGCGGCGCTGCTGCGCCGGGTCTGGGGC
>DHSB01000005.1:1062-2155 GCA_002408385.1 Myxococcales bacterium UBA5297
CTCGCCAAGGCCCGCGCGCCCCACACACAGCTCCGGTTCGAGCCGCCGGTCGATGGCCCGGGCATCGACCCCTCCGGGCCCGACCGCTTCGACTCACACCCGGAATACTGAGGCGAGGGTTCGAAGAGGACCGCCGCTCGGGCGATGGGTCTGCCCTCCGGCCGATGAGGCCGGCGGCGGGTGCCGGCCCTCGGACGGTTCCGACGGCGTCGCGGCTCGCGACCTTCCCCTCGACCTCGGTGCCAGTTGCGCTTGGGGCACTTGTTCTTCCTCTGCACTTGGCGCAGGTCCGAGGCGGTGATCAGCTCTCCCTCGCAGCAGCGCCTGCTCGATGGCGTTCTCCAGCTCGCGCACATTGCCGGGCCATGGGTAGCGCACCAGCGCCTCGGGGCTGAGCCCCTCGACCTGGCGGTTGACCCTGCAGCCGTGCTTGCGGATGAAGAGGTCGGCCAGCTCGGAGACGTCGCCGGGCCGCTCGCGCAGCGGCGGCAGGTGGAGCGGCACGATGTGCAGCCGGTAGAAGAGAGCCTCGCGGAAGCGGCCCTTCTCCACCTCGGCCTTCAGATCGCGGTTGGTCGCCGACAGCCCCCGGACGTCGACGCGGATCGTCTCCTCGCCGCCGACGCGCTGGAGCTCCTTCTCCTGCAGCACCCGCAAGAGCTTGGTCTGGATCGAGCGGCTGATCTCCCCGATCTCGTCGAGGAGCAGCGTGCCGCCGTCGGCCAGCTCGAAGCGGCCCAGCTTGCGCTTGATCGCCCCGGTGAAGGCGCCCCTCTCGTGGCCGAACAGCTCGCTCTCGAGCAACGTCTCGGCGAGCGCCGCACAGTGCCACGTACGGCTTGTCCCTGCGGTCCGAAAGATCGTGTACCGCGCGGGCGACCAGCTCCTTGCCGGTGCCCGACTCGCCGCTGATCAGCACCGTGGTGTCGCTGGCCGCCACCTTGCGCACGGCGGCGAGCAGCCGCTGCATCGGCTCCGAGCTGCCGACGATCCCCTCGCTCCCCAGCCCGCCGCCCGCGTCGCGCTCGAGCAGCTTGTTGTGGGCCTTGAACCGGGTGACGTCGCGCGCCCAACCTCGAGCCCCTTCTCGACC
>DHSB01000005.1:2272-2779 GCA_002408385.1 Myxococcales bacterium UBA5297
TCGAGCCCCTTCTCGACCTTGGCGCGCAGCACCTCGGGCGGGAACGGCTTGGCAATGAAGTCGAAGGCCCACAGCTTCATCGCCTCGACCGCCGGCTCGATCGTCGCGTAGGCGGTCACCACCAGGACCACCGCCTCGGCGTCGGCCTCGCGCAGTCGGCGCACCTCGAGCCCCTCGACCGGGGCCATCTTCAGATCGGTGACGACGAAGTCGAAGCGCTGCTTGCAGAAGGCGGCAATCCGGTCGGCGCCGTTGGCGCAGACCGAGACCTCGTGGCCCAGCTTGTTGATGGAGATCGCCATGCCCTCGCGCAGGGTCTCGTGGTCATCGATGACGAGCACTCGTGCCAGGCGCGCGAGCATCGCAGGCGGCCCGCTGCGCTCCGCTCGCCGGGCAGGAGCGCGGCCGCTCGGACCAGCCGACCGGGGAGCGGGCGAGGCGGAACCGCTTCCGCGCGGCGCGGCCCCCGGCAGCCGCAGCCTGGCGGACGGAGGGGCGCGCGGCGCA
>DHSB01000005.1:2906-15306 GCA_002408385.1 Myxococcales bacterium UBA5297
GGCGGACGGAGGTGCGCGCGGCGCACGGATTGCCCCTCCGGGCGGCCGCGCCCACTGTCATACGCGACAGCGGCAGAGGTCTGGGAAGACCGCGCGCTGGGAGGAGGAGCATGAGGACTTTGCGGATGGTGGCGACGGCGTTCGGGCTGGCCGTGCTCTTCGGCGCCCCGGCGATAGCGGCCGAAGGCGCAAAGGCGACCAAGGAGCCGAGCGAATCGCTCAACAAGCAGGCTTCGATTGCCAACGAGCTGGCGCTCTACGACCAGCAGGCGACCGCGATCGCCGACATGGCGATCGAGCGCAGCCAGAACCCTCAGGTGGTCGAGTACGCCCGGAGCATGAAGGTCGCGCACGAGAAGAACCTCACCGCGCTCAGGAGCTGGGCCGTGGGCAAGAACGTCGAGATCGCCTCGATCAACCTGAAGGTTCCGCCCCGCGGCACCGGCGGTGCCGGCATGAGCGCCGAGGAGAAGAAGGCCTTCGACGAGAAGCTGAGCAAGTACGGCTCCAAGCTGCGCGAGGACGCCAAGGAGGCGCAGGACGACATCTTCGATCTCGCCAACGCGCCATCCGGGAGCTTCGACACGAAGTTTCTCTCGATGGCAGCCGAACTGCAGGAGGACCAGGTCGACGAGGCGAAGGAGGCCCAGGCGAAGTTCGCCGCCGACAAGACCTTTGCCAGCTTGATGTCGGACACCCAGGCGACCTTCGTGCCGCTCAAGGACAAGGCCAACACGCTCGAAGAGCAGCTCAAGAAGTAGCGGCCTTTTGCGCCCCGAGCGCCCGCGAGCGGCGGCCGCCGCCCGCGGGCGTCCGGCCATGCGAGCTTCGCCCCGGCACCATGGCCGCCGCGACAGCGCTCAGGCCGCAGCCCGCCGTGAAGGCAGCTCGACCACGAACGAGGCCTCGCGCTCGGAGGGCTGCAGCCTCGCCGCCCCGCCGTGCACCTCGGCGATCCGCCGCGCACCCGCGAGCTCGGCATGAGCGAGATCTACGCGGGCGAGGGCGTGCGGATCTTCGAGCGCCGCCGAGGCGCCTATTCAGCGCCGTCAACCCGAGGTCACTCCTCGCGGAGCCGTGCCGCGCTCGCGGCGGCTCTGGTGCCCAAACGTCACGGTCCCGTCCTGGCGGAGGAAGCGGGGGTGAAGCCCGAAGTCGTCGTCTATCTCGGAAACGGCGCCACGTTCTGCAGCGCGTCGACGGGAGCGGCAGGGTGACCTTCTCCGGGCAAATCGAAGCTCTGGCCTCGCGGGGAAGCTTCCCCCCACGGCCTGCCCGAAGCGCCTCGCCCACCTGAAGCTCGAGACGAAAGGTGCGTACGCGATCAGGTTTGGGTCGATGGGCGCCGAAGAGATCCGGCTTCTCCGCGCGCTTCGTCCGTCGTCCGTCGTCCGATGGAGAGAGGCCTCTGCGCCGTGCTGGACGGCGGGAGCCAGTCGTACGCCTTGACGAACGGCCGGTTCGTGCGCGAGTAGCCCTCGCGACCGCCAGCTCGCTTCCATCCATTTGCCGGTGGGCGCGCGGCTCGCGTGAGCCGCGCCTCCCGTCTCCGCCATCCTGCCGGCCGCACGCCGCCCTTCCGAACAGCCACTACCTCGCCCACCCGCCTCGGCTGGCGAGACCGGGGACGTTGGTCCAGGTTTGGAGGCGGATGTCCGTGGGAACGCGTGCCCCGGCTTCCTCGCCGGCAGTCCGGGCGCGGAACCGGGCGGGAGCGGGCCGGTACGATGGAGGGGCGGGAAGGCTCGATTCGGTCAGCGACCGAGATGAGGCGCCATTCGCGCTGGACCTGGCTGTCGTGGATGTTCGGCGCGGCGCTGCTCGCCACGGTGGCGACCGTGGCTACCCGCTTCTCGGAAGAGCGCGACTTCGCTCGTCTCCTCAGGAGCGCGCAGCCCGGGTGGCTGCTGATGGCGGCGGTGCTGCAACTGGCCACGTACGTGGCCGAGGCCGGCGCCTGGCGGGTCCTGTTGCGCGCGCAAGACTGGCACGTTCCCCTGCGTTCGCTCACCGGCCTCTCGGTTGCCAAGCTCTTCCTCGACCAGGCCATACCCTCGGCTGGAATCAGCGGGGCCTTGCTTGTCGTCCGCGGGCTCGAGAGGCGCGAGGTCCCGCGTGAGACCAGCCTGTCCGCGGTGCTGCTCGACCTGCGCGGATACTTCGCGGCCTACGGGGCGGCGCTCGGCGCGGCGCTGGTGGTGCTCTGGGGGCTCGAGGACCTCACCGCGTGGGTCCTGGTCCCCGCCGCGATCCTCTTCTTGATAGCGGCGGCGGCCTTCGGGCTGCTCGAAGCCTGGAGCCGCGGCCACGGCCTGAGGTGGATCACGCATCTGCCACTGCGCTCGCTGCGGGAACAACTGGCCATCGCCCCGTCCGCCACTGCGCGTGACTGGCGGCTGCTCGCGGCGGCGTTCGGCTTCGAGCTGGCGGTCTTCCTGCTCGACGCGCTCACCCTGTGGATGATGCTCCTCGCCGTCGGAACCTACGCCCCGTTGCACCGGGTGTTCGCGAGCTTCATGCTCGCCACCGTGGCGCGCACCCTGGGCGTCGTGCCCGGAGGGCTGGGGACCTTCGAGGCGGTCTCGGTCGCCACCCTTCACCTGGTCGGCGTGCCGGTGGCCGCCGGGCTCGCCGCGACCCTGCTGTTCCGCGGCTACAGCTTCTGGCTCCCGATGCTCCCCGGGTTCGTGCTGGCCCGGCGCGAGTCGCGCGGCGAATCGGCGAGGGAGGGTTAGGCGATGCCCAGCAAAGAGCGCCCTTCCGTCGGGCTTTCGAGCGCGCGAGCCGCCGAGCTGCTCGAGCTGCATGGGCCCAACCGCATCGCGCCCACCCGCCGCCGCCACGTGTTCGTCGAGTTGCTCGCGCGCTTCCGCAACCCGCTCGTCCTGCTGCTGCTCGCCGCCAGCGGCGTGTCCGCGCTCACCGGCGACTTTGAGAGCTCGACGATCGTCGCGCTCATCGCGGTGATGAGCGTGACGCTCGACTTCTTCCAGGAACACCGTGCCGGCCGCGCGGCCGAAGCGCTGCGCAGGCGCGCCGGCCTGCGCGCGACCGTGCTGCGCGACGGGGCCGCGCGCGAGGTGCCGACCGAGGAGGTCGTCCCCGGAGACGTGGTGCTGCTGACGGCGGGCGACCTGGTGCCGGCCGACGCCGAGCTCTTCGAGGCGCGCGATCTCTTCGTTAACCAGGCGCTGCTGACCGGCGAGTCGTTCCCGGTCGAGAAGCGACCCGGACCCGCCGGCGAGCAGCTCGAGCCCGAGGAGGCGCTCGGCGTGGTCTTCATGGGGACCTCGATCCTGAGCGGCAGCGGCAGGGCGGTGGTGACGCGGACCGGCGCTCGCACCGCCATCGGCAAGATCGGCCTCGGGCTGACCCGCCGCGCGCCGCCGCGGGCCTTCGAGCTGGGGACCCGGGCCTTCGGGTTGCTGCTGCTGCGCATCGCGACGCTGATGGTCCTGTTCGTGATCATGGTGAACATCGCGCGCGGGCGGCCCACGCTCGAGTCCTTCCTGTTCGCCATCGCCCTGGCCGTCGGGCTGACCCCCGAGCTGTTGCCGATGATCGTCTCGGTCACGCTGGCCCGCGGCGCCCAGCGCATGGCGACCCGTCGCGTGCTGGTCAAGCGCCTCGCCGCCATCCACGACCTCGGGAGCATGGACGTGCTCTGCACCGACAAGACCGGCACGCTCACCGAGGCGCGCATCCGGCTCGAGCAGCACCTCGATCCCCAGGGGCGCGACAGCGAGCGCGTGCTGTGGCTGGCCTACCTCAACAGCCGCTTCGAGACCGGCCTGCACAGCCCGCTCGACGAGGCGATCCTTGCCCACGGCGAGGTCGACGTGGGCGGCTGGGAGAAGGTCGACGAGGTGCCCTTCGACTTCGAGCGGCGGCGCGTCTCGCTCCTCGCCGCCAAGGGCGAGGAGCGGCTGCTCGTCGTCAAGGGCGCCTTCGAGGAGATCCTGCGCTTCTCCTCGCAGGTCGAGGACGGGGAGAGCGGCGAAGTCCGGCCCCTGGACGAGGCGAGCCGCCGAAAGCTGAACGAGCGCTTCGAGGCGCTGGGGCGCGAGGGGTTCCGGGTGCTCGGCCTCGCCTGGAAGCGCGAGGACCCGCGGGTCGAGCACGCGGTGGTGAGCGACGAGGCGCTGCTGGTCTTCGCCGGCTTCGCGGCCTTCCAGGACCCGCCGAAGGAGAGCGCGAAGCAAGCGCTGCAGAGCCTCGAGGAGGCGGGGGTCTCGGTGGTCGTGCTCACGGGCGACAACGAGCTGGTCGCCCAGCACCTCTTCGCGCAGCTCGGGCGGCCGGTGAAGGGCGTCGTCGTCGGGCGCGAGCTCGAGAAGCTCGACGATCAGGCGTTGCTGGCGCGGGTCGAGGAGGTCGACCTCTTCTGCCGGCTCTCGCCGAACCAGAAGACCCGGGTCATCCTCGCCTTGAAGAAACGCGGGCACGTCGTCGGATACCTGGGCGACGGCATCAACGACGCGCCCTCGCTGCACGCCGCGGACGTCGGCCTGTCGGTCGACAGCGCCGCGGACGTCGCCAAGGAGGCCGCGGACGTCATCCTGCTCGAGCAGGACCTGCGGGTGGTCGTCGACGCGGTGCTCGAGGGCAGGTGCACCTTCGGCAACGTCCTCAAGTACCTGATGATGGGGACCAGCTCGAACTTCGGGAACATGTTCAGCATGGCCGGCGCCTCGCTGTTCCTGCCGTTCCTGCCGATGCTCCCGATGCAGGTGCTGCTCAACAACTTCCTCTACGACCTCTCCGAGCTGCCCATCCCCGCGGACCGCGTGGACGACGACTTCCTGCGCCGGCCGCACCGCTGGGACAACCGCTTCATCCGCCGCTTCATGATCGCCGTCGGGCCCATCAGCTCGGCCTTCGACGTGGCCACCTTCCTGATCCTGCTGCACGTCTTCGGGGGCGAAGAGCGGCTCTTCCACACCGGGTGGTTCGTCGAGTCGCTGGCGACGCAGGTGCTGGTCATCTTCGTCATCCGCACCCGCGGCAACCCGCTGCGCGCGCGTCCGGGACGGCTGCTCGCGGCGACCTCGCTGGCCGTGGTGGCCTTAGCCGTGGCGCTGCCGTTCACCCCGCTCGCCGCCAGGCTCGGCTTCGTGCCGCTGCCGGCGGGCTTCCTCGCGCTGCTGCTGCCGCTCGTGTTCGCCTACCTGCTCGCGGTCGAGCTCGCCAAACGGTGGTTCTATCGCAGGCATTCGCTCGCGTAGCGGGAGGCCGTCTTGGCGATGAGCCCGGAAACGGGCTGGTGGCTACCACAGCGGTGAGCCCAATGCTCGCCTCCGTCCTCGCCGCGGTCCTCAGCCTCCCCGTCGCCATCTTTCTAGCCGAGCGAGCGGAGAGCGAGCCGCAGTCCGTCGGTAATCCTTCCGGGCTCTCCGTCTACCGGATTCAACCCGCGCGCGAAACGCCCCTCATCGCGGTCGCAAGTGCGTTCGCTCTTCTTCCTTGCGCCTTCTCCCCGAACATCGAGGTGCCCCGCTGCCCTCGCCAAGGCCCGCGCGCCCCACACACAGGCCAATGGGCGCGATGCCCGGAGTGCCTGGCGGCGCCGCCGCGGCGCTCCGCCTTTGGATGCGGTCCGGTGAGCGGGCTCCTTGCCAGAGCGTCACAGCCGGCTCGCGATGTAGGCGTTGAGCGTCGTCGCGAAGGCGACCCACAGCAGGTAGGGGAAGAGGAGCGCCCCCGCCATCGGCCTGACTCGCCAGAAGGCGACGAGCGTGGCGGCGACGGCGACGAGAAGCGCGACGAGGTCGACCAGGGCGGCGACGACCATCTGCTGGCCGAAGAAGAGCAGGGTCCACAGGCCGTTGAGCACGAGCTGCAGCGCGTAGAGCGAGAGCGGGAAGGAGGCGGCCCGCAGGCTGCCGCGGGCCCGCCAGACGAGCCAGGCGGCGACGGCCATCAAGGTGTAGAGCGCCGTCCAGGCGGGGCCGAAGACCCAGCCCGGCGGGTTCCACGGCGCTTTGGGCAGACTCTCGTACCAGGTGCCCCCGCCGAGCTCGGGCGCGAACGCCAACCCTCCCGCCCCTACCGCGAAGGTCGCGGCCAGAAAGCCGAGCAGTCCAAGGCTCGAACGTATGCGGCTCATCGACTCCCTCTCTCTCTCTCCGTGCGCTCCTCGCGCCGCGGCTACCCTCGCGACCGCCGCCGCGAGATTTCGCGGAAGGACTTCTGCTTGCCCGCCCTCGCCGGAATGAGGAGCGCGACGAGGGCTCCGAGCAGCGAGAGGCCGGCAGCAACGCCGAAGGCTGCGGCCAGCGCAGCCATGAGCTCGCGCGAGACGAGCGCGGTCACCTCCGCAGAGCCGCCGCGGTGCCCCGCGAACACCATCTGTTGCGCCCCTTCGCTGACCTGCTCGAGCAGGCGCTGCTTCTCGGCGGGAGCGATGCTCGCGCCCTCGAGCGCGACGCGCAGGCCAGCGAGAAAGCGATTCTCGAAAACGGCCGACATCACCGCGACCCCCAGCACCGCGCCGAACATGCGGAAGGTGCCGAGGATCCCTGAGGCGTTGCCGAACCGCGTCGGGTCGACGCTGGTCATCACCACGGTCGCGGTCGGCGCGAGCGCCGTGCCCACGCCGAATCCGGCGATCGCCAGCGGGGCGAGCAGATCGACGGATTCAACCTGCGGCGTCAGCCCGCCGAGCATGAAGATGCCCGCGGCCGCGATGGCCATGCCCGCGAAGATAAGCGGGCGACCACCGAGGAAATCGGTCAGGCGCCCCGAGGCTGCGCTCGCGAACATCAGCGCCACGGGCAAGGGGGTGAGCAGCACGCCCGCGGTCAGCGCGCTGCGCCCGGCCTGCCCCTGGAGAAAGATGGGCACGAGGAACGTGACCCCGACGAAGCCGAAGAAGGAGAGGAAACCATCGAGGCTCGCCGCGGTGAAAGCGCGGTCGTGGAAGAGGTAGGGCGGGATGAGGGCATTCGAGCGCCCACGCTCGACGAAGAAGAGGAGCACCGCCGACCCCGCCGAGAGCGCGAAGAGCCCGACGATGACCGGGGAGCCCCACCCCAGCCCCTGGCCTTCGATCACCGCGAAGGTGACCGACGCGGTCAGCACCACGAGGACGGCCATCCCGAGCCAGTCGAGGCGCCTGTCGACGTTCTCCGCCCGCGACTCGGGGACGACGCGCAGCGCGCCGATGACGGCGGCGATGGCGACCGGCAGGTTGACAAGAAAGACCCAGCGCCAGCTCGCGAAGCTGACCAGCAGGCCGCCGAGGATGGGCCCCAGCGCCGTGCCCAAGCCCGAGACCGAGCTCCACAATCCGAGCGACAGGCCGCGCTGACCGGCCGGAAATGCGACCGTCAGCAGCGAAAGCGTCTGAGGGAGCATCACCGCGCCGCCAAGCCCCTGCACTACGCGCGCGCCGATGAGCATCGGCAAGTCGGCGGCCAGGGCGCAGGCGAGCGAGCTGAGGGTGAACGCGACGACCCCGGCGAGAAAGAGCCGGCGACGGTCCCAGAGGTCGCCCATGCGCCCGCCGATGACGAGCGCCACCACGAAGGCGAGGATGTAGCCGTTGACGATCCAGGACGCTTCGGCGAGCCCCCCTCCGAGGTCTTCGATGATGCGAGGGATGGCGATGACCACGAGGCTGCGGTCGAGCAGGGCCATGAACAGCGGCAGGTTGACGACCGCCAGGACCCACCACTTGTTGCCTCGCGCCGCCATCGCGCCCCCAACCCGACAAGTTCCTCATCGGCCGCCGGCCTGGCGCAGCAGACGCCCGGAAGGCGGGCGAGCTCAAGAGGTGTCGGGAAAGCCTCGGCGGCGTTTCGCGCGAGGCCGGGAGCACCTCCGTCCCCGCGGCCTGCGTGCGCGCATCGAGAAGAGGGGCCCTTCGACTCCCCGCAGCGCGGGCTTCGCCCGGAACCCAAGCGATCGGTCGCAGGTCGGTAGGGGCGCATGGCAATGCGCCCGTCGACGAATTGGGCACAGGCGCGGCCGATTCGAGGGTTCCCGGCGGGCACGACGGCCGGCCCTCCGGAATCGTGCTGCCGTGCAACGACTCTCAAGGTCGGTAGTTCCGGGGGAGCGGAAACCGGACCGAGTCGTTCTCGACGCCTCTTCAGAGGCACCCGTCGCGCGGCGGCAAGACGCAGCGGCCGCGTCAGGGGCTCTGCGTCAGCTCTTGCTCGGCGGGCGCGACCGGAACGGTGAAGAAGAAGCGGCTGCCCTTTCCTGGCGTGCTCTCGACCCAGACCCGCCCGCCATGCGCCTCGACCAGGCCCCGGACGATGAAGAGCCCGAGGCCGAAGCCGCGCCGCGCGCTCTCCTTGGGCTGCCAGTACCTATCGAAGATGTGCGGCAGGATCTCGGGCGAGATTCCCGGCCCGTTGTCCTCGACGACGAACCGCACGCCCTCGACGGCCGGGTCGGCTCGGACCGAAATCGATCCGCCTTCGGGAGTGAACTTGATGGCGTTGCCCACCAGGTTCGCGAACACCTGCGCGAGACGGTCCGAGTCGGTCCAGATCTTCGGAAGATGAGGCGGCAGGTCTATCTCGAGTCGCTGCCTCTTCTGGCCCGCGAGCAGCTCGAGCGGCTCGAGCACGCGGGTGACGACCTGGACCGGCTCGTGGGCGCGCCTGTCAAGCCGCAACCGCCCGCCCTCGATGCGCGCCATGTCGAGCAGGTTGTTGATGAGCCGCTCCATGCTGCCGACGGTGTTCCTCATCTTCGTCAGCAGCTCCCTCGTCTGAGCCTCGCTCTTGGCCGAGTGCCGGGTGACGAGCCGCTCGAGACGCTGAATCTGCAGCACGAAGGCGTTCATCGGGTTGCGCAGGTCGTGCGAGACGATCGAGATGGTGTCGTCACGCACGCGAATCGCCCGGCGCACGTCCTCGAAGAGCAGCGCGTTCTCGACCGCCAGCGCGGCGCGCGCGGCGAGGTCCTCGACGAGCCGGACGTCTTCGGCCGAGTAGGTGCGGGTCGACTCGGAGAGGGCGAGCGTCAGCAGCGCCACGACCCGCCCGCGCGCTTGGATGGGCACGATCATCCAGGCTCGCGCGCCCAGGCCCGCGAGGACGGCGACATCCTCGACCGTCTCCTCGCCCGGTGCGGGGAACCAGTCGGCTTCGAGGTGCGTCTTGCCGGTGCGCAGCACTCGAGCCAGCCCCAGCTTCCCGGAGCGATCCAGGCTCAGCGGCCCGGTCAGCTCGGCCGCCTTCTCGTCGAGGTCGGGGTTCCAGTGGGTGGCGGCGACACGCTCGACCTTGTGGCCCTCGACCAAGTCGAGCATGCACCAGTCGGCCAGGTTCGGGACGAGGAGCTGAGCGAGCTTGGTCAGCGTCTGCCGGCTCTCGCGGGCGTCCTTGAAGAGGGAGGTCGCGGTCTCGTACAGGAACGAAAGCCGGCGCTGTGCCTCTTCGGCCTCGGCCCGCGCGGCGTGCTCGCGCTCGAGCTGGTGGCCGAGCCTTGCCGGCTCCAGGCGAAACAGCTCGCCACCGCCCACTCCCGCCGGGCCCTCGAGCCTCTCGCGGACGACTCGATAGAGCCGGCCCTGAAGCTCGAGCTCGCCGGCCGGAGGCTCACGTCCCAGCAATTCGCCGAGGCGGCGTCCCGAAGGGTCGCCCACCAGCGCGCCGAAGCCCTCGCTCCAGCGGCAGACGCGGCCCTGGTCGTCGACCTCGCACAGCGCGTCGAGGCGAAGAATGTCGCGAGCGTCGGCCATGGCCCCCCCTCCTGATGGAACGTTCGTTCGCCTCGGCTTCCATCCCTGGTTCAACCGAGGTCCTCGAGCCGCTCGGCGACCGCGGGCAGAGGCAACACCTCGTCGACCACCCCCGCCTCTATCGCAGCGCCGGGCATCCCGAAGACCAGCGAGGTCGCCTCGTCCTGCGCGATGACGAAGCAGCCGGCCTGCCGCGCGACCTTGAGCCCCTCGGCCCCGTCGCGGCCCGCGCCGCTGAGGATGACCGCCGCGGCAAAGGGGCCGAGCCGCTCGGCGACCGACTTGAAGAGATAGCTGGCCGCGGGCCGGAACCCTTCGACCGGCGCCTCGTCCGACAGCTCGATCGCCGCACCACCCGCGGCAAGCCCGAGGTGCCTGTCGTCGGGAGCGACGTAGACGGTAGCGGCGGCGAGCGGCTCGCCCTGCTGCGCGACCTTGATCCGCAGGGGGCTGGCGGAGTCGAGCCACCGCGCGAAGCCCTCGGAGAAGCCGAGCGCGATGTGCTGGACGAGCAAGATCGCGGGGCGGTAGTCGGCGGGCATCCGCGAGAGGATCTCCTTGAAGGCGGCCGGTCCGCCGGCAGAGCCGGCCATCGCCACGACCCGGACCTGCACCGCCCCGCGCAGCCTCGGCGGCGCGGGCGAAGGAGCAGGCGCGGCCTCGGGCTGCGCCCGGCGTTGGAACAGCGTCACCTTCGACATCGCCTTGACCGTGGCGAGCAGGCGCCGCGAGTCCTCCTCGAACCCCGGGGAGCCGGGCCCGCGCGGCTTGGGCAGCGCCGCGAGCGCACCGGCCTGCAAGGCGCTCATCGCGAAGTCGACCTCCTGCACGTCGAGGCTGGAGACGATGACGATGGGCGTGGGCCGCTCGGCCATGATGCGCCGGGTCGCCTCGAAGCCGTCGCGGCGGGGCATCAGGATGTCCATGGTCACCAGGTCCGGCTGGAGCCGGCGCGTCAGCTCGACCGCCTCGACCCCGTCGGCGGCCTCGCCGACCACCTCGATCTCCGGGTCCGACTCGAGCAGCGCGACCACGAGCTGGCGCGCGGTGGGCAAGTCCTCGGCGACGACGACGCGGATCATCGGCTATTCCCCCGGCTCCCCGAGGAGCTGTTCGATGGTCTCGAGAAGGTTGCGCTGGTCGAAAGTGCTCTTGATCAGGTAGGCGCTCGCGCCGGCTCGAAGGCCACGCAACCTATCATCCTCGCTCTCGAGGGCAGTCACGAGGACCACGGGCAGCGCCCGATACTGTTCGGAAGCGCGGACCGCCTCGGTCAGCTCGAGCCCGTCCATCGCCGGCATGTCCACGTCGGCGACGAGCAGGTCGGCCCCTTCGGCCTGAAGCTGGCGCCAGGCCTCGGCGCCGTCGGCCGCGACGCGCACCTCGTAGCCGGCCGTCTCGAGGATGCTGCGCTCGAGCGTTCGGGTGGTCACCGAGTCGTCGGCCAGCACGATTCGCCGCTTCCTCTTCGGCGCCTCGGCCGGAGAGGAGAGCGCCACCGCGGCGGGCCCTTCGGCCGCGCTCGCCAGCAGGTCCGGCACCTGGAGGATGAGCGCGAGCTGGCCGCTCGGCAGGGTGGTCGCCCCGGAGAAATGGCGCAGCCGGCGGATGCGCGCTCCGAGCCCCTTCACCAAGATCTCCTGCTCGGAGAGAGCTCTTTCGATTCCAAAGGCCACCGGCTGATCGGCAGGTCCGGCGATCACCAGCGGGGTCGCGCCTTGGCGGCGCGAGGGCGCGCCCAGGCCGAGCAGCCCGGCGAGCGAGGCGACCGGGACCGGCGCGCCCTCGACGAGCAGCGCCTGGCGCCCCTCGACGAGCCGCAGGTCGGCCGGCCGCGCCGCGAGGAGCCGCTGGATATGGTTGCTCGGGAAGGCGAAGACCTGGCCGCCGGCCTCGACGAGCAGCGCGCGGATGCTCATCAAGGTGAGCGGCATCCGCAGGACGATGCGCGCTCCTTGCCCGCGCCGCGACTCTACGTCCACCGCGCCCTGCAGCGCCTCGACCGCCCGCCGCACCACGTCGAGCCCCACCCCGCGACCGGCGACCTCGGTAATCAGCGGCGCGGTCGTAAACCCGGGGCGGAAGATGAGCCGGGCCACGCCCGCCTCGTCGACGGGTACCGGGAGGCCCTGCTTGCCCGCGAGCCGGCGGATCCGCTCGACGTCGAGGCCCCGGCCGTCGTCGCCGACGACGACCTCGACCTGCGCGCCGCGCAGCGTCGCCGACACCTCGACGCGTCCGGTCGGGCTCTTGCCGGCCGCTTCGCGCTCGGCGCTCGGCTCGATACCGTGGGCGACCGCGTTGCGCACCAGGTGAAGCAGCGGGTCGCGCAAGGCCTCGATGATCGACCGGTCCAGCTCGACCTGTGCGCCGGAGAGCTCGAGCTCGGCCTGCTTGCCCTCGCCGTGCGTCAGGTCGCGCACGGTGCGCTCGAGGCCGCGGCAGGCCTCGAGGAAGGGCACCATCCGCAAAGCCCGGATCTCGTCGGCCACCGGCTCGATCGCCTGCGCCACCTGCCGCCTGCTCGCCCCGGCCTCGGCCAACAGCGCCCCGACGCGGCCCTCGAGCTGCCGCAGGCCCTCGTGCTGCTGCCCGAGCAGCTCGAGCGCCTCGTCGCGCGGCGTGCGCCGCAGGCCGCGCCGCGCGGGCCCCGACTCGCGAAGCAGCCGCGCCAGCAGCTTCTCGGCCGCCGCCCACCCGTCC
>DHSB01000128.1:0-10784 GCA_002408385.1 Myxococcales bacterium UBA5297
AGCCCCGCTCCTACCCGGCGGGACGGGCTCGGCCGACCGATTATCGCTCGAGGGATTCTTCGACACCTCTTCAGCGGCCGTAGGACCGCAGCTTCCGGGCGAGCGTGTTGCGACCGATGCCGAGCAGCCGCGCGGCGAGAGAGCGATTGCCACCGACCCGCTCGAGCGCCTGGAGGATGTAGTCGCGCTCGACCTCGGCGAGCGGCCGGATGCCCGCGGCTTCGGCGGGGATGGGCATCTCCGGATCGTTGGCGCCCGCCTCCTCCTCTTCGAGCGCTTCGACGCCCTCCGAGAGCCGGTTGCGCTCGGGCAGCGGCAGATGCTCGGGCAGCAGCACCGGGCCATCCATGATGACCACCGCGCTCTCGATGCAGTTCTCGAGCTCGCGGACGTTTCCCGGCCACGGGTAGTGGACGAGCCGCTCGAGCGCGTCGGGCGCGACGCTGGGGATCTCGCGGCCGTGGCGGCGCGCCGCGGCGGAGACGAAGTGGCGCACCAGCGGGACGATGTCGTCCGCGCCGCGCTCGCGGAGCGTCGGCAGGCGCAGCTCGACGACCTTGATCCGATAGTAGAGGTCGGCGCGGAAGCGGCCCTCGGCGACCAGCTTCTCCAGGTCGCGATTGGTGGCGGCGACGACGCGCACGTCGATTTGGACGGTGCGGTTGCCTCCGACCCTGTCGAACTCACGGTCCTGGAGGACGCGCAGCAGCTTGCCCTGGACCGCCAACGGTAGCTCGCCGATCTCGTCGAGGAAGATGGTGCCGCCCTGGGCCAGGTCGAACTTGCCGAGCGCGCGTTGATCGGCGCTCGTGTAGGCGCCCTTCTCGTGGCCGAAGAGCTCGTTCTCGATGAGCGAGGTCGGCAGCGCCGCGCAGTCGACCTTGACGAAGGGCTTGTCGCGGCGCGGCGAGTTGACGTAGACCGCGCGCGAGAAGAGCTCCTTGCCGGTGCCGCTCTCGCCGTGGATGAGGACGGTGGCCTCCGAGGCCGCGGCGCGAGAGAGGAGCTTGTAGACCTGCCGCATCGCCGCCGACTCGCCGATGATGCGGTTGAACCTGTCGAGCGGCAGCGGCTCCTTGGCCTCGGCCGGGGCGCGGAAGAGCGCCGGATAGAAGGTCGTCGACTCGACCGCGGCGGCCGCCTGCGCGGCGAGCCCCTGCAGCACGCCCGAGTCGTCGCGGGTGAACGGGCCGCCGCGCTTATTGAGGAGCTGGACCACGCCGATGATGGTGCCGTTGCGGTCGAACATCGGGGCCGCGAGGATCGACTCGGTGCGATAGCCGGTCCGCTCGTCGACGCCTCCGAAGAAGCGCACATCCTTGTTGGTCGTCGGGACGTTGACCACCTCGCCGGTCTCGGCGACGAAGCCGGCGATTCCCTGCCCCAGCTTGAGGCGGATTTCGCGGATCTCCGGCAGGTGGGCCGCGCGGGAGAAGACCTCGCCCTTGCCGCGGTCGACGAGGTAGAGCGTGCCTCTGTCGGCGTCCATGGCGCGCGCGATGCGGTCGACCAGGATGAGGAGGAGGTCGTCGAGCGCGATTTCGCGGCCGACGAGCTCGCTGACGGCGAGAAGAACGGCGCTGCTTCGATCCGTGGTGGTCATTCTGTGCGGCATGCTATCTCGGCCAATATTCGCCGGGAAATTGCCCTCGAGAGCCGGTCCCAGCATCGCTTCCTCCCTGGTCGCAGAGTCGATCTTGGAGATTGCGAAACACGTACCCGGTCCGAGCGGGGTTCCTCGGGCGCGAATCGATCCGAAACGGCGCGGGTCGCAGCGCCATTCTGGAGCAGCCGCTCGAGAGTGGATCGGGCGGGCGGACGAAGGCTGAAGGGCAAGGAGCCCTCGCCATCGGCCTCCACCCCGCTCACCTCGAGCGCAGCCTCCCGAGGAACGAGGGAGGCGGAGTCGAGGCCCTTCTATCCCGTACTCCGAGACGGCGGGCCGCCAGCACGAAGGCTGGCGCTCCGGCGACCCGTCGATGCCTCTTCAAGCGCTCCACGCGGCGAGGAAGACCCCTTCAAAGATCCGTGCGATCGCCTCGATGCCGTAGGCGCTCTCCACGACCGATCGCCCTGCCCCGCTCGCCGCGGCGCTCTTGAGGTCTTCCGCCTCGCGGCAGGCGCGGCCGAGCGCGTTGGCGAGCGTCACCGCCGCTTCCGCGGTCGGCTCGCGCAGCGCAGCCAGGGCCTTCTTTCGGCGCGCCCAGTTGACCCGCTCGTTGAAGACGACACCCGACGAAGGCTCGCCGAGAAGGTCGCGCACGTCGGCGCCGTTGGGGGCGACGAGCGGCAGTCCGCGCGCGACCGCTTCGAGCGTGGCGCGCCGCAAGCCGTCGATTCCGACGGGCTGGACGAAGAAGTCCGAGCTGGCGAGGAGAGCCGGCGTCGATGAAGACGCGTCGAGGCGCTCGATGCGGATCGGCAGCTTGGAAGCCAGGCCCCGGCAGCGCTCGAGGTACTGCGAATCGGTCGGATCGCCGGCGCAGAGCAGGAAGGCCTTCGGGTGCCGCTGAAGGACCCGCTCGAGGGCCGCGATGGCGAGCAGGTGGCCCGTCCCGACCTCGAAGTCGCCGAGGGAGAGGAAGACGAGCGCGTCGTCGGCGAGGTCGAGCGACCGGCGCGCCTCGGCTCTCGCGGCTGCCGTGGCGGTGCCGACCGCTTCGACCTCGACGCCGGCGGGGACGAGCTGCAGGCGCTCCGGGCGAATCCGGTAGCGGCGCCGGGCGAGCTCGGCGACGGTCGGCGAGACGGCGACCACGCGCTCGAGCTCGCGCAGCAGCGGTTTGGTCGCCTTCGACGTGTCGAGGTGGACCGCGGCGCCCGAGTCGAAGACGTGCAGGTGCGCGACGCCCGCCTCCGAGGTGAGCGGCAGACCGAAGGTCGAGCCGACGGAGACGACGAGATCGACCGCGTCATCCGCCAGCAGCTCCTGATACCCGCCCCCCTCGCCCCCGAGGACGTGGGTCCCGACTCCGAGCTCGCGAAGCTGCGGCTCGAGAGCGCCGTCACCTGCGACGGTCGCGGTCGAGAAGCGGAAGCGCTCGCGATCGAGCCTGCGCAGCAAGGCCAGCATGGCTCTCGAGCGCTCGCACGGCTCGAGCGAGGGGAGCTCGAACAGCACGTGCAACGGTCGCCCCGGCTCGCTCGAACCGGGCCGCTGGCGGCGCGCGCGCCTCGATTCCTTGCGGCCGAAGAGCCGTTCGGTGATGGACATGGCGCCTAATGTCCGAGAATCGGCCATCCTTGTCCAACCGCACGCTTCGCCCTTCCCTGAGCGGGCGCCTCGCGCGTAGTTCCCGGCCCATCGAACCGAGAGAGGCGAAACCGGCCTCTCCTTGCCGGGAGCGAACCGATGCTTTTTTCCAGGCCAGACGGGGTGCGGGTGCGGGGCGATTCGGCGAACAGGCGGATCTTGCCGTTCCTGATGCCGACGCGCACCGAGGCGATGGTGCAGCTCGAGCAGAAGATCGACGTCACCGAGGCCCTGCGCTACCTCGACCGCGTCAACTCCGACCGCGAGGAGCGCCGCGTCTCGCTCTTCCACGTCCTGCTCTGCGCGATGGCGCGCGCTCAGCACCTGCGCCCGAAGATGAACCGCTTCATCGTCGGCCAGCGCCTCTACCAGCGGCACAAGCTCGAGTACTCGTTCGGCGTGAAGAAGAAGCTCGACGACGAGGCGATCCTCACCGCCGTCAAGCTGCCCTTCGAACCCGACGACACCATCGACACGGTGATCGACCGCATCGACTCGGCGATCTCCACGGGCCGGGCCGAGACGAAGACGCAGAGCGAGAAGGAGATGCGCCTGGTCGCCTCGCTGCCGCGCTTCCTGACCCGCTTGGTCGTCTGGGGCCTGCGGGTGCTCGACTACTTCAACCTGATGCCCGCCTCGATGATCGCGGTCGACGAGCTCTACTGCAGCATGTTCGTCGCCAACCTCGGCAGCGTCGGCCTCGAGGCGCCGTTCCACCACCTCTACAACTGGGGAACCGCGCCGCTCTTCTGCTCCATCGGCAAGGTCGAGAGCACTCCGGTGGTCGACGCGCGGGGCGGGATAGTCCCGCGCGAGCTGCTCACCATCCGCTGGAGCTTCGATGAGCGGGTCGCCGACGGGTTCTACTGCGCCCGCTCGCTCGACCTGTTCAAGGACTTCGTCTCCAACCCCGAGCTCCTCGAGAAGGAGCCGGGCGAAGCGAAGTGCGCTCGGGATCCGGAGAAGGCCAAGGCGATCTCCACGGGGTGACTCGACCGCCGACCTGCGCTCGTGCTTCGAGCGCACGCCCACCGACCTCATCAGGCGGGCATGGGCGGCCAAGCGCGCGCATCATCCTCGACCCTTCGGCTCGGGCGGCTGTGGTAGATCCCGGCCACCGATGGCCTCTTCGACCGACCCGGCAAACAAGTCACTCGACCTCTTCGCGCTCGCACGCCGGGTCGTGGCTTGGCCGACCGCCGTGCTCCTCGTCGTCGGCGCCTTGGCCGGCTGGGCGGCCGGCACCTTTCGCCAGCCCCGGTACGAGTACTCGGTCGCCTGGAGCTTCCCGGCGGTCGTGTGTCCGGGCGAGGCGCAGCTCGGTCGCAGCCGCTTCTTCGATCAGTTCGTCCTCCCCGCTACGGCGGTCGAGGGGCTCGGCGTGCGCCCTCCCGAAGTGCCCGAGCGCCTGCGTGGCGCGAGCCTGCAGTGCCGCATCGTCGAAACGGCCGACTCCGGCGAGCTGCGCTGCGGCCTGCTTGCCCGAAGCGCTGAAGAGGCCCGCCGGCTCGCCGATCTCGCCGATGCCCGGGCTCTGACCGCCGACTCGCCCCTCTCGCTCGCCCTCGCCGAGGCGCGCATCGTCGGATCCTGCGGCTGGGAGTACCTCTATGCGCGCGGCGCCGATCCGCAGGGCGCTGCAGCGCTCCACTCCTTCCTCCCGCCCGTCCCCGAGCTGCACTCCCTGCGCGATGGTCTCGCGCGCGGCGGGCGCGCGGTGGCGCCGGTCGCCCCCGGAGCGGTCCGCCCCGGCTCGAGCGCCGGGAGCCTGCTCGGCCTCATCCTCGGCCTGCTCGTCGCCCTGCTCGTCGCCGCTTGGCGCGCTCGCCGCGAGCTGCCGCAAGCCAGCCCGGAAGGCCCCGCCGGCCGCGTCGCCACCGTCGCGCTCGCCGGCCTGATGCTGACCGCGGGGATGGACCGGGTGCTCGTCCTCGACCTCGGCCCCTTCACCCTGCGGGCGGGTCACCTCTTCGCCTTGATCCTCTTCTGCGCCGTCGCCCTCGAGCGCTGGAGACGCGGCCGCTCCTTCGTCCTGCCGGCGCGACCGGTGCTCGCGGGGCTGCTCTTCCTCTGCGTCGCCGCCCTCTCGGCGCTCTGGTCGCACAACCCGGGCAAGTCGGCCGGCTACACCGCCTGGGCCGGCTTCGACCTGCTCGTCGTGCTCGCGGGGATCGCCGGGTTCGCGCGCGACCGGCGCAGGCTCGAGCTCGCGCTGCGGTTGTGGCTTGCCGGCATGGGGCTCTGCCTGGCGGCCGGCGTGCTGCAGGTCGGCCTGTGGAAGCTCGGGGTGGCGCCGCCCTGCATGGACGTCCACGGATTCCCGCGCATGTGCGGCTTCAGCTACGAGCCCTCCTACTTCGCGCTCTACCTGGTGCCCGGTGCCCTGATGCTCACCTCGCGGCTGGCGCTGCTCGGGCGGGCCGCGTGGCGCAGCGGGCTCGTCGCCGCGCTGCTCTTCGCGGGGATCGGCCTGTCGCTGTCGCGCTCGGGCTGGCTCGGGGCGGCCTTCGGCCTCGGCCTGGTCGCCGTGCGCGCCTGGATGCTGCTCGGCCGGCGCGCCCTGCCTCGCCTGGGCCTCTCGGCCGGCGCCGTCGTCCTCGTCGCCGCGATAGGCCTGCTCGCCTGGCCGCAGATGCGCCAGACCGCCGCGCGCTTCGTGGCGATGGCGGTCGACCGGCAGGAGGTGACCTCGAGCAAGCCGCGCCTCGAGTCGCTCGCGCAGGCGGTCCAGCTCGCGAAGCGCCACCCGGCGCTGGGCGTCGGCCTCGGCGGCTACGGCGCCTACGTGCGCGAGCACCCCGAGCTGCTCAAGCTCAACCCCACCGGCGCCCAGGCCCTGGTCACCACCAACCTCTACCTCGAGCTCGCCGCCGAGACCGGGCTCGTGGGCCTCGTCGCCGCCCTGGGGATGCTCCTCGCGCTGCTCGCGCCCCTGGCCGCCCGGCTGCGCGGCCGCCCGCCGCAGGTCGAGGCCCAGAGGGCGACGCTCGAGGGGCTGCTGGTCGCCGCGGCGGCCGTCTTCCTCGTCCTTTTCCAGTTCAGCCAGACGCTCTGGCGGCTCGACACCTGGGTGCTGCTCGGACTATGTTTCGCGGCCGGATTTTCGGCTCGAGAACAGGCTTTCGGGGGCGCTGCGGAGGGCGGGCGGTGCGCGCGTCAGCAGGCGGACGAACAGGCGCGCACGGTGGACTGAGATGCACATCGCCCTCGACTTGCGGATGGTGGGGCCGCAGCTCCATGGAATCGCCCGGTACGCGGTCGAGCTGTCGCGCCGCCTGCCGCGGCTCGCCCCGGGAAGCCGCTTCGACCTCATCGTCACCCGCGAGCTCGATCCCAAGGCGCTCGGCGCGCTGCCGCCCAACGTGCAGCTCGTCGAGGCCAAGTCCGACTTCCTGTCGCCGGCCGAGCAGGTCGAGCTGCCGGTGCTGCTCGGCAAGCTGCGCCCCGACCTCTACCACTCGCCTTCGTTCTCGGTCCCGGTCGCCTACCGCGGCCCGCTCGCGCTGACCATCCACGACGCAAACCACCTGGTCTTCCCCGAGCACTACGGCCACTTTCACGGCTACTACTACCGGCACATCGTGCGTCCGGGCGCGATGCGGGCGCGCCTGCTGCTGACCGTCTCGCACTTCGCGCGCACCGAGATCGAGAAGCGCCTCGAGGTGCCGCCCGGCCGCGTCCAGGTCGTCTACAACGGCGTCGACCCGTCGTTTCGGCCGCTGCCGCGCGGCGAGGTCGAGGCCTTCCGCGACCGGCTCGGACTGCCGCGCCGCTTCGTGCTCTACGTGGGCAACTCCAAGCCCCACAAGAACGTGCGCCAGCTCGTCGAGGCCTTCGGCCTGGTCGGCGACGACCTCGGGCTCGTGCTGTGCGCGGGCAAGCGCGCCGAGCAGCTCGTGCCGCTGGCCGGCCGCAACGCCGGGCGCGTGCGGGTGCTCGAGGGCATCGACGACGAGAGCCTGCCGCTGCTCTACAACGCCGCGAGCGTCTTCTGCTTCCCCTCGCTCTACGAGGGCTTTGGCCTGCCGCCGCTCGAGGCGATGGCCTGCGGCGTCCCGGCGGTGGTGACCCGGGCCTCGTCGCTGCCCGAGGTGCTCGGCGAGGCTGCGACCTTCGTCGAGCCGGGCGACGCTTCGGGGCTGGCGCGCGCCTTGGAGCAGGCGCTCGACGGCGGCCCGGCGCTCGAAGCGCGGCGCGAGGCCGGGCTCGAGCGGGCCGCTCGGTTCAGTTGGGACCGCACCGCCCACGAGATCCTCGAGGCCTACCAAAGCGCGACCGAGGCCTTCGCGCCGCGCGGGGCGCGGGTCGCGGTGCCCGGCCCGCGGGGCCCGCGGCGCAAGGTGCTCTTCTGCGTGCGCCAGAACCTCTGGAGCCTGCCAGGAGGAGACGCGACACAGATCCTGCGCACGCGCCAGATGCTCGAGGAGCTCGGCGTCGAGGTCGCGCTGTGGACCGAGCCCCATCCACCGGCCCACGGCAGCTACGACCTCGCGCACCTGTTCCACCTGACGCGCCTCGACACCTATGTCCAGGCCACCTCGCTCTCGCGCGAGCGGATGCCCTTCGTCCTCTCGACCATCTACTGGCCAACCACCGAGTTCGAGCGGCGCGGCTACATCGGCGCCCTGCGCCTGCTGCACAGCTCGCTGTCCGAAGGCCTCGCCGACGTCACCAAGAACGGCATCCGCGCGGTGCTCGCCGACGGCGAGTGGCGCTGGGTGATGCTGCCGGGAGCCATCGTTCCGCTCGAGCAGCGCATCCGCTGGCTCGTCGAGCATTCCCTGTGCTTGCTGCCCAACTCGCAGGCCGAGGGCGAGGTGCTGCGCGACTTCGGCGCTCGCGAGATCTGCCCCATCGTCAACGCGGCCGATCCGCCGCCCGAGCGGCCGATCCCCTCAAAGCACCGGCTGCCCGAGCGCTATCTGCTGTGCGCCGGGCGCATCGAGCCGCGCAAGAACCAGCTCGCGCTCGTCGAGGCGCTCGCCGACTTCCCGACCCCGCTCGTCGTCGTCGGCGATCCCGGGCCGATGCACGGCGACTACTACCGCCGCCTGCAGCGGGCCGCCGGGCCGCTCACCGTGCTGCTGCCAGCCCATCCGCGCGAAGAGCTCTTCTCGCTCTACGCAGGCGCCGAGGTCCACGTCGCCCCGGCCTGGTACGAGACCCCCGGGCTCGTCAGCCTTGAGGCCGCGGCCGCGGGCGCTCGCGTGGTGACCACCGACCGAGGCTCGACGCGCGAGTACTTCGGCGAGGAGGCCTTCTATCTCGATCCCGGCGACAAGCAGTCGATACGAGATGCGGTCGAGAGGGCGCTCGCCTCAGCCAAGTCCGAGGCGCTTCGCGAGCGGGTGTTGCGGGAGTTCACCTGGCGCCGCGCGGCCGAGCAGACTCTCGATGCCTACGAGGGCGCGCTCGCCGGCTGCCTAGGGTCGAGGGGCCGGTAGGGGCGCACAGCAGTGCGCCCCGGCTCAAAGCCTGTCGCGAAACCTTCGGCAACACCCGCTCACCCCGAGCGTAGCCTCCCGAGGAACGAGGGAGGCGGAGTCGAGGGGCCCTCGACTTCCCCTGCCCCGAATCTGCCGAGGAGCGCGGGCTGACCGGTCATCGATCGAAGGATTTGTCGACACCCCTACGCCTCGCCCTCTTTCGCCCTGCCCTTGCCCAGCCCGACGATTGCCAAGCCGGCGAAGAAGAAGAGCGTCATCGCCGCCTCGCCGTCGTAGAGCACGTCGTGGAAGAGGCTGTCGACGAGCAGCGAGGTCGCCGCGCCGAGCGCGCCCAGGCGCACCGCGGCGAGCGGTGGCCCGCGGCCCGAGCGCAGCGCCCCGAAGGCGAGCGCCGCGACCGCGACGAAGATCCAGACGTAGGCGAGCAGTCCCGCCGGCCCGGTCTCCAGCAGCAGCGTGAAGTACATGTCGTGCGCCCAGGTGCGCATCGGGAAGTGCGGGTCGACCTTGTCGTAGTAGGGCGCGGCGACGATGGGATAGCCCTGCATCCCCACCCCGAGCACCGGATGATCGGCGAGCACCTCGCCGGCCCGGCTCCAGATGAAGAGCCGGTCCTGGTTCGCGGTGGTGCGCACCGCGGAGATCGCCCTCTCGCGCACCGAGGGCACGGCCGCCCCGGCGATCACCGCGAGCAGCCCGACGCCCGCCAACCCCAGCGCCGCCTTGCGCCTCATCCCGAGCACCAGCACGGCGATGCCCGCGAAGGCGCCGAGCCAGGCCGCCCGCGCGTAGGCCGAGACCACCGCCAGCGCGCAGGCAAGGGCGACCGCGGCCGGGGCGAGCCGCCGCAGCAGGCCTTTGGCTCCGAACGCGAGCGAGAGGGCCATCACGAAGATCGCCGCCTCGATGGCCGCGAAGGTGAGCCGCGAGTTGAAGGTCCCGACCGCCGCGAACCCCTTGCCCGAGGGCGAGTCGATGCGCAGCGGCGCCTTGCGCAGGCCGAGCGCGTGGTTGAGATCGAAGCCGCTGTCGCGCTGGACGAGGCCGAGCACGGCGGCGAAGAGGGCGGCCCCCAGCAGCAACCCGAGAGCCCGGCGCACGGCGCGCTCGGAGTCGTCGAAGAGCGCGACGACCGCGGGCACCAACAGCGCGAGCAACACCGGGCGCCAGGCTATCCAGCTTCGCCACGGCAGCTCGACCGGCGAGACGAACGACGCCAGCAGGCAGACCGCGGCGAAGGCGGCGACCGGCCAGACCGCCTCGGCGGGCACCAGGCCGCGGCGACCGCAGGCGAAGGCGACGGCCACGCCGATGAGCATCGCCGCGAAGCCGAGCTGCGCTCCGACTATCGACAGCGGCAGGAACGCGGCGGTCACCAGCAGGCCCGCCTGCGCGATCCGCTCTCCCACCGAGAGCAGGGAGCGCCGGCCTCTCGCCGGCTGCTCGGAAGAGGTCTCGACCATCACGGAGACACCTCGAAGTAGCCGAGCGGAACTGTCTTGATGTGGCCGAACTGGCTCGCCGGCTGGAGCCGCGCGCCACTCTCTGGCTGGTAGACCCCGAGGTGCACTTGATAGCGGCCCGGCGGCGCCGCGGCGGGAACTCGCACCTCGCGGCGCATGCGGACAAGCTCGCCCAAGACCCCGCGCGCCTCCGGGGCCGGCTGCTCCTGGTGCGTGAAGAGCGGGCCGTAGAGCTGTAGGAACGGCGCGTAGCGCTCGCCGGGGGCGAGGTTCGAGACGACGCGGAAGAGCAGCTCGACCCCGACCGTCTCGCCCGCCTTTGCCGTGGACTGCTCGATGCGGCTGCCGGCGACATCGACCGCGCCCCCAAAGCGCTCGCCGAGCGCCTCGAGCGCGCCGTTGTCGGCCAGGGCCGCGCTCGCCGCCTGATCCCCGGCCGCCGCGAGGAGCTGGAGCGAGGGCTCGTGCGTCGGCAACCCGGTTAGGCAGGCCCGCGCCGATTCGGCCGAGCGCTCTATCTGCGAGGCGAGGCAGAGGGTGAACGGGCTCTGCGGCGCCCTTGCCCGCGCCTGCTCGATGTGGGCGCGCGCCTCGGCCTCGCGGCCCAGGCGCAGGGCGAGC
>DHSB01000128.1:10928-11154 GCA_002408385.1 Myxococcales bacterium UBA5297
CAGCGCGCCCGCCTCGGCGAGGTAGCGCTCCGGCTCCTTTGCCTCCGAGCCCCGCGCGAGCCGCTCGAGAGCCTGCTGCGCCCTGCCCGCGCGCGCTTCCCAGAGGCCGAGCCGCGCCATCCCCTCGGCCCCGAGCGTCGGCGGCGCGGCGAGCTTGGAGACGAGCCCGAGGTAGAGCTCGCGCATGCCACGCCCCTGCTCACCGAGGCCGAGCAAGGCCTCGGCC
>DHSB01000235.1:0-43465 GCA_002408385.1 Myxococcales bacterium UBA5297
GGCCGTTCGGGAGGGGAGGGGGCCGGCCGACGGTGCCGGCGAACGCCCATCGACCTGTTCGGCTGAAATTCGGTTCGACCCGTAGCCGATCGCAAGGTGCTCACCACACCTGATGCGAGGCCCTAGGCCTCAGTCGGAGCGCCAGCGGCCTACGGCTTCGGCCCTATGGCCGCCTGCGCCAAGTGGCGGCCTTCGTCCCAACCGATGGCACCGGCGAGCTCGAAGGCCTGCGCGGCCACCTGGCGCGCCCGGGCCGGATCGCTCGTCGTGAGGGCTCGAGCGAAGTTCACGAGCTGGCGCGCCCTCGAGACGAGCTCGCCCGCGCGCTCGGCGGCGGAGATGGAGGCCTCGAAGAGGCGGCACGCCTCATGGTCCCTGCCACCGCGGGCGGCGAGCGAGGCGAGGTTGGCAAGCAGCTTCGACTCGGCGCCATGGTTGCCCGAGCGGCGGCAGGCCTCGAGCGCCTGATTGAAGCTGGCCAGCGCACCGGCGTTGTCGCCCAGCCGCACGAGGACGCCCGCGACGCGCGACAGCAGGCGCGCCTTCAGATCGGATTCGGCGTGCCAGGGCGCCAGCGCGAGGCCTGCCTGGACCTGGGCGAGCGCGCTCTCGTAGGCCGTTCGGGCGCCCGCCCAATCTTGCGCGGCCTCGCGCTGTTCGCCGGTCTCGAGCAGGGCGAGCATCGCGAGCGCCGCGGTCGGGTGTGAGCGCTGGGCACTGCCGAGCGCGGCGGCCGCTTCCTCGAGTCGTCGCTCGAGGCGCAGCAGGCGGGCAAGCGCAAGCATCTGCTCGCACTGGGCCTCGAGAGAGGCGCTCTTGCTGCCCGCGGCACGCTCGGCTATCGCCCGTGCGAGCCCGAGATCTCCCGCCGCCGCCGCGTGCGAGCAGGCCCGCGAGAGGAGCTGCAGCCGTTCGGTCGCCGCCAGCTCGGGCGGGATGGCTCTTGCCTGACTCGCGAGCCGAAGCGCTTCTGCGTGCTCCTGCAGCCGCGCCGCCGCCTCGTGATGATCGCGCCGCACGATGGCCGGCTCGACGGCGCGCTGCCACCAGGAGAGGGCGTTCGCCCAGTCACGTCCGCGCGAATGGTGGCGGGCGATTTCGATGGGCGAAGGCGGGCTCGACACGTCGAGCATGCGCCCCTGCAGCGCCTGCGCGAGGTTGCGGTGCATCGCCTCGCGGGCCGGCCCCGAGCTCCGGGCGAGCGCGGCGGCCCGATGGCGCTGCGAGCGCACCGCATGACGGAGCCCGGGGAGCGGATCGAGCAGCGCGGCCCGCTCGAGACGGGTCCACGCGGCCGAAGCGTGCGAGTCGCGGAGGGCGGCCTCGATGGTCGAGTCATCGAAGCTGTCTTCGAGCAGGCAGCCGTACTCGAAGAGGCGGCGCGAGGCGAGCCCGACCGACTCGATGCGCGCGGCGGCGAGCGCGGCGTCGGAGAGCGGGGGCGGGGGCGCGGTGAGGACGAACTGTTCGCCTTCGGCCTGCAGGAACCCGCGCTCGAGGAGCAGGAGCACCCAGTCGCTGACGAGGTCGAACCTGCCGCGGGCGCGCTCGGCGAGCAGATCGAGCAGAGGCTCGGGCGGCGCCTTGCCGCCGAGCAGCTCGCGGGCGACGGCGGCCACCTGCTCCGGCGCGAGGGCCCCGAGCGCAATGCGCCGTACGCCCGGCGGCAGGCCGCGCGGCTCTTCGCGGCACAGGGCGACCGCGAGGCAGCGGGGAGGCAGGCGCGGCAGCAGCATGGCGAACGCAGCGGTGCTGGCCGAGTCGGCTTCGTCGAGGCCCTCGAACACGAGCACCGCGGGCCGTGACTGCGTGACGGCGGCGGCGAGCCCCGCGACTGCGTAGGCGGCCTCCCCCGGGGTGAAGCCCGGGGGCCGGGGCAAGGCGCCGGAGATGGCGCTGGCCGCGGCCGCCAATGCCGGGGCGAGCTTGAGGCTCTCGAGCGCCGGCCGGAGCTGATCGGGGCGGGCGTTCTCGGGAAGGCCGCACAGCTCGTAGACGAGGGTCGCGAACGCCGCGAAGGGCCCGTCCGAGACGCGAGGCCGGGCCCACGCGGTGGCCGCGCCCGAGCGGCGCGCGCGGTTGAACAGCTCGGAGGCGAGGCTCGACTTGCCGCAGCCCGCCGCGCCGAGGATGAACAGCGGCGCCTGGACTCCGCCCGAAGAGAGGCCGGCGAGCGCGGCCTCGATCTCGCGCAGCTCGGCATCGCGGCCGACCGGACGCGACAGCGGGGCGATGGGGGGCGGGCGCGCGCCCATCACCTCGAAAGATCGGCGATCGGGAGACGGTCGGCGGTCGATGCGCGGGCCGCACGCCTCGGCTGCGAAAGTGTCGAGCAGCACGGCGTTCGGCACGGCCCGCTCGACGAGCTCGAGGGCTGCCTCGGCCGCCTCGCCTCGGGCGGGGCGGCCATCGCTGGGGCAGTCGAACGTTCCCGCGCACAGCGCGGCTTTGAACCCGAGCGGGGTGCCTTTCGGCAGCGAGAGCCGCAGCTCCTGGACGGTCTCACGCATCGCGAGCGCGGCGCGGGCGGCGCGGTCGGCGACGAGCGTGGGCTCGCGCGCGTCGAACAGGAAGAGCGCCGCCCCGTCGTCGAGATGGTCGAGGATGGCGCCGTAGTCGTCGCCGAGGCAGACGAGCGCCGCGACACAGCGGTCGGCGAGCCGGGCCGCCTCGAGCGGATCGCCGGAGGCCGAGGGGAGCTGCCCGAGACCGGTCAGGCCGATTGCGAGCGCGACCCCCTGACCGAAGCCGGCGAGGGGCTCTCGAGCATGGAGGACGGCGTCTTGGCGGCCCTCGGGCAGCGCGGCCGAGAGTCGCGACAGCGCGCCGAGCAGCGCCGCCGACGCCTGACGTCTATGCGCAGCCTCGAGCGGGACCAACGCCTCTGTCGGCAGCGCGTCGAGCTCTCCGCGCGCCTCGGGGCGGAGCGCCGCGCCGCACTTCGGGCAGAAGGTGGCGCCCGGTCTTGCCGGCGAGCCGCAGCCAGGGCAGCGGAGCGCCGCGCCGCAGCTTGCGCAGAACGCGGACTGAGGCTCGAGGTCCGCGCCGCATGAAGGGCAGGAGTCTTGGCCTTGGACCGCCGCCGGACCGCGGCCCTGCAGCGCGTCGGTGAGCGCGCGGGCGAAGGCGTTGGCGTCCGGGAAGCGTTGCTCCTTCTCCTTGCGAAGTGCCTTGAGTACCACCGCGCACAGCTCGGGCTTCGCGGCGAGGGGTGGATGCACCTTCGCGGGCGAGGGCGGGGGCTGCGTCACGTGCATCGAGATCAGCTTCGGCAGGCTCTCCGAGAAGAAGGGCAGCTTGCCGGTGAGGAGCTCGAAGGCGACCACCCCGAGCGAATAGAGATCGGAGCGCAGATCGAGCGTGCCCGCGAGCGCCTGCTCCGGAGAGAGGTATTCGGGCGTGCCGAGGACGATGCCGGCGCGGGTCATCCCCGAGCCGCCGACGGTCTGGGAGTCGGCGGCGCGCGCGATGCCGAAGTCGAGGATTTTGGCGAAGTCACCGCCGTCCGGGCGGCGCGCGACCATGATGTTGGGCGGCTTGAGATCGCGGTGGATGATGCCGCGCGCGTGCGCGGCGGCGAGGCCGGCGCAGACCTGGACGAGCAGCGCCACCGCGCGCTCGGGCGGCAGCGCGCCTTGGTCGCAGACGAGCTGATCGAGCGAAGCGCCCTCGACCAGCTCCATCGTCAGGAAGAGCAGGCCGGAGCTGGTGATGCCGAAGTCGAAGACGCGCACGATGTGCGGGCTGTCGATCTGACTGACGATCTCCGCCTCGCGGCGGAAGCGCGCCGAGGCCGAGGGGTCATCGGCGAGGGCGCGGTTGAGCAGCTTGAGCGCGACCCTGCGCCGCATGAACACGTGCTTCGCGATGAAGACGTGGCTCATGCCGCCGGAGGCGAGGTGACGCTCGATCTCGAAGCGGCCGTCGATGACCTCGCCCGGTTTCAGCTCGCTTGCGTCGAGGCCGCGACTGCCGGTGGCCGGCGTGAGGAGAAGGGGCGCGGGTTGTGCCGGCTCGACCGTTGGTGGGCGCAGATGATGGAAGAGCGCGCGGGCGCCCGCGAGAGTCTGCGGCGCGGGATCGACGAGGAACACGGTGCCTGGGCCGCCGGCTCGTCGCTCCTGTCGCGCGATGGTGCCGGCGACCGAGGCCTTGCCGACGCCCGGCACCCGCAGGGTCAACAGCACCCGGGAGCCCGCGGGCGGCGGCTGCGCACAGGGGACGAAGACCGTGCCGCTCGACAGCTCGGACTCGAAGGCTCGACAGAACCCGGCCGCGTCGGGGAAGTCCCAGGACAGTGCTATCGAAGGAGAAGGTGGTTGGCCCACGCTGCGAGCTCTTTTCCTGCGGTCGGTGGTGTCGGCAGTATCGCAATTCGCCGGCCCAGGACAATTCTGCTCGGGCAAGGGCGATGGACGAGAGTCTCGAAGGGCGTCCCTTGCCGCCCGCGCATGGTGCTCCTGCTCGTCGGCCGGGGGCGCGGCCCCGGTCTCTTGTTCGCCGACAGACCGGCCTCGCGATCGCCTGACAATGCAAGCCCGCGAAATCAGGCCTTTGGCTTTCCTTCTGACTGCGACAGTGACATTGCAACCCCGCGAAATCAGGGCAAATCAAACCTCGATTTTCCAGAAACCGGTCATCAAACCCGCCTTCGGCGGACAGGGGCCTGCGGCAGGGCGCCTCTTTGGGCGGGGGAGAGGCGCCCTCGCGACACCGGGCCATTCGTGGGGACGCCAGGGCCGATGCGAAGGTGGGGCGCTCCTGGCAGGCACCGCCGAGGCGCCGCGGGCCTTGTGCTCCGCAGCGAAAGCGTGGTGCGCGGCTGGGGGCCTGGGGATCGGCGGCTGGTTGTAGTATACGCCGCCGCCGGATTTCATCGGTATTTACGCTCACTTGGACGGCTTGCGGGCAGCCGGCAGGTAAAGTCACGCTAGGGTCCTGCGGGAAGGGGGGTGTTTTCGGCTTCCCGATCGACGCGTCCCCGCGCATGGGATGGACCTCGCAACCCTGCGTGAAGACTCCGATTCCCCGGTCGCCGAGCCCGCGAAGCCGACCCCGGAGCCTTCGATCTCGATTGCCAGGCTTGCGCGCCGACCGCCAAGCTCCAGGAGGACTGCCAAGCCTTCCGCTCGATCGCCTTGAGATGCCGGAGGAGTGCGCGGTGCGCCCGGCGCCCGAGGGAGGTCCCGGAGCGGGAGGGGAAACAGGAAGAAGCGTCGGGAAGAGAGCAAACCTCGTCAGAGGGCCCTGGATGCCCTCAGGAGCGAGGAGGGCGGGCAGGCTTGCTAAAATACGGCAAAGGCAGGCGGCAGGCTCTACGGCCACTTGCAGGCCTCAGGACGGGCAAGGGCCTCTAAATAAGGCCAGAACCAGACCGCGGGCTCCAGGCTCCAGGTCAAACCCTCCAGCGCCCGGATGAGGTTGTTTGGGCGTCCTGCAGGGCTGAGCGGCTTCTTGCCGATTCGGCAAAGGCAGCCGGCCGACGGCACCGCGGCAGTTGGCGATTTCTTAGCCTGATACGAAAAACGATGGCGCCGCGGCACTTCCGATTCCGCAAGCTGGATGGCGACCGATGGGGCTGTGGCACTGCGCGATTTGCGCAGGCTGGACGCCGACTGGCAGGACAGTGGACTCGATTCCGGGCACACGCGGTATCGGGACCACACGCGCACGCTCGCCGTGCGAAGGAGTCGGGCCGCGGGCCTCGCAGCAAGCGGCTACAGCGTCATGTTCTTGGGCACCACGACGATGTAGTCGTTGGTCCCCGGGATGGTGTGGGTCTTCAGGCCGCGACGATCGTCGAGCGCGCGGTCGTGACCGATGACCGTGCCCGAGGCGAGCCGTACGTCGCGGTCGATGATGGCGTTGCGCACCAAGCAGCCACGCCCGATGGAGCATTCCTGGATGGAGCTGCCCTTGATCGAGCCGCCCATGATCACCGAGCTCTCGATGAGCGCGTAGCTGTGGACGTGCGTTCCGGGGCCGAGCACCGAGCGGCGTACCTTGGAGCCGCTGATGATGACCCCGTCGCTGACGATGGAGCTGATGGCCATGCCGGTGCGGTCCGGCAGCTCGTGGACGAACTTGGCGGGCGGGAAGTGCAGCGGGCAGTTGAAGAACGGCCAACGCTCACCGTAGAGGTTGAACTTCGGCGCCGGCGCGGTCAGCTCGAGGTTGGCGGCCCAGTAGGCGTCGAGCGTGCCGACGTCGCGCCAGTAGTCCGAGTCGCTGGCGCGCTCGACCCGTGCCTTGGTGCGGTGGCCGTCGTGCTCGACCCACTCGTACTCCTCGATGCGGTTATGAGTGGAGAAGTCGAAGGCGTAGACCGGCTCGCCCGACGAGACCATCTCGGGGATGACGTGCCTGCCGAAGTCGTCGACCTCTAGGGTCATCCGGCGGCGCAGCGCGTCGCGGCCGAACAGGTAGATACCCATCGACGCAAGGCACAGGTTGGTGCCCGGGAGGGTCTTCGGATGTGTGGGCTTCTCCTGGAAGCCCACGATGCGCCACTGCTCGTCGACCTCGAGGATCCCGTAGTGGGCGGCCTGCTCGCAGGGGACGCGGATGACCGAGACGGTCAGCCCCGCGTTGCGCTCCTCGTGGAACCGGCGCATCAGGCGGTAGTCCATCTTGTAGATGTGATCGGCCGAGAGGATGAGCACCAGCGTCGCCGACGAGCGTGCGACGAGGCTCATATTCTGGCGGATAGCGTCGGCGGTGCCCTTGTACCAGCGGTCGCCAAGCTGCATCTGGGCCGGGATCTCGTCGATGAACTGGTCGAGCCGCCGCGACAAGAAGTCCCAGCCGGCGCGCAGGTGGTTGCTCAGCGAGTGCGACTTGTACTGCGTGAGCACGTAGACTTGGCGCAGCCCCGAGTTGATGCAGTTGCTCAGCGTGAAGTCGATGATGCGATAGCTGCCACCGAAGGGGACCGCGGGCTTGGCGCGCACGTCGGTCAGGGGCTTGAGGCGTTCGCCCATGCCGCCGGCCATCAACATCACCAGGACATCGTCGGCCATGCCCGGCTCCCCATCTGACGTCGCGCCCTGCATTGAGCGTGCGCCTCGATTATAGAGGAAGCTTGCGTCCTCAGGGCTTCGAGAGCCGCTCCTCGAGCGCGATGGGCAGCCAGATCGAGAACGCGACCGGCGTGCCGTCGTCGAGCTGTACCCGGCCGCGCAGCTCCTCGACGATGCGGCGCACCACCGCCAGCCCGAGCCCGGTGCCGGTCGCCCGCGCGGTGACGAAGGGCTCGAACAGCCGCGTGGCTATCTCCGGGCGCACCGGCGGACCGTCGTTGGCGATGCGCAGCCGCAGCCAGCCCTCGGTCGCCAAGCGCGCCTCGACCCGGACCTCTCCGCCGACCGGGACGTGCTGGAAGGCGTTGACCAGCACGTTGACGACCGCGCGCCGCAGGAGCACCGCGTCGGTGAGCGCCTCGGGCAACGAGCCGGGCACCTCCACGAGCAGCTTTGGCCGGCGCTCGGCGAAGCTGGGGTCTTGGCGGGCCGCGTCGAGCGCGTCGTCGACGACGCGGGCGAGGGGGACGGGATAGAGCTGCGGGTCGTGAGGGCGGGCGAAGTCGAGCAGGTCGCTGACCAGCCGCTGCAGGCGCTCGGCCTCCTCGCCGACGATGTCGAGGAGCGCTTGGGTGTCTTCCCCGGCGCCGGTCACCACGCGGCGCAGCCCGCCGACGGCGTTGAAGATGACGCCCAGGGGATTGCGCACCTCGTGGGCGAGCACGGCCGACATCTCGCCGACGGCGGCGAGCCGCGTATTGCGCACCAGCTCGGCGCGCAGCTCGCCGAGCTGACTTGCCGCCGAGAGCTGCGCGGCGAAGAGCTGGATGGCGACGAAGTCGTGCCGGGTCAAGCCGGCGCCGATGACCGAGAGCACGTGGTCGACGCGGCTGCCTCGCCAGACCGGGGCCCAGGCGCTGCGGGTGAGGCGGGCTCGAGCCATGTTCTCGGAGAGCACGGCGGCGTCCCTCACGGGCCCGAAGAGCTCGGCCGGTACGTTGTCGAGAAACAGCGGCTCGCCCGAGCGTGCGACGTGGGCGACCAGGGGGAAACGCTCTAGCGGCACCTCGCGCCCCAGCAGGTGTTTGCCGTAGTTGCCGACTGCGTCTTCGGAGGCCGCGACCAGCCGCTGGACGATCGATCGGTCCCCGCGCACCTCGACCAGGCCGACCTGCCAGCCCAGCGCGACGAAGATGGGCTCACTCGCCTGCAGCAGGTCGTCGCGGTCCATCAGCGTGCTCGCGCGCGCGCTCAGGTCCGCCAGCTTGGACGTCAGCAGCTCGGCGCGCCGGGTCTCGGTCACGTCGCGCGCGCTGAGCAAGAGCTGCCGGCCCTCGGCGCTGTCGCGCCAGCCGAAGCGGACGTCGGCGTGGATCTCGACGCCGGCCGCGTGCAGGAAGCGGAGCCGGAAGGTGGCCGGCAGCTCCCAGCCTTCGCGAAGCTGGCGCCCGGTCAGGCTGAGCCGCGCAGGCTCTCCCGGGGCGAGCAGCGCCTCCAGACGCTCGCCCACCAGCTCGCTGCTCTCCCTGCCGAGCATGCGAGCCGCCGCTTGGTTGGCCAACGTGACCCGTTCCTCGCCAATGGCGAGCAGGGCGTCGGGGAGGGCATCAAGGAGCTGGGCGACCATCGTCGGCGTGGCGTGGGGAGGGCTTGTTCTAGCTGAGAACCGGCAGCTTCGCCCGTTTTCGACCGCCGGTTGCCGAGCGCGCGGGCGGCGCAACGACCGCCCCCCGAAGAGACGGCGCGAAGCCTCTCCCGGCTTTCGGCCGCGCCGCCGATGGGCTCAGCGACTCGGCGGCGCCCTCGCGGGCCTGCCGCGCACCCCCGGGGCGAACGAAGGCCACGACACGCGAGTGATTGCCCGCGCCGAGCGGCTGCGTATTCTTGGACGCTGTTTTCAGGCGGACAGTCGGTCGCAAGAGAGGCGAGGCGCGTGGAGGGCAAGCTCGTACGTGTGGCGGTAGGCCGGCCCCTGCACCGGACCTTTACCTACAGGATGCCCCCGGCGCTCACCGAGTGCGTGCAGCCGGGCCGACGCCTGGTGGTGCCCTTTGGCGCCGCGCGCGCCATCGGCTTCTGTCTGGGCGCCGAGCCGGGGCCTGCGCCCACCGGCCTTCGGGACGTCATCTCCGCCCTGGACGACGGTCCGATCTTCAGCGAGGAGCAGCTTCGCTTCCTCGGCTGGGTCGCGCAGTACTACCGCCACCCTCTCGGCGAGGTCTTGCGCTCGGCGCTGCCGCCCGGGCTCACCTCGCCGCGCGAGGCCCCGGCCTCCCGCGGCCCTGTGCGCGAGCTCGTCTCGCTGACCCCCGCGGGGAGGCTCGCGCCCGCGCCGCGCGGCGAGGTGATGAAGGCGCTCGTCGACTACCTCGCCGCCGCCGCGGGCGAGGTCGACTTCGAGGAGCTCAACGCCGCGGTCCCCGGGGCCCGTCCTCGGCTCAAGAAGCTCGTCGAGCGCGGGCTGTGCGTCGTGCGCGAGGAGGGGCTCGAAGCCCAAAGGCCCGAGCTCGCGCTCGCCGCGGCGCCGGTGCCGGTGCCGACCGAAGAGCAGGCGGCGGCGCTGCGCGAGCTCGAAGTCGCCGTCGAGGCGCGCGCCTTCGCCCCGTACCTGCTGCACGGGGTGACCGGGTCGGGCAAGACCGAGGTCTATCTACGCGCCATCGCCCGGGCGCTCGAGCGGGGCGGCGGGGCGCTCGTGCTGGTCCCGGAGATCGCGCTCACCCCGCAGCTCGTGGGCCGGTTCCGGGCCCGCTTCGGCGACAAGGTGGCCGCGCTGCACTCGGGACTGCGCGACGCGGAGCGGCTCGCCGAGTGGCGCCGGCTCTGGCGCGGCGAGACGCGGCTGGCGGTCGGGGTGCGCTCGGCCATCTTCGCCCCCGTCGAACGGCTCGCGCTGGTGGTCGTCGACGAGGAGCACGACGGCTCGTTCAAACAGGACGAGAAGCTGCGCTACAACGCCCGGGACCTCGCGGTGGTGCGCGCCCAGCACGCGGGCTGCCCGGTGGTGCTCGGCTCGGCGACCCCCTCGCTCGAGACGCTGCACAACGCGCAGACCGGCCGCTACCGCCTGCTCGAGCTGCGGCGGCGGGTCGACGATCGGCCGATGCCCGGCGTCGAGCTGGTCGACATGCGCCTGTGCGGCCGCGGCCACGTGAGCGCGGCCTTCCCGCAGCTTGCCGGCCGGGCGAAGCTGCGCGCGGCCGAGGCGCGCCGAGCCGCCGAGTCGCAGCCGAGCTACGGGGGCAGCCCCGTGGAGCCGGCTGCCGGTGTGGCTGCGGCCGACGAAGCGCTCGACGAGCTGCGCGGGCCGCCCCTCGTCTCCGAGCAGCTCGCCGAGGCGCTCGCCGAGGTCTTGGAGAAGGGCCGCCAGGCGATCCTCTTCCTGAACCGGCGGGGCGTCTCGACCTATCACTTGTGCCTTGGCTGCGGCGCGTCGATCACCTGCGACGCCTGCGCGGTGAGCCTGACCCTGCACGGCAAGCGCGGCAGCCTGATGTGCCACTACTGCGGCCGGCAGATCGCGCTGCCCGAGGCCTGCCCGAGCTGCGGCGGGCCCATCGAGGCGCTCGGCATGGGCACCGAGCGGGCCGAGCAGGAGATAGCCAAGCTTTTCCCCACCGCGCGCCTCTGCCGGCTCGATCGCGACTCGGCGACGCAGGCCGAGGAGGTGACCGCGCTGCTCGCCTCGTTTGCCCGCGGCGAGAAGGACATCCTCATCGGCACGCAGATGGTCGCCAAGGGACACGACTTCCCCGGGGTGACGCTGGTCGGGGTGTTGCTCGCCGACACCGCGCTCAACCTGCCGGACTTCCGGGCCGCGGAGCGCACCTTCCAGCTCCTGACGCAGGTCGCCGGTCGCGCCGGCCGTGGCCGGGAGCCGGGGCGGGTCATCGTCCAATCGTTCAACCCGGAGGCGCCGGCGGTGGCCTTGGTCGTCGGGCACGACTTTCGCTCCTTCGCCGCCCGCGAGCTCAACCTGCGCCGCTCCTTCGGCTACCCGCCATTCAGCCGGTTGCTGTCGGTGCGCGTCGACGGCGCCGATCCGCGCGCGACCGCGCGCGCGGCCCACGATCTCGCCAAAGCCGCCTCGGGGATAGTCATCGGCTCGCGCGGCGCGCTGCGGCTGCTCGGGCCCGCCCCCGCGCCCCTGTCGCGCCTCAAGGGGCGCTCGAGGTGGCAGATGCTCTTCAAGGGGCCGAACGCCCGCTCGCTGACGCCGGTCGCCGAGGCGATTGAGCAAGCCGCGCGCAAGCTGCCGGCGAGCGTGCGGGCCACGCTCGACGTCGACCCGCTCTCCCTGCTTTGAGCGTCGCCGGACACGATTGCCTGGCAGACAAATGGACCGCGTGCCCCGGTCGGCTAGAATCCGGGCGATGGCCGGCCCCGTCCTTCTCATTCACGACGACATCTCGGTCATCGCTCCGGCCAAGCGGGTCCTCCAGCGCCACGGGATTGACACCCTGCTGGTGACGAACGCGGCCGATGCGGTGATCACCTTTGGTGACCTTGCCCCCTCGGTCGTCGTCCTCGCCGCGGAGGTCGACGGGGGGCGCGGCGGCGCGATCTACCAGGAGATCCGCAGCCATCCGCGCGGCGCTTCGGTCTCCTTCGTCCTGCTCGGCGATGCCCTCGCCGAGGCGCCCGAGGCCGCGGTCATTCCCCTGCCACTCGACGGCAAGGCTCTGCTCGAGGCGGTCGAACGTGCCTTCGACGGAGATGACGTGAGCGCGGCGTGGCGGCTCGAGCCGCCCGCCGACGTCGAGGAGACCGATGCGGTCGGGCTGGCGCAGGCACTCTTTGGCGACGCTCCCGAGCCGGACGCCGAGCCGCAGGCGTCGGAGGCTTCAGCGACCGCGGGGGCACGTCTTGGCGAGCAGCTCTTCGACGATTTGCCTTCCGAGCCGGAGGACGAGCAATCGCCAGGCTCCGTGGAGCGCGGAGCGGCTGGCGCACCCGGGGGCTCGCTGGCCGACGACCTCTTCGGCGATCTCTCCGATGTCGCGGATGCTTCTCCTGTCGGGGATGCGAGCGGCCCGCTTGCCGAAGGTCCGCAACCCGCCGCGGCTGACGAAGAGCCGCTCGACGATCTGGCGCCCGATCGCGAGCGAGAGCCGGCGGCCGCAGCCGACGCGGGGACGAGCCTTGGCGACGCGCTGTTTGGCGATCTCGACGAACCCGACGCAGGGACGCCCGAGGCCTCGGACGACGAGGCAGGTCGCGCTGATTCGGAGTCCTCCTTGCCAGGCGAGGGGCGTGTCGTCGATGCCCTCGAGGGACCTGCCGCAGAGCCGCCGGAGGATCCGCCTGCCGCCAGCGAGGCTGCCGACACCGCGGCGATGGGCGAAGAGCTGTTCGACGACCGCGAAGAGACCAACGCTCAACCGGGGGACGCTGCTGCGCCAGGCGTCGATGTCGAGGCCGCGGATCTCGAGACGGCTGCGGTTGACGAGGCGCGCTCTGACGCCTTCGAGCCCGACGACGAGGTGAGCGGCGCGGAACCCGAACCGTCGCTGATCGCAGAGGGACAATCGCGGGCCGACGAAAGGTCGGACCAGGGCGCCGCGGCGGCCGAGGCCTTGGCGCCGGCCGGCGGCGAAGTCGAGGGGCCGGTCTCCGAACCCGATCCTGGCCCGATGGAAGAAGCGGCAGTCAGCATCGGCCGGCCGGCCGGAAGCGTGGAGAGCGAGCGCGCCGAGGCCGAGGATTCCGAGCCAGAGAAGGCTTCCGACGTCGGCGAGGCGAGCGAGCCAGCCCCTGCAGCGGCCGCCGAGGACAGTCTCGAAGCCGCCGGAGAGCCGCGATCGGAGCCTTTGGCCGGGCCGGGGCCGCAGGGGCTCGGTGCCGCTCTCGATGACCAAGCCGCCGAGCCGGAATCGAACGAGGCGGGCTTCAGCCCCGCGTCGGTCACCGTGCCGTCGGAAGAGGTGTGGCGGGTCTCGAGCCGGATAGCGCCGGGCGAAGAGGCGCGGCGCAGCGAAGAGGACTCACGCGACCAGGAGCTGGCAGCCCTCGTCGAGCGCCGCGCCGGTCTCGGCGAAGAGGCTGCAAAGAGGGCGGGCGAGGTTCAGGCGCTGCGCGCGGAGGTCGAAGCCTCGCAGCTCGAGCTTTTCGGCCTTGGCGAGGCCTCGGAGGAGTTGTCTCGACGAGCGGACGAGGTCCGAGAGGCGCTCGGGCTCGCCCGCCAGCAGCTCGAGGAGAGGCGACGCGCCGCCGAGGCGAGCGAGCGCGAGCTCGAGGAGGTCTCGACTCGTTTCGCCCAAGAGAAGGGCCGGCGCGAAGAGCTGCAGGCGGCGCTCGAGGCGGAGACCGTGATGCTGCAGGCGCTGGCGGACGAGGCAGAATCGCTGGGCCAGCAGCGCGAGCTGTCACGCGAGGGGCTTGACGAAACCCGGCGCGCGGCCGAGGCGGCTGAGCACGATCTCGAGGAGCTCTTCGCCGACACCGAGCGCGAGAAGAGCCGGCTCGAGGAGCTGCAGGCCGCTCTCGAAGCGGAGACCGCGGCGCTGCAGGCGCTCGCGCAGAAGTCTTCCGAGATCGAGGAGCGGCGCGAGGCGGCCCGCGAGCGGTTCGAGGACGAGCGGGGCCGGCACGAGGCGCTCGCGGCGCAGCTTGCGGCCGAGGAGTCTGCACGCGCCGAAGAGCTCGCCGCGCGAGCGGGCGATGCGGGCGCACGGCTCGAGGAGGCCCGCGCGCGCGCCCGGGAAGCAGAGGCGAGAGTCGCGGAGACGGAGCCCGCGCTCGCCGAGGCGGTCGCCGACGCCGAGGGCCGCGAGGCTCGGGTCGCCGGGCTCGAGGAGCAGCTCGAGCGGTCCATCGAGCGCGCCCAGGCGGCCAAGGGAATGCTCGGGGAGCTGGGGCCTGCGCTCGAGGCTGAGTCGGCGCGAGCCGACGCGCTCGAAGCCCAGGCGGCCGAATCGCGGCGGCGCCTCGAGAAGACCCGCGAGCGGATTCAGGTGGCCAAAGCGCGCGCAGAGGAGCTTGGGGCATCGCTCGAACAGGCGTCGACGGAGGCGGCAGCGGAGCAAGGGCGAGTCGAGGAGCGCTCTCGGCGGCTCGAGGAGGCTCGGGGCCAGGTCGCGGCGGCGCGCGGGCGTGTCGAAGAGCTCGAGTCTGCGGCCACCGCGGAGTCGGCGAGCCTGGAGGCGCTCTCGAAGAGCGTCGAGGAGGCCGACGCTCGACTCCACGGTCTGCTGAGCGAGGCCGAAGCGGGCAGGGCGCGGCTCGATGGGCTGCGCGCTCGCTCGAGCGCCGAGGCGGACGAGGTCGAGGCGCGCGAAGCCGAGCTGTCCGGCGCCGCGCGTGAGCTCGAGAGGCTCGAGGAGAGCGCCGCGAGCGACCGAGCGCGCCTCGCGGAGCTCGGCCGCGAAACCGATGCGGCGCGGGCCGAGGCCGAGGCCCTCGAGGGGCGGGTCCGGGAGGCGAAGAGAACACTCGAAGAGACTCGGGGCCGCGCCGGCGAGGCGCGCGGGCGTCTCGAAAAGGTGGCCCAAGCGCTCGAGTCCGAGAAGGCGGCTTCGCAGCAGGCCGCCGAGCGGAATTCTGAGCTGCAACGAGCGCTCGAGGAGGCCCGAGCCGGCCGCGACGAGCAGACCAGGCGCGCCGAGGCGCTCGAGAGCGAGCTGGCGGGGCTGACCGACGAGCAGGACGAGCTGGCGCGGCGCATCGAGGAGCGCGAGCGCGAGCTCGAGGCGACACGGGCGAGGCTCGAGGAGCTCGGTGCCGGACTGTCGGCTCTCGAGGCGCAGTCGGCCGAAGAGGAGCGCGAGGCCAGCGAGGAGCGCAAGAGGCGCGAGGCCGCGCTGGCGGCGTCGGCGCAGCGGCGGGAGAAGAGCTGGAAGAGCGCCGAGGAGGTCCAGCGCAAGCTCGAAAACGAAGAGCTGCAGGCCAAGGAGCTCGAGAGGTTCGCGGAGGAGCTCGGCCGGCAAGTCGCTCAGGCCCGGCAGCGCCAGCAGGAGCGGCACGCGGATGCCGAAGGGCTGCAACAGGCGCTCGCGGACGCGCTGACCGAGGCCGAGCAGGCGCGCTTGCAGCTCGAGGAGCTCGCGCGCCGGCACAAGGAGGCGGGCGCGCGGATCGAGGAGGCGCAACGGGCGGCCGCCGACGAAGAGCAGAGGACGCAGGCGCTCGAAGAGCGGGCGGCGGAGGGGGAGCTGCGCCTGCAAGCTGTCCGCGCCCGGACCGAGGCGCTCGAGGCACGCCGCGCCGAGCTGGAGCGGCTCGCCGACGAGGAGCAGGAGCGCGAGCGCGAGGAGATCGAGAGCCTCGAGACCGAGACGGCCGATGTCGCCTCCCGGCGAGAGGAGCGGCAGCGGGCGATCGAGATCGCCCGCGAAGGCCTCGAGACCGACGAGCGCGCCCTCGAGCAGGTGGGCCACGAGGCCGGGGCGCTCGAGAAGCGCGCCGCTGAGGCACGCGAACGGGTCGAGAAGGCGCGCGGGCGGCTCGAGGAGCTGCGCGCCGCCGTCGAGCAGTCCGAGCGGTCGGCCGACGCCGAGTGCGAGGCGCTCGCGCGTCAGGCCGGCGAGCTCGAGGAGTCGCGCGCCCGGGCCACGGAGCGGCTGGAGGCGGCGACACGGCGGCTCGAGGAGGAGCGGTCTGCGCGCGAGGAGGACGAGCGGCGCGCTCAGGAGCTGCTCGAGGCGGCAGAGCGTGAGGTGCGCGAGCGATCGGAGATCGCCCGCCGGGTGCTCAAGGCGCGCGAGGAGCAGGTCAAGCGCGACCGCGAGTCGCTCGAGCAGGAGACGCAGGCCGTCCGGCAGGTCGAGGAGCAGGCCACGCGGCGCGCGGCCGACGGGCGCAAGCCCGGCGGCGGGCGCGCGGCCTCCGAGGAGAGCCCCGGGAAGTGGGAGGGTCCGCGGCTGGTCAAGCCCGCTCAGTGGCCCGCGCCGCTGCGGGCGGCACGCCCGCCGGCCAACGACCAGCCGGAGGTCGAGGGCCCGATGAAGGTCGAGGAGCCCGAGGCCGTCGAGGGGTTCAAGTCCGGGCCGACGGCGCCGCCGACCCCGGCGCCCTTCGCGCCGCGCGGCACGCTCGGGCTGCTCGACGCGCCCACGCTCATCTGCCGCGCCTTCGAGTCGCGGCTGACCGGGCGCGTGGACATCGCGGGCGCGGACGCCGAGCGCACGCTCTGGTTCGAGGAGGGGCGCCTCGTCGCCGCGGCGTCGACCTCGCTGGTCGAGCGGATTGAGGACCTCGCGCTGCGCGCGGGTCTCGTCACCGGACCGCAGCACCACGCGTTGCGCATGTCGGAGGAGCGGCTGGCGCGCCGGCTCGCGCTGGTGATGGTCGAGCTTGGCTACATCCGGCCGAACGAGATGTACCCGCTCGTCTGCAAGCACGTGCAGGAGATCGCCTTCTCGGTCTTCCTCGACGACGAGTCGGCCTACGTCTACTCCGAGGAGCCGCCGCCGTCCGAGGAGAGGGTGGTCCTTCCGCTGCACCCTTACGCGCTCGCGACCGAGGGCATCCGGCGCAAGTATTCGTCCGAGCGGCTCTACGCGCGGCTGGGTGGGCCGGCGACGCTGTTGCGCGCGCGGGGCCAGGGCTTCGAGCTCGACTACCTCGGGTTGGGCGCGCGCGAGCGGCGCCTCGGGTCGATGGTCGACGGGCTGCGCACGCTCGAGGAGATCCTCTTCGAGAGCGGGGTCGAGGAGCTCGCCGCGCTCAAGGTGCTCTACGCCCTGGTGGCCGTCGGGGCCGTGGAGATAGCGGTGCTCGGCCAGGCGGCCCGGGCGAAGAGCCCGGAGGAGGCCGCGCGCCTTGACCTCTCGCGCGTGGCCGACAAGTACAACCAGGCGCTCTCGGGCGACTACTTCCAGATCCTCGGCCTGCGCCGCGACGCCACCGGGTACGAGGTTCGCGAGGCGTACGAGAGGCTGTCGCGCGAGCTGAGCGCCGAGCGCTTCATTGCGATAGCCGACCCCTCGGTCCACGCGCGGCTGCAGGAGATAGGGCGCGCGCTCGCGGAGGCCGCCGACGTGCTCTCCGACGACGCGGTACGCGCCCAGTACGCGCGCAGCCTCACCGAGTGAGCAGGCGGCGCGCCGGGTGGTAGGGCGGCGGTTCGGCCCATATAATCCGGGTCCATCTGCTGTTGGTGCATGGGGAGGCGAGGTTTCGAGACGATGGTGCGAGAGATTGTCATCTGGCCGGATCCCGTGCTGAGGGAGAAGTGCCTGAAGGTCGAGCGGGTGGACGATGAGTTGCGCGGGCTCATCGACGACATGTTCGAGACGATGTACGCCAGCAACGGCGTCGGTCTCGCCGCCCCGCAGGTCGGAGTCAACGCGCGCGTGGTGGTCATCGACTCCTCTCCGCGGCAGGAGGGCGCCAAGCCGTTGGCGCTCGTCAACCCGGTCATCACCAAGACCGAGGGCGAGCGCGTCTACGAGGAGGGCTGCCTGTCGATCCCCGGCGAGGCCGAAGAGGTGCTTCGGGCCGACAAGGTCTGGGTCACCGCGCTCGACCGCGACGGCAAGGAGCTCTCGTTCGAGGCCGACGGCCTGCTCGCCATCGCGGTTCAGCACGAGCTCGACCATCTGGAAGGCACGCTGTTCGTAGACCACCTCTCGACCCTGAAGCGCGAGTTGATCAAGCGGCGCATGAAGCGGGTCAAGGCCGAGCGCGAGGCCGAGAAGACCAAGAAGAAGGCTGAACAGCCGGCGGTCTGAGTTGGCTCGGTCGGCTCGCGCGGGGACGGCCTCTACGAACGCTGGTTCGTCGGACGCGGGCGCTTGCGGCCGGCAAGCTCGACCCCGAGCTTGGGGCACAGCCCTGCCACCGAGCACTCAGGACACTGGGGCGCCCGCGCGAGGCAGACTCTGCGGCCGTGCCACACCAGCAGATGGTGGGCCGCCGTCCAGCGCGCTTTCGGCAGCAGGGCCTGGAGGGCGCGTTCGATCTTGTCGGGGTCTCGCTCGGTCGACAGCCCGAGTCGAAACGCGAGCCGGGCGACGTGCGTGTCCACGGGCAGCGCGGCTTCCGCAGAGAGCTGCATCGCGATGACTCCGGCCGACTTGTTCCCGATGCCCGGCAGCCTCGCGAGCGCGGCCCGAGAGGTGGGCACCTGGCCCCCGTGGTGCGCCTCGATCGCCTGGCTGGCTTCGGTGAGCGACTTCGCCTTGGAGCGAAAGAGGCCGCAGGGCCGGATGATCTCCTCGAGCTCGTCGCGCTTCGCGTGGGCGAGCTGCGCGACGGTCGGGTAGCGGGAGAAGAGCCCGGGCGTGATCTCGTTGACCCTCTTGTCCGTGCACTGAGCCGAGAGGATGACCGCGACCAGCAGCTCGTAAGGGTCGCGAAACTCGAGCGCGATGCGCGCCTCGGGATAGGTCAGCGCCAGGCGATCGACGATAGCGCCGGCGCGCGCTGCCTTGTCGCTTCTCTTCTCTCGCACGTCGGGCAGGCTAGCGCCGGACTTGTCTCTGTCAATGCGCCGCCGAGTAGAAGCGTGGGCTCGGGCGGCGGCGTGTCATCGGCAGGCTCGGGGCAGGCCGAAGTCGAGGCCCATCGACTCCGCCTCCCTCGTTCCTCGGGAGGCTACGCTCCGGGGGGGCGGAGGTGAAGATTGCCCGACACCTCTTGAGCGCTTCGATGGAGCAGGCAAGCGACGTGTCGGAGCTGCGAGCGGCGATGCCGGAGCAAGCGGACGCACGCACGAAGCAAGCGGAGGCCGCGGCCGAGCAGGCGAACCGCGACTCACAACTGGGAAAACGCCGGGGCGAAGCAAGCGGAGGCCGCGGCCGAGCAAGCGGACGCCGGGGACGAGCAAGCGAGGGGCGCCTCACGACTGACTGAAGATCCGTCGAGAAATCCTTCTCAGCCTCGCTTCAGCGCCTCTTCTTCACGCGGGCACGCAGGCCGCTGAGACGGCGGCGGTCCCCGCCTCGCGTGATACGCCGCAGGAGACTTCCCGACACCTATTGAGCCGACGCTCCCAAGCGCCTTGGGCCGCAAGGGCAGGCCTGAAACTGCCAGGCTCACGGTTGTCTCGGCGGGTCGGGCTGCGGCGCAGCGTCGCTCGACTTGCCGCTCGCCCCCCCCCTCTCTCCACAGCGGCTGGACAGACGGCAAGTGGCGCGCGAAGGCGTCGCCTCGCGCCCGCGAGCGCGCCGTCCGCGGCCCGCTCACCCGCGGCGCAGGCGGTGCCGAGAGCTACTCTTGCGCCAGCGAACACCCTCTGGTAGAGAACCTTGCTGCTCATTCGGAGGAAGCAGGCTGGTTTCGGCTGCCCGGGCGGGGGAATCGCCCCGTCGAGCGATGGACTCGTTGAGTCCAGTTTTCTTGAGGAGAGGCGTCGGGACATGAACCCGCAAATGGTGATGTACGAGGAGGAGTTCAACCAGATCACCGCCGTTTGCGACCGCCTCACCAAGGACGCCAGCGCGAAGGTCGTCTTCCTCGTCGACAAGAATGGCCAGCTCATTGCCGCCACCGGTCAGACTCAGGATCTCGACACGACCTCCTTGGCCTCGTTGACCGCGGGCAACATCGCAGCGACGGGCGGGCTCGCGAAGCTCATCGGTGAGCGCGAGTTCTCCATCCTTTTCCACGAGGGAGAGCGCGACAGCCTGCACATCTCCATCGTGGCGGGCCGAGTCATCCTGGTGGTCATCTTCGACACCCGGACCTCGATCGGCCTCGTGCGTCTGCGCGTGAAGAAGGCGAGCGAGGAGCTGGCTCGCATATTCGAGGGGCTTCTGAAGAAGGTCGAGGCGCCCGGGGCAGGCTCACCGTTTGCCGAGATCACCGACGAGGATATCGACAACCTGTTCAGCGAGTAATGGGCAGGCCCGGCAGCGGCTGGGCGGCCCCTTCCTCATCGAGCGCGCGAAATGTCGTTCATCAACTACTCGTCCCGCGAGATCAACTGCAAGATCGTCTTCTATGGCCCCGGCCTGTGCGGCAAGACGACGAACCTGCAGTACGTCTACGCGAAGACCAACCCTGAGGCGAAGGGCAAGATGATTTCGCTCGCGACCGAGACCGAGCGGACTCTGTTCTTCGACTTCTTGCCGCTGTCGTTGGGCGAGATTCGCGGCTTCAAGACCCGCTTCCACCTTTATACGGTTCCCGGCCAGGTCTTTTACGACGCCTCGCGCAAGCTCATTCTCAAGGGGGTCGACGGGGTCGTCTTCGTCGCCGATAGCCAGATCGAGCGCATGGAGGCGAACATCGAGTCGATGGAGAACCTGCGCGTCAACCTGGCCGAGCAGGGCTACGACCTGAACAAAATCCCCTTCGTGATGCAGTACAACAAGCGCGACCTTCCCAATGTCGCCACCGTCGAGGAGCTGCGCGGGCTGCTCAATCCGCGCATGGTCCCGGAGTATCAGGCGGTCGCCCCGACCGGCGTAGGGGTCTTCGACACGCTCAAGGCCATCGCGAAGCTGGTTCTTACCGAGCTGAAGAAGGGCGGCTGAGCCGCGCCGCGCTCCTGCGGTGTGGGCCCTTGAGCCTTCATGACCCCCGAGGGCCGCTGCGGCAGTCGTCCTCCGCCCTATTCGCAGCGTCTGAGCCGACCAAAGCTGCGTAAGTCCCCAATTTGACAGCTTGTCTGACCGGGTGATAGAAGACCGGGACTTCGGCGGCCTTGTCGTTGGGGGGACGCTCGCTGCCGGCTTCTCGGCAGAAACAGGGGACGCGCGCGTGAGAGCCATTCGAACGGTCCTGCTGGGCACTCTTCTCTTCTCGGGCATCGCGTTCGCGCAGCAGGAGCCGGCCCAGCCTGCCCCCGCCGCCACCAGCGACCAGCCCGCCGCCGCGCAGCCGCAGCCGGCGGCCCCTTCGACAGGTGCGCAGACCTCCGACGAGCAGTTCACGCTGCGCGTCAAGACGATGGAGGAGCAGGTCAACGACCTCAAGGAGAAGATCTTCCGGACCAAGGCGCGCCTCCTGCTGCTGCAGGAGTCGATCTTGGGAGGCGGGTCGATAAGCCAGGGCGCCAAGGCGGTGTTGGTGCACCGCAACGAGATGGGCGGGTCGTTCGTCCTCGAGTCGGTCGCCTACGCCCTCGACGGCGCGCCGGTGTTCACCAAGGTCGACGTCGATGGAGACCTCGACAAGAAGGAGGAGCTCGAGATCTTCAACGGGCGCATCGTCCCCGGCCAGCACCAGATCGCGGTCAAGCTGAACTTCCGCGGTCATGGCTTTGGCGTCTTCAGCTATCTGGAGGGCTACAAGTTCAAGGTGCAGTCGAGCTACACCTTCGACGCCGAGCCGGGCAAGATCACCAACATCAAGATCGTGGCCTTCGAGAAGGGCGGCATCACCACCGACCTGAAGGACCGGCCGGCGGTCCGCTACGATCTCGAGCGCACCACCGATTCGGCGATGAAGAAGGGCCCCACCCAGGCAAACGCGCCCGCCGCGGTAGACCTCAAGTAGACGCGCAACCCTGCCCATGCGCCTGTCTTCTCCCATCCTCGCTCTGGCCTTGGCGCTATCCGCCGCACCTCTGTTCGAGGCCCGCGCGCAGGGGCCGGACTTCGCCAAGGAGTCGGCCGAGCTCGACCGACTCGGGAGCCAGCTCGTCGAGCTCGCGGGGCGCATCAAGCTGGTCGAGAGCCAATACGTCGACCGGCCCGACCCCTCGGAGGCCGACTCGCTCAAGCGGCGCTACTCCGACGCCGAGATCCAGTTCTTGCTCACCAACTACCAGGCGGCGAGCGTGCTGCTCTACGACCTGATCGGCAGCGTCGCCTTCCGCAAGATGCCCGAGTACGCCGGCGCGCTGTACATGCTCGCCGAGTCGCTCTATCAGCAGGACAACTTCCTCGGCGCGCGTCTCTACTTTCGCGAACACATGAACCGGCGCGGCCGCCACTACCGCGACGCGCTCGCCCGTTACCTCGAGATCAGCGGGCGCATCAACGAGTTCTCCGGAATCGACCAGTACATCGACCAGGCCAAGCAAAGCGACGGCTCGCTGCCGGTCGACGTCAACTACATCTACGGCAAGTGGCTCTTCCGGCGCACCGACATCCCGGAGGCGCTGCGCATCGAGCGCTCGCGGCAGGTCTTCTCATCCGTCGCGCAGCTCCGGGGGGCCTTTGCGCTCGAGGCCCAGTACTTCCTGGGCGTGCTCTCGGTACAGCAGGGGGCTCTCGAGCAGGCCGTCGCCGACTTTCGACGGGTCCTCGAGCTGCCCGCCCGCGACGCGCGCGATCAGAGGGTGCGCGAGGCGGCCAACCTCTCGCTGGGGCGCGTCTACTTCGAGCTCGGCAGGCACTCCGAGGCGATCGACCGCTACCAGGAGATCGACTACCGCTCGGACAGCTTCGTCGACGCGCTCTTCGAGATCGCCTGGTCGCACGTGCGCCGTGCCAAGGACGAGGGCCCGGGCGAGTACGAAAAGGCGCTGCAGGCCTGCGAGAAGCTGCTGACCGCGGCCCCCGATTCCTTGCTTGCCCCCGAGGCGCTCATCCTACAGGGCCACCTGCTGCTCAAGCTGGGCAAGTACGAAGAGGCCACCGTCGCCTACAACCAGATCATCAACCGGTATCTCGAGGTCTACGACGACATCGACGGGCGCCTCAAGGCACATCCCGACCCGGTCCAGTACTTCCAGCGGGCGATCTCGGAGTCGGGCAAGACCTTCGACATCGCGGCCTTCCTTCCGCAGAAGGCGATCCCCTGGGCGACGACCCAGCGCGAGGTCGCCGATGCGGTGCGGGTGACCAATGACATCGACGCGAGCCAGCGGGGGGTCGTCGAGGCCAACGAGATCGCCGCGCGCCTGCTCGACGTGCTCGAGAACCGGCAGCTCGAGGTGTTTCCGCAGTTGCAGGAGGGGCTCGCCCGAGCCGAGGCGACCGACGCGGCGCTGACGGGCATCGAGGGCGAGCTGCTGCGGATGGAGGAGCGGCTGCTTGGCGCTGAGAAGCTCGCCTCGATCCGCGGCGAGCTCGACCGGGTGCGCGCCGAGCGCCAGGCGCTCGCGGTCCGGCTTGCCAGCCTGCCGACGACCGAGCAGGAGATCGCCGAGCGCAGCGCGAAGATGAACGCGCGGATCGCCGGGCTCGAGCAGGAGGCTTTCAGGCTCGGGCTGCAGGTCCAGAGCCTGTACGCCGCGCTGGCTGCGCTCGACAAGTTCGTCGCCGACACGCGTGACGAGCGCGTCCCCGATCCTGGGGCCGAGCGCGAATTTGCCGACCGCATGCGCAAGGAGCGCGCCGTCGCCGACCAGCTCGGCGAGGGGCTCGAGGCGGTCCAACGGCGCATTCGCGACGAGAAGGCGCGCCTCGGGTTGCTCGGCTCGAGCGACGCCGATCTCCGCGTCGAGTACGAGCGGATGCTCGCTCGCGAAAAGGAGCTGTTGGGCACCAGCCGCGGCGGGCTCGCAGCGCAGGCGAGCAGCCTTCTGTCGGGGATCGACCTCGCCCGCGGGCGCATCGTCGAGCTGAGGGGTCGCTCGGCCTCGGCCAAGGACCAGATCCGCCACGCGGTCGCGCGCCGGGCCGACGGCATCCGCAAGAAGGTCCAGGACGAGGCGCAGTTGCTCGTCGGCTACGAGCGCGAGGTGAAGGCCGCCTCCTCGAGCGCGCGCAACCTGATCGGCACGATTGCCTACCAGAGCTTCAAGCGCATCCGCCGCCAGTTCTACGAGCTGGTGCTCAAGGCCGACGTCGGTCTGGTAGACGTCGCCTGGACGCGCAAGCAGAACAAGACGAATGAGATCCAGGACCTCGCCAAACAGAAGGAGCGCGAGGTCAAGGGGCTTGAGGACGAGTTCAAGGAAGTGCTCAAAGAAGTCGACTAGGGAAGGGGTGGCGGCGAGCGAGCCGCTGTGACGGATGAGAAGCCTGTTTGCCAGCGCTGTGTTGCTCGTGCTTCTCGCTGCGCCCGTTCGCGCGCAGACGGCCCACGACCCGCCGGCGTCGGGCGATGTGGGCGAGGCCCAAGCTCGAGCCGCCGAGGCCAGCCAGCAGGCCGCCGCGCACAAGGCGCCCGTCGCCCCGGGGACCTCTCGCGCCGAGCGCAAGCTGTTCGAGGGCTACGGCGCCGATGCCGATGAGGAGGCCGAGTATCTCGATCTCTCCGAGGCGATCTCCGACTTCGAGGAGCAGGGCAAGGAGTTTCGCCGCGAGGTCCAGCTCCTCATCGAGAAGAAGTTCGACGAGAAGCGCCGCGGGCTGGTCGCCTCCTACGAGCAGAAGATCAGCGAGATCGAAGTCCTCGAGCGCAAGGAGCGCCTCGACGCCATCGCGATGTTCGAGGAGTTTCTGCAGCGCTACCCGAACGAGCCGAAATACTCGCCGGACGTGATGTTCCGGCTCGCCGAGCTCTATTACGAGAAGACCAAGGACGACTACATCCTCGCGATGACCGGCTACGAGGAGCAGCTCAAGCTCGTCGACCAGGGCAAGCTCGCCGTCGCGCCGCCCGAGCCGCGCCAAAACTTCCAGAGGTCGGTCGAGCTCTACCAGCGCCTAATCACGCAGTTTCCCGAGTACCGGCTCAACGACGGCAGCTACTACCTGCTCGGCTACTGCCTCGAGAAGCAGGGCGAGCTTGAGCAGAGCCGCAACACGTTCGTGCGCCTTATCGAGAAGTACCCCGGGTCGCGCTTCGTGGCCGAGGCCTGGATCCGACTCGGGGAGTACTACTTCGACGCGGTCAACGAGTCGAACCCGCTCGAGCACGCTGCCCACGCCTACAGCATGGCGATCCGCTTCGAGGAGCACGCGCTGTTCGACAAGGCGCTCTACAAGCTCGGCTGGACCTACTACCGGATGGACGCCTTCGACCGCGCGGTCGACGCCTTCGTGCGGCTCATCGACTTCTACGACGCCAAGAGCGCCGAGGCGGGCGAGGATTTCGGCGGCGACCTGCGCGCCGAGGCGCTGCAGTACATGGCCGTCTCGCTCTCGGACGAGCAGTGGGGGTCGATCGCCCGCGCCCAGGAGCTGTTCGCGCGCGTCGGCCCGCGCCCCTGGGAGCCGGAGGTTTGGCGGCGCATCGGCGAGGTCTACTTCGACACCACCAAGTTCCAGGACGCCATCGCCGCCTACAAGCAGAACCTGGCCAAGGACCCTTTCAACAAGGACGCCCCGCAGGTTCAGGCGAAGATCGTCCGCGCCTACGAGCAGGGCATGCGCGACTTCGACAACGCCTCCAATGAGCGGCAGCTCTTGGTGGCCAGCTACGCGCCGGGCACCGAGTGGTACGAGCGCAACAAGCACGACTCCGAGGTCATCAAAGCGGCCCAGGAGCTGAGCGAGCGCAGCCTCTACTCGGCGGCGGTCTACCACCACCAGCAGGCGCTGCAGTACGTGCAGGGCGAGAGGTTTGAGCTGGCCAAGCGCGAGTTCGAGATCGCCGCGCGCGGCTACGCCGACTACCTCGGGCGCTTCCCCCACAGCAAGCTCGCCTACGAGCTGCAGTACTACCTGGGCGACTGCCAGTATCAGAGCATGCAGTTCATGGAGGCCGCGCGCACCTTCGAGGCGGTGCGCGACTCGACCGCCGACACCCAGTACCAGGCCGACGCCGCCTACGGCGCGGTGCTCGCCTTCCAGCGCGAGATCGACACCCGCCAGAGCGCCGTTCCCCCGCAGATGGAGACGCGCCCGGTTGTCACCTCGTCGCAGTGGCCCGAGGGCAAGCCGGTCCAGAAGCAGCCGCTGCCCGAGCTGTGGCAGCAGTTCGTCGCGGCCGCCGACGCCTTCCTCGCGTTGCAGCCCAACCACGAGAGGGCCCCGCTGCTCGCCTACCGCGCGGCCGAGGCCTTTTTCGTCTACGAGGATTTCGAGGAGGCGCGCAGGCGCTTTGCCGCCGTCGCCGCGAGCTATCCGGAGAGCGAGTTCGCCCGGTTCGCCTCCAACCTGACGCTGGAGACCTTCCTCATCACCGAGGACTGGGTCGCGGTCACCGCGTTTACCAACGCGCTCACCACCGCCGACGAGAAGGGGCAGGTCAAGGTCGATCCGGCGAGCGAGAGCGGCCAGCTCCTGCGCGACTTCGGCGACAACGCGATGTTCAAGCAGGCCGAGAAGCTGATGGACGAGCAGCGCTGGGACGAGGCGGGCGACCTGTACGAGGGCCTGGTCTCGCGCAACAAGGGCTACCGGTTTGCAGACAAGGCCCTCAACAACGCCGCGGTCTGCCGCGAGAGCGCCCGGCGCTTCGAGTCGGCGCTGCGCCTTTACGAGCGCATCTACAACGAGTACCCCGACTCGGACCTCGCCGACGTCGCGCTGTTCCGCGTCGCGCTCAATGCCGAGAACAGCTACGACTTCGACAAGGCGGTCGACCGCTATCAGTTGCTCGTCGACAAGTACCCGGGCTCGAAGAGCCGCGCGGCGGCGCTCAACAACCTGGCGCGGCTGCTCGAGGGCCTGCAGCGCTACAACGACGCGGCCCGCCAGTTCACGCGGTTTGCGCAGCTCTTCCCCGCGGACGAGGACGCGCCGAAGAACCTCTACAAGGCGGCGACCATCTATCAGAAGATGGACGACTGCCACGGGCAGATCCGGGCGCTCAACGACTTCATCAAGAAGTTCGCCCGCGATGGGCGGCAGTCCGAGCGCGTCGTCGACGCCTACAAGCGCATCGGCGACTGTCACCGCGAGCTGAAGAACGAGAAGGCCGCCCTCGAGTCCTGGAAGAAGGCGACCGAGGAGTACGCGCGCCGCAGCCTGGCGGGCAAGGACGAGGCCGCCTCGGCGGCCGCCGGCTATGCGCGCTTCCAGCTCGCCGAGGCCGAATACAAGCGTTGGGACGCGATCCAGTTGTCCGGGCGCGGCAAGGCCCTCGAGCGCGCCTTCACCTCGAAGCTCACCCGCGCCAAGACCCTGCAGGACAGCTACTCGGAGGTCTTCGACTTCAAGAGCGTCGAGTGGATCCTCGCGGCCAGCTACAAGAAGGGCTTCGTGCTCGAGCGCTTCGCGACCAGCCTGGTCGAGTCGCCCTGCCCGCCGGACATCAAGCGGGCCTACGGCGAGGAGGGCTGTGACATCTACCGCTCGACTCTGGTCGAGAAGGTCACCGGCCTCGAGCTCAAGGCGGCCGAGGCTTACGAGGCGACCGCCCAGCAATGCCTCGAGTACAAGCTGGTCGACAACGACTGGTGCGACAAGACGCAGGAGTCGCTGGCCAGGCTGCGCAGCGACTACCGGGTGCTCAAGAAGGCCCGCTCGGTGACCGTGGGCAGCACGCTCTACCCTGCTTCGCTCGTCGAGACGCCCGAGGGGCCCGTGGTCGCGACCCCGGCGGCGGGCAAGCTGTCGGAGGACCTGTGATGAGCCGGGCGCGCGCACACCTCGCCGCGCTGGCGGCCCTCGCCTTGTCGCTGGGCGGCTGCTCGCTCTTCTCGAGCAAGCCCGACGAGCCGGTGACGGGCGCACCCGCAGCGGGCGAGGCCCCCGGCTTCGAGGCCGGCACGCCTTTCCCCGAACCGATCTCCGGGCTGGCGCCCGCGGCGGCCGAACCTGCGGCAGCGCCGGCGGTCGAGGAGCCCACCGTCGAGGAGATCAAGCTGCTCGACCCGGCCATCAAGTCCGCCTTCGACCAGGGGATGCAGGCCGCGCTCTCGGGTGATCCGGCCCGCGGGCTCGAGCACTTCAAGGCGGCGGCGACCGAGGATCGGCGCACCTACTGGGCGCACTACAACCTCGGTGTCCTGTACGAGCGCAGCGGCCAGTTCTCCGAGGCCGAGCGCGAGTACCTCAAGGCCCTCGACTTCAAGCCGAGCGCGGAGCGGATCGCGGAAAACTACGCGCGGCTGCTGTTGCGGCTGGGCCGCGGGGCGGACGCAGAGCGCGAGCTGGCGCGCCGCTGTGAGGCGAGCCCCGAGGCGCTCGGCCAGCGGATCGCGCTCGCTTTCGTGCTGATGTCGCAGGACAAGCTCGAGCCGGCCATCGCCGAGGCCAAGAAGGCCCTCAAGCTCGACGAGAAGAACGTCCAAGCGATGTTCGTGCTCGCCAACGTCTATTTCAAACAGGGCCGCACCGAGCTTGCCCTGATGGTGCTCGAGAACGCCCGGTTGATCGATCCGAAGCGCGCCGAGATCGCCAACATGCAGGGGGTCATCTACCTCTCCCAGGGCAAGAAGCCGGCCGCGCGCGAGAGGTTCAAGGAGGCCGCGGGCCTGCGCCGCGACTTCCCCGAGGCGCACAACAACCTCGGCGCCATGCTCGTCGCCGCCCAGAGCTGGGAGGAGGCGGTCCAGGCGCTCGAAAACGCGATTGCCCACGCGCCCGACTTCGCCCAGGCCCGCGCCAACCTCGGCAGCGCCTACCGCGGGCTCGGCGATTTTGCGCGCGCACGCGAGCAGTACGAGGCTGCCCTCAAGCTCGACCCGGCGCTCGCCCCCGAGCTCTACTTCAACCTCGGGGTGCTTTTCCTCGACGCCGAGGTCAAGGAGATGGACCGCATCCAGCAGATGGAGCAGGCCATCGCCTACCTGGAGAAGGCGAAGCAGGCCTCAGGCCGGGAAGACGAGGCCATCGAGCAGTACCTCAAGGACGCCAACAAGGACATCGACCGCGAGAGGCGCCGCCGTGAGCGCGAGGAGAAGACACGGCTGAAGAAGGCGGAGAAGGATGCCCAAGAGGCCGCCCAGAAGGCTGCCGAGGAGCAGGCACGTCTGGAGGACGAGCGCAAGGCTGCCGAAGAGGCTGCCCGCATGGCCGAGGCGGAGAGGACGCGCGCGGCAGCCGAGGCCGCGCAGCAGGCCGTGCCAGAGCGCGCCCCGCAGCCGCCGGACTACGGGGCGGCTTTCCAACTCGACGAGGACGCGGCCCCAGCTGCCGAGCCCGCGTCGCAGCCGGCTCAGGCCGACCCGGGTGGCTTCAGGCTCGGCGAGGACGACTCGCCGCTCCCCGCGAGCAGCCCTGGCGAGGAGGCCGTGGTGCCGACGCCCTCGGGCAAGCTCGAGGACTGGTGATGGTGCGAGAGGTGAACCGATGAAAAACCGGCTGTGCGGACCGCGCGAGGCGAAGACCGGAAAGGTCCCCGCACTTCTCCTGGCGGCGGCGCTCGTGATAGGTCTCGTCGCTTCGCCGGCCAGCGCCGCGGCGCAGACCCAGAAGAAGGTCATCAGGCTCGACACGTTGACGGTCGAAGGCAAGATCCAGAAGCCGATGGCCATCTACATCTTGCAGCGTTCGATCTTGAATTTCGGGGAGTTGGAGAGGGCGGAGAGCTTCCTGCCCAAGGTGGTCAAGAGCGTCGAGAAGGACCCGTTCTAGCCGGAGGGCGGGAACCAGAGCAGCCCCCGGGTGGTCGAAGCGTGCGGGCCCTTTGAGAGCCTGGCCGCCGGGACGGAAGGCGCGTTAGGCGGGAAAAAAACGATGGCGACCGCGCAAAAGCAGAACCAGCCCAAGATCCTGCGCATCGGCGTGATCCAGGGCGGCAAGATCATCGAGGAGCGCCTGGTCAAGAAGCGCGAGAGCGTGACCATCGGCCAGGCGTCCAAGAACACCATCGTCATTCCGGTCTCGAACCTGCCTCCGTCGTTTCCGGTCTTCGAGCTGAAGGCCGGTGCCTATCAGCTTCGCTTCACCGACGCGATGGCCGGGCGGCTGTCGGTCGGCGACGCCCAGCTCGACTTCGCGGCGCTCAAGACCCAGGGGCTCGCCAAGAAGGACAAGGACGGCTTTGCGGTCCCGCTCAACGACCAGTCCAAGGGCAAGATCGCGCTGGGCGAGGTGACGCTGCTCTTCCAGTTCGTCACCCCTCCGCCCGAGGCGCCCAAGCCCGTCCTTCCGCCTATCGCCAAGGGCTCGCTCTGGCACACCATCGACAAGGTCTTCGCTGGCGTGCTCGCCGCCACCCTGTGCGTCAACTTCGGCACGGTGAAGGCGGTCACCATGCGCGAGGCGAAGCCGCAGGAGGAGCTCACCCTCGAAGAGCTGCCCGACCGGTTCGTGAAGATGATCGTCCCCGAGCGGCCGCTCGAGCCCCCGAAGCCAGCCGAGCAGGTCGCCGAGGGCGATGGCAAGCCGAAGGGCGAAGAGAAGGGGGACGACAAGCCGAAGGGAACGCCGAGCAAGGGGCCGGCTGGCCCGGTCGACAAGGCCGCGCGCACCGCGGCGATCACCCAGGGCGTTCAAAAGAAGGGCCTGCTCAAGCTGCTTGGCGCCATCGGCGACGGGGGCGATGGGGGCGGGGCGCTCGAGGATGTGCTCGGCTCAGGCTCGAGCGGCGGCGACATCGCCTCGGCGCTCGATGGCGCGGGCGGCGTGGGCATCGCCACCGCCGACGCGCTCGCCGCCGGGGGCGGACGCAAGGGCGGAGGCTCGGGCGAAGCGGCTGGAATCGGAGACCTGGCGACCACGGGCGGGGCCGGCGGCGCCGGTCAGCTCGCCGAGAAGAAGATCGCCAAGGTGAGCGGGCGCATCATCGATCAGGGCTTCGAGATCGAGTCGAGCACCTGCGATCGCAACGCGATCAGCCGCTACATCAAGAGCCGCATCCGCGCCCTGCAGACCTGCTACGAGCGCGAGCTCAAGCGCAACCCCAGCCTCAAGGGCAAGCTGGTCGTGCGCTTTCTCATCGGGGAGAACGGCCGGGTCAGCGAGATCGAGTTCGAGGAGGACACCCTGGGCAACAGCGCGGTGGTCACCTGCATCCGCAGCAACATCCGGTTGTGGATGTTCCCGATCAAGGACAACGAGTGCCCGGTGTCGTACCCGATCGTGTTCATGCCCAGCGGCTCGTGACGAGCGCCGAAGCGGCGCTCGCCGCCTCCTTCGGCTCGCCCGGGGCCCTAGCGACAGACTTCGAGCAGCGACCATGAAGGCAAGGCGGCTAAGTGAGGCAAGGGACTTCGTCGGCTCTCCCGAGTTCGTCTCGTGGTGGGAGTCGCTGGTGAAGGTGCGCACCGAGCGCGACGAGGCCCGCGAGCGGCACGACGAGCTGCTCAGCCAGGCGATGCTGATGGACTTTCGGGCGGAGCTGACCCAGAAGTACGCCATCGACACGCTCTACCGGGCCGGCGACCTCGAGGACGAGGCCGCGCAGATGATGGTCGAGGCCCAGCAGGTCGAGAACGACAGCCTCAAGACCGTCGCCGACTTCGAGGAGCAGCGCTACCGCGTCAGCGAGAACTGGTTTCGCTCCTGCGCGCTCGAGAAGCGCCTCGAGGAGCTCGGAGACAAACGGCTCGAGGCCGAGCGCCGGCTCGCCATCGCCGAGGGGGCGCTCAAGCGCGATGTCGAGCTCGAGGTCGCGCGGCTGGGGGCTGAGGAGAAGCGCCAGGAGAAGCTGCTCGGTCAGGCGACGCAGGAGAAGGAGCGCGAGGAGCGGGTCAAGGAGAAGCTCTGGCAGGAGGCCGAACGCGCCTGGACCCGCTCGATGGAGCTGAGCTTGCTCATCGCCGAGCACAAGGTGCGCGGGCGCAAGGTGCGCTTGGAAGCCGAGCGGCTCTTCAAGCAGGCCGAGGAGCGCAAGCAGCGCGCCGTCAAGCTGCGCGCGGAGGCCGATGCGGCCGCGCAGGAGCGCGAGACGGCCGAGAAGAAGGCGGCCGAGGTGCTCGCCCGCATCCGCGAGTTCGGCTGCGCGCTCGGCGAGGAGCACCTCTACTTTCGCCAGAAAGACAACCAGCGCCGCGCCTGGTGCGTACCGCTGGTCGAGGACGCCGAGAGCTACAACATCGAGATCAAGCCGCTCACGGTCTACAGCATCGACCACAAGCGCGGCGTCGAGTTCATCGAGCCGGCCGTCGAGGTCGCTGAGTCCGAGGAGGAGGGGGATCGGCGCTTCGAGGAGTACTTCCTCAAGGGCCGCCAGGGCCGCGTCCGCGAAGGTGACGAGCGCAAATCGGCCTAAGGCGCGGCTCGGCCGCACGGGGAGTAGGTGATGGAGAAATTCGACGTCTTGCAGCGCTCGCCGCTCTTTCAGACGCTGTCGGCCTCCGAGGTCGAGCTGGCGGCCGACATGTCGCGCCCGCGCAGGTTTGCCGCCGGCGAGGTGGTCTTCGAGCAGGGCGATCTGGGCGAGGCGCTCTTCGTCATCGCCGACGGCGAGGCCGAGGTGCTCTGCAGGAACGACGACGGCGAGCTCCGGGTGCTCGAGACCCTCGAGCCGCCGGACTTCTTCGGCGAGATGTCGCTGATCGACAAGGCCGAGCGCTCGGCGACGGTGCGGGCGAAGACCGAGTGCGTCGTGCTCGAGCTGACGGCGGCGAACTTCGCCACGTTTCGCAAGCATTACCGCGACGGCTTCACCTTCGTCATCATGAACATCGCCCGCGTGCTCTCCTCCAGGCTCCGAGAGACGAACGTCCGGCTGACGGTGCGCCTCTAACGGCGCTCGGGGTGCCCGCCACCTTTCTGAACCCGCGCACGGCCGCCCTTGGCCCTTGGGGCGGTTTGAGGTCCCGATCCGAGATGAACTCCAGGTCCTGGCTCGTCCTTGCACTCTGCTTCGCGTCGGCTGCTTCCTCCTCCCGCGTGCACGCGGCCCCGTCGGCGCCCGGGTTCCCGAAGAAGGTCTCGGGCCTGGTCACGAGCCCTCTGGCGACGGGCCGGCAGCCCGATGGCATGGTGCGCCTGTACTTCTCGATAGGCGACGAGCTCCACTGCCTGCAGGCGAACGGGCGCGGGTGCGACGGGTTCCCTGTCGCGCTGGGGCAGAAGGTGGCAGTGCTCGGCCTGCCGGCGGTCGGTGATCTCGACGGCGACGGCGTCGAGGAGGTGGCGGTCGCTTTGAGTGACGGGCGCGTCGTCGTCGTCAAGGCCGACGGCGTGCCGCTGGCCGGCTTCAGCTTCCGTGCGCCCAAGGGCCTGCAGGCCGGCCCCTCGTTCCTGCAGCTTGACGGCGAGCGGCGCCCGGAGCTGGTCGTGGGCGACAAGGAGGGCCGGCTTCATGCCTTGAGGGCCGACGGCAGCGAGCGCGCGGGCTTCCCCATCGGAACGGGCGGCGCGGTGACGAGCGCGGCCTCGGCGGGCCTTCTCGGCGAGCCGGCCCGGTTGGCGCTCGTCTGGGGAAATGAGGACGGCCGGGTCTACGCCGCCGACTCCCGGGGCAAGGCGCTGCCGGGCTTTCCCGCGGTGACTGGCTATCTGGTCAGCGGCCAACCGGCGATAGGTGACCTGGACGGCGACGGCCTGAACGAGGTCGCGGTAGCCTCGCAAGACTTCAAGGTCTACGCCGTGCGCCACGACGGCTCGCTGCTCCCCGGCTATCCGGTCGCCGTCGGCGCGAGGCTGCTCAGTGGGCCAGCGCTCGGCGATCTGGACGGCGACGGGCGCCTCGAGCTTGTCGTCGCCGCCACCGACGGTCAGCTCCACGCGCTCGACACCCGGGGCCAGCCCCTCAAGGGGTTTCCCGTCAAGCTCGGCGAGAGGCTCGTCGGCGCGGCGCTGGTGGCCGATCTCGATCGCGACGGCGAGGAGGAGGTGCTCGCCACCACTGCCGACGGCAAGCTCCACGTCCTCAAGGCGAACGCTCGGGCATTTCCCGGCTTTCCGGCGCGCCTGGAGGGACTGCCCGACTCCGGTCCGGTCGTCATCGAGCTCGATGGGCAGGTGCTCATCGCCCAGGCCGCGGGTGAAAGGGCCTCGGCCTTCAAGGTGCGGCGGGTTGGCAAGTCGGCTCGCCCCTTCGCCTGGCCCGAGCCCGGCCACGACTCGGCCCGCGGCGGGCGGCGCTTTCCGAACCCGCCGAGCTTTGCCGACCTGCAGATCTCGCCGAAGACGCCGGTCACCGACGACGAGCTGAAGGCGAGCTACCGCTTCTTCGATCTCGACGGCGACCCGGAGCCCGGCACCGAGGTGCGCTGGTTTCGAGAGGGCAAGGAGGTCCCCGAGCTCGCGGGCAAGCTGAGCGTTCCGGCGGCGAAGACGGCGAAGGGACAGCGCTGGAGGTTCGAGCTGTCGGCGCCAGGCGCGGTATCTCGGCAGAGCGCGGAAATCGTCATCGCCAACAGCAGCCCCGGCGCCCCGAAGATCACCTTCGAGCCCGACCCTTTGCGCCGGGTGAGCGGGGTCAAGGTGCGCATCAGTGAAGAGGCGCCCGACGCGGACGGAGACAAGATCCGCTACACCTACGCTTGGCTCAAGGATGGGCGGCCGCAAAAGGGCCTGAACAAGCCTGAGCTTGCGGCGCTGAGCATCCAGAAATCCGAGCGCTGGACCGTGGTGGTGACCGGCTTCGACGGTGAGGCCGAAGGGCCGCCTGCCAGTCTGGAGGCGGTGGTCGCCGACAGCGCCCCCACCGCGCCTGAGGTTGCGCTCGTGCCTGCGTCGCCGCGGCGCGGCGACCCGGTCAAGGCCGTGATCAAGCGCGCGGCGAGCGACGTCGATGGGGACCCGCTCAAGTACCGCTATCGCTTCTTCATCGACGGCAGTCTCCAGCCCTTCGCGAGCACCGTCGACACGCTGCCCCCGCTGACCGCTCGGAAGCGGCAGGTCGTCTCGGTCGAGGTCCAGGCCGACGACGGTGAGCTGCTCGGGCCGGTCGCAACTGCGCAGGTGACGCTCCTCAATACCCGGCCGACCGTCCCCGGCCCGGCCATCGCTCCGGCGGCGCCGCGGTTCGGCGACACGCTGACCGCTGGGCTCGCCGCGCCCTCGAGAGATATCGACGGCGACGCGCTCAGCTACCGCTTCGCGTTCCTCAAGAACGGCAAGAGGCTCGAACCGCCCGACGTGGTTCGCGACATCAAGAAGGGCGAGACCTACCGTCTCGAGGCTGTCGCCAACGACGGCGAGGCCGACTCGGAGGTCGGCCGCGTCTCGGTCACCGTGAAGAACACGCCGCCGACCCCGCCGGTCCTCGCTTTCGAGAAGCTGCCGCTGCGGCGGGTCGAGCCGGTGAAGGTGCGCATCGTCGAACCTTCGCAAGATGTCGATGGCGACAAGGTCGCCTACGCCTACGCCTGGGCGAAAAATGGCGAGCCCCAGCCCGGGCTGACCGGCCCCGAGCTGCCCGCCGGCATTGTGCGCAAGGGTGAGCGGTGGATGGTCATCGTCACCCCGTCCGATGGCGAGGAGCAGGGAACCCCCGCGCACCTCGAAGCGCTGGCCGTCGACAGCGCGCCCACCGCGCCCGAGGTGGCGCTCAGCCCCGAGTCGCCCAAGACCGGCGACGCGATCAAGGCGGTCATCCGGCGCGAGGCCTCAGACGTCGACGGAGACAAGCTGCGCTATCGGTACCGCTTCGTCGTCGACGGCACCCCCCTGGCCCTTGACGACTCGGTCGACACGCTCGAGCCGCTCAGCGTCGGCAAGAACAAGACCGTCGTCGTCGAGGTGCGCGCCGACGACGGCGAGCAGCTCGGCCCGCTCGTCAAGGCGAGCGCCGCGGTGCAGAACACCGCGCCGAGCGCGCCTGAGGCGCTGCTGCTGCCCCGGGAGGCCTTCTGCACCGATACCCTCGAGGCGGCGCTCGCCAAGCCCGCGGGCGATGTCGATGGCGACAGGCTCGCGTACAGCTTTGCGTTCTTCAAGAACGGCAAGAAGGTCGAAGCTCGTGCGAACGGGCGCGAAATGGGCGGACTGCGCAAGGGCGAGACGTACGAGGTGCGCGTCGTCGCCAGCGATGGCGAGGCCGATTCACCGCCGGCGCGCGCCAGCGTGACGATTGGGAACAGCAAGCCGACTGCGCCGGTCATCGCCTTCGAGAAGCTGCCGCTGCGCAGGGTCGAGCCGGTGAAGGTGAAGATCGTCGAGCCGTCGACCGATGCGGACGGCGACCCGATTACCTACGCCTACTCCTGGTCGCGAAACGGCCAGCCGCAGCCCGAGCAGACCCGCCCCGAGCTGCCCGCGGGCGCGGTGCGCAAGGGCGAGCGCTGGACGGTCACCGTGACCCCGTCGGACGGCGCCGAGCAGGGTGCCCCGGCACGGCTCGACGCCGTGGTCGCCGACAGCGCTCCGACGGCGCCCGAGGTCGTCCTCACCCCGGCGACCGCGAAGACCGGTGACGAGATCCGCGCGGTCATCCGCCGCGAGGCCACCGATGTCGACGGCGACAAGCTGCGCTACCGCTATCGGTTCCTGGTCGAAGGCACGGCTCTGAACTTCGAGGACTCGGTCGACAGGCTGCCGCCGTTGACCGTCGCCAAGAAGCGCACGCTGACCGTCGAGGTGCAGGCCGATGACGGCGAACAGCTCGGGCCCACCGCCCGCGCGAGCCTGACGCTGGTCAACACCCCGCCCCAAGCGCCCGAAGCGTTGCTGCTGCCGACCCGACCGGCGCGGGGCGAGAGCCTCGAGGCGGCGCTCGCCGCCGAGGCCAAGGACGCCGACGGGGACCGGCTGAGCTATCGCTTCGCGTTCTTCAAGGACGGCAAGAAGGTCGAAGCCTCGGCCGACGGGCGACAGGTGACCAACCTTCGCAAGGGCGAGACCTACGAGCTGGTGATCATCGCCAACGACGGCGAGGCCGATTCGGCCCCGGCAAAGGCTTCGGCCAAGATCGAGAACACCCCGCCGACCGCGCCCGCCATCTCGTTCTCGGAGCAGGCTCCGAAGAGCGGCCAGGCGGTCGAGGTGCGCATGGAGAAACCTTCGGTGGACGCCGACGGCGATCCCATCTCCTACGAGTATGTCTTCTCTGTCGACGGCAAGCCCGCCGACCTCCCGGCCGGCACCCGGTCCATTCCGGCGGGCAAGCTGAGGAAGCATCAGAAGTGGCTCGTGGAGGTGACGCCCCACGACGGCGAGCAGGCCGGGCGCTCCGGGCGCGCCCGGCTCGAGGTCGTCAACACCGCCCCCACCGCACCGCGGATCTCCATCGAGCCCGCGCAGCCGACCGCCGGCAGCGGTGCGAGCGTGAAAATCTCCGCCCCCTCGGTCGACCACGACGGGGACGCGGTGACCTACCGCCACGCTTGGTACCTCGATGGCGTGCGACTCGACCTGCCGCAGACGGCCACCTCGATCACGCCGGGAGTCCTCAAACGCGGCGAGCGGCTCAAGGTGGTGGTCACTGCGTTCGACGGTGAGGTCGAGGGCGAGGCGGTCGAGGCGAGCGCGACCGTCAAGAACAGCGCGCCGCTCGCCCCACAGGTCGCGCTCGAACCGGCGAGCCCCACCGTCAAGGACGAGCTCGTGTGTGCGGTGAAGAAGGCCGCGAGCGAGCCCGACCGCGAGACGCCCGTGTTGCGGTTCACCTGGAAGCGCGACGGCAAGCCGGTCCCCATCGGCCTGGAGCAGTCCCGGATTCCCGCGGGAGTGGCGCGTCATGGCGAGACGTGGAGCTGCGAGGTCGTCGCCACCGACGGCGAGCTCTCGAGCGCTGTGGCCTCGGCCGAAGCCCGGGTGCTCAACAGCGCGCCGCTCGCCCCGAAGGCAACTGTCGAGCCGGAGGAGCCACGCGCGGGCGACGACCTGCTGTGCCGACTCGTCGCGCCCGCGACCGACGTGGACGAGGACACGCTCGCGTACCAATTCCGCTGGCTCCAGGGCAACAAGGCGCTCAAGGCAGACCCCGAGTCGCCGTGGAAGCTCCCCTCCACCGGCGTGGGCAAGCAGCACAGCTACCGGTGCGAGGTGACGCCGAGGGACCCGGAGGCGACCGGCGCCGTCGCGAGCGCCGAGGGCCGCTATCGAAACAGTCCACCGGCGCAGCCGTCGGTGAAGCTGCTCCCCGACCAGCCGGCGCCCGACGACACCCTCGTCTGTAGGATCGTCGAGGAGGCGGTCGATCCGGATGGCGACAAGGTCGGCTACCGGTACCTGTGGTGGAAGAACGGCTTGCAGCAGTCCTTCGCCCGATCGACGGCCCAGGTTCCCGCCCGGCTGGTCAAGGCGGGCGACATCTGGAGGTGCGGGGTCGTCCCCTCGGATTCCGACGCCGAGGGGCCGACGGCGACCAGCGCCGAGGCCATCATCGGACAGCGGCCGCCGACCGCGGGGCGATAGCGGGTGGCGGCGCGGGAGCGCGGCGGTTAGTCCAGGCGTGCGGGCGACAGGCTGCCCGATGACGGCTCGGCGCAGCGGCCGGCGGTTTGACAGTCCTGCCCGCAAGTGCCTACTGTTCCGAAGTTTTTCCAGCAGGACGGGGCGAACGAGATGACGATCCGGACCATTCTCGCGGCTATCGCTTTCTTGGCGATCAGCAGCACGGCGGCAGCCCAGCAGCCTTTCGAGCAGGAAGTCCAGGCGAGCAAAACCGAGAAGCTGTCGGCGCAGGAGATGCTCAAGAGCTCTTCCGACTACTTGGCGCAGATGCGCCGGGCGCTCAAGCTCGTCCTTGGCAAGCTTGAAGAGGCTCGTGCGAGCAAGGACGTCGTCAAGCTCAACTGCGTCAACGAGAAGCTCACCAACATCAAGGGTCTGCTGCGAATCAGCGAGCAGGCGGACGTAAGCCTCCAGGAGGCGATCGCCAAGCGCGAGGAGCAGCAGGCCGCGCACGAGTACGCGAAGGTAAACATCGCCCGGCAGAAGATCGATCAGTTGAAGGCCGAGGCCGAGCAGTGCGTCGGCATGCTCGCCTTCGAGACCGGAGAGACCCAGGTGACGGTCGAAGAGCCGCAGGACCTGCCGCAGCTCGATCCTACGCAGACCGTGCCTCCCCCACCCATCGTGTCACGGCCTCCGCCAGCGAGTCCCACCAGTTGATTTGCATTCGTTGACTGGCGTGATATGACCACAAGCCTTCTCGTGCCCCAATTCCCGGGATGAGAGGGGGACTCACTAAGCGACACGCGACTCCTACCGGAGCTTATTTTTTGCCGGGCCCTAGGGCGCGCTGTCACTTGGAGGTCGAGGGAGATTTGAGGCCGCAACCGTACCCTACGCGCAAGAGCTTGCTCTGCAGCCTCATGGCGACCGCTCTGTTGCTGTCCGGCGCCGAGGCGCTGGCCGAGGGCAACGGCGTCAAGTTCGGCGAAGCGCGGGTCCACCCCTACTTCCAACTCCAGACGCGCTACGACTCGGCCGCCGTGATGGTCTCGAACGGCAACCAGATCATCGGCGACCTCGTCCTGCACCTTCGCCCTGGCCTCAAGCTGAGCCTGCCGTCGCCCAACTTCGCCGTCTCGCTCGACGGGGGCCTCGAGTACCTCTGGTATACCGGGGTGGCCGACTCCGGCGCGCGCAACGCCTCGCACCTCGAGGGCGATGCCAACCTCGACATCGGCATCAATCGCGGCGGGCAGGTCAGCCTGGACATCGGCGACAAGATCAGCCGGTCCGAGCGGCTCTCCAACGTGCCGTCGATCGTCGTCGGCGCCCTCTCGCTCTACAACGATGCCCGCCTTCAGCTCAACGTGAAGCCCGCGGGCGGCGCGCTGCAGATCGAGCCGAACTATCACCTGACCACCGAGTTCTTCACCCCCTCGGGCATTGTCTCGCTGGCGGGCTGCGAGTCCGGTGACACCTGCGATCCCCGCGCGGTGGGCGAGAACAACTACCTCAACCACACCTTCTCGCTCAACGGGCGCTGGAAATTCCTGCCGAAGACCGCGGTCACCTTCGATTCGGCGTTCTTCATGCGCCGCTACTTCGGCTCGGCGGGCACTCCAACGAACGGCTTGAAGGCGACGCTCGGACTGAGCGGCTTGCTGACCACGCATTTCTCGGCGCTGCTCAAGTTCGGTTGGGGCCACGACTTCAGCAACGGGTCGTACTCGAGCCCGATCGCCCAGGCCGAGGTCGGCTACCTGCTGTCGCAGACCGGCCAAGTCCGCGTCGGCTATCTGCGCAGCTTCGAGCCGGTCCCCAGCTCGGCCTGGGTCACCTACGGTCTCGATCGCGCCTACCTCGACGTGCGGTTCCTGTTCGCGGGCAAGCTGACCGCGCGGGCCCAGTCCTCGTTGGACTTCTTGTCCTTCAATCTTGCCGAGGGAGCCGACGGAGACTCGAGGATGTACTTCAACGGCGACCTCGGGCTGGACTACGAGCTGGCTTCCTGGATCTCGATCAGCGGTGGCTATGGCTTCCGGTACAACGAGAAGGGGATGAACCTCGCCGACTTCAACCGCAACGAGGTCTACCTGCGCTGCCAGGTCATCTACTAAAGAGCCTTCCGCAACTTACCCGCCACTGTCGGCATGCGATCGATGCACCGAGATCCTGGTAACCGGGCTTGCGCCCGGAATGAAGAGCGGCGCGCCTGTGTTCGCGGGGCGATGTCTCAGGTGTCCGAGCTTTGCGCCACGCGGCGAGCAGCCGCACTGTTGACGGCAACGCTGCTGATCGCCCTCTCGTCGTGCAAGACGCCGACGCGCCGCGAGCCCGCCTACGCAGCCCCCGACGAAGCGATGGTCGCGCAGATCGCGGCGGCCAACGCGACCCTCGGCGTCAACGATGTGCTCGAGATCCGCGTCTACCAGGAGTCGGATCTCACCGGCATCTTCCGCGTCTCGGCCGAGGGGACCATCGACTATCCCTTCTGCGGTCGCGTCAAGGCCGCCTTGCTGACCTCGAGCGCTTTGGCCGATCAGTTGACGCGCTGCCTGGAGAACGGCTACCTGAAGAACCCGCAGGTGACGGTCTTCCTCAAGGAGTACAACTCGAAGAAGATCTTCGTGTTTGGAGAGGTGCAGAAACCGGGCACTTTCCCCTTCGAGGACAAGATGTCGATCGTCCAGGCGATCACCCTCGCCGGGGGCTTTGGCAAGCTCGCCGCGAAGAACTCGGTGATCGTCACCCGCCTCGTCGATGGCGAGGAGCGCAAGTTCAAGGTCCCGGTCGAGGGCATCGCCGAGGGCCGTGACAAGAACTTCGCGCTGCAGCCTGGCGATATCGTCTACATCCCCGAGAGCTTCCTGTAGGCCGACGCGGCTGGCGGGCGCCCGAGTTGCGGTAGGTCAGCCGATGGCCGCGGGTCGGCTCTCGCGCGGCGCGCACTGTCCGGCCGGGCGCGCGGCAATTCGCCGAGCGAGCGGGCTGCGCTTGCCCGCGGACGTGGCCTCCGGGGACCTGAAGGCGATCGGTCCCGTGGTCGAGTCGCGACTCGCAGGCGCCGCTTGGTCTTCAGCTCAGCCCTCGGCCAATATTTGCCGAGGGGGCGAGTCCTCGTGCTGACTCGTCGCGGCAGCCGCCCATCGCTTCGCGCCCCTGGACCTGCCGCCGCATTGGCTCAGGCCGGCTCTTGCGCCCAGGGCCTTCGCGCCGATGCCACGCGCCGTGACAGGGGCGCGTTGCGCTCGGCGACAGTCGACCGTCGCCTTTCCAACCCCTCCCGACCTCCTTTGCCCGTCCCACCTCTGCGCACCTTGTGGCACATGCGCTGCACCAGCGCCGGGCCACGCGATGAGGGGAAACGAAGCCGAGAGCAAGGGCTCTCGAGGGGAGCGGGCGATGCTGGCGAGGGTGCGTTGCGGAGCGCTGATGGGGGTCGACGCGGTCGTCGTCGACGTCGAGGTCGACATGACGATGGGCCTGCCGTTCTTCGCGATAGTCGGGCTGCCCGACAACGCGGTGAAGGAGAGCAAGGTCCGGGTGATTGCCGCGATCAAGAACTGCGACTATCAGCTCCCGCAGAAGCGCGTGACCGTCAACCTCGCCCCCGCCGACATCCGCAAGGACGGGACGGGCTTCGACCTGCCCATCGCCCTCGGCGTCCTCGCCGCCGGGGGAATCCTCGAGCCGGCGGCGCTCGAACGGCACCTCTTCGCCGGTGAGCTCGCGCTCGACGGCAGCATCAAGCCCATCCGCGGAGCGCTGCCTCTGGCCGTCGCCGCCCGCGACACCGGCTTGGCCGGGGTCTACGTCCCCGAGGCCAACGTTCGCGAGGCGTCGGTCGTCGAAGGGGTCGACGTCATCCCCGTCTCGACCTTTCGCGCGCTCGTCGATGCCCTGGCAGAGGGCGTCCCGCTGCTGCCGTTTCGCCCGGTCGCCCCTGAGGCCGCGCCGCCGAGCGCGGGCGAGGGGGTGGACTTCACCGACGTGCGCGGCCAGGAGGGCGCCAAGCGCGCGATGGTCATCGCCGCGGCCGGCGGCCACAACGCATTGATGATCGGCCCGCCAGGCTCGGGCAAGACGATGCTCGCCAAGCGCCTGCCGACCATCCTGCCCGAGATGAGCTTCGAGGAGGCGCTCGAGACGACCAAGGTCTACAGCGTCGTCGGCCTCGTCGGAGATCGCGCCTTGATCAATGAGCGGCCCTTCCGCGCTCCTCACCACACCATCAGCGACGCGGGGCTGATTGGCGGCGGGTCGATTCCTCGGCCCGGCGAGGTCTCGCTTGCGCACAACGGAGTGCTCTTCCTCGACGAGCTGCCCGAGTTCAAGAAGAACGTGCTCGAGGTGCTGCGCCAGCCGCTCGAGGACGGGATGGTCACCATCGCCCGCGCGATGCAGACCATCACCTTCCCTTCGAGAATGATGCTCGTCGCGGCGATGAACCCCTGTCCCTGCGGACACGCGGGAAACCCCGCCCAGGCTTGCACCTGCCACCCCGCCGACGTGCAGCGCTACCGAGCGCGCGTCTCGGGGCCGCTGCTCGACCGCATCGACATCCACGTCACCGTTCCCCCCGTGCGCTATCGGGACCTGACCCCGCAGCGCGAGGGGGAGAGCTCGAACGACCTGCGCGAACGGGTCAGCCGCGCGCGGGTGCGTCAGGCTGCCCGCTTCACTCGCGCGCGCGGGACGCACTGCAACGCGCAGATGGGCCCGCGTCAGATCCGCCGCTTCTGTGAAGTCGACGCGGAGAGCGGCGCGCTGCTGCAGAACGTCATCGACCGGGTGGGGATGAGCGCGCGCGCCTATGACCGGATCCTCAAGGTCGCTCGGACCATCGCCGACCTCGACGACAGCGAGGCGATCCGCGCCTGCCACGTCAGCGAGGCCATCGGCTACCGGACGCTCGACAGAAAGCTTCCGGGGTAGAGGCGCCGTCTCTTGGTCCCGGAGGAGAGGCCTTCGGGCACAGGGCGGCATTGATGGGCGCGCCCGCGACCGGGCGCGAAAAGGAGGGAGTGGCATGTCCAAAGTCAACGACAAGCTCAAGGCGATCGCCGCGGCGGTGACCCAGATCGAGAAGCAGTTCGGGCGCGGCGCGATCATGCGGCTGGGCGGCGAGGGCGAAGAGGAGAAGGTCCAGGTCATCCCCACCGGCTCGGTCGGCCTCGACCTGGCCCTCGGGGTCGGAGGCTACCCGCGGGGCCGGGTCGTCGAGGTCTTCGGGCCCGAGGCCTCGGGCAAGACCACGCTCGCGCTGCACGCCATCGCCGAGGTGCAGAAGACCGGGGGCGTGGCCGCCTTCATCGACGCCGAGCACGCGCTCGACATCTTCTATGCCCGCAAGCTCGGCGTGCAGGTCGAGGACCTGCTCGTCAGCCAGCCGGACACCGGCGAGCAGGCGCTCGAGATCGCCGAGCAGCTTGTGCGCACCAGTGCCGTCGACCTGATCGTCGTCGACTCGGTCGCCGCGCTCGTGCCCAAGGCCGAGATCGAGGGCGAGATGGGCGACGCGCACGTCGGCCTCCAGGCGCGGCTGATGAGCCAGGCGTTGCGCAAGCTGACCGGCGCGGTCGCCAAGTCGGGCACCGTGGTCCTCTTCATCAACCAGATCCGCATGAAGATCGGCGTGATGTTCGGCAACCCCGA
>DHSB01000235.1:43618-43867 GCA_002408385.1 Myxococcales bacterium UBA5297
GAGACGACCACCGGCGGCAACGCGCTCAAGTTCTACTCGAGCGTGCGCCTCGACGTCCGGCGCATCGGACACGTCAAGAGCGGCGACACCGTCGTCGGCAGCCGGATGCGGGTCAAGGTGGTGAAGAACAAGGTGGCCCCGCCGTTCCGCGAGGCCGAATTCGAGGTGCTCTTCGGCGGCGGCATCGCCCGGGTCGGCGAGCTGCTCGACCTCGCTTGCGAGCGGGGGATCGTGGAGAAGAACGGCTCG
>DHSB01000235.1:44083-44276 GCA_002408385.1 Myxococcales bacterium UBA5297
CCCGCAGGCGATGGAGGAGCTGGTCGTGCGTCTCGGCTCGAGCGCGCCGGTGCACGCTCGTTCGGAGGAGCCGACGCAGGACAAGGCCGTCGCCTGAGCGGACAAGAGGGGACGGGGCCGGAGACCGGGATGGCGAGAGGCGAGAAAAGGCCGTCGTCCCGGTCTCGGACAGAACCGGAAGGCGCCTGAAGTG
>DHSB01000011.1 GCA_002408385.1 Myxococcales bacterium UBA5297
GGTGAGTTGCCGCAGATCCCAAACCGGCCGCGAAATCGAGGTTTGGCTGACGCCGCAGAGTTCGTGCAAGGTCCAGGTCATGAGTTGGAAACCACGCGAAATCCAAGCGTTTAGTGCACCTGCTTGGTCGCCGTCTCCAGCCGCGAGGCGAGGTTGACCGCGTCGCCGATCACCGTGAACTGCAGCCGTTCGAGGTTGCCGAGGTGCCCGACCACCGCCTCGCCGAAGTGGACGCAACGCGGCCTCCGAGAGCCCGATCGGCGGAAGCGGACAGAGCAGTCGGTCCACGACGGGCAACACGAGCTGCCCGGCGAGCCCGAACCCGGCGCTCAACCAGGGCGACGCGCACCGAGAGGCGCAGCCCCGCCGCCGCGGTCGCAACCGCGAAGATCGCCAACCCGGGTACCGGAGCATCCCGGCGTATCCCGAGAACGGCCAGAGGGACACGGCGAGCAACGACAAGCCGATCATCACGTGGTCCACCACCGCCGAAGCCATCGGCCGGCCTTCCAGGCTCAAGACTCCCGCCTCGGGCGTGCGCAGGGTTCAGACCGACCAGGCGACTCCGAACAAGCAGGCGAAGGCGACCTTCGCGATCCCCGCGGCGCCACACCCTCACCGGGAACCAGGGCGAGCGCCGCCAACTGCAGCAACACCACTGCGCAGACGACCATCCGCACCACCCCGACGCCGCGCTCCCCGCGCGCTGCGGCACCTCGAGACAGGCGGAAGACGGGTTCTTCGGTGGGGCGATCGAGAGGCGGGGCAGAGGAAGCGAGCGGCACCGCGGACGACCTGGCGCGCAGTCTGCCACAACCCGCTTTCTGCCAGAGGACTCCGGGACCTGCGGATCGGGCGGGCGCCTCACCTCGTCTGGAAGCTCCACTCGGTCACTGGGAGCTTCTCCCCGGAGCGCGACTGGATCTGGCAGCCCGCAGCGCCAATCCTCAGCTCGTAGCGGGTCCCGGCGCGCAACCCTTTCGGCGCGCGAACCGCCAGGATCCGCGGGCTCTTCCAGTACGCCTCCGTGTAGCAGAGGCCGTCGTTGCAAGGGGTCTGGAGGCAGAGCGGAGCGCGGCCGAACATGTCGGAGCTGAGCTCCACCTCGACCTCGCGCAGCGCCGCCGAGACCGACTTGCTTCCCTGGGCCGGACTGAACCGCACGATGCGCAGGGGTTCGTCCGAATCGGTCATCGCGGGTCGCTGCGTCTTCAGCCAGGCGGTCCAGCCCGCTTCAAGCTGCTCGACCGACAGCTCGATCTTCGCGCGGGTCGCTTGGTCGAGGTCGCGGGTGCGGCCCAGCTCGGCGAAGAACGCTCGCAGCTTCGGCTCCCCCCAGCGCTCGACCAGGAAGAAGACGACGCTCGCGCCGGCCGCATAGGCCCGAAGGTTGCGCTTGGGCGGCCGGCCGAAGCAGGTCTGCCACGACCGCATCGCGGCGAAGCTGATAGCGCCTCTCGCCCTGTCGGCAGCGGCGACCGCGAGGGCCTCCTCTCGATATGCGGGCAAGTCGCCGGCCACGACGTGCTGCAGGTATTCGGCGAGGCCTTCGTCGAGGAAGCGAAAAGGCTCGGTAGCGCTCGCGCCTTGTGTCAGGTGGCTCAAGGCGAGGTGGGAGCTCTCGTGCGCGACTATCGGCGCCGGGTTGGTCGCCCATTCGTTCATCGAGACCGTGATCGAGTCGCTCCCGACCGAGAAGGACGAGGCGCTCTCGGGCGTGTAGCCGATGGTGATGCGCTCTGGCGTGGCCTCGCCGAAGAACCGGTGGAGGCTCTGCCAGCAAGGCTCGAGGCTCTTCAGCTCGTTGCCGTGGAGGTCGACGAAGTGGACCGGGCGGGGGCAAGCACACCCACCAGCAGCGAGCAGCATCGAGAGCAGAAGCGACATGCGGTGCAGTCTGCGGGGCGAACGAGCGGGCTGGCAAGCGGGCGGGGCGCTGCGGCGACTACGAGCCCGTTCCCGATTCCCCGGCGGGCGCATTGCGATGCGCCCCGACCGTTCGCGCGCTCCCAGCTCCTTCCCCGCACTCCCGACTCCGAACTCCCAACTCACTCAATATTCGCCCCGCAACCCCAGGAACGGCCGGATCGGCAGGTGATTGAAGGCCCCGCGCTTTGGCAGCGTGCCCGTCGCCGGGTCGCCCTCGTCGTACATGTAGACGTAGACCGAGCTGTGGTTGGTGACGTTGAGCAGCTCCGCGTAGACGACCATGCGCCAGGCGTTGAAGCGGAACCATCGCTCGGCGCGGACCGACGCCTCGTGGAAGCTGCCGAGCCGGCCGTCGTTGAGCCTGTCACCGGCGCCGAGGACCGGGACGTAGACCTGCTCGCCGTCGCGCTCCTCGAGGCTGAACGAGCCGAGGGTCGAGTACGGCCGGCCGACGTGGAACTGGTAGCGGGCGGCGAAGACCCAGGTGTCGGCGATGGAGAGGTCCGCCGAGGCCGCGAAGGTGTGTTCCTGGAGCTGGTGCGGAGCGTAGGTCTTCGCGTAGCGCGTGTTGAGGGGATTGGTGCGCTCGGTCTGCAGGTAACCGTAGGAGAGCCCGAAGCCGAACCGCTCGCCGCGGTGGAGGAGGAGCGCGTCGGCGCCGTAGGCCCAGCCGGAGCCGTCGTTGGTGAAGGTGGTGCCCGCGGCGACCGTCGCCGGGTCGTCCGGGTTCACGACGAGATCGCGCAGGTCCTTGTAGTAGCCCTCGACTCGCAAGAGCGTGCGCAGCGGCAGCATCTGCTCGAGGCCGACGATGTAGTGCGTCGCCCGCTCGGGCCCGAGGTCGGGGTTGCCGTAGGTCGGGTCGAGCTCGAGCGGGTTGCGCGGCACTTGGTGATAGACCCCCCAGGCCGCCTTGAGCACGGTCGGCTCGAAGACCCGCCAGCTCAGCGCCGCGCGCGGCGAGACCATCGGCTTGGCCATCCCTTGGGCAACGTCGAGCCGCACGCCGACCCGCGGGGTGAGCCCCGGCAGCAGGTCGGTCCACTCGTCGTCGAGATAGACCCCGGCGCTCAGCCGCCGCAGCGCCGGCTCGATGTCGAGCGCGTCGCGGTGGTAGTTGGCCATCGGCGTCATCAGCCACGGCGGCGTCGCGCGCGTGTCCTCGACCCGGCCGAAGAAGGCCTGGTCCCACCAGTCGAGATCGAGCCCGAACCGCAGGCGGTTCTCGGCGTGTGTGTTCAGCTCGGCGTCGACGCGCCAGACGACGTCGGTCAGCCGCGAGTCAGAGGAGGAGACGAGGCTGCTCGTCTGACTCGCGCCCGCGCCGGTGCGCTCGGTCTCCTGGCGATCGCGAATCAGCGCGAGCACCGAGCTGAGCTTCAGCCGCGGCGACGCATCCCAGCGCCACGAGAGCGAGCCGAGCGACAGGCTGTTCTGGGTGCGCAGCCCGCCCTCGAAGCTGAAGAGCGCCTCCTCGTCCGGATCGGAGGTGAAGCTCAGGCCATCGGTCGCCTGCAGGAAGGCGACGTCGACGCGGTGCTTGCCGCCGCGCCAGGTCGCCTTCGCCTCGTACTCGCCGATGTCGGGGGCGACGAAGCGCTGGCCGACGATGCCCAGGTCCTTGAGCAGCATGAAGTAGAGCTCGAAGTAGCTGCGGCGCGCCGAGAGCATCACCGACAGGCCCTCGACCGGCGTGGGACCGGCGACCATCAGCTTGGCGGTGTTCGCGCTCAGGTCGACGACGCCCTCGAAGCGCTCGGCCTGACCGGCGAGGTAGCCGACGTCGAGCGCGCCCGAGAGCGAGGAGCGATACCTCGCCGGCTGGCCCCCGGCGAAGAAGGAGACCTCGCGGATCAGCTCGGGGTTGAAGAGCGTCGCGAAGCCGCCGAGGTGGTACGGGTTCGCGAGCGGCACGCCGTCGAGGTAGAAGACCGCCTCGTCGCTGTCCCCGCCGCGCACGAAGAAGGTGGCCATCAGCCCGGGATCGCCGACCACGCCGGGCAGGGTCTGGACGACGCGCGAGATGTCCTCGAGCGCGCCGGGCGTCAGCTCGACGTCGCGACGGGTGAGCTGGTACTCGCTGACGACCGGGCGCAGGTTGAGCTCGACCGGGCGCCGGCGCACCTCCTCGCGCACGCGGCGGGCGATGACCTTGGTCTCGTAGTGCGAGCGCCTCTCGCCCGAGAGGCGATAGGTCGCGCTGACCGCGCTCTTCGGGTCGATGACGACGCTCGTGTTGAGCCGCTCGCGGGCGAAGGCGAAGACGCTCAAGGCGTGCGCGCCGGCGGGCACGGCGGTGAACGAGAAGCTGCCGTCGGGTCCGGTCTGCGCGCCGAGGTCGAGCTCGGGCAGGTAGACCGAGGCGCCGGAGATTGGTTTCCCGTCTTCGGCGGCGAGGACCTGGCCAACGAAGTTGGGCACCTGCGCCGCAGGCTCGGACTCGAGCTGGAAGCGGGTGCGGTACTCGATCATCACCGGGACGGGAGCTTCGCCCATCAAGGCCGGCTCGAAGCGAAACTGCCGCGCGGCGGCGACGGCCGACTCGTCGAAGCCGCGGCCGGCGGGCTGCAGGACCTGAGCGTCGGTGACCGTGCCCTTCTCATCGATGACGAGCCGAAGCACGACCTCGCCTTCGATGCGCTGGGCGAGGGCGTCAGCCGGATAGGCCGCCTCGACGTAGCCGACGAGGACGGGCATCCGGGTGAGCTGGGGAGAGGCGGCGTCGGGCTTTTCGGCGGTCGCAGCCTCCGGCGGGTCTGCGACAGGTTCGGCCTCGCTGGAAATCGGCGGCCCGCCTGCCGCTGCGGCGATCAGAACGGAGAGCAGCGGCGCGGCGAAAGCGGACACGGTTGGCTCCTAAAGGTCGGCACGCGGGTCAGAGGCGGGGCCCGGGTGCTTTGGTCTGGTGGCCAACTGTGGCGAAAAGCAGGCGGGGGCTCAAGGTGAGCCGAGGGGCAGAGCGGAGTCGAGAGGCCTGCCTCCCCGCTCACCTCGAGCTTTGCACCAGGCCCGTGGCCGGCTGTGTCCCTTGAACGAACAGCCGATTGCCGAAGAACCAGGCGGGCGAGCAAGGGGAAGTCCCCTTCGACTTCGGCCTCGCAAGCTCGCCCTACGCTCGGGGCGAGCAGGGGCGGACCCGAGCGCAAGAAGATGGCCCGACAGATTCCTGACGAGCCGGTTGTCGGGGACACGCTCAAAAGCAAGCGGCGGCGCAGCATCCGCTGCGCCGCCGCCCATCAAGCAATCGCTGGCTCGGGTCCGCCCAGGCGCTGCCGCCTTACGCGTGCACCCAGTAGCTGACCGGCCGCGACCCGTAGCCGTCGGCGACGTGGCCGCGATTGAAGTTCGTGCCGCCGGCCTGCGCGGCCGCGGGGCCGCGCGAGGTGATCTCGCCGGGGCGCACGATGCCGACGTGGCCGATGCCGCCTTGGTTGAGCCAAGAGCTGACGACCGGCTTGCCCTGGTTGGCCGCCGCCTGTGCCTCGGCCGCCGACACCTTCCTCCAGCCGTGGCGCGCGCCATGGTTACTCAGCCAGGAGCAGACGCCGTTCGCGCTCAGCTCGCGCCCCTTGCCGACGCCGACCCTGTTGCCGTTGCCGTCGACCCAGTGCGGGATCTCCGCGCCCATCGCGCGAGTGACGTCCCACACGAAGATGTTGCAGTAGGTATTGCCGCCGCGCGGCGCGTAGCGCGGGTTCACGCCGACGGCGAACTGGTTGATCACGTCGTTGTAGCGGGTGACCGAGCGGTTGCCCGATACGCCCTGGATGGGCGCGTTCACCGGATTCCAGGCGTCGGTGCGCGTCGTGCCGGGCGCCGGCTTGGAGCCGTCGTAGTGCAGCGTGGTGTTGTGATCGACCGACACCTGCGAAGCCTGGCCCGCCCCCTCCATGGCCGACGCGAGCGCCCTGCGCGTGATGGGGCCGGCGATCCCGTCGACGACCAGGCCGTGATCGCGCTGGAAGCGGCGCACCGCGGCGTCGGTCTGCGGCCCGAAGATGCCGGGGCCGGTCGCGACCTGCGCGGCAGTCATGTAGCCCGAGCGCACCAGCGCGTCCTGAACCCAGCGAACCGCCGAGCCCTGTGAGCCACGCCGCACGTCTTGCGAAGGGGTCGCGGCGACCGGCTGCTGGGAGGAGCGGGTCCCCGGGATGGTCAGCTTCTGGCCAGGATAGATGAGCGAGGCGTTGGTGATGTGGCGGTTGGCCGCGACCAGGGCCTGGAGGCTCACGTTGTGGCGGGCGGCGATGGAGCTCATCGAGTCGCCGCTGCGCACGGTGTAGGCGGTGCCGCCCGAAGCCGTCGTCTGCGGGGTGGTCGCTGCCGGGACGAAATCGTCGCGCCGACCCGGGATGTTCAGGCTCTGGCCGACGTGGATCAGGTTCGGGTTGCGGACCTGAGGATTGGCCGCGATGAGGGATTGGAGCGAGATGTTGTGGCGCGCCGCAATGGCGCTCATGTTGTCGCCGCTTCGAACGGTGTAGGACATCGAAGCCTCCAGGTTTGCAGTCCTGTCTTGTTATCGGCGCGACGCCCGAAAAGTTGTCTCTCCTGCGGACAGAAGAGCGGGGAGTGACCGAAAACAAGACACCCGCGACAGGCTTTCGCGCGGCGTCGAGGCCCTCGTTGCGCCGCGTCACGATTCCCCAGGGCCGGCCGCCGGCAACCCTGGTGTCGCCCGCGCACCTGCTCGGTTCCTCGATGGGCGAACTGCCGTGCGCCCCTGCCAGCCTGCGACCTATCGCCTTTGGTTTCCGGGCGAGGCCCGTTTGCAGAGGACCGGTCGGCGGGTCGACGGGGGCAAAGTCGAGAGACCGGGTGGCGTCAGGCCAGGCCATTGGTTGCACTCTCGAACGGCCCGCCGCACGGCCGGGCGCGACTACGCTCGGGCTGAGCGGTTATGGTGTTGAAGACTCTTCGATTCCAGGAGGAAACCCATGAGGTCCACTCACCGAGCGCTCTTGGCAGCTCTCGCTGTGTCGAGCCTTGGCGCCTGCGTCCACCACGCGCCGCGCCGGCCGGTCGTCGTCCAGCCCGCACCTCCGCCCGTCGTGGTCTACCGGTACTGGGGCGCACACCTCGTTCCGGAGGAGTGGGGCGGCGGTTGGTGTCTCATCGACGACGTGCACGACCACAACTACTCCCCGGGCGACCCGGTCCACTACCGGGTCGAGAGCGGGGTCTACTACTGGAACGCGCCGATCGTCGTGGTCTACTGGGACGCGCACCCGGACCCGTACGGCGGCTGGTGCCATGTCCACGGCAGGCACCACCACAACTACCATCCGCCCCGCAACCATCAGGCCCACTTCCACTACGACCAGCAGAGCCGCCACTACTCGTATGCGCACGATGGCGACGGGGACCGCGGGCACGACCACGGGCGCCCAGGCACCGACAACTCCGCGCCGTCCTCCCCGCGTCCCGGTTCGAGCACAGCAGGCCCCTCCTACCCGACCCCGGGCAGCTCGGGCTCGGTTTCCACTCCGACGCCGGGCAATGCGGGCAACAGCGGCAACCACTACGGCCAGGACAAGCCCAAGCCCGGCAACAGCGGCAACCACTTCGGCCAGGACAAGCCCAAGCCCGGCAACAGCGGCAACCACTACGGCCAG